>NZ_JAGRQJ010000013.1:0-209792 GCF_018132745.1 Pseudomonas sp. 14A | reverse complement strand
GTGGGAGCGAGCCTGCTCGCGAATGCGCCGGGTCAGTCACCGAATGGTCTATCTGACCCAGCGCTTTCGCGAGCAGGCTCGCTCCCACAGGGGATTTCTGGCGATTTTGAGGCCGCGGCACGATCCCGAACCGCTGCGGTCGTACTCTTCACCTAGCCGCATCACAGTGTGGAGATCCAATGAGCCAGGAAGTCCTGACCACCGAAACCAACCGTCGCCAGTTGCAGCAGATCATCGCCGGGCTGTCGGACGGGGTGATTCTGCTGGAACTCGACAAAAGCATTCTCTGGGCCAACGAAGCGGCGCTGACCATGCACGGTGTCAGCACCATCGGTGATCTGGGCAGCAACGCCGACGAGTACGCCAAACGCTTCACGCTGCGCTATCGCAACAATCATGTCTTGCCGCCGGACAACTACCCGATCAGCCGTGTCGCCCGCTGCGAGGCGTTCAATGATGTGCTGATCGAAGTCTCGTCCGTGGACGACCCGGAGCGGGTCTGGGTACACAGCGTGCGCAGCATGGTGCTGACCGACCGCGTCGGCCAGCCCGAGTCGCTGGTGCTGATCATGAGCGACGTCACCGATTGGGCCAACGCCGAGCTGCGTTTCGAAAAAACCTTCAACGCCAACCCCGCGCCGGCAGTGATCTGTCGTCTCAGCGATTTGCGCTATATCAAGGTCAACCCGGGCTTTCTGGAAATGACCGGCTATACCCGCGATCAGGTGATTGGTACCTCCGCCTACGAAATCGACATTTTCGAGCAGGCCGACCAGCGCGATCTGGCTGTTCAGCGCTTGCGCGATGTCGCTACCATTCCGCAGATGCAGGCGGAACTGCGCCTACCCGACGGTGGCAGTAAACAGGTGATCGTGGCCGGTCAGCCGCTGCTGCTCAATGACGAGAATTGCATGCTGTTCTCTTTCGTCGACATGGAGCCCCGGCGCCGGGTCGAAGTGGCCTTGCGTCAGAGCGAGGAGCGCTTTGCCAAGGCTTTTCGTCTGACTCCGGTACCGATTCTGATCTGCACCGCTGACAAGCAGGAGGTCATCGACGTCAACCAGGCGTTCCTCGATACCCTGGCCTATGACAGCGATGACGTGCTTGGCAAAACCGTGACGCAGTTGAGCTTCATCCACGATGACGGCGCGCGCACCCGGTTATTGTCGGCGTTGGCGAAGAGCGGTCGGGTCGATCGGGTAGATGTGCCGGTGCGCAAGAAGGACGAGGAGTTGCTGGAATGTGCGGTCTCGGCCGACACCGTGAACATTCACGACACGTCCTGCTATTTGCTGGTGCTGATGGACATGACCGAGCGCAAGCGCACTGAGCTTGAGCTGGTCGCGGCGATTGAAGAGGTGATGAAGGATGCGTCGTGGTTCAGCCGGACGCTGATCGAGAAGCTGGCCAACGTGAAGAAGATCAACTCGCCGCAGCTGCCAAGTGCCTCGTTCACTGACCTGACGGCCCGTGAGCGCGATGTGCTGGGACTGATCTGTGAAGGACTGGCGGACAAGGAGATCGCCGCGCGGTTGAAACTGGCGCCCAATACCGTGCGCAATCATGTTGCCACTGTGTACTCGAAAATCGACGTGCATAGCCGCAGCGAGGCGATCGTCTGGGCTCGGGAGCGCGGCTTGTTTTCGGGAGAGTGGGGCACCAAGGGCCAGCGCTGAGGGGTGCAAATGCACTAGTTACAAGGGTGCAAATTCATGTATTGGCCAAGGCGTTGTGTTCTTAGGCTGGTGGGGTGCGGTGTAGACCATTTCGGGTTTGCGATCGTGCCCCTTCTGAAACAGTCATAGGAACAACGTCAATGATGAATCTTGCGCAGTTGCGCGCTCGGCTCGAGCACAGTTTTGCGCCGCTGGCTTGTGAGTGTTCGGTGGATGGTGATCATTCGCTGACGGTCAAGTTGTATCACCCTGATTCGGGGCAGGTGGATCTGGTGATCAGTGGGCTGGATCTGGCTTCGCTGCGTTCGCCTGAGGCGGTTGAGGCGTTGGTGGGGGAGTTGCGGTATGAGCTTGAGAGCAATTCCTTGCGTTCTTCGCGGGATCCGGATTTGGCTTAAGCGCGCTTTGGTCTTGGCGGCCTTTGGGCCGGCCATGCTCTGGGGGGGGTATATCCGTTTTTTTGGGTGTTGCGGCTGGCGGTTTCGCCCTTACGGCGAGTCCCTTTTGGCAAACGCCCCAAAAGGAACCAAAAGGTCTTCGCCCTGACGTTCGGCCCGCTCGCTGAGGCTCGGGGTTCCTTCGCTCCGGGATTGATCCTGGCGCAGCGGCTACGGTTTGCTTCGCTGCACCTCCTTCCGCTGTGTCTGGCTGCGCCAGACGGTCGCTGCGCTCCCACGCCCGGATCAATCCCTCCACTCAGCCTGCCGACGGGCTCCAGGATCAAAAGCTACTCGAGCTTGCGCTCATTGTTGAGTGGGGCGGCTTCGCCGCGGGCAGCTGCGCTGCTTTTGCTTTTCTGTGGGAGCGAGCCTGCTCGCGAAGGCGGCCTGACAGCCGACCTGGTTGTTACTGAATTCACTCGATCAAAACTGTAGGAGTGAGCCTGAGGCCCTCGCCGACAACCATAATCCCAATCCAGGCTTCTGCTGGAAAATCCCCGCAAAACCGACAGCCAATCCCAGCCAATCACCCCAATCCACTGGCGCTAACAAAGTGCTCAGCTATAAAGAATGAGTGGTCAGGTCTTCCGCGGCCGGTCGGGTTGCGGGAGTTTGTCTTCCATTACCGCGGGTCGTCCTATGAATAATCCTGGGAAACGCGTATTGCCGTTGGCTTTTCTTGCAATTTTGTTGGCCGGTTGTGCCAGTCCCCCACCACCTGCGCCTGTCGCGCCGCCGCCACAGCCGGAACGTCGGTGTGAGGTGCTGGAGAATACTGAGGTTGCCGGGGATATGTATGTAGATGGGCAGGTGACGCGCCACATCACCACTACCCGTTGCATAACCCAATAAGATTCGCGAATCCTCGATTGCACGAGGCCAGGAACCCAGCAGTTACCCTGTGGGAGCGAGCCTGCTCGCGAAAGCGTGGTGTCAGTCAAAACATAGCTGACTGACACAACGCTTTCGCGAGCAGGCTCGCTCCCACACGGGACAGATATCAGGACAGGAATCCGCCATCCACATTCAGCGCCACGCCGGTGGTGTAGCTCGACGCATCGCTGGCCAGGTACAACACCGCGCCGGCCATTTCGCTTGGGTCGGCTACGCGTTTGAGCGGGATCTGCGTCAGTGCCTGTTTCAGAATCGCATCGTTCTTGACCAGGGCCGAGGCGAATTTGGTGTCGGTCAGCCCGGGGAGGAGGGCGTTGCAGCGGATGCCGAATTGCGCGCATTCCTTGGCGAAGACTTTGGTCATGTTGATGACCGCCGCTTTGGTCACCGAGTAAATGCCCTGGAAAATGCCCGGGGAGATGCCGTTGATCGAGGCGACGTTGATGATGCTGCCGCCACCGTTTTCGCGCATCAGCTTGCCGGCTTCGACCGACATGAAGAAGTAACCGCGAATGTTCACATCGACGGTCTTCTGGAATGCACCCAGATCGGTGTCGAGCACGTTGCAGAATTGCGGGTTGGTCGCGGCGTTGTTGACCAGGATGTCGAGGCGGCCGAATTGTTCCTTGATCCCGGCGAAGACCTGGCTGATCTGCTCCATCTCACCGATGTGGCAGGCCACGGCTGTTGCCTTGCCGCCGGCGGCGATGATGGCGTCGGCGACGTGTTGGCAGCCTTCGAGCTTGCGGCTCGAGACGATCACATGGGCGCCTTGCTGGGCCAGCAGTTTGGCGATGGCTTCACCGATGCCACGGCTGGCGCCGGAGACGAAAGCGATTTTGCCGTCGAGGTCGAACAACTGAGTCTTGGACATGGGTTTCCCTTGTTGGAAGTCTTGTTGTAGGCCTGGGTCAGAGGCTGGATTTCTGGATGACCTGCAGGCTCATCTGCTCCAGCAGTTTGTTCATGTGAATGAACTGCGCGAAGCGTTTGTCCTGGGTCTGGCCGTGGTAGAAGCGGTAGTAGATCTGCTGCACGATGCCGGCCAGGCGGAACAGGCCGTAGGTGTAGTAGAAGTCGAAATTGTCGATGCGGATGCCCGAGCGCTCGGCGTAGTAGTCGACGAATTCGCGGCGCGTCAGCATGCCCGGTGCGTGGCTTGGCTGGCGGCGCATCAGTTGCACCGGTGCCGGGTCGCCGGTTTCGATCCAGTAGGCGAGGGTATTGCCCAGGTCCATCAGCGGGTCGCCGAGGGTCGTCAGTTCCCAGTCGAGCACGCCGATGATCTGCATCGGATTGGCCGGGTCGAGGATGACGTTGTCGAAGCGGTAGTCGTTGTGGACGATGCTCGACGTCGGGTGGTCGGCCGGCATCTTGTCGTTGAGCCAGGCTTTGACTGCTTCCCAGTGCGGCGCGTCCGGGGTCAGGGCTTTTTCGTAGCGCTCGCTCCAGCCCTTGATCTGCCGCGCGACGTAGCCTTCGGGTTTGCCCAAGTCGCCGAGGCCGCAGGCGTTGTAATCAACCCGATGCAGTTCGACGAAGCGGTCGATGAAGCTTTTGCACAGCGCTTCGGTTTTCGCCGAATCAAGGCCCAGTTCCGACGGCAGTTCGGCGCGCAGGATGATGCCCTTGACCCGTTCCATCACATAGAACTCGGCGCCGATGACGGCCTCGTCAGTGCAATGCACGTAGGCCTTCGGGCAATACGGAAAGCCGTCGCGCAGTTGGTTGAGAATGCGGAACTCACGGCCCATGTCATGGGCGGATTTGGCCTTGTGGCCGAACGGCGGGCGGCGCAGAACGAATTCTTGCTCGGGGTATTCCAGCAGGTAAGTCAGGTTCGACGCGCCGCCGGGAAACTGGCTGATCTGCGGAGTGCCGGTCAGGCCGGGAATGTGCGCCTTGAGGTACGGATCGATCAGGCTGGCATCGAGTTCTTCGCCCGCGCGGATCCGGGTGGACTGGTCAGTAAGCGCCATGCTTATCCCTTCTGCTTATTTTGGAGGCCAGACATCATTGGCTAATCTAATGGCGCGCTCGGGTGCTCACAAGCGCGGGTCGGTCTTATAGGTTAGCGTGTTGCTGGATAATCAACTTTGAGAATGGGCCAAAGATCGGCGCGGTTCGACGATGCCAGGCGCGTTAATGCACGCGCTGGTTGTTCAACCTGGGCGGCAGGGCGACGGGAGTCAGCACTGGTTGTCCGGAGAAAAACGCCATCAGGTTTTTGCCCACCAGCTCAACCGTGCCTTGCGTGGCTTCGGGGGAGAGGCCGGCGACGTGGGGAGTCAGCACAACGTTGCTGAGGCTTTTCAGGGCATCGGGCACTTCCGGTTCGTGATCGAACACATCCAGCGCGGCACCGGCGATACGACGTTGTTCAAGTGCGGTGATCAGATCCGCCGTAGCGATGACGCTGGCCCGGGCGATGTTGACGATAAAGCCATTCGGTCCGAGCGCATCGAGCACCGCTCGCGTCACCAGGTTGTGCGTGCCGATCCCACCGGGCGTGGCGACCACTAGAAAATCCGAGGCTCGCGCCAGATCGGTCGGTGTCGAGCAGAACGCATAGGAAACGTCGCTGCGCACCTGGCGGTTGTGGTAGCTGATCTGCATGTCGAAACCCAGCTCGGCGCGTTTGGCAATCGCCATGCCCACGGCGCCCAGCCCGAGGATGCCCAGACGCTTGCCGGCCAGCGACGGGCGCATGATTTTCGGCCATTCACCGCGGCGTACCGCAGCATCGCAGCGTGGGATATCGCGGACCAATGCCAGCAACAGTGCCATCGCATGATCGGCCACCGACGAGGCGTTGACCCCGGCACCATTGGTGACGGTGATGCCACGGTCACTGGCTGCTTGCAGATCGACCTGTTCATAGCCCGCACCAATCACCGTGATGATTTTCAAGGCGGGCAGGGCGCTGATCTCGTCGGCGGTGAGGCCCAGCGGCCCGCGAGTAAGCACGGCGTCGATGCGGCTGCCATGGGTAACGATGGCTTGTGCACGTTCGGCTGGCGTTGGTGCAAGGATCAGGTGGAATCCCTGATGCTCGAGAATCGGCAGATAATCATTGATCGTTTCAACCAGTACCAGAACGGTTGCGGGCATTGCGCGGCTCCTGTGATTGGCGGCGGGTGGGTCGCGAAAGTCGACTCAGAGTGCTGAATCCGCAGCGGCTTGGCAATCGTTGCATTCACGCAGTGGTGCTTTGATTCTGGACGGGTTCGTGGAACAAGCAAGTACGCAGGCATGGCGCACGACCCATCAGCTGACGTATTGCGCAACACCATTGCCGAACGACCAGTTCTCCTTTTTCACCTCTACCAGATTGATGAATACGTCCTCCGTACGGATGCCCAGTTGCGCATGCAGGCTCTCGGCAATGGTTTTGAACAGCAATTGTTTCTTTTCCACGCTGCGCCCTTCGCTGATGGTGATCTGAATGAACACCACGCCGTCGCTGCGCTCGATGCCGAGGTATTGCGGGTCGTACACGAAATGCTGGCCGTCGTGCTCGTTGAGAATCTGGAAGTTGTCATGCTCTGGCACATCGATACAGCTGCGCAGGGCGGCGTAGATCTGTTCGCCGATGCGCCTGGCGAAAGTGGGGTCGGGGTTTTGCTGGATGTCGATGCGGACCAGTGGCATGGGAGGCTCCTTGGGTTATGGCTTCTCACACGCTAGATCAAGGGCAGGGTTCTGGCAGGTAATTGGTCTGGAATATCGCAAATTCCGTGTATGAGGAGGCTTACGTGACTCGCGGATTTTGCCTACGGGAATGGCAGATGCGTCTGCTGGTCAGCGTAAATGGAAAAGTTTGATGATAAGGGCATGACGAAAGCCGTCGATGTGCATGCGAGTGCTGGCCCCATCCGCCGGCAGCCAAGGAGGGCAAATGTTTCATAACGATCGCGAAAATCTGGAGCTCGACAGGCTGGAAAACGAATCAAGGAAACTCGTGGCTGAATGGAAAAAGCTTCAGGCTGAAGAGAAAAAGTTATCAAGGGAGACGAAGCTCTATCCAATTGCGGTGTTTGGCGGAGTGTTGACTGCGATCACCGCAGTCGCAGGCGTGTTCTTCAAGTTTTGAGTATTCATGCTTGAGACCACTCAGGCGCATTATCCAAGGGATAAATCTGTATGAGCACATATGACCGCAAGGCACGACTGGAACGAATCGAACGGGAGTTCGCGGAATACGAGGAAACGGTGCGCAACAGAGATAAAAGAGAGAATGGCAAGCTCTGGTTGCTCTTCGGTTTCGGGCTGTACTGCATTTTGTTGGGATTCATGCTTGGCATATCGCTCTGAGCGCGATCGATGAATCATGGCTTGATTGCAAAAACGTATCCGTAAGCGGCGTCTGACATACCCAATCGCGACCCTGTTTTTCCCATGAACGACGCCCAATCAGGCTGCCCCGCACAACCATTCCTCAGCTAAGTCTTTGCTTGCATTGATTTATCACGGAGAATCGCGCCCCTGTTTCGGCCGGAGCATGTCTGTCGGTTTTTTCCGACGCGTCCTGACCGAGTGGCAAGTGACCGGAAAGCGGAGATCCGACCGGATGAATGATCAGGCCAATAGCCTCGAAAAGCGCTTCGACGCAGCAGCACCCGCTGAACTTTCGAGCTGGAATCGCCAGGACACCACCTGGATGCTGGGACTGTTTGGGACGGCCATTGGCGCCGGCACCCTGTTTTTGCCGATCAACGCAGGATTGGGTGGCTTCTGGCCGCTGGTTATCCTCGCGCTTTTGGCCTTCCCGATGACGTTTTACGCTCACCGTGGCCTGACCCGTTTTGTGCTGTCCGGTCGCGAAGGTGCCGATATTACCGAAGTGGTCGAGCAGCATTTCGGTATCAAGGCCGGTGCCTTGATCACGCTGCTGTACTTCTTTGCCATCTTCCCGATCCTGCTGATCTACAGCGTCGGCCTGACCAACACGGTCGCCAGTTTCCTCGAACACCAAATGCACATCACACCGCCGCCGCGCGCGCTGCTGTCGTTCGTGTTGATACTCGGCCTGCTGGCCGTGGTGCGTTGCGGTGAACAGGCGATCGTCAAGGCCATGAGCCTGATGGTTTATCCATTCATCGTCGCGCTGCTGTTCCTCGCCGTGTACCTGATCCCGCACTGGAACGGCGGCATCCTCGCCACAGCCTCGCAAGTGCCGGCGCCGTCAGCGCTGCTGCATACGCTGTGGCTGGCGATTACGGTGATGGTGTTCTCGTTCAACCATTCGCCGATCATCTCGGCGTTCGCGATGGACCAGAAGCGTCGTTACGGTGTGCACGCCGACGAGCGCAGCTCACAGATCCTCGCGCGCGCTCATGCATTGATGGTCATTTTGGTGCTGTTCTTCGTATTCAGTTGCGTGCTGACCCTGTCGCCGGAGCAATTGGCTGAGGCGAAAGAGCAGAACCTGTCGATCCTGTCGTACCTGGCCAACCACTTCAGCAACCCGACCATCGAGTTTGCGGCGCCGTTGATTGCGTTTGTGGCGATCTCCAAGTCGTTCCTCGGCCACTACATCGGGGCCAGCGAAGGCCTCAAGGGTTTGATCGTCAAGAGCGGCAAGCGTCCGGGCGCGAAAACGCTGGATCGCATCGTGGCGGCGTTCATGCTGGTGATCTGCTGGATCGTCGCGACGCTTGATCCGAGCATCCTGGGCATGATCGAAACGGTCGGTGGGCCGGTGATTGCGGCAATCCTGTTCCTGATGCCGATGTACGCGATTCGCAAGGTGCCAGCGATGGCGCGCTATCGCGGTCAGGCGTCGAACGTGTTTGTTACCGCGGTGGGGCTGGTGGCTATTTCGGCGCTGGTTTACAAGCTGGCTGTCTGACCGACCTGTGCGATTGCGAGCCTGCCATCGCGAGCAGGCTCGCTCCCACAAGGTTTGCGTGATGCTTGCCCGCAGGCATAAAAAAACGCCGCTCATCTCACGATGGGCGGCGTTTTTTATTGCCTTGCAGCGTTAGGCTTGAACGACCGGGATATTGGCGTTCGCAGCAGCTTCACGGAACTCGGCGATCTGGTCGAAGGACAGGTAGCGGTAGACATCGGCCGCCATGCTGTCGATCTTGCCAGCGTATTCCATGTACTCCTCGACGGTCGGCAGGCGACCCAGGATCGAAGCAACGGCCGCCAGCTCGGCCGAGGCCAGGTAGACGTTCGCGCCGTCGCCCAGACGGTTCGGGAAGTTACGGGTCGACGTCGAGACCACGGTGCTGTTCGGCTCAACGCGTGCCTGGTTACCCATGCACAGCGAGCAGCCTGGCATTTCCATGCGTGCGCCGGCCTTGCCGTAGATGCCGTAGTAGCCTTCTTCGGTCAGTTGGTGAGCGTCCATCTTGGTCGGCGGCGACAGCCACAGACGGGTTGGCAGCTGACCCTTGACCTGATCCAGCAGTTTACCGGCAGCGCGGAAGTGACCGATGTTGGTCATGCACGAACCGATGAACACTTCGTCGATCTTCTCGCCAGCAACGCTGGACAGCAGACGGGCGTCGTCCGGATCGTTCGGCGCGCAGAGCACAGGCTCGTTGATTTCGGCCAGATCGATTTCGATGACTTCGGCGTATTCGGCGTCGGCATCGGCTTCCATCAGTTGCGGGTTGGCGATCCAGGCTTCCATCGCTTGAGCGCGGCGTTCCAGAGTGCGCGCATCGCCGTAGCCTTCGCCGATCATCCAGCGCAGCAGGGTGATGTTGGACTGCAGGTACTCGGTGATCGACTCTTTCGACAGCTTGATGGTGCAACCGGCAGCCGAACGTTCGGCCGAGGCGTCGGACAGTTCGAACGCCTGCTCCAGGGTCAGACCTTCCAGGCCTTCGATTTCCAGGATGCGGCCGGAGAAGGCGTTTTTCTTGCCTTTCTTCTCGACGGTCAGCAGACCGTTCTGGATAGCGAAGTACGGAATGGCATGAACCAGGTCACGCAGGGTGATGCCAGGTTTCATCTTGCCTTTGAAGCGCACCAGGATCGATTCCGGCATGTCCAGCGGCATGACGCCAGTGGCAGCGGCGAACGCGACCAGACCGGAACCGGCCGGGAACGAGATGCCCATCGGGAAACGGGTGTGCGAGTCACCACCGGTACCGACGGTGTCCGGCAGCAGCATGCGGTTCAGCCACGAGTGGATGATGCCGTCGCCCGGACGCAGGGAAACGCCGCCGCGGGTCATGATGAAGTCAGGCAGGGTGTGGTGGGTGGTCACGTCGATCGGCTTTGGATAAGCCGCAGTGTGGCAGAACGACTGCATCACCAGATCAGCGGAGAAGCCCAGGCACGCCAGGTCTTTCAGTTCGTCACGGGTCATCGGACCTGTGGTGTCCTGGGAACCCACGGTGGTCATCTTCGGTTCGCAGTAGGTACCAGGACGCACGCCCTGGCCTTCTGCCAGACCGCAAGCCTTGCCGACCATTTTCTGCGCCAGGGTGAAGCCCTTGGTGCTTTCAGCCGGAGCTTCAGGCTTCTTGAACAGGTCGAACGCTGGCAGACCCAGCTCGGCGCGAGCCTTCTCGGTCAGGCCACGGCCGATGATCAGCGGGATACGACCGCCGGCACGGACTTCGTCCAGCAGCACCGGGGTCTTCATTTCGAAAGTGGTGATGACTTCGTCGGTACCGTGCTTGCAGACTTTGCCAGCGTGCGGGTACAGGTCGATCACGTCGCCCATGTTCATGTTCGACACATCGAACTCGATCGGCAGGGCGCCGGCATCTTCCATGGTGTTGTAGAAGATCGGAGCGATCTTGCTGCCGAAGCAGAAACCGCCAGCGCGCTTGTTCGGCACGTAAGGGATGTCGTCGCCGAAGAACCACAGCACCGAGTTGGTGGCCGATTTACGCGACGAACCGGTACCGACCACGTCACCGACGTAGGCGATCGGGAAGCCCTGGCCGCGCATTTCTTCGATCTGCTTCATCGGGCCGGTCTTGCCTTGCTCGTCCGGAACGATGCCGTCACGGGCCATTTTCAGCATGGCCAGGGCGTGCAGCGGGATGTCAGGACGCGACCAGGCGTCTGGCGCAGGGGAGAGGTCGTCGGTGTTGGTTTCGCCGGTGACCTTGAATACGCGCAGGCTGATCTTGTCGGCCAGGACCGGGCGCTTCTTGAACCACTCGCCGTCAGCCCAGGATTGCAGCACGGCCTTGGCGTGAACGTTGCCGTTCTTGGCTTTTTCAGCGACGTCGTGGAAGGCGTCGAACATCAGCAGGGTGTGCTTGAGTTCTTCGGCGGCGACTGGCGCCAGCTCGGCGTCGTCCAGCAGTTCAACGAGGGTGACGATGTTGTAGCCGCCCTGCATGGTGCCGAGCAGTTCTACAGCGCGTTTCTTGTCCAGCAGAGGGGAGGTGGCTTCGCCCTTGGCCAGGGCAGACAGGAAACCGGCCTTGACGTAGGCGGCTTCGTCCACTCCAGGTGGTACGCGATTGGTGATCAGGTCAACGAGGAAAGCTTCTTCGCCAGCCGGAGGGTTCTTCAGCAGCTCGATCAGGCCTGCTGTTTGTTCGGCGTTAAGCGGCTGGGGAACGATACCCAGGGCTGCACGCTCTTCGATATGTTTGCGGTAGGCTTCAAGCACAGTTATTACCCTCATCAGTGGTCCCAAATGGGTGTCCGGGACGCTCATCCCGAAATTGCCGTACTCATGCGCCTCACGACGTTGTGGGTCGTTCGGCCAGAATTACCGGCAATTCCTTACAGAAGCTGCTTTCAAAGTTTTACGCCTGCAGAACGGGGAGCTGATGAGGGTTGGCGTTGGGCTTTTCCCCGCTGGAAAAACCCTTCGCCAACACCGCTCTGAAGGAACGACTGTGCTCGTGACGCTTTGAAAACAGCTTCTAACGGACATTGGCGCCTTAAAAGGCTGGCTGATTCTACGGCAAAAAAAATTTAAAGGTAAGTCGCGCTCTATTGGACTTTCGTGGCAATCAGCGCGGCCGGAGCAAACCTGCGACGCCGGCGAGACCTTGCTGTTTGAGGGGTGATCAATGCCCGACAAAGGGCTAACATGCCGGCCTGTTCCGCGTTTCAGTGTTCTGCCCATTTATGCCCAATCAGACCATCAAGACCCCCTGCGTCGGCCTCTGCTCCACCGTTTACGGTGACCTGGTGTGCCGTGGCTGCAAGCGTTTCCACCACGAAGTGATCCATTGGAACGGGTACAACGAGGAGGAAAAGCGTGCGGTCTGGCTGCGTCTGGAGCAATTGCTGTCACAAGTGATGGCGGCCAAGGTCGAGATTTTCGATTCGGCGCGCCTGCGCGAGCAACTCGAGCAGCGCAAGATCCGCTTCGTACCGCATCAGTCGGAATATTGCTGGGCCTATCAGCTGATTGCCCGAGGTGCGCGGGTGATCATTAATCTTGAGGCCTACGGGATGGTGTTGCTGCCGGAGTTCCGCGACTGGAACCTGCCGGAACTGCGTGATGCCATTGATCGGGAATTCTTCCTGCTGTCGGAAGCGCATTATCAGCGCTACATCGCCCCGGGCTTCCTGAAAGACGCCTTCGGCGCCTGAACAGCAAAAGATCGCAGCCTTCGGCAGCTCCTACATGGGAATGCGTTCTACCTGTAGGAGCTGCCGAAGGCTGCGATCTTTTGCTCTTAATGTTTCACGGCCAGTTCCACCAGATGATCCTCAACCTCCTGCGGCTTGAGCACCAGCACATCGCTTTCCAGCGTATCCAGCACCGCCTCCGCCGTATTGCCGATCAACGCGCCTGACAAACCACTGCGCGCCACTGTGCCAATCACCGTTACCGCTGCCTGCAGCTTGTGCGCCATGAACGGGATCAACACATCGGCAGGGCCTTCCTCGATGTGCAGGTGCTCGTCATCGACATCGAACTCTGCTTGAAACGCCCGGCACTGCTCGCGGTATTTGGCTTCTATTGTCGATTTGAGCTGAAATGTCGGGTCCGCGGCTGAAAGCATCGGCGACGGATGCGCGGCAATCACATGCAGATGCGCTTTGGCCAGACTGGCGATGTCGTAGCCGTGATCGATGATGGTGCTGTGCAAGTGCCGATGTTCGCCATCGGCATTGCCGACATCGACCGCAGCCAGAATCACTTTGTCTTTCCAGGAGCCGGCGGTTTTCACCAGCAGCACCGGGGTAGGGCAGTGGCGCAGGAGCTTCCAGTCGGCCGGGGTCAGCAAGGCTTTTTTCAGCGAGCTGTCGGGGAAGTGCTGTTTGATCACCAGGCCGCAACCCTCGGCCTGCTGCACATCGATGATGGTTTCGTGCAGGCTCTCGTTCCACGCCTGTTCGGTGGTCACGCTGTACCCTTCGGCGAGCAACGCAGCCTTGAGCACGCTGAGCAGGCCGGCATGGTCATGCTTCTTGTCGCACACCAGTAAATGCAGATGAGCCTGGGTGACACCGGCGATCAGCTTGGCGCGTTTGAGCGCCAGGCTTTCTGCATGTTCAGGTTCGATGACCACCAGAATGCTGCGAATGGCTTGCATGAGCGGAGTCTCCAGCAAAGAAAAGGCACGGCGTTGCACAACTATAGTTGCTACCCGAACGTCTGCGACTTGATGCATATCAACAGCCGCCGCTGGTGGTCTGCGGGCAGGCCGGTATAATCGGCGCCCTTCGCTCGAACACCTTTTTACCGTGAGCCCCATGATCCTTCCCGAAATCCACGAATTCCTTGGCTGCCGCACCCCCGACGCCTGGGTCCAGGCGGCACTGGCCGATCAGGAAACCCTGCTGATCGACCACAAGAACTGCGAGTTCAAGGCCGCCAGTACTGCGCTGAGCCTGATTGCCAAGTACCACGCCCACGTCGACCTGATCAACATGATGTCGCGCCTGGCCCGGGAAGAACTGGTGCATCACGAGCAGGTCATGCGCATCATGAAACGGCGCAAGATCGAGTTGCGTCAGCTGCACGCCGGCCGCTACGCCTCGGGCCTGCGCAAAGTGGTGCGCAGTCACGAACCGGTGAAACTGGTGGATACGCTGGTAGTCGGCGCTTTCATCGAAGCACGCAGTTGCGAACGCTTTGAAGCACTGGTGCCGCATTTGGATGAAGAACTGGGCAAGTTCTATTTCGGTTTGCTGAAAAGCGAGGCGCGGCACTTTCAGGGTTATCTGAAACTGGCCTATCAGTATGGTGATGCCAAGGATGTCGCGCAGGTGATTGAGCGCGTCCGTGCTGCCGAGCAAGCGTTGATCGAGTCGCCGGACGAAGAATTCCGCTTTCACAGCGGTGTGCCGGTCGCCGCATGATCGGGTAGGAGCTGCCGCAATCCAATCGGACATCATTGTCGGATTGTAAAAAAATCTTAAAAGTATGAAGCATCACCGAAAACCGGCCCGCGTGGCCGGTTTTTGCTGTCTGGCGTCAGCGCCTGATCAATGATTGCCCGCATAATATCGGCCCTTTCACATTTGGCTTGGCAACGGTCATTATGGATAACCTGGGTTTCGGCAAGGTGCTGCTGGTCGAAGACGATGAGCGTCTCGCCGCGTTGATCGCGCACTTTCTTGAACAACACGGCTACGAGGTACGCACGGTGCATCGGGGGGATCTGGCCGTGGCTGCGTTTCTCGAATTCAAGCCGAAAATGGTCGTGCTCGATCTGATGTTGCCGGGGCAGAGCGGTTTGCAGGTCTGCCGGGAAATTCGCAGTGTCTCGGACACGCCGATCGTGATCCTCACCGCCAAGGAAGACGATCTCGATCACATCCTCGGTCTGGAATCCGGCGCTGACGATTACGTGATCAAACCGATCAAACCGCCGGTGTTGCTCGCGCGGCTGCGGGCGTTGCAACGGCGGCAGACGCCGGACAGCAGCGTGGTCAGTTTTCTCGAGTTCGGGCAATTGAGCATCGACCGCAGTTGCCGGGAAGTGCGCCTGACCGGTGAGCTGATCGAGCTGACCACCATGGAGTTCGAGTTGCTCTGGTTGCTGGCCAGCGCGGCGGGCAAAATCCTTTCTCGCGATGACATTCTCAATCGCATGCGCGGCATTGCCTTCGACGGCCTCAACCGTAGCGTCGACGTGTACATCAGCAAATTGCGCAACAAGCTCAAGGACAATCCCCGCGAGCCGGTGTGCATCAAGACCGTGTGGGGCAAGGGCTATCTGTTCAATCCGTTCGCGTGGGAGCTGTAGATGCTGCGTTTGTTTCTCGGGCTGTTTCTGGTAATGACGGTAGGACTGGTGCTGGCCTTGCAGACGGTCGAGCACACCTTCAACGCCTTGCTCGACAGCCAGACGCAGGATTACAACCGTGAAGCCGTGCGCGGTCAGGCGTGGTCGCTGGTCGATCATCTGCAAGGCCGCCAGGGCGCCGAGCGTGAACAGAAACTCGATTCATTGCGCGCGCACTACGGTCTGTCGCTGAGTCTGGTCGAGGCCGATCAACTCGCCCTGACACCGCAGGAAAAAGCCGAGCTCGCGCGGAACCTGTTGGTGATCCGCGACGATTACACGCAGTTCATTAGCAATATCGATGGTGGCTCGCAACTGCTCAGCATCAAGCTGCCGCCGGAGCCGAGCCTGATGCCGTTCTACATCACTGCGGCGTACATGATGCTCGCGGTGTTGATTGGCATCGTGCTGTTTTTCTGGGTGCGCCCGCACTGGCGCGATCTGGAAAAGCTGCGGCTGGCGGCCGAGCGTTTTGGCGACAATGATCTGTCGGTGCGCATCCAGTTATCGCGGCGCTCAAACATCCGCGATCTGGCCGAGCACTTCAATCTGATGGCGGCGCGCATCGAAGGCTTGATCGCCAACCAGCGCGAACTGACCAACGCGGTGTCTCACGAATTGCGCACACCGATTGCGCGGCTGTCGTTCGAACTTGATCAGCTCAAACAGCTACCGGACGCCAGCGAGAATCGCGAGCTGATCGCCGACATGTATGCCGACCTTGGTGAGCTGGAGGAGATGGTCTCGGAGCTGCTGACCTACGCCAGCCTCGAGCACGGCGCGACAGTGATCAAACGGGAGAATATTCACGCGGCCGACTGGCTAGACAGCGTTGTCGGTAGTGTGGCGCTGGAGGCCGAAGCAGTGGGCGTGCAGTTGTCGATCGCCGGTTGCCAGGTCGACACGGTAAGCATCGAACCGCGCTTCATGGCGCGGGCGGTGATCAACCTTTTGCGCAACGCCATTCGCTATGCCGAGCAGCGCGTTGAGGTGTCGCTGCTGCGCAATGGCGATGACTATGAAGTGCGGGTCAGCGATGACGGCCCGGGTGTGCCGCTGCAAGGGCGGGAGAAAATCTTCGAACCGTTTTCCCGACTGGATGCCAGTCGGGATCGGCGCACCGGGGGTTTCGGACTGGGCCTGGCGCTGGTGCGGCGGGTGTCGCAGTCCCATGGCGGGCAGGTTGAGGTTGGCGAATCGGTGTGGGGCGGGGCGTTGTTCAGGATGACCTGGGCGCATCTGGACTGATTGATATTGCCTGACCCGGCCCCTTCGCGAGCAGGCTCGCTCCCACAGGTGATCGCAATCCAAATGTGAGAGCGAGCCTGCTCGCGAAGGGCGCGGTGTTCAGCGAGTTACACCGAGTCGCTCATGCCACTGGGCAATCGATTCTTCGGGATATACATCAAACTGCTGATCCTTCGGCTTCGCCTCGACCTCAACCCACGGCGCTTTCGAACCAAGCATCAGGTGCGTGTGTTCCGGCGGCACCGGCAGTGGCGTGTCGATCGCCGAGGCGAATGGATGAATCAGCTCTGGCCACTCTGGGCTGAACAGCCACAGGCCGCTGCCGCACAGTGAGCAGAAGTGGCGTTCGGCGCTGCTGCGATGGGCGCGTTTATCGCCGTCAGCTTTCATCTTCGCGTGATAGATGCTGATGTTTTTGCCTCCGCGAACCTTGAGAGTGGTCGCGTCGCCGCCAAGGTTGATCGCATAACCGCCGCCGCCCTGGGTCTTGCGGCAGATCGAGCAATAGCAGCGTTGATAGGGATAAGGATGGGCGCTGTCGAGGCTGAACGTGACTTCGCCGCAATGGCAGGAGCCTTCGAGGTGCATGGTGCTCTCCTGTGTCTGAATGGTCCGCTTCAGCCTAGAACATTCTGCCTGATGCTTGCCGGTGTGATGCGACCGGCGGGCGCAGCGTCTAGCCCCAGTGTCCCCGCGATCCCATGGGGCGAGACTTTCGGAACCCGGCATGCAAGCGCTGTTGAACGAGATCCTTGACGCCGTCCGGCCCCTGATCGGGCAGGGCAAAGTTGCTGACTATATTCCCGCCCTCGGCACGGTGCCGGCCAACCAGTTGGGCATCGCCGTGTACAGTAACGACGGCGAAATGTATTGCGCCGGCGACGCTGAAACGCCGTTCTCGGTGCAGAGTATTTCCAAGGTATTCAGCCTGGTGCAGGCCATCGATCACTCCGGCGAAGCGATCTGGGAACGGCTTGGCCACGAGCCGTCCGGCCAGCCGTTCAATTCGCTGGTGCAACTGGAATTCGAGCGCGGCCGCCCGCGCAATCCGTTCATCAATGCTGGGGCGCTGGTGATCTGCGACATCAACCAGTCGCGATTCGCTGCGCCGACACTGTCGATGCGCGACTTCGTCCGGCGTCTGTCCGGCAATCCGCAAATCATGATCGACGGCAAGGTCGCCGACTCCGAATACCAGCACCGTGCGCGTAATGCGGCGATGGCCTATCTGATGCAGTCGTTCGGCAACTTTCACAACGATGTCGAAGCGGTGCTGCGCAGCTATTTCAGCCACTGCGCGCTGCGGATGAATTGCATCGATCTGGCCCGGGCGTTCTGCTTTCTGGCCAATGACGGGTTCTGCAAGCACAGCGGCGAGCAGATCCTGACGCGCCGCCAGACCCAGCAGGTCAACTCGATCATGGCCACCAGCGGTCTGTATGACGAGGCGGGCAACTTCGCTTATCGCGTCGGCCTGCCGGGCAAGAGCGGGGTCGGCGGCGGCATCGTTGCGGTGGTGCCGGGGCAGTTCAGCGTGTGCGTGTGGTCGCCGGAGTTGAACGCCGCCGGCAACTCGCTGGCGGGGATGGCGGCGCTGGAGCTGCTGAGCTCGCGGATTGGCTGGTCCGTCTTCTAAAGACACACCACGATTTTCCAGTGTGGGAGCGAGCCTGCTCGCGAAGAGGCCGGTACATTCAGCATCGATGTCGTCTGACTGGCCGCTTTCGCGAGCAGGCTCGCTCCCACCGGGTGCAGTGTTGCTTTGCAGGATCGTGTTCTATACATTTTCCGGCCGCCCTCTGCATGGTGAATCCGCTTCATGTCTCTTGCGCTCGAACGTCTAGTCGCTGGCACGCCGATCCCTTTCGCTGGTAACCGCGTCACCGTGGTCAGCCCCGAACTGGCCGCGCGGTTTCAGCCCGGTGACCATCTGCTGGTCGAGCAGGTCAGTGGCGAGTTGTTGCTGATCCCCGTGGCCGATCAACAGGCCGCCTCGGTGGCAATCGAGCGTGCGGCTGCGGCATTCACAGCATTTTCGGCGGTCTCCGATGAAGCCATCAGCCGGTTCTTCGACCTGTTTGCCCAGCGCCTGGAGAGCCCTGAATGCTGGACGCAGATCGAAGCCGCCAACCGCGCCGACATCGAGCGAGCCAAGGCGCGCGGCCGCTCGACCACACGCTTGCTCGCCGATGAGCGCATGCGCCGCGACATGATCGCCGGGCTGCGCGCCTGGCGTGATGCGCCACCGACCCGGGGCAAAGTGATCAGCAGTGTCGAGCACGATGGCTGGAAGGTTGAGCAAGTGGTCTCGCCGCTGGGCATCGTCGCGTTTGTCTTCGAAGGCCGACCCAACGTATTTGCCGACGCCGCCGGGGTGTTGCGCACCGGTAATACGGCTGTGCTGCGCATCGGCAGCGATGCGTTGGGCACTGCGCAAGCCATCGTCACTCACGCCTTGAACCCGGCGCTGGCCGAAGCCGGTTTGCCGGTGGGGGCGGTGTCGTTGGTTGAAAGTGTCAATCATGCTGCCGGTTGGGCGATGTTTGCCGATCGGCGTCTGTCGCTGGCGGTGGCGCGCGGCTCGGGCCGTGCGGTCAGTCAGTTGGGCAGCATTGCTCAGCAGGCCGGCACTGCCGTCAGCCTGCACGGCACCGGCGGTGCGTGGCTGATCGCCGACCGTGACGCCGACGCCACTCGCTTCGCGGCAGTGGTGCGCAACTCGCTGGACCGCAAGGTCTGTAATACCCTGAATGTCTGCCTGATTCAGCGCGAACGCGCCGATGAGCTGGTGCCGCTGTTCCTTGAAGCTTTGAAAGACGCCGGTACTGCGCGCGGCCAAGGCTGCAAATTGCACATCGTCGCGGGCAGTGAAAGTTGCCTGCCAAGCGAATGGCAGAACGCAACAGTCGAGGTTTATCGCGCCGAGGGTTACCAGACCGAAGCGCTGGCCGAGTCTTTGCCCGAGTCGGAGCTGGGCCGCGAGTGGGAATGGGAAGAAACCCCGGAAGTCAGCCTGATGATTGTCGATGATCTGGATCAGGCGATTGCGCTGTTCAACCGTTACAGCCCGCAATTCACCGTGTCGTTGATCAGCGAGGCGGCGGCGGTTCAGGAACGTTTCTACAACGCAGTGAATGCGCCGTTCGTAGGCAACGGCATCACCCGTTGGGTCGATGGCCAGTACGCGTTGAACAAGCCGGAACTGGGCCTTTCGAACTGGGAGAGCGGGCGCCTGTTTGCGCGCAGTGCGATTCTTTCCGGCGATGGCGTGTTTACCGTGCGTAGCCGGATGACTCAGGTTGATCTCACGGTGAAACGCTGATCTGTTGATCGTTCCCACGCAGAGCGTGGGAACGATCACGGTGGGGAGTCAGGCAGCGTGGCTGGCTTGCGCGCTGATCGCGCAGGTCTCAGGTTGCTGCGCCAGCGGCACAAAGGTGCGGCGGTCGGAAGAGAGCGCGTCGATCGAACCGGTCTCGATGTCATACACCCAGCCATGCAGATTCAGCCGCCCTTGCTCCTGGGCCAGGCGCACACTCGGGTGGGTCTGGATATTCGCCAGTTGCGCGATCACATTCTCGCGCACCATCGAACTCAATTTCGCCGCGTCGCTGCCATGCACGCGCGCTTCGTTCATCACCTTCGCCGACTCGGCATGCTGCAGCCAGCCGCTGACGGCGGGCAGGTGATCCATGCATTTGCACTGGGCAATCGCGGTCATTGCGCCGCAATCGGAGTGGCCGCAAATCACGATATCGGTCACTCCCAGCACTGCCACCGCATATTCCACCGTCGCCGAGACCCCGCCCGGATGCGGGCTGTAGGAGGGCACGATATTGCCGGCGTTACGGATCACGAACAGTTCGCCGGGCTCTTGCTGGGTGAGCAGCTCAGGCACTACACGGCTGTCGGAACAGGTGATGAACAGCGTGCCGGGTTGCTGGGTCGTGGCCAGATGTTTGAACAGTTCGCTGCGTTGCGGGAAGGCTTCGTTCTGGAATTTCAGGAAGCCGTCGATCAGGGCTTTCATGGGCGTGTCCTCTTTGCGGAAATCGGATGGCCCGCACGCAGGGTGCGGGCCGGGCGCATCAGAACGGGCGCAGCGGCAGGAACTTGCCGTCGAGGGTCACCACGGCGCGGGAGCCGCCTTCAGGGTCTTCGACTTTCTTGATGTCCAGTTTGAAGTTGATCGCACTGATGATGCCGTCACCGAACTGCTCGTGAACCAGCGCCTTCAGCGTGGTGCCGTAGATCTGGATCATTTCGTAAAAACGGTAGATGGTCGGGTCGGTCGGCACGCCGCTGAGGCTGCCGCGCAAAGGAATGATCTGCAGAGCGGCGACGTCATCGGCGTTGAGGTCAAGCTTGTCGCCGACCACTTGAGCAGCGTTTTCCGGCAGCGGATGCTGGCCGAGCAGGGCGGCGGTGACGTAGGCCAGGCTGAGGCCGGTGCCGTCAGCAAGATCCTGCCACGACAGATCTTTTTTCGCCTTGGCGTCGAGAACGCGGGTGGTCAGGGCCAGACTGTTGTCGTTGTAGGCGTGGGACTGTTGCATGGTGTCACTCCTTTCAGGGGTTGGCTTGCTGTGTGTGGAAGCAATGTTGCGCCGGTCGATTCATAGCGTCCAAGACCGATATACAATACTTCGCATAAGCCCTTCCTATAGATGGTGTCCTCATGCTGTTGCGACATTTGCGTTATCTGCTCGCCGTTGCCGATCACGGCGGGTTCACCCGGGCGGCCGAAGCGCTGCATGTATCGCAGCCGACGTTGTCGCAGCAGATCCGGCAACTGGAAGAAACCCTCGGCGTCAGCCTGTTCGATCGCACCTCACGCACGGTGAAGCCGACGGATGCCGGCGTGGCTTACATCGAGTGCGCGCGGCGCGTGCTGGTGGAGCTGGAGGCCGGGCAGCGCGCCTTGCACGACGTGAAGGACTTGTCGCGCGGCACCCTGCGCCTGGCGATGACGCCGACGTTCATGGCGTATCTGGTCGGGCCACTGGTGCGCGACTACACCGCGCGGTTTCCCGGGATTCATCTGGAGATCTTCGAGTTGTCGATGGACGACATCGAGGCAGGACTGGCGGATGATTCGCTGGATGTCGCGATCGCGTTCACGCCGGTGCGCAATGCCGATATCGAATGCATACCGGCGTTTACCGAGACGCTGGGGATCATGGTCGGGCCTGGGCATCCGCTCTATGACAGCCCTTCGGTGTTGACGTCGACGGAATTGGCTTCAATGGATTTCGCCTTGCTGGCGCCGGGCTTCATCACGCGGTTATCGGTTGATGAGTATTTCCGTGAGCAGGGGATTACGCCGCAGGTGCGGATTGAAGTGAATTCGGTGAGTACGTTGCTGGAAGTGGTGCGGCATGCGCCGCTGGCGACCATGCTGCCCGAGGCGATTGCCAGCGAAGACCGCGCATTGCGCCGCTTGCGGGTCGAAGGGGAGGCGCCACAGCGTGGCGCGGCGTTGTTGCGGCGCAGGAATAATTATCACAGTGCGGCGGCGTTGGCGTTTGTGGAGCTGGTGCTCGGCATGAAAAGCCCCTCACCCTAACCCTCTCCCAGCGGGAGAGGGGGCTGACCGAGGTGTTTGGTCAAGTTACTCCGACCTGAACGAGCTTCGTTGACTCATAATCGCCACGGTCATTCAGGTCTACGGTTGAGCTGAGGCAACTCGGTCGGCTCCCTCTCCCTCGGGAGAGGGCTGGGGTGAGGGGCGACGGGGGCACTCACGCCGCAAAACTCAAAAGAACAACAAAGGGCCTGCTCCCAATCGGAAGCAGGCCCTTAGTCAAATAATCTACTACTCAATACAACCGATCAATCACCCGAACTTCGTTCTGATTCTGCATCGAATCCCACGCCTGTTTCAGCGTCTGCAGCACACTGCCAATGAAGTCCTTGTCGGCCGCAGCCTTCTTGCCGACATAACCGTGGCCGCGGCGGTACATCTTCAGGCGGGCCAGCAGGTTCTGGTGGTTGCGGTCGAATTCCTCTTCGCCAGCGTGGGGCGACAGGCAGTCGATGTGCACCTGGCCCGACTTGCTGATCCAGAGAATATGGCTGTCGTGGCTGTCTTTCTGCGCCGCGAACATACGAGCCAGTTCTTCGATAGTGGGTTGATTGTTCAGATTCATTGTTATGCCCCTTGACCAGTCTGGTGATCTTTCAAAGTTGATTCGCTAATACAGGTAGCCCATCGGTTAGTTGATCCCTGGCACCGAAACCAGGACGTCAGCGCTCGCCCGTATGAAGTACGGGGTCATGCATCTGTTGCATGTAGTCGTGTTGAATAACTGCTACGCAATAGCGTCACAACGAGGAGAAGCAGCGAAAACCGGGAGGCTCCTTGACGACAATCCAGTGTCGGCCACAAGCGTCTTGAGAATTTTCGCCAGCGCTTCTCGTCCTTGTACTGGACGTTCAGGCCAGGTCAGCTTCTTCAATCTGCCTTGTGGGCAGCGTGTATCCGGAAAAAACAACTCGGCGGTCAGACGAGTTTGCTCAAGCGTGTTACCAGTGCTCCCGATCGGGGAACGTCTTCATCATGCAAAAGCAAAACGATGCCGTCAACGGTTTTGTAGTGATTATTTTCAAGCACTACATATTGTCGGACAAAGCTGTTTTGGAATGAGAAAAGATCCGTTTCAGCAACGTCGAGAAGGGAGCCTCGAGGAATTCAGCGAGTCGTCGGACGCGCCGTGCGTTTGCGCGTACCGGCGGTTTTGCTGGCCGTCGACTTGCGCTTTTTCTTCCACGGCGCTGCGGCTTTGCCGGCTGGCGGCGGGCCACTGATGGTCAGGCTGATGGCTGAGCAGCGGCTGACCTGCTTGCTCATCCACGCAGCCTGTTTGGTGACAAATTCTTCCAGACTCATCTCGCCGCTTTGCACCATGTCCAGCGCCTGTTCCCAGATCGCCGTAGTGCCAGGATCGGCGATCGCGCGCGGCACTGCATCGATCAGGCTGAACGCCGCAGGTGTCGCCGCCAGTGCCTTGCCGTTCTTCACCAGATAACCGCGATCAAGCAAGCCCTGGATGATCGACGCGCGGGTGGCTTCGGTGCCGATGCCGGTGGTGTCTTTGAGTTTCTGTTTCAGCAGCGGATCCTCGACCAATTTGGCAACGTTCTTCATCGCCTTGATCAGATCGCCTTCGGTGTAGGGTTTTGGTGGCTGCGTCCAAAGATTCTTGAGATTCACTTTCGCCACAGCGCATTCGACGCCCTGGCTCAGGGCCGGCAAGGTTTGCGGTGCTGGTGCTTCGCGGCCCTTGGCCGGCGCCAGTGCTTCGGGCAATGCGCGCTTCCAGCCTGGTTCGATGATCTGCTTGCCCACCGCGCGCAACGCCTGCCCGTTGCAATCGAAATCGGCCTGGGTGCGATCGTATTCGTGATTGGGCAGAAACTGCGCCAGATAGCGCGCGCGAACCAGCGTGTACACCGCGCGATGCTTGCCGGTCAGGCGTTCAAGGTTCTTCGCGGCGATGGTGGGAATAATGCCGTGGTGAGCGCTGACCTTGGCGTCATTCCAGGCCCGCGAGCGCCGCTGCGGTTCGAGATGCCTCTGCAAAGGTTCAAGGCTCGGATCGGCCTGGCGCAACGCTGTGAGGATCGATGGCGCCTCACTGTGCTGGCTCAACGGCAGAAAGCCGCAATCACTGCGCGGATAGGTGATGACTTTGTAGGTTTCGTAAAGGGCCTGTGCGATGTCGAGGGTCTCCTGGGCGCCAAGGCCAAGCTTTTTCGAGCAGACTTCCTGCAAGGTGCCGAGATCGAAGGGCAGGGGCGCCACTTCGCGCATGCGCTCGGTTTTCAGCTTGATCACCCGTGCGCTGTCTGCACTGCTGATCGCCGCTGCCGCTTGCTGCGCCAACGCCTGATTCAGGCAGCGATCCTGATCATCACAAGCGTCTGATGGTGCGCGCCACTGTGTGGTAAACGTCGTGCCGTTGTGCAGCAAATCCACGTCGATTGCCCAGAACGGTACGGGGACGAAATCGGCGATGCTGCGGTCGCGGTCGACCACCAGTCGCAGGGTCGGCGTCTGCACTCGGCCCACAGGCAGCACGCCCTGATAACCCGACTGCCGGCCCAGCAAGGTGAACAGTCGACTCATGTTCATGCCGATCAGCCAGTCCGCGCGTGAACGGCCCAGTGCCGAGTGATACAGGCTGAATGTTTCGGCTCCCGGTTTCAGCGCGGCCAAGGCCTTGCGAATCGATGCCTCGTCCAGCGCCGACAGCCACAAGCGGCGGATCGGCCCGCGATAGCGGCAGTGCTCGACCAGTTCCCGGGCGATCATCTCGCCCTCACGGTCGGCGTCGGTGGCGATGATCAGTTCGCTGGCCTCGCCAAGCAGACGCTTCACCGCTTTGTACTGGCTGGCGGTGCGCGGCTTGACGGTCATTTTCCATTTGTCGGGAATGATCGGCAGATCCGCCAGCACCCAGCGCTTGTAGCGCGCGTCGTAGGCATCCGGCGGTGCTGTTTCGAGCAAATGGCCGATGCACCAGGTCACTGTGACGTCCGTCCCCAACCAGCAGCCGTCGCCGCGACGCCTGGCGCCGAGCACGGCCGCAATGTCTTTGGCCTGGGAAGGTTTTTCACAGAGGTACAGCCGCATAGCTACCATCGCTGGTTGGTTTGTGGGAGCGCACAGGATGGCTGGAGTCTGCGGCGCGAGCAACTTTTATCTGTATGGATATACAGATAAAACCATTGCCAAAGGTTTTCGCCGTTCGGCTGCAATCTCAACCAGACCCGAGCCCATCAGCTATACCTGAACCGGTCTCTTCGCTGTGCTCAGGAGAACCTCATGAAAAGCCCCAGTCCCGTGATCAGCCTGGAACAACTTGCCGGCTGCCTGCTGGTGAAGTTCCACGGCATCCAGGTCGCCGCGTCCTCTCACGCGATGATCCTCAACGAAGCCAACTATCCGCCGGTGTACTACATCCCGCGCGAAGACATCGACGAAAAATACTTCGCCCGCACCGACCACACCAGCTATTGCCCGTACAAGGGCGACGCCAACTATTTCAGCCTGCAAGTGCCCGGACATGAGGGTGCCAACGCGGTGTGGACGTACGAAAACCCGAAGGTCTCCGTCGCACCGATCCGCGACTACGTGGCCTTTTATCCGGACCAGGTGAAATTCGAAGTGATCAAGGCGCACGCCTGAAGCAAAAAAATGGCGAGAGAATCGCTTCCCTCGCCATTGTGTCAGCGGGTTTTTCAGTTCTTGTCGAGATCGATATTCTTCGTCTCACGCAGACAGATCATCCCCACCACCAGGCTCACCCCGGTGATCAGCACCGGATACCACAGCCCGTAGAAAATATCCCCGGTGTACACCACCAGCGCAAACGACACGGTGGGCAGGAATCCGCCAAACCAGCCGTTGCCGATGTGATAGGGCAGCGACATCGAGGTGTAGCGAATGCGGGTCGGGAACAGTTCCACCATCAGCGCCGCCAGCGGCCCGTAGCACATGGCCGAGATGATGATCAGCGCGACGATCAGGGCGACGATCATCGGTTTGTTGATCTGCTGCATATCGGCTTGTTGCGGGTAGCCGGCGAGGGTAATCGCGCCGCGCAGTGCCGCCTCATCGAAGCCATCCAGCTTCACGTCGCCGACACTCACTTGCACGGCGCTGCCCGCAGGCGCTGCGACGCTGGAGTAGGGCAGGCCTTGTTTGACCAGGAAGGTTTTGACCTTGTCGCACGGACTGTCGAATTTCGCCTTGCCCACCGGATCGAACTGGAAGGTGCAAGTGGCGGGGTCGGCGAGGACGGTGATCGGTGCCTGACGGCTGGCCTGATCGATCGCCGGGTTGGCGTAGTGGGCCAAGGACTTGAAGATCGGAAAGTACAGCGCGGTCGCCAGCAACAGACCGAGCATCAGTACCGGTTTACGCCCGACCTTGTCCGACAGCCAGCCGAAAAAGATAAAGAACGGCGCGCCGATCACCACGCTGATGATCAGCAGACTGTTGGCCACCGCCGGGTCCATTTTCAGGAACTGGGTGAGGAAGAACAGCACATAGAACTGCGCGGCGTAGAAGGTCACCGCTTGCCCGGCATTGATGCTGAACAGCGCAATCAGCACGACTTTGAGGTTTTCCCATTTGCCGAAGGATTCGCGGATCGGCGCCTTCGAGGTTTTGCCTTCTTCCTTCATTTTCAGGTAGGCCGGCGACTCGTGCAGGCTCAGGCGAATCCAGGTGGAAATGCCCAACAGCACGATCGACAGCAGGAACGGAATGCGCCAGCCCCAGACTTCAAACTGGTCGCCGGTGAAGTAGCGGCAGCCGAGCACCACCAGCAGCGACAACAGCAGGCCGAGGGTCGCGGTGGATTGAATCCAGCTGGTGTGGAAGCCGCGTTTGCCGATAGGCGCATGTTCGGCCACGTAGGTCGCCGCACCACCGTATTCGCCCCCAAGCGCCAGGCCCTGAAGCATGCGCAGCACCACCAGAATGATCGGCGCGGCGATGCCGATGCTGGCGTAGGTCGGCAGCAGGCCGACGCAGAACGTCGCCACGCCCATCAGAATGATCGTCGCCAGGAACGTGTACTTGCGCCCGATCATGTCGCCCAAACGGCCGAACACCAGCGCGCCGAATGGCCGCACGATGAAGCCGGCGGCGAATGCCATCAGGGCGAAGATGAACGCCGTGGTGTCGTTGACCCCGGCGAAAAACTGCTTGCTGATCACCGCCGCGAGAGCGCCGTAGAGGAAGAAGTCATACCACTCGAACACTGTCCCGAGTGATGAGGCGAAGATGACTTTCTGCGTTGCGTTGCTGGTCTCGGCGCTGCCCGCAGCGTCCAGCGGCTGAACGTGTTCTGACATATCGGTATCCCTCACAGTGATTGTTTTTGTTGTTCCACTGGTGTTGCGTGTCCGGTAATGCGCGATGCCTGAGTCTGGTGATGATGATTCCTGTGGGAGCGAGCCTGCTCGCGAAAGCTTTTTGCCAGTCAACTCCTAGGCTGAGTGAGCTACCGCATTCGCGAGCAGGCTCGCTCCCACATTTGTACTGTGTACAGGTCCAGCCAGTATCAGTTGTGCCGCTTTCTCGGCAATCATCAGCGTAGGCGAACAGGTATTGCCCGAGGTAATTCTCGGCATGATCGACGCATCGGCGACGCGCAGACCCGGCACGCCATGCACGCGCAATTGCGCATCGACCACTGCGTCACCGTCGTTGCCCATGCGACAGGTGCCGACCGGATGGAAAATCGTCGTGCCGATTTTCGCCGCCGCTTCATGCAATTGTTCTTCGCTTTGCAGGCTGTCGCCGGGCAAGTATTCGACCGGTTTGAACGCTTGCAGGGCAGGGGCGCTGACGATGCGCCGGGTCAGGCGAATTGCATCGGCGGCGACGCGCAGATCTTCTGGATGGCTGAGGTAATTGGGCTGGATCAGCGGCGCCGCTTGCGGATCGGCGGAGCGGATCTCGATGCGCCCACGGCTCTGCGGGCGCAAGTCGCACACCGAGGCGGTGAACGCCGGGAAGCTGTGCAACGGCTCGCCAAAGCGCTCCAGCGACAGCGGTTGCACGTGATATTGCAGGTTCGCCGAGGTTTGCTCGGGACCGGAGCGGGCAAACGCGCCCAACTGACTCGGCGCCATCGACAACGGCCCGCTGCGGTCGTACAGATAACGCAGGCCCATGCCCATCTTGCCCCACACGCTGCCGGCGATCTGGTTCAGGGTGCGGGCGTTTTCCAGCTTGTAGATCAGGCGCAGTTGCAGGTGATCCTGCAGGTTGCCGCCGACGCCCGGCAGCTCATGAATCACGCCTATCCCTAAGCGTTCGAGCAGCGGCCGCGGACCGATCCCGGAGCGCTGCAGAATGCTCGGCGAGCCGACTGAGCCGGCGCACAGGACAATCTCCTTGCGCGCCTTGAACTGTCTGGTCTGGCCTTCATGCTGCGCGCTGACTTTCGCCGCGCGGCCATCCTCCAGCAACACACGATCAACCTCGACGCCGGTCAGCACGGTCAGGTTCGCCCGGCTGCGCAGCGGTTTCAAAAAGGCCTTGGCCGCGTTCCAGCGCACCCCGGCTTTCTGGTTGACCTGAAAGTAGCCGCAGCCCTCGTTGTCGCCCTGGTTGAAGTCATTGATGCTGGCGATGCCGCTTTGCTCGGCAGCGATGCGAAAGGCATCCAGAATCGGCCACGACAGGCGCTGCTGCTCGACCCGCCATTCACCCTGATCGCCATGAAATTCAGCGCCGCCGGCAAAGTGGTTTTCGCTCTGTTTGAACAGCGGCAGCACGTCTTTCCAGGCCCAGCCCGGATTGCCCACCGCCGCCCAGCCGTCATAGTCGCCGGCCTGGCCGCGCATGTAGATCATGCCGTTGATCGATGAACAGCCGCCCAGCACCTTGCCCCGCGGATAGCTCAGCGCGCGACCGTCGAGGCCAGGTTGTTCTTCGGTTTTGAAGCACCAATCAGTGCGCGGGTTACCGATGCAGAACAGGTAACCCACAGGAATGTGAATCCAGGCGTAGTTGTCGCGTCCGCCGGCTTCGAGCAGCAACACCCGTTGCTGTGGATCCGCTGAGAGCCGGTTGGCCAGCAAGCAACCGGCGGGGCCGGCGCCGACCACGATGTAGTCGAATTCATCCAGGGACGTCTGCATGCCCTGACCTCGCTTTTTGTTTTTATTGTCGGACACTCTAGTTGTTAGCTTTCGTTAAAAGAATGTTAGTTTTTGCGCAGCCGCTGTGCGTTTTCAAACAGCCCGAAGTGACGATAGCTGACAAGGACCTGCCATGTTCGACTGGAACGACCTGCGCTTTTTTCTCGAGCTGCAACGCAGCGGCCGCCTGCTCACCGCCGCGCGCCGGCTCAATACAACCCACGCGACAGTGGCGCGGCATATTGAATCGATCGAAAAAAGTCTCGGCACTGCGCTGTTCGTCCAGCACGCCCAGGGCTATGAAATGACCCCGGCGGGGGAGGCACTGCTCAAGCACGCCGAAGCGATGGAAAACGTCGCGTTGCTGGCGCAGGAAGAAATCACCCAGTCCACCGCGCCGCTGGGCAAGATCCGCGTCGGCGTCACCGAAGGCCTCGGCATCAAGTTCCTCGCCAGCCGCATGATCGGTCTGTTCGAGCGCTACCCCGGGCTGGAGGTGGAACTGGTCGCCGTGCCGCGCTTCGTCAGCATCCTCAACCGCGAAGCGGAAATCAGCATCCACCTCGAACGCCCATCCGCCGACATGCTGGTCACGCGCAAACTCACCGACTATCGACTCGCGCTGTACGCCAGCCAAACCTACCTCGACAAAGCGCCGCCGCTGCACAGCCGCGAAGACCTGGGCCGACATGCCTGGATCGGTTATGTCGACGATCTGCTGTTCAGTCAGGAACTGATGTTCCTCAACAGCTTCTGTCGCAGCCCGCGTGTGGTGTTTCACAGCACCAGCGTCATCGCCCAGCAGGAAGCCGCTCGATCAGGATTGGGCATCGCTGTGCTGCCGTGTTACATGGCCGCGTCCGACCCGAATCTGGTGGCGCTGTTGCCGGATGAAAGCATCGAGCGCAGCTACTGGATCAGCACACGGCGGGAGCTGCACAAATCGGTGCGGCTGCGGGTGGTCTGGGATTATGTGGTGGGGTTGTGTGAGGCAGAGCAGGGTCTATTGCGCGGCTAACCTGATGCATTCCGTCCCCCCTGTGGGAGCGAGCCTGCTCGCGAAGGCAATCTTTCAGCAACATCGATGCTGACTGACACACCCCTTTCGCGAGCAGGCTCGCTCCCACAGGGGTATTCATCCTGGCTGCTTTCGCGGGTTGATAAATATATGGATATCCGTATATTCGTTTTCCCGCATATGGCGAGCCGATCACCATAATCACCCCCACCGAAGTCTTCAAAAGCCTCGCCGACGAAACCCGCGTCCGCGCCATCTTGCTCATCGCTGGGCAAGGTGAGCTCTGCGTCTGCGAGCTGATGTGTGCGCTCGATGACGGCCAGCCGAAAATCAGCCGCCATCTCGCGCAGCTGCGCAGTAATGGTTTGCTGCTCGACCGCCGTCAGGGCCAGTGGGTGTATTACCGCCTGAACCCGGAGCTGCCGGCATGGATCGGCGAAATCCTTCAGGTGACCGCGAAGGCCAATGCCGATTGGCTCAAGGACAACGCCGCGCGCCTGCAAAACATGGATGGCCGTCCCGTGCGCGAACGCGCCTGCTGCTGAATCTTCCACTTTCTACGGAGCGCATCGATGCGAGTCCTGTTCATGTGCACGGCCAACAGCTGCCGCAGCATTCTTTCCGAAGCCATGTTCAATCACCTGGCTCCCGCTGGTTTCCAAGCGGTGAGTGCCGGCAGTTTTCCCAAAGGCCAGGTTCTGCCGCGCAGCCTGTCGACGTTGCAAAAGCACGGCATCGCCATCGACGGGTTGCACAGCAAAGGCAACGATGCCTTCGCAAACAACCCGCCGGATATCGTCATCACTGTCTGCGACAAAGCCGCCGGGGAAACCTGTCCGGTGTATTTCGGCCCGGCACTGAAAACGCATTGGGGACTGGGAGATCCGTCCGAAGTGCAGGGCGACGAAGCGGCAATCGACGCGGCATTCCAAGCCACTTTGATGCGCATCGGTGAACGCTGCCAAGCCTTCCTCGATCTGCCGTTTCACTCGCTCAGTCGCGAGCAACTGAAAGCCGAACTCGATCGCATCGGCACGCTGTAAGGAGGCTAAATGACAAATCATTTGCCCAACCTCGACGCAAGTCTGATCGACGCTGTTAAGCCATCGAATGTCGGCGAACACAAACCGCGCATCCTTCTTCTCTACGGCTCGACCCGCGAGCGCTCGTTCAGCCGCTTGCTGGTCGAGGAGGCCGCACGCCTGCTTGAACACTTCGGCGCCGAAACGCGCATCTTCAATCCGTCCGGCCTGCCACTGCCCGATGACGTTCCCGTCGACCATCCCAAGGTCCAGGAACTGCGCGATCTGGTGCTGTGGTCGGAAGGCCAGGTCTGGTGCTCGCCAGAACGCCACGGCGCGATGTCCGCCGTGTTCAAGGCGCAGATCGACTGGATCCCGCTGGAACTCGGCGCTGTGCGCCCGACCCAAGGCAAAACCCTGGCGGTGATGCAAGTCTGCGGCGGCTCGCAGTCGTTCAACGTGGTCAACCAACTACGCGTCCTCGGCCGCTGGATGCGCATGTTCACCATCCCCAATCAGTCCTCTGTACCCAAGGCCTACATGGAGTTCGATGAAGAAGGGCGGATGAAACCCTCGCCGTTTTACGATCGGGTGGTGGATGTGATCGAGGAGTTGGTGAAGTTCACCGTGCTGCTGCGGGGGCAGCAGGCGCATCTGGTCGATCGTTATTCCGAGCGCAAGGAGAGTGCTGAACAGTTGATGGCGCGGGTTAACCAGCGTTCGATTTGAGTGGCGCTTTTGCAGCATGAATGAGCCGGCTGCAAATGCTGGCCGATTCACCTAGGATACCGGTCATCACCATGTGACGGGTAAACTCAAGGAAGTGTTGGTCATGAAATTCAAGGAATGGGCGGAATTGACGGCGCTGTACAAACGCAGCCGCAAACAGCCGAACAAGTTGCTGTTTACATGGAAAAATGCTCGCCGTTTATGGCCAATGTGGACGGCCGCCGCTTCAACGCTGCCCCTTGTTGTTTTGTCGGCCTTCGGTATCAAGTACCCGATCCTCGTCCCGATCTCCTATGCCTTGCTTGCGGTGTGGGCAGGCGGATTGTTCTTCACTCGACTTCACGCTATTCGCACGGTTTATCCCACGCAGTTCGCGGAACATGCCATCGACCAGCAACCCTGGGGCGAACAAGAGAACATTCTTTGTTATGCGTTCTTTTTGCAGATTGTGAAGGAGGAAGGCTACACGTCCGCCAAACTGCGGGAGCTGTCGGCGTATTCAGACCTGACCGTCGCGCCAGTCAAACCTGCCCTATCACAAAATCTGGGCTTCGTTTCCCTCTTCGGACTGATGATCGGGCTGTCCACTGAGCTGATCAAAGCGACGAAGTTCTTTTTGGGTCCAAAGGGCGCGCTCGTCCTCATGCCCGTTGCGGGGGCATTGTTCATCTACTGGCTGGTCTGGGACGGCATTCAAAGCACGCCCTATCAAAGACTGCGGATAAAACGCTATGTTGATCTGGCCGCCTATGATCTGGAGGAACGGGTTCAGGATGTTCGAGAATTGAATCCCGTGGAGTCTTCGCCGGTTTTGTCGATGAGCAAGCAAACGGAGCCAACAGCATGAGCGGAGACAAAAAAAAGGCTCGGCCTCCTGCTTTCTACCGCGCTGAGCACAACGCCTCAAATGATTCATCAACATAGCGAACAATAATCGCAACCTTCGCTCTCGTCGGGGTAGGCATTCTTCCAGGTGACATACATATATACCGCACACGATAGCTTCACTTTGTCGAACATCGCTCTATGAACGTTTGATCACAGAGCCGCACTCTCATTTCAGATAACTGAGTCGGCAATTTTCGGAGCGATACAATGACAAACTTGCACAACAACACTTCTGACAGCATCGAAACATTAGAGCTGGATGTCATGGCAGCCTGCATTAATTTCCATCCATCCCCAGCCGAAGAAACCGTAGTTAGTCTGCAAGGCAAGGGTGGTGGTCATTATCTGATTCATCTCTTGGCAGGGGCAACAATTCACATCAAGACATCGGTCTTTCAAAATGAGACGGGAAGGAAGCGTAAATCGAACTGGGAGTTCGATGCGACTGCACTGGGCAGCATCGAAGTAAAGCTGGAAGAAAACAAGCTGAAAATTGGCACGTGCACGGTACATCTGCCTGATTCCGAAAGTCCGGATGAAGCTGTCGGTCAAGTGCGTGTCATCACTGAGAAAGGCGTGGTCAATGCTGTGGATCTGGCCTTCCAGACCATTTATTTCGATGGCGTCGATGGACGGTTTTTTGAAGCGCCCGATGATGCAGCCAATACGTTGGCTGCCGCACTGGTTAAATTTACCTTTTTGGACGTCGACGTTCGACACATCGGTTTGGACGGAAGGAATGAAGCGGTCAAATATAGCTTCAAGGACCGTACTTGGTTGGTGGGGGACGAGGTTGTTGATTACACGCAACTTAGAGTTTCTGATCGTTGCCACCATCAAGTGACTGAAGTATCCGTTTGACATCCGACGGTCAGCAGCTCAATCAGTAAAGTCGCGGTTGAGGATGCACGATAAGCATTCAGCTGAAGTCGTGCCTGGCGTGGATTCCATGTCAGGTACTTACTCATCGAAACACCTGAGGCTGAAAGCCTTCGGGGCACTAAGTTTCACCGTTACGTTTTTTTTAAACAGCGGCCGTTGGAATTTGATATTCAATGCCATTTCCAAGCCCTACAACGCCTTGCGCCGTCAACCAAGCACTGGATAACGTCGAAATCGCCAGCTAACCCGCACCCCGGCGAGGGGAAGCCCTCGTCGAACCCCGTCCGCCCACCCTAGCTGGCACGCGGCCACAGCTTGCGTCTCCCAGTCTCGGCTGTCACCCTTCGGGCCGTTCTCAAGGATCAGAACCAGGAATCACGGATGAGTGGCTACGTACCCAACCCCCCCGAAAAATTATCGTTACGAAGAAGCCAAACCCGTCGACATACACGCCCAGCATTGGGCCGAGTATGAGAAACACGGGAAAGAACCCGCGCGCGAACCTGAGAAGATCGGGATTGCGTTGAGGATCGGGGTTTTCTTTGATGGCACGGGCAACAATGCGAACAACTCTGCTGCGGGGTTGTTGTGTGGTGCACAGCATCCGATTGCGCCTGAAGATATCGATGCCAGTTGCAAGCCCTACATGCGCAATCCAGATAGTAGCTATGCCAATGAAACAACCAACGTTTACAAACTGAGTGAACTGTACTTCGCACCTCAGAAAGCCGAAGGAGACGGCTCGCACAAGCGGGCGTTTCGCAGGGTGTACATAGAGGGGATTGGCACTCAATCGGGAGAAGAGGACAGTACATTCGGAGCGGGCACGGGCCGCGGAGACACGGGTATAGCGGGTCGTGTGCAACAATCATTCAGCGAAATCAAATCGCGTATTGAAGATGTAATTAACGAAAATCCAAACAGTGAAATTACCTCTCTGACTTTCGATACGTTCGGATTTAGTCGCGGCGCAGCTGCCGCGAGGCATTTTGCCAATGCAGTCGTCCGCGGAAAACAAGGGCCACTCGGAGATGTATTGCGCAACAATGCGAGCGACTTTAGTCGCACCTTCATCGATCAGTACCAAGGCAGCATCAACATGGGATTCATCGGGCTGTTCGACACTGTGCCGTCGGTTGCAGGCTGGTCGAATTTTGGCAACGTTAAGAGTCCTGTGGCCACGGGTATCAAGCTCTACCTCGACCGGCGGTTTTTTACTGACGTCGTTCAGCTGTCGGCGCGGGACGAATATCGCGCTAATTTCGCATTGAGTCGCGTTAAAGCCGACCACTTGGAAGTCATTCTTCCAGGGGTGCATTCCGACATCGGCGGCGGTTACCGCGATGACATTGAGGAGTGTGTACTCGTCAGTCCAATGCAAACGCTTGAGGTCTCGAAGTTTACTGATGTATCTACTACGTCGATCTACCGCGATGCCATGGTTATTAAAAATGAGTGGATCTCAAGGGGGTGGCCCGAAGATCTGCTGGAAATTGTTACGCCGGACGCGCTTCTCCTGCCCGTCGATCAACAGGACCGGCTCAGTCCCCGTAGAAAGCGCGTCTATGCAGCTCTGCAACTCAAACGTACCGTAAGCGGGTTGTTGTCGAGGGTATATCTTCGGGTGATGCATAGCTTGGCAAAAGAGAAGGGGGTTCGCTTCGATGATATTCCAGCCACGGCTGCTTTGGCGGTCCCGTCAGAGCTTCAGGCGTTGTGCGATCGATTTGTCGCAGGTGACTACACCACAACTCAGCAAGAGGAGAACCTGCTGAGGTTGAAATACATTCACATGTCCGCAAATTGGAATCACCCTCTTGGAAGAAGAGATGGCAGTGGAGTCCGCGCCGTCTATATCAATGCGCCCACCGCAGACGCGATTCGCGTGCAGCATCCTCACGTACCTGACTGGACTCTTTGGTAATGAAATTATTTGTCGCCCTGCTACTTGGCGTCTGCATAACGGGTTGCCAGTCTTCTGATCTGCTCTCAGCCAAGAGCGATCCAAAATCGAAATGGTGGGAGCTGGCTTTCACTGAGCCCGATTACATGAAGGTATGGGTGGAGGACAGTTCGGTGCAGGACATAACCGGCAGAGTTTTCTTTAGAACCGGTGGAGGGACTGCTGCTGGCGGAGAGCCTGAAGACGGTACTGACTCTGCCCGCGGCTGGACAGGGGTGGGGGGCAGCGGTAAAAGAGTGGTGGGGGCCGATCTACCCATTCGTATCTACGTTCGCTGGCAATCAATCGTTGAACAGAAAACGTGGCAAGCGTGGGTGGATATTCCAGAGAATGCCAGACAGATAATGGTGACTTCTACCAATCAACGGTGCCCCGAGAGACCTGACAGGACAGCACGCTTCATGGCCTCTGTTTACCTGGGACTTGCTCCGGGCGGTGTTGTTCAGGTGTGGGTGAGAGACTCATGTCATCGACCGATAAAGGTTGCTCGAGCGCAAGGCGAGATTGAGCCGCTAGGGCCGGAGCTTGGGAAAAACGATGGTCGCTACGCATATCCCGTCAGTGAAAAGTCCAAGCGCTATATCGAGAAATTCGGCATTCCGTACGGAAGTTGGTAAGCGCTGAAGCCGTGCTTCGTCCACTGTGCCGCCGTGCGCAATGTCGAAGCACGGCCGCCAGTGCACTGATCCGCTACCCTCCGTTCGGTGAATAAATAACTCACGCCTCAAATCAAAACCTCAAACGCCGCACTCCCCAACACCTCCCCATTAACCATCACCTGCACCCCATGCCGCCCAGCGAAATGCTTGCGCGTCGTAAAATCCTTGATGACTTGATTCCGTCGCACTACCTCAGTCCCGAACCCCGCTAATCCCAAAGTCTTCAACTTGAAAACCTTCCCCGAAACCCCGCCATTCGCCTTCACATAGTCAATCGCATAATCAATCACCAACCGCTGCTCATGCGCCACCGTGGACTTCACCACAAACGACAAAGTAATCGCTTCCCCCAACCTCACCACCGCCGGCTCGACCCGCACATCCAACAACTCAACCTCAGCCTTCGCCCCTGCGCCAATCACCGTCAGCGCGCGCACGTCGCCCTGTTTGATCAAACTGCGCAGCGCATGCTTGGCAATCCAGGCCGTGTGCTTGTTGTTCAGCGACCAACCTTCAACCGTGTCCAACACCCACCCCGGATGCACTTTCGTCACATCATTCAAATGATTCGCCACGGACTTGCGCACGTACAAGCTCTCGTCCGCCTTCAACCGATCCAATATCCCGGCGGCCAATTGCGGATTGGCTTGTACCGCTTCCAGGCGAAACGACCAGGGCAGGCGAGGGCGGCTGCCTTCGCTGGCGAGGCGACGCACGTGATGGTTTTCGTCTCGGGTCCAGTCGTGCATCTTTTCCAGTGAGCGTTCGAGGTCGCTGCGCAGAAAGTGGCGGATGGCGAATTCGGAGGAGCCGAAGGTGGTGAAGTACTTCAAGGCGTCCATGGAGGTGTCGAAGGCGTGACCGCCATAGCTCGCGACGTAATGTGGGAGGCACATGCTGACGAAGCCGCTGTTCAGGCGCGGCGCGAGTTCGCGCAAGACGTCGAGCGTATCTTCGTACTTCAGCGGCAGCACGGCGTGCAGGCTCTCGGCGACGCGGGCCATGCGTTGCATCACCGACATCTCGGTCAGTCCATGGTTGGCGTGCGCAAGAAAAGCCTTGGCTTTGAACGCCGGGTACACCGCGCTCATTTCGTCTGCAATGTGCTGCAAGCGCTCGGCATTGAAGATTTCCTTTAACGCCGGGGCGGCGCTGTCGTTGGAGCTCATGATCAGTTCATCGGTGTGCTGATGAACGCATCGGTACTTTCTGCGTAGGCGGTGTATTCGGCAATTCGCGGATAGCGTGTGGCGTCGATCTGATCGGGCACGACGAGGTCGGTGAAGCTCCAGGCAACCGCCAGGCTGATGCCATCCTGGGCGAGCGAGCCGTCGACGGGGAATTGGCGATGCTCCAGTTCCTTTTCAAGCGCTGTAAACGCGGCGGCGAGTTGGCCTTCAACGCGTTCAACCCAAGGTTGATATTGAATCTCCGCCGGGCGCAGGTTGCGTTCGTAATACAGCTGCACGGCTTTTTCGCAGGCGGCGAGGCTGAGGCCGATCAGGCGCAGGGTTTGAGCGCGTTGTTTGAGATCGCTTGGCAGCAGGCTTTTGCCGGAGCTGGCTTCGAGATAATCGAGGATGAGGGTCGAGTCCATCAGGACCACGCCGTCGTCGAGGATCAATGTGGGCGCCTTGACCACCGGGTTGATCTGCTGAAATTGCTCGAAATGGCGGAACACCGAGACCGACTCGTGTTCGAGGTCGATCCCCAGGCATTTGGCGGAGATCGCTACGCGGCGCACGTAGGGGGAGTCGAGCATGCCGATCAGTTTCATGACGCGTTCCTTCAAGTCGAACCGGTGGGGAACGCATAACCTAGCCGAGCCTGAGGCAATTGTCAGTCGTCGAATCCGGCCTGCTCGTGAATTTCATCGACGTTCAAGCCCAGCCGATACGCCACTGCCACAAACAGCGCCTGGCACAAACACAGCGTTGCACTGAGCGAACGAAAGGCCAGCGCACTGCCTTCATTGACCAGCAACACGCTATTGGCAAGTTTTGCCAGTGGCGAAAGAGGGCTGTCGGTGATGATCAGGGCATTGGCGTTCTGCTGCCGGGCGAAGCGCAGGCAGTGTTGGGTTTCCTTGGCGTAGGGCACGAAGCTGATGGCGATCACCAGATCGTTGGCGCGCACGCTGCGCATTTGCTCGCGATAGCTGCCGCCGATGCCGGAAACGAGATGAATGCGCTTCTGCGTGTGTTGCAGGTTGTAAACCAGATAGTCGGCGACGGCGAACGAACGGCGGACCCCGACAACATAAATGTCGTCGGCATTGACGATGAGATCGACGGCTTTATCGAAAGCAGCCTCGTCGAGTTCGCGGCCCAAGCGTTCGATGCCCGAGAGCGTTGCATCAATGCACTCGCGGGCGAGTTCGCCGTTGTTGGCGGTCTGCGAGTTGTTGGCGATCATGCTGCGGATGCGTTGCTGATAGTTTTGCGCTGGCGTGGCTTTGTGCGTCCAGGCCTGGCGGAACAGCGCCTGCATCTCGCTGAAGCCGCTGAACCCGAAACGTTGCGAGAAACGCACAATGGCTGACGGATGCACTTCGCACTCGCGGGCGATGTCGCTGATGCGCTCGACCATGATTCGCTCGCTCTGTTGGCTGATGTAGCTGGCCACGCGTTTGAGCTGGCGCGGCAGGGCGTCATACTCTTCGCTGATCATTTGCAGCAGGCGCTCGGCGTTGACCGGCGCGCTGGCGAAGGAAATTTCGGCTGTGGCCGGCAGAGCGGGGCGGGGCATGGGCAGCATCCTTCAGGCGAGTTGAGCACGCGGTGGGCCTGATAATAGAAGGGCTGCGTAAGCTCTGCCGGGCTGAAACGATGCACCTTGCGAGAATAATCCCGGCTGTCGCTGGCGGGTTGGTTAGCCGTTTGTCTTCTATATACAGCCGCTCGACTGAATTTCTTGCTATAAACGCACTCCGATGGCCGTGTGAAGCGTGTGTCAGAGCAGTTTCCAGGTCCTGTCGGACAAATTCCCTGTATTTACAGTTGCTGAGGTCTTGATCGGGCCTTAGACTGCCGCCCCTCGTAAATTGAGTGCCGGGTGGCGTTTGCAATAAAACGATGCCTTTTCGACGGCCCGACACGGTTCGCCGAAACGCTCCCTTATTCGCCTTAATGCACGTTTTTTTATAGAGATATCAATGACAAAGGACAAGTTGCTGGCTATGCCGGCAGATGACTACATGAATGCAGAGCAACACGCTTTCTTCACTGAGCTGTTGCAGAACATGAAAGTCGAAACCCACGAGCGCATTGAGCAAAACCGTATCGCCATCGAAAGCCTGGACACCCCGGCTGACCCGGCGGACGCGGCTTCGGTTGAAGAAGAGCGCACCTGGCTGGTCAACGCGATCGATCGCGACCAGCGCATGCTGCCGCAATTGGAACAAGCTCTTGAGCGCATCAAGGACGACAGCTTTGGCTGGTGCGACGACAGCGGCGAGGCCATTGGCCTGAAACGCCTGCTGATCAGCCCGACCACCAAGTACTGCATCGAAGCTCAAGAGCGTCACGAGCAGATCGACAAGCACCAGCGTCAGGCCTGATTCTGTGGGGTGACCCCTTCAACAGGGGCACCTTGAAAAGATCGCAGCCTTCGGCAGCTCCCACATGGGGTTGCTGAAGGCTGCGATCTTTGTTTTTGCTCGTCTGCGATATTTCCCCGTCGTTCCATTGACCTGCCACCGACCCCACGACTAACGGACCATGGATAATGGCGTTGTAGTGGCGTTTAATGCAGTCACAACAATGAGAACAAACGTGGGGTGATCAAGATGACGAGAGATGGATCTCTGGTTGCGGCGCTGCCTGCACCAGTGCTTTTGCCGAAAAACCGCTGGATCGCGCCGACCCTGCAAAGCGTCGCCCTGATGCTGTTGCTGGCCGGCATGGCCATGGCCGAGTGGTCGCTGTACATCGGCATGCCGCTGGCGGTGTTGATTGTCTGGCTGCCGCGCCTGCGCTCGCGCAATGCTCCTGCTGCTGCCCCGGTCGATAGTGCGAGCGCATTGTCCGCACTGACTCGCGATCTTTCCTATACCACCAGCCACAACGCACTGTCTGCGGCCGGCGTGGCGTTCTCGGTCAAAGCGCTCGCAGGCAAACTTGAATCGCAACTCGACGCGGCGGCGCAGATCGTCAGCAACGCCGAGGTGATGATCGCCACTGAACAGGCGACTTCACAGCTCAGTCGCGATGCGCTGGATGCCGCCAGCCAAGCGCATCACAGCAGCGCGGCGGGGCGCAGCGAACTGCTCGACTCGATTGCGCGCATGCAGCAACTCAGTCAACGCGCCAACGCCAGTCGCGAATTGATCGAGGCCTTGAGTGTGCGCAGCGACGATATTCAGCGCGTGACACTGGTAATTCAATCGATTGCCAGCCAGACCAATCTGTTGGCGTTGAACGCTGCGATTGAAGCCGCCCGGGCCGGCGAGCACGGTCGCGGTTTTGCCGTGGTCGCCGACGAGGTGCGCGGGTTGGCAGCACGCACGGCGGCGGCCACGGGTGAGGTCGGTGAGATGGTCGCTGACATTCAGCAACGCACCGCGCAAGTGGTGGGGCAGATTCGCGAGTTGTCGAGCGATCTGCACACCGGCGTCGAACAGGTCGAGCACACCGGTCAGCATCTGGAAAACATCGCGCGACTTGCCGCCGGAGTGGAAACCCAGGTCAGCGAGATTGCCCGAGGCGCGCAGACCAATCGCGAGCAGCTTGACGCGCTGTTCATCGCCATCGAGCAAATGCGCAGCGATCTGGCAATCAGCGATCAGCAGACCCGCCGTCTCGCCGAGGCCGCGGTGCAGATGGAAGGGCAGGCGGAAACCATTAGCGAGCGCCTGGCCGAGGTCGGCCTGGATGACTATCACCAGCGTATCTACGACTTGGCCCGTGAAGGTGCGAGCCAGATTGCCGCGCGTTTCGAAGCGGATGTCGAGCAGGGACGGATCAGCCTCGATGATTTGTTCGACCGGACATACCAGCCGATCCCCGCAACCCAGCCAGCCAAGTTCCAGACCCGGTTCGATCGATATACCGATCAGGTACTGCCAGCGATTCAAGAGCCTTTATTGCTGCGACATGAGGGGTTGGTATTCGCAATCGCATGCACGCAGCAGGGTTATGTGCCGACGCATAATCAGGCATTCAGCCAACCGTTGACCGGTGATGTGCAGGTCGACACGGTGAATAACCGCACCAAACGCAAATTCGCCGACCGCACCGGCATCCGCTGCGGCAGCCATCAACAACCTGTGCTGCTGCAGACTTACACGCGCGACACCGGTGAGCTGATGCATGATCTATCGGTGCCGATCATGATCAAGGGACGACACTGGGGCGGTTTGCGTCTGGGCTACAAACCTGATAATCCGCGCTGAGATTGTTACCGTTGGCGCAATGAATCTGTGCACGGGGGTTGCTGTTTCCTCTCGAAGGAAAGCATTAACCTGACGACTTAGTTAGGTAGCTAATTATTTCGGAGGGCACATGCAGTGCAGGGTAGACGTGGCAGTGATGATCGGCAGCGGGGTCCCGGCCGGAATGCGCGCGATGGGGCGCAGTGTGTGCTGGGTGGTTTTGCTCAACGGTGAGCGACGCGGCACAGCCTTCGCCAGTCGCAATGAAGCGGAGGAGTGCAAGGCTGCCTGGCTCGAACAATTGAACATCGAGCCCGGCGACAGCCTGCACTGATCGTACTTACTTGCCGCGATGCAGGCGCACGTTCAGCTCATCGACAATTGGTGCTTCCTCTCCGTCCGCACGCAGCCACTCTTTAAGCAGTTGCGCTTGTTGAGGCGACCAGAAATCGGCATCGATCAGCTTGGTGTCAGAGTCCAGCGGATGGGCTTCGACAAAGTCATTGATCGACGCTTCATCGGACGGCAGGCCCAACTGATCGAAAAGGGTGGTCAGGTTAAGCTCGGTTGGCAGTTCCATCATCTACTCCTGGGTCGGTGCCGGTACGGCTTGTACGTTCACTCCCCTTATCAGAGGCAGCCGTTGGCGTGGAGTTCGATTTTTGATTCCAGCGAGCGGGCGAGGGCGCACGCTTCATTGTGATTGCCGCGGAAACCTCTGACACGTCCCGTGGATATCTCTTTGATGTGAAAGAACGCGATGCCCGCCGGCACCACCTGAAAATGCGGGGTTCGGTGATTGTTAGAAGATGTCGGAAGGTGATCCAGGCTGGCAACCTGCATTGTCAGAGGTGTGTTGATTCGCGCCTCAGGCGACGTGGCAAAATGAGTCAAAGTGCACATGTGAAGTCCTTTTCATCAGTCGGCCGGGATTTAACGGCCGTTGCGGGTAGTCGTAATGAGCATCGCTGCTCTAGAATCGCCAGTACCTGTTGACGACCGGGCTTATCTAAAGCAATTTTTCGCCAGCGATATGTCGGAAAAATGCTTTTTTTCGTGAGAAATTTCCCTAAAGTTCGTAGTCAGATTTGCTCCAGTCGCACTTGAGGTTTTTTCCTTCAAGGTTTGGCGATTTCAGAGCGGGTTTCATCAATGACAATCCAGTAGTCTACGAACCTCGCGATTCAAGAGCGCTTTGCTCGCTTCGGGTTTTTGAGTGTTTTTGCAGTTTCATCGGCATTGCCGTTTCTTTGCCGTGCGCGTTTTTCCGCGGCACGGTTTTTCAAATGTGGGGATGTTTCTTTGGCAGTCAGTAACCTCGATATGCATGCTTTGTTCGTGCTGGGTGATTTGCGTGCAAAGCTGGTCAAGCAATTTCAATCACGTTTTGTTTACATCACCGAGCAAAACGCAGAAGGCATTTACATCGCCGAAATCGATACCGAAAGTGCATTGGTGGTCGATGACAAACCGGGGCTCAAACTGAAGGTTGGCGACCATTTCATCGCGTCCGTTCTGCCCAGCCGCGAAGGCGGCAAGATGGACATTCGTTTTCGCGACATCAAACTGACGGTCTACGGCTTGGGCGACTACGCCTTCGGCAGTACGGCCGATGGTCACGCGATCCTGTTCAAGGAAGGCCATAACGTGGTGACCGTGTTCGCCGCCAATGAGCAACTGCAGGAAGGCCTGACCAAAACCTTGAAGGCCGTCACCGCCAAGGCCGCCAAATGGCGCAAGGGCGAATTGGTGACCTTCAAGGCCAGCGAGTGAAGCGCGCAGACTTTCATTCGCAAAATCTCGACAGCGCACGCGCCGAAGCGCAGCGTTTGTTCGCCCGCAAGGCTGAACTGCAAGGAGCCTGGCTTGGTTGGGTTGCGTCGCAGATTTACGCGTTGCAACCGGCGGCTTACGCCAGCATGGTCAGGCGTGAGCTGCAAAGCCTGCAGGAAAATTCTGAAACGTAGCCCCGTGCGCAGCAAACCCCGGAAAAAGCAGGAACCTCGGCTAAAGTCAGTTGACTGAGTTATTCAGAGGCTTGCGCTCCCGTCAGGCCAGACTTGCCATAGCTGTGAACAGCACGAGGTGCAATGCATGAACGGATTTCGACGGTTACTGGCCGCCAGCGTGGCCACCTTCGGTTTGCTGACGTCAGCGCAATCGCTGCAGGCGGCACAGGCGCCGATCCACTTTGCCGACCTGAACTGGGAAAGCGGCAGCCTGATCACCGAGGTGCTGCGGGTGATCGTCGAGAAAGGCTACGGCTTGCCGACCGATACGTTGCCGGGTACCACCATTACCCTTGAAACCGCGCTGGCCAACAATGACATCCAAGTGATTGGAGAGGAGTGGGCCGGGCGCAGTCCGGTCTGGGTCAAGGCCGAAGCCGAGGGCAAGGTCGTCGGTCTGGGCGATACGGTAAAGGGTGCCACTGAAGGCTGGTGGGTGCCGGAATACGTGATCAAGGGCGACCCGGCCAAAGGCATCAAGCCGTTGGCGCCGGATCTGCGCAGTGTCACTGATCTGAAGAAATACAAGGACGTGTTCAAGGACCCGGAAAGCCCGGGCAAAGGGCGTTTCCTCAACAGCCCGATCGGCTGGACGTCGGAAGTGGTCAACAAGCAGAAGCTGACGGCGTATGGCTTGCAGGACGACTACACCAACTTCCGCAGCGGCTCGGGTGCAGCGCTGGATGCCGAGATCAGCTCTTCGATTCGTCGCGGCAAACCAGTGCTGTTCTATTACTGGTCGCCGACGCCACTGCTTGGCAAATTCAAACTGGTGCAACTGGAAGAGCCGCCGTTCGATGCCGAGGCGTGGAAGACGCTGACCGACGCCGATAACCCCAATCCAAAGCCCACCCGATCGCTGGCATCCAAGCTGTCGATTGGCGTGTCTACGCCGTTTCAAAAGCAGAACCCGCAAATTGCCGAGTTCTTCAGCAAGGTCGATTTTCCCATCGAGCCGCTGAACAAGGCACTGGCGGAGATGAGTGACAAGCACACCGCGCCTCGTGAGGCGGCGGTCGCGTTCATGAAGGCGCATCCGGATGTGTGGCAGGCGTGGCTGCCCAGGGATGTGGCCGACAAGGTGACGGCTGATCTGAAATAACGCGGTCAACGCCGTGCACCGCCGACCGGTCGTGCACGGCCAAAAAATCCGACTACGATGGTTTGTTCAAATCCCTTTGAAGGATTTCAACCATGACCTTTGTGTTGGCTCAATGGCTGGTGACTGTGTTCGCGGCAATCGGCCTGATGCATGTGTATTGGGCGTTGGGTGGGCAATGGGCGGCTGCGGTGGTGGTGCCGCAGGTGCCGGTGTCGGGCTTCGTCGCCACGGTACGCCCGGCCTTCAAGCCCTCAGGCTGGCTGACGCTGGCAGTCGCCGCTGCGCTGCTGGTCATTGCGGCGCTGGTTTGTATGCGGGTCGGTTGGGGCGTGCCGGCGGTGCAGCACAAGGCATTGCAATGGGTGATCAGCGCGATCGCGTTGCTGATGTTTGCTCGGGCGATCGGTGATTCGAATCTGGTCGGGTTCTTCAAGGAAGTGAAGGATTCGCGATTCGCGCGGCTGGATACCTGGGTGTACTCGCCGTTGTGTGCGCTGCTGGGGGCGGGGTTGTTGGCAGTAGCGTGGGTTTGAGCCGATCCGGAATTGGCGATGCCCCGACTGGCCTCTTCGCGAGCAGGCTCGCTCCCACAATGGAGGGCGCGTTCCTACTGTAGCGATGGCGCCATCACAGGCGCCAGAAAATCATCAGTTACCACTTTCAGTCTGACGACTGCTCACCTCGGCCGGCACATCATCCCCGGCCATCCGCTTGCGGAACAACGCCGCCCGCGCCAGCAGCAGGGTGGTCACCGGCACGGTGATAGCCAACAGAACCGGAATCAGCCAGGCATGCACCACCGGCCCGGACTTCAGCGCTGAAAACCAGATGATCGAGGCCAACGCCACGCACCAGGCCCCAATCGTCGAGGCCAGCGCCGGAGGATGCATGCGCTGGAAGTAATCCTTCATGCGCAGCAATCCGGTTGCGCCCAGCAACGTGAAAATGCCACTGAGCACCAGCAGGGCCGCCACTGGGATCTCGACCCACAAAGACAATTCGGCATTCATTCGATCACCTCGCCACGCAGCAGGAATTTCGCCAGGGCAAACGAGCCGACGAAGCCGAACAGCGCGATCAGCAGCGCCGCTTCGAAGTAGGTGTCACTGGCGTAACGGATGCCCAGGGTCAGCATCATCAACATCGCGACGATGTACAGATAATCCAGCGCCAGTACCCGATCCTGTGCTGACGGGCCTTTGAACAGGCGCACCAGGGTCAGTGCCATTGCCAGGCAGTACAGAAACAGCGTCAGCAGAATCGCATTCGACAGCAATGGGCTCATTCGAAAATCTCCATCAACGGCCGCTCGTAAGTGCTTTTGAAGTGCTCGATGAACTGCGCTTCGTCGTGCAGATCCCAGACGTGCAGCAACAGAACGCTGCGGTCCAGCGCCAGTTCCGACCATACGGTGCCGGGCACCACGGTGCAGATCATCGCCAGTGCCGCAAGGCCGTGGGCATCACGCAAGTCCAGAGGCACCTTGATAAAGCACGAGCTGGGCGGACGACGCCCGGCGTTGAGTACGCCCCAGGCGACGACCAGGTTGGACATGATGACGTCGCGGCCGACCAGGAAAAACAGGCGCAAGATGGCGATGGGGTTGCGGATGCGCGCACGTTTCGGCCGCAATTTGCGCATCATCAGCGGCGCGGCGAAACCCAGCGCGGCGCCGAGCAGCAGGTTGCCCGGGCTGACCGACAGGTTCAGGGTCAGCCACAGAATCCACAATGCCAGCGATAGCCACGGCGCCGGAAACAGTCGATTCATGGCTGCACCTCGAGCATGTCGGCTCTGGCTTGCGGGCTCGGCACCGCACGTGTGCCAAGCACGGCCAGCACATATTGCTGCGGATTGTTCAGGGCATCGGCCGTGGCCTGGGTGTAGCGCAGCAGCGGCTCAGCCTTGAACGTCAAGACAATGCTCAGCCCGAGCAGGAGAAAAATCGGCGCGCACTCAAGCTTGCGCAGCAACGGCGACGGGCGCTCTTCCGGCGTCCAAAAACGCTGAATGCCGAGGCGGGAGAAGGCCATGAGGGAGGCCAGACCGGTCAGGATCAACAGGGCCAGCAATCCCCATGCGCCGGGAGGCAGCGGCGCCGCAGTGCCAAGTCCCAGCGGGTTGAGCAATGCCCCGATCAGGCTGAGCTTGCCGATAAATCCGGACAGCGGTGGCATGCCGATGATCAAAAGTGCGCAGGCGATAAAGCTCAAGCCCAGGAAGGCCATCGTCCATGGTATGACCTGGCCGACCACGGCTTTCTGTTCGTCGTCGAGGTTGATGCCCTTGGGCGGTTGCAGCGACTCCTGCGGGCGCGGCAGCAGTTCGCTTTCGTCTTCAAGCGGAATTTCGTTGGCCGAGCGCGAGCGCTCGATCAGTTCGGCGAGCATGAACAATGCACTCAGCGCCAGGGTCGAGCTGACCAGATAGAACAGCGCAGCGCCGACCAGGTTGGGCTGAGCGAAACCGATCGCCGAGAGCAGGATGCCCGCCGACACCAGGATGCTCAGGCTGGCCATGCGCTCCAGGCGTTGCGCGGCGATAATCGCCAGCCCTGCGCAAGCCATGGTCGCCATGCCGCCGTAAATCAGCCAGTCGCCGCCGAAGAATGCCGAGGCGCCGGCCTGACCGGAAAACAACAGGGTCCATAGGCGCAGCAGGGTGTAGACGCCGACCTTGGTCATGATCGCAAACATCGCCGCCACTGGCGCGCTGGCCGAGGAATAGGCGGGCACCAGCCAGAAGTTCAGCGGCCACATCCCAGCCTTGGCCAGAAACGCTACCGCAAGAATCCCCGCGCCAGCGTGCAGCAGACCACGATCGGCTTCCGGCACCAGCGGGATCTTCATCGCCAGATCGGCCATGTTCAGCGTGCCGGTCACTCCATAGATCAACGCAGCGCCGATCAGGAACAGTGACGAGGCCAGCAGGTTGATCGAAATGTAATGCAACCCCGACGACACCCGCGCTCGGCCCGAACCATGCAGCAACAGACCGTAGGACGCGGCGAGCAACACTTCGAAGAACACGAACAGGTTGAACAGATCCGCCGTCAGGAACGCGCCATACAGGCCCATCAACTGAATCTGGAACAGTGCGTGGAAACTCGACCCGGCGCCGTCCCAGCGGGCCATGGCAAACAGCAGGGCGCTTACGCCGATGACGCCGGTCAGCACCAGCATCAGTGCCGACAGGCGATCAACCACCAGAACGATGCCGAACGGTGCCTGCCAGTTGCCCGGCAGGTACACACCGATGGATCCCGGCACGCCGGTGGTCTGCGTCCATTGCAGCAGCATCACTGAAATGAACAGGCCGAGGAGGCTGGAGAACAGATTGATTTTCGCCTTCAGCGGCCGGTGCTTCTCGCCGAGCATCAGCATGATCGCAGCCGTCAGCAGCGGCAGCAGGATCGGTGCAGCGATCAGGTGAGTCATCGCCATCATTCTTTAGGCTCCCGGCCGTCGACGTGGTCGGTGCCGGTCAAGCCGCGCGAGGCGAGCAATACGACGAGAAACAGCGCGGTCATGGCGAAGCTGATGACGATCGCCGTCAGTACCAGCGCCTGGGGCAGCGGGTCGGTGTAATGCAGCAAGTCCTGGGTCACGCCGTCCTTGATCACCGGCTCTTTGCCGATGAACAGGCTGCCCATGCTGAAAATGAAAAGATTGACCGCGTACGACAACAGGCACAGGCCCATTACGACCTGAAAGGTTCGCGGCCGCAGGATCAGCCAGACCCCGGACGCGGCAAGAATGCCGATGGCGATTGCGATGACTTCTTCCATCAGACGGCTCCTTTGCTGGCGACGGACTTGGGCAGCGATGCAGTCTTGTGACCACGCACCGATTGGTGGGCGAGGGCGGTGAGGATCAACAACGTCGATCCGACCACCACGGCGTACACGCCGATGTCGAAGAACAGCGCACTGGCGATATGGATATCGCCGAGCAACGGCACGCTGATGTGCCAGGTGTGAGTGGTCAGGAACGGATAGCCGACCAGCATCGCACCGAGACCGGTGGCGGTGGCGAACAACAGTCCGGTGCCCATCCAGCGCAATGGGCGCAGGCTCATTTGTGCCTCGACCCACTGCGTGCCGGCAACCATGTATTGCAGGATGAACGCCACCGACATCACCAGCCCGGCGACAAAACCGCCGCCCGGTTGATTGTGGCCACGCATGAACAGGTAGAACGACACCACCAGCGCGACAGGCAGCAGCAGGCGCACCAGTACCGCCGGCACCATCATGAAGCCGAGCGCGGTGTCGCTGGCCGAACGCGGGTTGACCAGATCGGTGACCACGTCCGGTGCCAGCAGACGTTGCTGCGCTGGCAATTGCAGGCTTTCCTTCGGCGGGCGGAAGCGGCGCAGCAGGGCGAATACCGTCAACGCTACGGCGACCAGCACGGTGATTTCGCCGAGAGTGTCGAAGCCTCGGAAATCCACCAGCATCACGTTGACCACGTTGCTGCCGCCGCCCTCGGGCAGGGCGCGGCTGAGGTAGAACGAGGAGATGTGGTTCGGCGTCTGCCGGGTGAGCATGGCGTAGGACAACAGCGCCATACCCGCACCAACGGCGATCGACAGCAGCAAGTCGCGCAGACGACGAATGCGCGCCTTGCGCAGGCTGCTTGGCAGCGGCGAGACTTCCTCGATGCGTCGCGGCAACCAGCGCAGGCCGAGCAGGATCAACACCGTGGTCACCACTTCTACCGCCAATTGCGTCAGTGCCAGATCAGGCGCCGAGAACCAGACGAAGGTCACGCAGGTCATCAGGCCACAGACGCTGACCATGGTCAGGGCGGCGAGACGGTGATATTTGGCCTGCCAGGCGGCGCCGAGCGCACAGGCGATCGCCAGCAGCCACAGGGTCACGAAGACGATGGAACCAGGGATCTTCGGCCGGTCGCCCCAGGTCAGGGTGCTGTGCAGCATCGGGATCAGGCCGGCGAGCACGGCGGCCAATACCATCAGAAACAGCTGCATCTGCAAGCGCTTGGTGCCCAGTCGCCGCTCGACGCGCCGGGCGATGCGCATCATTACGACCAGACTGCGCTCGAACAAACGCTTGCCGTTGAAGCGGCCCACCAGCGGGGGGTACTTGAAGCGACCCAACTTGAACTGCTTGCGTAACAGCAGATACAGGAGGATGCCGCCGGACATGGCGATCAGGCTCATGATCATCGGCGCGTTCAAGCCGTGCCAGATGGCCAGGCTGTATTCCGGCAACTCCCCGCCAACTACGGGCAGCGCGGCAGCAGCGAGCAGTGGCCCGACGATCTGCGCCGGGAAAATCCCCACCAGCAGACAGGTGAATACCAGCAACTCGACGGGTGCGCGCATCCAGCGTGGCGGTTCGTGCGGGGTGTGCGGCAGATCAGTAGCAGTGGGGCCGAAGAACACATCGACGGTGAAACGCAGGGAGTAGGCGACGCTGAACATGCCGGCGATGGTCGCGACAATCGGCAGACTGGTTTCGACCCACGCGGTGGCGTTGATGAACACGGTTTCGGCGAAGAACATCTCCTTCGACAGGAAACCGTTGAGCAGCGGCACGCCGGCCATTGAGGCGCTGGCGACCATGGCCAGTGTTGCCGTATAGGGAACCAGCTTGATCAGGCCGCTGAGTTTGCGAATGTCACGGGTACCGCTTTCGTGGTCAATGATGCCGGCGGCCATGAACAGCGAAGCTTTGAACGTCGCGTGATTGAGAATGTGAAACACCGCCGCCACCGCGGCCAGTGAACTGTTCAGGCCCAAAAGCAAAGTGATCAGACCGAGATGGCTGATGGTCGAGTAGGCCAGCAAGCCTTTGAGATCGTTCTGGAACATCGCGCAGTACGCGCCGAGCAACAGCGTACAGGCGCCCGCTCCGCTGACGATGTAGAACCATTCCTCACTGCCGGACAGCGACGGCCACAGACGTGCCAAAAGGAAAACCCCGGCCTTGACCATGGTCGCCGAGTGCAGATAGGCCGAGACGGGCGTCGGTGCCGCCATGGCGTGAGGCAGCCAGAAGTGAAACGGGAATTGCGCGCTTTTGCTCAGCGCGCCGATCAGGATGAGTGGCAAAAGAACAGGGTAGAGGGCATGTGCGCGAATCAGATCGCCGGCGGCCAGGACCTTGTCGAGGTCATAGCTGCCAACGACATGGCCGAGGATCATGACCCCCGCCAGCAGACATAATCCGCCGGCACCGGTGACCATCAGCGCCATATAAGCACCGCGCCGCGCATCGGAGCGGTGGTGCCAGTAGCCGATCAGCAGGAACGAGAAGAGGCTGGTCAGCTCCCAGAAAAACACGATCTGAATCAGATTGCCGGAGATCACCAGGCCAAGCATGGCGCCCATGAATGCCAGGAAAAACGCGAAGAAGCGTGGCACCGGGTCGTCCGGCGACATGTAATAACGGGCATATAAAGAGACAAGTGTGCCGATGCCGAGCACCAGCATCGAGAACAGCCAGGCGAAGCCGTCCATGCGCAGAACGAAGTTCAGCCCAAGGCTGGGCAACCACATGAATTCTTCGCGGATTACGCCACCGTGGGCGATTTGCGGGTACAGCATTGCGACCTGAACGGTGCCGATCAGAGCGACCAGACCCGCCAGCAGGGATTCGGCATTACGCGCATTGTGCGGCAGTACCGCTGCCAGACAGCTGCCAATGAACGGCAGAAGCAGTAGAACTATCAGGGACATAGGCTTCTAATCTGCGGAAGTTTGTGAAGCATCATACGTGCCAGCTCCCTGATCACCAAACGCGAGGATGTCTCAGAATCCTACAAAGTAGTTGGGAATTGTGTGTTTGGCGTTGTTTCAGAGGTAACGATGGAGCAGCGCTTTCGCGAGCAGGCTCGCTCCCACACTGGAATGCATTTCAAAAGGTGGGAGCGAGCCTGCTCGCGAAAGCATGGGTGCAGCCAGAAGAGATTGCGGGTCACCCCTGCGTTTCCCGCTCCAGCTCAGCTTCTGCCTCGGCGGACCTTCCCTTGGTCTTCAACTCACTGACAATCACCGCCGCAACAATCAAACCGGCCCCAACCAGCGCAATTGCCGGCAAGCGCTCCCCGGCAATCCGTCCGACAATCCCGGCCCACACCGGTTCACCGGCATAGATCAACGTCGCCCGAGTCGGCGAAACACTCTTTTGTGCCCAGTTCATCGCTACCTGAATCGCCGCACTAGCCGCGCCCAGGCCCAAAGCGGTCGCCAGCAACAACCAGGAAAAATCCGGAATCACTTCACCGGTCGGGACTACCAGCAAGAACGACAACACCGCCGTCACCGCCAGTTGCACCACCGTCACTCGCCGCACATCCACCTGCCCGGCGAAAGTGCTGATCAAAATGATTTCAGCAGCAATCGCAACGGCGCTGATCAATGTCGCGATTTCTCCGGGACTGAAATTCAGCGCCGCCCCCGAAGGACCCGACAACAACATCAAACCGGTAAACGCCAGCATGATGCCGATACTTGGCATCAACCCCGGACGCCGTCCCAGCACCAGCCATTGCAGCAGCGGCACAAACGGTACATACAACGCGGTAATGAACGCCGACTGACTGCTCGGAATGCTCTGCAACCCGACCGTCTGCAAGCCATAACCAAGCATGATCGCGACACCGATGAACGACCCTGCCTTGACTTCGAACAAGGTCAACTCGCGCAAGTGCCGCCAGGAAAACATCGCCACGATCGCCGCCGCTGCGGCGAAGCGCAAGCCGACGAAAAACATCGGGCCGCTGACCGTCATGGCATGTTGCACAATCAGAAACGTGCCGCCCCAGATCATGGTGATCAGCACCAGCACGCACTCGGCTTTGCTGAAGTGGGAGAAGCGGATTCGGGACGCAGAATTGTTTGGCGACATCATGACCTTGCGCACATTAAAAGGGAGGCCGCACAATGCCGCCAACGTTGCGCAGTATACTGCCCAACCCCACCGAGTGAGCAATATAGTGCACAAAGATTTGACTCAGCGAGCCTCCGTTCTGCAACACGTCAGCCAGAACGTTCGACGCCTGCGCCATGCTGCGGATATGAGCCAGACCGCACTGGCGGAAAAATCTGGGGTGAGCCGACGGATGCTGGTGGCAATCGAGGCAGGCGAAAAAAATGTCAGCCTGACCACGCTTGATCGCGTCGCCGAAGCGCTTGACGTTGCCTTCAGCGATCTGATCCAAGCCCCCGATGCGCGCGACCCGAGTCGCATCAATGAGGTTGCCTGGGCGGGTACGATTCCCGGCAGCAGGGCCGTGCTGCTGTCCAAAGCCACCGCGAGCCGAGAAGTCGAGCAATGGGAGTGGTGTCTGCAACCGGGCGAGGTCTACCCGTCGCAACCGGACGCCGATGGCTGGAGCGAGCAGATTTACGTATTTGAGGGTTGCCTGACGCTGATGCTCGGCGAGCAGCCGCAGCACATCAACAAAGGAGAGTTTTTCATGTTCGCCAGCAATCAGCCGCATGCCTACCGCAACGATGGCGATGTGGCCGCGCGGTTCGTACGTAATGTGGTGATCTGAATGGAGCAGCCTGCGGAGATCCTGATCATCGGCGGCGGCCTCAGTGGCGCGATGCTGGCGGTGCAATTGTTACACCTGCCTGGGCAACGAAGGATTCTGATCATCGAGCCGCGCGCTGAACTGGGCCGGGGCGAGGCTTACAGTGCCGTCGAGTTGGGGCATACGCTGAACGGCAACGCGGCGCGGATGAGCGTCGACCCGGATAATCCTGATGATCTGACGCAGTGGCTGACCGCGCATATTGCCGGCGGCGGCTGGCCTGAATCTGCCGAGCAGGACGTGCCGGTCAGTGAGCTGTTTCCGCCGCGTGGACTGTTCGGGGTCTATGTGCAACAGCGTCTTGCCGAAGCCAGGGCAGTGGGTGCCCTGCAAGGTTCGACCGTTGAACATATTTGTGCTGAAGCCGTCGACCTGCAAGTTGATGCTGGTTCAGTGCAGCTCACCTTGAGCGATGGCCAGATTTTGCGTGGATCGCAGGCAGTGCTGGTCACCGGCATGTATCCTGCCGCTCGCACGCCGCAGACGCAATCCAGTGGCCTTAACGCCGCCGCGCTCGATCCTTGGGATGTGGCGGCCATGCGTGAACTCGACCCGCAGTCCACCGTGCTGATCATCGGCTCCGGTCTGACCATGGTTGATGCCGTGGTGTCGCTCGAGCAGGCCGGGCATCGCGGGCCGATCGAGGTGTTCTCCCGGCATGGCCTGCTGCCGCACGTGCGCCGTCAACCGCCGGCCTGGGTGGATTTTCTGGCAGCAGATCACAGCATCCGTACGCCCCGCCAGTTGTTGCGCGAATTGCGCCGACATTGTCGCGACGCAATCGCCCAAGGCATCGACTGGCAGGCGCCGCTGGATACGGTTCGCGCGCACATCGCGCGGTTGTGGAGTCAGGCGACTGACGTGCAGCGTCGACAATTCGTACGGCATGTACGGCCATGGTGGGAGAGTCATCACCATCGTTCGCCGCCACTGAGTGCCGAGTTGATCGAACGGCTGCACCAAGAAGGGCGCTTGCGCATTCATGCAGCGTCGTTCAAGGGCATTGAGCCCGGCGCGGGCGATGCTGTGACCATTCGCATCCGTCCGCGGGGTGAGACTGAAACATCTACAGTGAGCGGTGCGGCGCTGATCAACTCCAGCGGTATCGAATACGACTGGCGGCGAGTCGCACGACCGTTGCCGCAGCAATTGCTGGCGCGGGGACTGGTGCAGCCGGGGCCGCTGGCGCTGGGGATCACAGCAAAGGACGGCGCAGTGGTGGATGCCGAAGGGCAGGTGAGCGCTCGGTTGTTCGCCATGGGCCCGCCGTTGCGCGGGATGTGGTGGGAGAGTACGGCGGTGACGGACGTCGCTGCGCAGGCCAAAGCGTTGGCTCGGCGGTTGGTGGATAGCCCGAAAGATTGATGTGTTCTTTCGGGCTTCTTCGCGAGCAGGCTCGCTCCCACAGGGGGAATTTAGGTTGTGACTACAATTTGCGCCACACCATAAATCCTGTGGGAGCGAGCTTGCTCGCGAAAGCCTCGTCTGATTCAACGTCTCTGTGAATGAAAGACCGCTATCGCTGGCAAGCCAGCTCCCACATTGGGTTTTGTGACGGCTTGAGACTATGCGACGACCTGGTAGCAAGGCACATACGCCGCGCCGCCCGGCAACTTCATCCGGTGCTGGGCGACGAAGGCTTTGAGCAGCGCATCAAGCGGCTGCATGATCGCCGCATCACCGCGGATCTGATATGGCCCGTGTTCTTCGATCAGGCGAATGCCCTTGTCCTTGACGTTACCAGCGACAATTCCGGAAAACGCCCGACGCAGGTTGGCGGCCAATTCGTGGGCCGGCTGGTCGCGATGCAGTTTCAGGTTGGCCATGTTTTCGTGGGTCGGATCGAACGGGCGCTGGAAGCCCTCGTCGATCTTCAGCAGCCAGTTGAAGTGGAACGCGTCGTTACGCTCGCGGCGGAACTGCTTCACCGCTTTCAAGCCTTGAGTCATCTGCCGCGCCACTTCGGCCGGGTCGTCGATGATGATCTCGTAATGCTGCTTCGCCGCTTCGCCAAGGGTTGCAATGACGAACGCATCCAGCTGTTCGAGATACGGCGCAGCGTTCTTCGGCCCGGTGAGGATCACCGGGAACGGCAGACCTTCATTGCCCGGGTGCATCAGGATGCCGAGCAGATACAGGAACTCTTCGGCCGTACCGGCGCCGCCCGGGAAAATGATGATGCCGTGGCCCACACGGACGAAGGCTTCCAGACGCTTTTCGATGTCCGGCAGGATCACCAGCTCATTGACGATCGGGTTAGGCGCTTCGGCGGCGATGATGCCTGGCTCGGTCAGGCCGAGGTAGCGACCGCCGTGAATGCGCTGCTTGGCATGGGCGATGGTTGCGCCCTTCATCGGGCCTTTCATCACGCCAGGGCCGCAACCGGTGCAGATGTCGAGACTGCGCAGGCCCAGTTCGTGGCCGACTTTCTTGGTGTATTTGTATTCTTCGGTGTTGATCGAGTGGCCGCCCCAGCACACCACGATCTTCGGTTCGACGCCCGGGCGCAGGGTGCGCGCGTTGCGCAGCAGGTGGAACACGTAGTCGCTGATGCCCTGGGAATTGCTCAGGTCGATGCGCTGGCTGTCGAGTTCGTTTTCGGTGTAGACGATGTCGCGCAGGGCGCTGAAGAGCATTTCGCGGGTGCTCGCGATCATCTCGCCATCGACGAACGCGTCGGCCGGAGCGTTCAGCAGCTCCAGGCGCACACCGCGATCCTGTTGGTGAATGCGGATCTCGAAGTCCTTGTAGGCTTCGAGGATGGTCTTGGCATTGTCGACATGTGCGCCAGTGTTGAGGATGGCCAGGGCGCACTGGCGGAAGAGGGTATAGGTGCTGCCGGATCCGGCTTCGCTCAGTTGCTGAACTTCACGTTGAGAAAGGGTTTCCAGGCTGCCTTTCGGGCTGACCGAGGCATTGATTACGTGTCGTTGGGTCATGCAGTGATCCTTAAAACGATGTCATCCACAACGCAGCGGATGGCATCCGAATAGTGTGTATCCATGAATGAAGATGGCACGATCTGCGCTGTACCGCCATGTCCCCGTTGGACGCTGAAAAGATGAAAAGGAGCCCCAGCATAGCTAAAACCCGGTGCGATGCGATAATGCGCCGGCGAGTTTTTTCCGTTGCGCCTTTTGTCACTCAGGGAAGTCATTTTCGATGTTCGAGATTCAGCCGATGGACCCCGCTACCTTTCGTCAGCAGACCCGCCGCAGCACGATCATCATCGCCGTGCTGTTTCTGCTGTTGGCCATGCTGTTTTCGTCTGTTGCGGTAGCAGTGTTCGGTGAGCCGGACGGAGATAATCTGCGATTCAACGTGGGCGGGGTATTCGTGGCATTCCTGCTGACGGCGGCGCTGTTGCGCGGGCGGTTCTGGCACCAGACCTGGATGGCGCCGGCGGTGTACAGCTGGCGCCTCAAGCGCAATCTGATGAGCATCACCAATGTCATGCATCAGGTGACAGCGGCGGTGCAGAACAACGATCCGACGGCGATGAAGGTGTTGCGTTTCTATCACCTCGGATTGCTGCAAATGCATGAGCTGGATGGCAACTCCAGCGATCACGGGCAATTGCGTGACGAAGTCGTACAGCACAAGGCGCGGATGCAGGCGCTGGGCCTCGATCCTGAACAGCCACGCTTCGATCCGCAGTGGCTGGAGACGTTGAAGCCAGCCGCGCGTTAAAACGGAATGCGTCGGGCGCGGCGCAGTTTCCACGAGCGCAGCAGTCGTGCGTACACCAGCAGGTTGACCGCCAGCACCACGCTGCCGAGTGCCAGTTGTATCTGCGGGGTCAGACCGGCCGGGTAAATGATCGGCCAGATGTAATGCTCGATGAAGCCATCGGCGTATTCGGTCTGCCCGGCCGCGTGGCGCATCAGGTTTTCCCAGTAGGTCAGCGGACAAGTCAGGTGCAACACCTCGACCGCCACTCCCCATGCGGCCGCTGGCAAATGCAGCCATAGCAGCCGTGGCCAGCGCAGCACCAGCAGCCCGCCGAACAGCACGAACAAGATGAAACACAGGTGAAACAGCACCAGCCCGTCGGCGGCGATTCGGTAAAGCATGGCGTCTTCCTGACTTAAAGATGGATGGCGCTATGGTACGCCGCGCGGGACAACATTCGGTGGTGAATTTGGGCGAAGAAATGTGTTCTACCCTTAACAATGATCAACTGTTGTGAGGGCAGTGGACATGGCAAACGAGCAAACGCGTCCGGAAGAAGATGAGCCAACAGAGGAAGAGATCGAGCGGCAAAATAGACAGGAAAAAACCTGGAAGCGCGATGACAGCCGCGAGCTGTCGGACCGCGATCAGGAGCGTCCTTTGAAACCTTGAACAAAGCATGTGAAGAGCCCCGCAGTCAGCGGGGCTCTTTGCGTTTCAGAGGTCTTCCAGCTGCGTGAAGTCCGGGTATGTCGCGCGATACCCCAACGTTCGATCGATCCACGCATTGAGCTCATTGACCATCACCGGCGGATGGCCGGGATAACCCTCAAGGGTGCTGCGCAGGGTGCGTTCGATGTCGGGCACGCTGTGCAGGTTTCGGGTCTTGATGTAATGGCCGATAAAACAGTCGAGTTCCAGGCGTTCTGTCTTGGACAGATGGACACACTTCAGGCCGCTGACCTGTTTGATTGCAAAATCGTCGCTCACTTATTTCTCTGCAAGGCTTGAAAGTTGTTGATGGATTCCTGATTTCTTTGACTCTTTGGTCAACTGGTATACCAATCGGAAAGGCGGCGCGCATGCTATCCGCAGTACGGAAAAATGTATGTATGACTGTCGAAATGTCTGACAGGCGGTTGATTCGCTCAAACGGCTGTTTCATGAGGGTTGTATCGCGGGTGAAACGCTTTCTGTAACGCGGAGGACTCAGCGGAGCCGTTGGTTGATTAACGCAAGGATGCACGGATTATTTAGTCGACTCGTTCTATCAACTGCGCACCCTGATTACGCGTATTACCGACCGCTTTGCCGACCTTGTACCACTCGAAGGCCTCGCTGGGCTCGCCCTCAAACAGCAACATCTGCTCGGCGCGGTCCACTGGCGTAGCCGGATCAAGCCATTCCCGAGCTCGTGCCGAATCGAAAACCACGGGGCGGCGATCATGAATATCGAGCATGCCGCCCAGGCTGTCGGCGGTGATGATGACGAATCCATCGTCCTCCCTCGGCGCAGCCGCTGGTGCCGGAAATTGGCCGATGCCCGCGCAGAAAACCGGGGTGTGGTCCGCGCGACGAATCAACCACGGCTGTCGGGATTTTTCCCCGGTATCAACCCACTCGAACCAGTTGTCCACCGGCACGATCAACCGCTGCCGCCAGATCGCTTGGAAGAACGCGCCGTGGGCGACTTTTTCCACCCGAGCGTTGATGGGCGGGGCACGATCCCTGGCCCAGTGCGGGCGCCAGCCCCAGCGCAAATTGTCGGCATGGATGGCCCGTTCGTGTTGATGCAGAACCGCCAGCGCCGTGGTGGGCGCCGCGTTGTAGCGATCCAGCGGCGCATCGCCAACGTGATTGATCAAAGCATCGGGGATGCTCAACACCGCAACGAAATCGTGAATGCCGCGGTACTGCGTGAGTCTTCCGCACATGACTGAAATCTCCTCGAGAAATCTCAGTCTAGTTGCGCCTGCGTGGATGGTTCCACCGTGCGGTAATACCGTGCTTACGTTATGCAAAATTAGAATTTAAAAACTGAAATCAAGAGCGTTATGGTCTATGTAAATCCCATCTGCAGGACTCGCCATGAAGTTGTCTTGTTTCCTCCGCCGCGCGCTGACCGTTGCCTTGTTGATCTCACCACTTGCTTACGCCTCGGAGCCTCTGGTCCTGCATGTCGGCGATCAGAACTACTACAATATCCGCGCTTCGATTGAGGCCTCGGGAGTGTTGAAAGACGCACCTTATACGGTCGACTGGAAGCACTTCCAGGCTGCCGCGCCGCTCGCCGAGGCGTTGCAGAGCGGTTCGCTGGACCTCGGGTTTCTCGGCGATTCGGGTTTTCTGTTTCTCGTTGCTAAACAGGCACCAGTGAAACTGATCGGCGTAACGCGGCAGAACCCCGACACCATTGCCTTGCTGGTGCCCAGGACTCGCCGGTGAAAACCATTGCCGATCTAAAGGGCAAAAAGGTCGCCTACTGGCCGGGAGCCTGGAGTCAGCAACTGACTTTGCGCGCGCTGGAGCAGGGCGGGTTACCGGAAAACTACGTCGACTTCGTCAAGCTGATGCCGATCGACGCGGCCGCCGCGCTGCCACAGGGCAGCATTGACGCCTTTCCGGTGTGGGAGCCGTATATCTCGCAACAGATTGTGTTCTCCGGTGCGCGACCGATTCTGACGGCGAAAAACCTGATGCCAGGGCTGAGCGCCATCGCTGCGTCGACTCCTTCCATCGACAGCAAGCGTGCGGCGATTGCCGATTTTCTCGGACGATTGAAACAGGCGCGCGCCTGGGTTGATAACCACACCGACGAGTACGCTGACCTCTGGGCGAAAAAGGCCAACCTCGATCAACAGGTCTCACGACATTGGTTACGCCAGGCGCACATGAGCGTCGGGCCGGTGGATCAACAGGCGGCTGCGGATCTGCAGAGCACGGCGGACTTCCTGTTCAAAGTCAAGGCACTGCCGGCACCGCTGGCCACGGCGGGCATCATCGACACTTCATTTCAACAAGCCTTGACGCACTGAAAACCAGCACCGGAACCAAACCCTGTGTACCGTATCCAACCTGCGCTCGCAGATAGCTGCGCAGGGATGGACAAAGGGCGAGGGAGTTTTGCCATTCGATCACACGACGGCCGCGGCCTCAGGGCAAGACATGATTTCCGGATGCAAACTTCTTTGTGCTGCGCTCATCGCGTTGGGTCTGGCCGGCTGCATCGCCGCGCCGATCGAAATGACCGCGCAAACCGAGAGCCGTCTGCGAGCCCAGGCGCCCGTGCGTTTCCTGCTGACGTTCGATGATGGTCCAAGCGCTTCAGGATTCTGGAATCCCACCGCCACTGTTCTCGACAGCCTCAAAAGCAATCCGGTGCAAGCAGACATCAAAGCCGTGTTTTTTGTGTAGACCCGAGCACCCAGGGCAGGCGACAGCGAGATCGGCCGCAGCCTGATGCATCGCGAACAGGCAGAGGGACATGTTCTCGCTTTTCACACCGCGACCCACTGGCACACCAACCATCGCTCACTCGACCCGCAGGAACTGGAGCAGTCGCTGACCGATGGCAGTGCTGACATCGCCGCGATCACCGGGGCGCCGCCCAAGCTGTTGCGCCCGCCGTTCTGGAACTATGACAAACGCACATTTTCGGCCTATCAGAAACATGGCTTGCACGTCTTGCTCACGGATTTGAGTGCCAATGACGGCAAGATCTGGGGCTTTAACGCCAGCCCGCGGCGCCGCGCAAACATGCTGCGGCAGTTATCGGAAGTGCGCGAACGTATCGCCCTTGGTCAATTGCCCACGGTAGACGGCGTGATTCCGCTGGTCGTGACGTTCCATGATCTCAATCGTTACACGGCGCGCCACACCCGGGAATATCTGCAGATTCTGCTCGATAGCGCGGCGGCGACCGGGGTCAGACTGGCGGACAAGCCGTTCTACGACGATCAGGCCGCGCTGGAAAAAGCCGCGCTGGCGCGTACTGTTCAGCAAAGCGCTGAACCGGTGAATCTGCCCGGAATGTGGAACTGGATCTGGGATCACGACGCGCATTGAGTGCCGTGAGTACTTTGTGATCGACTTGGCATTTGCGGGCCGGGCAATAAGCACTTCCTGCATCTATGCTCGATGGATCGATTCTCCGCCTGCGAGGCGCCCGTCCATGCTTGCCATTGCCGATATTTGCCGCATCGTCGAGTCAGGCTTTCCCACGTACAAATGTGATTGCGCGCCAACGGAGCAGGGGTTGTTGCGCATCAAGGTGTATGAGCCGGGCAGCGGGCGTGTAGAACTGTTGCTGGATGGCGTATCTCCCGAGCATCTGGTCACGATTCGCGATATTTCCAACTTCATCGGTGAGTTGCGCACGGAAATCAACGCGGGGCGCCGAGCTTTCGCCGGTTGATCGCTATAAACGCCGTTGAAAGGCCCGCACGATGCGCCGTGTCGCGTCGTTGGTCTCAAGATTGTGCACGGCATCGAGCGGAAACCAGATGCAGTCGACGATTTCGTTCTGTGGGCGGACATCGTCAATGTTGACCACCGAAGCCTCATAGACGTGATGCCGCGTACTCCCCGACTGCAGATCCATCAAGTACAGCACTTCGTCAGCATTCAACCCGGTTTCTTCCTGCAATTCGCGCACGGCCGCCGCCGCACGGGTTTCCCCGGGCTCGACCTTGCCGCCGGGCAATGACCAGTGATGGCGGGGTTTGCGAACCAGGAGGATGTGCCGATCCTGCTCGCAAATGACGGTGGCGCGTACTTTCATGAATGCCCTGCTGGTGCGTGTCATAAAACTGTAATCAAACTGCAATATTCGAGCCGCATGCGGGTTTAAAGGTTCCCTTTGAATTGGGAGCCATTTCGACACGGAAAAGTGCCAGCCTATTGACGGGACGGCGCGCGATATCCGGTTTACAGCGCAGCGGGGAGCGGGTGTAAGGTGAGCACTTACACCGAAAATACCCGTTGGCAAAAAGGAGGTGCTCATGAGCATTCCAATGCTGAACAAGCTGCACATGAACGGTTACGACGTGCTCAGCGTGAACAACGGCCCATGGCGGGTCTGCACTGAAGGTGATCGACTGGCGTCATTTACCACCAGGGAAGAGGCGATGGCCTATGCGGCAGCGCTTCCCGGTTACAGGCAACGTCCCAGGCAGGTGCAAAGGCAAAATGTCAGTTGACGCGTCGTAACGAAAAAGCCCCGGGTGCGTCCCGGGGCTTGCTGTTTGAACTAAGTCTCAGTGAACCTTGATTCGGCTGATGGTCCGGGCTTTTACCTCCTTGGCATAGATCTGCAATCTCTCCTCGTCGCTTTGCAGGATTTCGCAAGAACGCAACACAGTCTGGGCGTCTGCCTCGTTACCGGATTTGCGCAGCTGTTCGGCGATGCGCTTGAGGTCGACTGCCGACCACCTCAGGTCCGACGCCACGCTTTGCAGATCCCGTTGAAGTTCGTGTTCATATTCATTGAGCCGCATGATCACCTCCAGAACATTCTCGGTAGAAAAGAGTAGTCGCATTTTTGCAGATGCAGCCAGGTCATCTGACGCCCGGCTGAACGGATGTGAAAAATTGTCCAATCGTCGGTAACGGCGGGGTGCCACGATGGATGTGCACACGGTTAAACGGTACATTCACGTTTTTTCGAAACAGGTAAACAGCATGCGCGTATGGATCGGCACTTTGAGCCTGGCTCTGTTGACGGGTTGCTCGTTACCGGCGTCGTTGGTGCCAGGTGAGCCAAACCTCAGCAAGACCAGTGAAAAGCCTCCCAGGGAATATGCTGCGTGTTTGTTACCGTTGTGGCAGAAGGACGTCGCGAAGACTTCTCAGGCGTCGATTTCCAACGGCTACCGGATTACCGCGCCGAGCATCATCACGGCGGATGAAATTCTCGATATCGTCAAATATAAAAACGGAAGCAAAGTGTCCCTCTACCAGGGGCCGCCATGGGCCAAGTCCGGGTCGCTGCGCCAATCGGTGCGTGATTGCCTTTAGAAAAGGCGCTCGATTCGCAAAAAAGGCAGACACCGAAGTTCGTTGTCTGCCTTTTTCATGGGATGGAGGCTGCGGCCAGCCACCGCAATGGTCTGTGACAGTTATCCGGGAAGCGCTGCCGGATCCTTGACTAGGCTTTGAATGTCGGCCCGTGACGGGATCGGCATGACTCAAAGGAGCCTCGGATCATGGATGATCTGGTCAAGGAAATCATTCCGCTGTTGCAGTACCTCATCCCCGGGTTTCTATCGACCTGGATCTTCTATTCCCTCACTGCATTCAAGCGACCGGATACGTTTGGGCAGATCGTGCAGGCGCTGATATTTACATTTGTGATTCAGGGCGCGGTGTTGGCAGTGGGCAACCTGTGCCTGTGGATCGGCTCGACAGGGGTTTCATTAGGAAGCTGGAATGATCGGGCGCAAACACTCTGGGCATTTGTGTTTTCGCTATTGCTGGGTTTGTTTGCCTGTTACCTGGCTACGAGTGACAAATTGCACGGCTGGTTACGTAAGCGAAACGTCACGAAACAATCTTCTTTCCCCAGTGAATGGTTCTGCGCTTTCGCCCAACATGAGCGCTTTATAACTCTTCATTTAAACGATGAAAGGCGCGTATTTGGCTGGCCGGTCGAGTGGCCACGGGAATCGTCCAATGGTCAGTTCGTCATGAAATATCCGCGTTGGCTCACGGATGATGGCCAACCTGCATCTATTGGCGCGGAGTTTTTGTTGATAGATTCCGCGAAAGTCAAATGGGTCGAGTTCAGCCCAGTATCAGAGGGATCAACATGCCAACTGCCAGAGCACCACAACCCATGCCAAAGCATTTAGAGCGACTCTTTGTCGGGCCGGACGGAAAAATGCTGGACGTGCCCTTGATCAAAGGCCCCAGTGCGCCGCCGCCTCTGAAACCACGGTCTAGACGATAAACTTCTTCAGCCCCAACCCTGCACCACCGCCCGGCGAATCGCCTCCAGCAACATCGCGAACGCCGGGTTGTCATTGTTCTCCCGCCAGATCAGATGCAGTTCGCTTTGCACTCCTTCGCCCAGATCGATCTCCCGAAACACCACATTCCTGAAGACCACGCTGGTCGCGCAGCGCGGTACCAGCGCCAGACCCATGCCAGCGTTGACCAGCGCCAGAATCGTCAGCGACGAGCCCAGCCACTGCACGTAATCCGGCGCCACCCGCGCTGAGCGCAGCGTGCCGGTCAACAGTTCGTTGAACGGCGGATAGGCTTCATGGGAGTACATCAGAAACGGTTGTTTATCCAGATCATTCACTGACACCTCAGCTGCATTGGCCAACCGATGCCCGCTCGGCACCGCCAGCACAAACGGTTCGCGCACCAGGCATTCGGTGGCATAGCCCGGTTCCTGCAATGGCGCCCGGGCAATGCCCAGGTCGATGCGGCGGGCACGCAAGGCCTCGTGCTGCTGATAGGTGTTCATCTCCGCCAGATCGATTTTCACCTGAGGCTGTTTTAGTCGCGCTTCGGCGATCACCTTGGGCAGAAACTCATACACCGCGCTGCCGACGAATGCGATGTTCACCGAACCAATGTCGCCCTCGGCAAACCGGCGTGCGGTGATCGCTGCTTGCTGGGCGCGCTCCAGCAGATTCTGCGCCTCAACGAAAAACGCCCGGCCCGCTGCCGTCAGAGCAACGCTTCGGGTGCTGCGGGTAAACAATTCGACGCCAAGGTGATGCTCCAGCAGCTGAATCTGCCGACTCAGCGGCGGCTGGGTCATGTTCAGGCGCTCGGCGGCGCGGCGGAAGTTGAGTTCGGTGGCGACCGTGGTGAAACAGCGCAGTTGGGTGAGCTCGAACATTGATCTAATCCGGGTATCAATCGAATGCCTGTTTAGATTAGACGGGATCAATGCGCGACGTCCATGATCGGCTCATTGCTTCAAGTCATCCCTAAAAAAACAAGATCGGGAGTCGCCCCTTGAAAACCCTTCAGAGTCCACCGGACATCACGGTGCTCGCCCGCGCCGCCGCCAAGGTCAAACGCCACGTACTGCCGCTGTTCGTGGTGATGTTCATCGTCAACTACATCGACCGGGTCAACATCGGTTTCGTGCGCAGCCATCTGGAAACCGATCTGGGCATTGGCGCAGCGGCTTATGGACTTGGCGCCGGATTGTTTTTCGTCGGTTACGCACTGTTCGAAGTGCCGTCCAACATGCTGTTGCAGCGCTACGGCGCGCGGGCCTGGCTGACCCGAATCATGTTCACCTGGGGCGCTGCGGCCATGGCCATGGCTTTTGTTCAGGGTGAAACCAGTTTCTACGTGCTGCGCTTTATCCTCGGTGCGGCTGAGGCCGGGTTCTTCCCGGGGATCATTTATTACTTCACCCAATGGCTGCCGGCGTCCGAGCGCGGCAAAACCATGGCGGTGTTTCTCAGCGGCTCGGCGATTGCCTCGGTGATTTCCGGCCCGGTGTCCGGTGCGCTGTTGCATATCAGCGGACTGGGCATGCACGGCTGGCAGTGGATGTTTCTCATCGAAGGCGCAGCGTCGGTGGTGTTGTGTGCTTTCGTCTGGTTCTGGCTGCAATCGCACCCGCGTCAAGCCAAGTGGCTGAGCGAGGAGGAGCGAGACGCATTGGTCGCGGCGATTGCCGAGGAGCAGCGCGCTCGCGAAGCGGTACAAGTCGCCAAGCCGTCGATGTTCAAGCTGTTGGCCGACCGGCAGATTGCGCTGTTCTGCTTCATCTATTTCTCTATTGCCCTGACCATTTACGGCGCGACGTTCTGGTTGCCGAGCATGATCAAGAAGATGGGCAATCTCGGCGACTTCCAGGTCGGATTGCTCAACTCCATTCCGTGGATCATTTCGATTGTCGCCATGTACGTCTTCGCAGCGATGGCCGGCAAATGGAAATTCCAGCAGGCCTGGGTCGCGCTGACCTTGGTGATCGCCGCCATCGGTATGTTCATGTCAACCACCGGCGGCCCGGTGTTTGCCTTCGTCGCCATCTGCTTTGCCGCCATCGGTTTCAAAGCTGCATCGGCGCTGTTCTGGCCGATTCCGCAAAGCTATCTGGATGCGCGCATCGCTGCGGCGGTGATCGCGCTGATCAACTCCAGCGGCAACCTTGGCGGCTTCGTCGCGCCGACCGCGTTCGGCATTCTCGAACAAACCACCGGCTCCATCGAGGGCGGCCTGTATGGCCTGGCGGCGACATCGCTGATCGCCGCCGTGGTGATCTTCTTCGCCCGCACGGCGCCTGGCGCCAAAGGTAAAACCCCGGCAAAGCCAAGTGACGAAGCCGCCGTTGTGGCGCCGGCTCGTCCGGCTGCGAGCCACTGAATCGATTGTTGATCTGTCAGGAGCGTTATCTTGAAAATCACCCGTGTCAGCGTCACCCCGATTGCCTTCCGCGATCCGCCACTGCTCAACGCCAGTGGCATCCACGAACCCTTTGCCCTGCGCTCGATCATCGAGATTGAAAGTGACAACGGCTACATCGGCCTCGGCGAAAGCTACGGCGATGCCCCGGCGCTGGCGATCCAGCAACAGCTGCAGAGCCAGTTGATCGGCCTCGACCCGTTCAACCTCAATCAATTGCGCGCGATCGTGCAGGCCACCGTGGCGGCGAATAAAACGGCGAGCATTGCCGGCGCCGAACTGGCGCCCGGTTCCCACGCCAGCAAAGCGGTGAGCAATGCCTACTCGGCATTCGAAGTAGCTTTTCTCGATTTGCAGGCGCACTACCTGAACGTGCCACTGGTGGACCTGCTCGGCGGGGCGATCCGCGATGAAGTGCCGTTCAGCGCTTACCTGTTTTTCAAGTACGCCGAGCATATCGACTCGCCCTACAAGCCGGACAACTGGGGCGAGGCGCTGAGCGAGCAACAGATCGTCGCGCAGGCAGCGCGGATGATCGAAGCGTACGGGTTCAAGAGCATCAAGCTCAAGGCCGGCACTTTGCCGCCGGAGCATGAAGTGGCTTGCATCAAGGCGCTGAAAAAAGCCTTTCCGGGTTTTCCGCTGCGCATTGATCCGAACGGCAATTGGTCACTGGAGACGGCGATTCGCATGGCCGAACTGCTCGGCGACGATCTGCAGTATTACGAAGACCCGACCCCGGGCCTTGATGGCATGGCTGAACTGCACAAACGCACCGGTCTGCCCCTGGCGACCAATATGGTGGTCACTGATTTCGACGAGTTCCGCCGCAGCGTTGCGCAGAACAGCGTGCAAATCGTCCTCGCCGACCACCATTATTGGGGCGGCCTGCGGGATACACAGACGCTGGCGAAAATGTGCGATGTGTTTGGCCTCGGCGTGTCGATGCATTCCAACTCGCACTTGGGCATCAGCCTGATGGCCATGGCCCATGTGGCGGCGGCGGTGCCGAATCTGGATTACGCCTGCGACACCCACTACCCGTGGCAGGAGCCGGACGAGGAAGTGATCAAGGGCGGCAAGCTGCCGATTGTCGATGGCTGCGTGAAGATCACCCGTGCGCCGGGGTTGGGGTTGGAACTGGACCATGAGCAACTGGCCAAGCTGCATGATCAATACCTGACGTGCGGGATTCGCCAGAGGGATGATGTGCGGCAGATGCAGCGGTACAAGGCGGATTGGCGGGCGGTCAAGCCGAGGTTTTGAGGTCGTTGCGACTGGCCTCTTCGCGAGCAGGCTCGCTCCCACACTTGGCATACATTTCCCTGTGGGAGCGAGCCTGCTCGCGAATGGCCGCGACGCGATCGTTCAGAGGGTATCAACCAGCCAATCCCGAAACGCTCTCAACGAAGGCAAATTCTCATTGCGCGGCGGATACACCAGGTAATAGCTGCGGCGGCTGGTAATCGGCTCGCCCAGTTGCAGCAACTCGCCCTTGAGCAACTCATCTTCGACCAGAATCCGCGGCACCAGGCCCACGCCGATATTGGCGCGTACCGCCTGAATCAAGTGCGAGGTCATTTCGAAGCTCGGCCCGATCCGCATGCTGCGATGTGGCAGTTGGTGATGGCTGAACCATTCCGCCCACGCCTGGGCATTGCTGCTGACGTTGAGCAACAACTGCCCGGCAATGTGTCGCTCGGCCTCCTCGTGTTCCGTTGCCGACAACTGCGCGCTGGCAATCGCCACCAATTCTTCGGTGTGCAGGGGCAGGGCGGTCAGGCCTGGCCACTCACCGCCGCCGACGCAGATGGCCGCGTCGATTTCGCTGGTGTCGAAATCGATGGTTTCGATCCGCGAGTGTAGGTGCACGGTCATGCCCGGGTGCGCCGTGTAGAAATCCTTCAACCGTGGCAGCAGCCATTTCGAACCGAAGGTTGGCAGCGTCGCCAGGCGCAGGCTATGGATGCCCGAACCAAACGCCATCGCCTGCAAGGTTGCGCTGCGGATCTGCCCGAGGGCTTCGCTGAGCTCGCGCTGATACATGCGCCCGACATCCGTCAGCACCACGTGCCGGCCTTCGCGGCTGAACAAGCGCATGCCGAGCATCTTCTCGAGAATCTGTACTTGGCGGCTGACCGCGCTCTGCGTCAGTGACAATTCATGGGCGGCGCGGGTGTAGCTCTCATGGCGAGCGGCGGCCTCGAAAGCCAGCAGCAGCGACATGGACGGTGTGAGGGTGCGCGGGTTCATTCGTAAAACTCATCGATAGCGGGTCGAAATTACGCTTGTTCCATGGCTGGCCAGCAATGAACATGGGCGCAATCAGATGGCGGAGCCTGACGCAATCATTCCTTGCGCACAACTGTTCACCGCCACACAGCCCGATTTGACCGAGATGACCCGACCGATGATTGCCCAGCTGTCGCCTGCCAGAGCCCTGACCGGCGATTACCAACAATTCCTCGCCGCCCTGAAAGACAGCGGCTTTCGCGGGGAAATCAGCGCCGATTACGCCAGCCGCGTGGTGCTCGCGACCGACAACTCGATCTATCAGCGCTTGCCGCAAGCGGCGGTGTTTCCGCTGGATGCCGAAGACGTTGCACGGGTGGCGCGGCTGATTGCCGAACCGGCGTACAAAAAAGTGGTGATCACCCCGCGTGGCGGTGGCACCGGCACCAACGGCCAATCGCTGACGGACGGCATCGTCGTCGACCTGTCGCGGCACATGAACCGCATTCTGGAAATCAACGTTGAACAACGCTGGGTGCGCGTACAGGCCGGGGTGGTCAAGGATCAGCTCAACGCCGCGTTGAAATCCTCCGGGCTGTTTTTTGCTCCGGAACTGTCGACCTCGAACCGCGCCACGGTCGGCGGCATGATCAACACCGACGCCAGCGGCCAGGGCAGTTGCACCTACGGCAAGACCCGCGACCATGTGCTGGAACTGGAGATGATCCTGCGCGGCGGCGAGCGTCTGCACGGCCTGCCGCTGGCCGAGGATGAGCTTGCAGCGCAGTGCGCCCGCGATGATCGCGTCGGCGAAGTCTATCGTTGTGCGCGGCAGATCATTGATGAACAGGGCGAGCTGATCAAGGCACGCTTTCCCGATCTCAACCGCTGCCTGACCGGTTATGACCTGGCGCATCTGCGCGAGGCCGATCAGCGCTTCAACCTCAACAGCGTGCTCTGTGGCGCTGAAGGCTCGCTTGGCTTTGTTGTCGAAGCGCGACTCAATGTGCTGCCGATTCCCAAGCACACCATGCTGGTCAACATCCGCTACGCCGGGTTCATGGATGCCTTGCGCGATGCGCGGGCGTTGATGGCGCTCAAGCCGTTGTCGATTGAAACCGTCGACTCCAAAGTCTTGCTGTTGGCGATGCAGGACATCGTCTGGCACGGCGTTGCCGAATATTTTCCGGAAAACGCTGAGCGGCCGACTCTGGGCATCAATCTGGTCGAGTTCTGCGGTGACGATCCCGAAGACCTGCAGCGCCGCGTCGAAGCGTTCCTCGAACATCTGCAAAACGACCGCACCGTGGAGCGCCTGGGCCATACGCTGGCGGTTGGTCAGGCAGCGGTGAACAAGGTCTATGGCATGCGCAAACGGGCGGTGGGCCTGCTCGGCAATGTCGCCGGCGAAGCCCGCCCGCAGCCGTTCGTTGAAGACACCGCGGTGCCGCCGCAGCACTTGGCCGAATACATCGCCGAGCTGCGCGACCTGCTCGACAGCCACGGTTTGCAGTACGGCATGTTCGGCCATGTCGACGCCGGCGTACTGCACGTGCGGCCGATCCTCGACATGAAAGACCCGCAGCAAGCGGCGCTGGTTCGTCCGGTGTCCGATGGCGTCGCCGCGTTGACCCAGCGCTACGGCGGCCTGCTCTGGGGCGAGCATGGCAAGGGCCTGCGTTCGGAGTACGCGCCGGCATTCTTCGGCGAATTGTACCCGGCGCTGCAAGCCTTGAAAGCGGCGTTCGACCCGTTCAACCAGTTCAATCCGGGCAAAATCGCCACGCCGGCCAACAGCGGTGCAGCGCTACTGAAAATTGACGAAGTGACCCTGCGCGGCGAGCTGGATCGGCAGATCGACGAGAAAGTCTGGCAAAGCTACGGCGCCGCCATGCACTGCAATGGCAACGGCGCCTGCTACAACTTCGATCCCGATGACGCCATGTGCCCGTCGTGGAAAGCCACCCGCGAACGCGCGCAGTCGCCCAAGGGCCGCGCTTCGCTGATTCGCGAATGGCTACGGTTGCAGGGCGAGGCGGGCGTCGATGTGCTCTCGGATGCGATTCGCAAACCGGCGTTTTTCCGCTCGCTGTGGCAGCGCTGGCGCAACAGTCGCGATCCGTCGGCGGACTTCTCCCACGAAGTGTATGACGCCATGGCCGGTTGTCTGGCCTGTAAATCCTGCGCGGGGCAGTGCCCGGTGAAGGTCAACGTGCCGGAATTCCGCTCGCGCTTTCTTGAGCTGTATCACAGCCGTTATCTGCGTCCGGCACGGGATTACCTTATTGCTTCGCTGGAATACACCATTCCGTACATGGCGCGGATTCCGGGGCTGTACAACGGTGTCATGGGCGCGGACTTTGTGCGCAGCGCGTTGGCGCGTATTGGTGGCATGGTCGATGTGCCGTTGCTCAGCCGTTTCGATTTCCACGCAGCGATGCGCCGTTGGCAGGTGCAGCCAGCAACGGTTGCAACGCTGTCGGCACTGACCCCGGAGCAACGCGAACGCAGCGTGGTCATCGTGCAGGACGCCTTCACCCGCTACTTCGAAGCGCCGCTGCTGGCTGATCTGGTCGAGCTGATTTCGCGTCTGGGTTATCAGGTCTATCTCGCGCCGTTCAGCGCCAACGGCAAACCGCTGCATGTGCAGGGCTTTCTCTCGGCGTTCAATCGCGCGGCGTTGCGCAACGCCGGGCAATTGCAGGCGCTGGCGCAGACCGGCGTGCCGCTGCTGGGGCTGGATCCGGCGATGACTCTGGTCTATCGCCAGGAATACCTGAAAGTACCGGGCCTGAATGAGTGCCCAGAAGTGGCCCTGGTGCAGGAGTGGTTACTCAAGGTCATGCCAGAACGGACGCCTGAGGCTCAGCCGAAAGCGTTCCGTCTGCTCGCCCATTGCACGGAGAAAACCAACGCGCCGGCCGCGACCCGCCAGTGGGAACAGGTCTTCGAACGTGCCGGTCTGAAGCTGGCCACACAAGCCACCGGTTGCTGCGGCATGTCCGGTACTTACGGCCACGAAGCACGTAATCGCCAGACCTCGGCAATCATTTACGAGCAATCGTGGGCGCGTCAGGTGCAGGCTCCGGCGGAGCAGGGCGAGGCGTTGGCGACCGGCTACTCCTGCCGCAGCCAGGTCAAGCGCCAGTCGGATCAGGCGCTGCGCCATCCGTTGCAGGTGTTGCTGGAGACGCTGCGTCGCTGAGCGTGTTGCTGGTGTCCCTGTCCCAGATCAGGCGTGGGTCGAAACTCATCGCCGCGAGCATGGTGAACACCACGACCAGGCCGAAGAACAGGATGCCCGGTCGTGGCTCGATATCGCCCAGCGCCTGGAACTTCACCAGCGCCGCGACCAGCGCGACCACCAGCACGTCGAGCATCGACCAGTAACCGATCAGCTCGACGAAGCGGTACAGCTTGGAACGCTCCCTGCGCGCCCAATCGCTGTTGCGCTGTACGGTGACCAGCAGCAAGGTCAGGGCGACGAACTTGACCCCCGGGACCGCGATACTGGCGATGAAAATGATCAGGGCGATGTCCCACGCTCCGGCCTCCCAGAACTCCAGCACGCCACTCATGATCGTGCTGTCGGCGCCGTTGCCGAGCATCACCGTATTCATCACCGGCAGCAGATTGGCCGGGATATAAAACGCCAGGGCGGCGAGCATGTAAGCCCAGGTTCGCGCCAGCGAATTGGTCTTGCGCCGATGCAACGGCGCATCACAGCGTGGGCACTCGTGTGGCTCGTTGGTCATGTCACAGGCCAAACCACAGCTGTGGCACAGGCACAGGTTGAGTTCGCTGGCGGTCGGTGGACGCTTCATAAAATGTCCCAGAGTTCGCGGATGTCACGGCCGGCAATGCGGATCATCATCAGGCTCAGCACCGCCAGGGCAAACAGGCCGATCCCGGGCAGCACATCGAGCAGGCCGGCAAGTTTGAACACCGCGACCATTGCCCCCAGCAGACACACTTCGAGCATGCTCCACGGGCGCAGGGTTTCCAGCCAGCGCATGCACAGATTGAACCCCGGTGCCCGCCTCATGCCGAGGGCGAAACTCAACACCCAGATCAGCAACACTAGCTGAAATGCCGGGGCGATGATGATCGCGATCGCTGCGACCATGGCGATAAAGGTGATCGGCCCCTGGCTCAGCGCGAGCACCGAATCCCAAAGGGTCGCACTGTTCTTCATGCCTTTGAGGCTGATGCTCATCACCGGATAGAAATTGGCGAACAGCCACAGCATCGCCGCCGTGAACGTCAGCGCCAGACGCTGCTCGATGGTCAGGCCGTTGAAGCGCTGCAGCACGCCACCGCAGCGCACGCACAGGGTTTTCTGGTGTTTGCCGAGCACGACTTTCTCGTACACGCAATCACAGTGCTCGCAGATGATCAGGTGTTCGGTGTTGACCATGGACAGCGCTCAAGGGCAGGGCGGATCTGTTCACTATAGAAGGCTGGCGCTGATGGGCAACTTCGATGCTGGATGTTTGGGTTTTGTTATTCTGATGTTATAAGGTAACGCGAAATTTGCGGGCGGCGTTGTGGCTGTCCGGTGTTATTCCTCTCGATTGCGAAAGACCCATGACCCCTGTGCTTCCCCGTTCTGCCCCATTGACGACTGGCCGGCTGCTATCCATTGATGCGCTCAGAGGCCTGGTGATCCTGTTCATGCTGCTCGATCACGTACGCGAAACCTTCCTCTTGCACCGACAGGTCTCCGATCCGATGGACATCGCCAGCACCGAGCCGGCGCTGTTTTTCAGCCGCACATTGGCGCATTTGTGTGCGCCGGTATTTGTCTTGCTGACCGGCCTGTCGGCATGGCTGTACGGTGAAAAATACGCCGGCAAAGCCGATGTCAGCGCGTTTCTGTTCAAGCGCGGATTGTTTCTGGTGGCGCTCGAATTCACTTTGGTCAACTTCGCCTGGACCTTCCAGTTGCCGCCGAGCGTGATCTACCTGCAAGTGATCTGGGCGATCGGCCTGAGCATGATCGCGCTGGCGCTGCTGGTCTGGTTGCCACGTGCGCTGCTGCTGACGCTGAGCGTGGCGATCATCGCCGGGCACAACCTGCTCGACGCGGTGCATTTTCCGGTCGAGTCGGCGCTGCATGTGCCTTGGGCGATTCTGCATGATCGAGGCTGGATCGAGATCAGCGAAACCCTGCGCCTGCGCACCTCGTACCCGCTGCTGCCGTGGATTGGTGTAATCGGCCTGGGCTATGCGCTGGGGCAGTGGTTTGCTCGCGGCATGGACGCGGCGGTGCGTCAGCGTCGTTTGCTGATTGCCGGGGTCGCTGGATTGCTGGGCTTTGTGGCGCTGCGCTTGATCAATGGCTACGGCGAAAAGCCGTGGGCGATCAGCGATTCGCTGGTGCAGACACTGATGAGCTTTTTCAATATCACCAAATACCCGCCGTCGCTGCTGTTCATCGCGCTGACTGTGAGCGTAGGGCTGTTGCTGTTGCTCGCCTTTGAGCGCGTGCAGAGTCGCCGCTGGATTGGCTGGCTGACGGTGTTCGGTTCGGCGCCGATGTTTTTCTATCTGCTGCACTTGTACGTGTTGAAGGTGTTGTACCTGATTGGCGTGGCGCTGTTTGGCCTGAATCAGGGAAGCTATTTTGGCTTTTCGACGGTGACGGCGGTGTGGCTGGCGTCAGTGGTTCTTGCCGTGGTGCTGTTCCCGGCAGTGCGCTGGTTCTCTGCATTGAAAGCGCGGCGGCGCGACATCAGCTGGCTGAAGTATCTGTAAATCGAAGCAGAGCATGTGGGAGTCGTGCGCCAAATCATCTGCGCAGCCGTGTCCCTGTGGGAGCGAGCCTGCTCGCGAAGAGGTGTGTCAGTCGATGCAGCAGTGACTGACAGGACGCTTTCGCGAGCAGGCTCGCTCCCACAGGTTTACAGCGCCAAGCTTATTTACGATCCAGCCATACGGTTTGCGCATTGCAGAATTCGCGTACGCCAAAGTGCGACAGCTCACGACCGAAGCCGCTCTTCTTCACGCCGCCGAAGGTCACGCGCGGGTCGCTGGCGGAGTAGCCGTTGATGAACACGCCGCCGGTGTCCAGTTCGCTGGTCAGTTGCTCGGCCAGCGCGACGTTGGCGGTGTAGATCGTGGCAGTCAGGCCGAAATCGCTGTCGTTGGCCAAGGCCACGGCGTGTGCGCAATCGCGGGCGGTGATGATGGAAGCGACCGGGCCGAACAGCTCCTGCTTGAACGAGGTCATGCGGTCGGTGACATCGGCCAGTATCGTCGGCTCGTAGTAGTTGCCAGCGCCCTCGACCTTGCCGCCACCGAGCAACAGGGTCGCGCCTTCTTCAAGGGTATCGCGCACTTGCTGATCGAGTTCATCACGCAGATCGAACCGCGCCATTGGCCCGATGTAAGTGTCGGCCTCCAGCGGATCGCCCATCTTCAACTGGCGTGTCGCTTCAACGAACTTGCGGGTGAATTCCTCGACCACGCCTTGTTCGATGATCAGACGTTTGGCAGCCGCGCAGACCTGGCCGGAATTCTGATAACGGCCGACCACCGCCGCGTGCACCGCCTCATCCAGATCCGCATCGTTGAGCACAATGAACGGATCGGAGCCGCCCAGTTCCAGCACGCATTTCTTCAATGCCGCACCGGCCTGAGCACCGATGGCCATGCCGGCGCGGACGCTGCCGGTCAGGGTCACGGCGGCGATGCGCGGATCGGCGATGGCGCTGGAAACGCCTTCCGGGGTGACGTTGATCACTTCAAACACGCCATCGGGAAAACCGGCGCGGACAAACGCATCGCGCAGCAGGTAAGCGCTGCCCATCACGTTCGGCGCATGCTTGAGCACGTAAGTGTTGCCAGCGATCAACGTCGGCACCGCGCCGCGCAGCACTTGCCAGATCGGGAAGTTCCACGGCATCACCGCCAGAATCGGCCCCAGCGGACGGTACTCGATGCGCGCCTTGCCGCCTTCAACCTGGGTGGCTTCGGCGTCGAGCATGGCCGGGCCGTGTTCGGCGTACCACTCGCAGAGCTTGGCGCATTTCTCGATTTCGCCACGGGCCTGGGCGATCGGCTTGCCCATTTCCTGGGTGATCATGGTCGCCATCGCTTCTGAGGTTTCACGCAGCGCGCCGGCGAGTGCGGTCAAAAGGCGCGAACGATCCTGCAGCGGCTTGCGCTTCCACTTGCCGAAAGCGAAGGCAGCGCGAGTCAGTGCCGCATCAAGGGCGGCGGCGGATTCAAACGCGTAATGACCGATCTGCTCGCCGGTGGCAGGGTTGATGGAGATGGCGTGGGTCTGGCTGGAAATCTGGCTCATTGACGTTGTCCTGTAGGTTCGTCGGATGGGCCTAGAGTAGGGTGGCGTTAGTTTTCTGGAAACTGAATAATAAAGAGCGTTTCCTTCACGATTGGAGAATGACTGTGGATCTGGTGCAACTGGAAATCTTCAAGGCCGTGGCCGAGCACGGCAGCATCAGCGCTGCCGCCACGCACATTCATCGCGTGCCGTCGAACCTGACCACGCGGATCAAACAGCTGGAGCAGGACCTCGGCGTCGATTTGTTTATCCGTGAGAAAAGCCGTCTGCGCCTGTCACCGGCCGGGTGGAGTTTTCTCGAATACACCCGGCGCATTCTCGATCTGGTGCAGGAAGCCCGAGCCACGGTGGCGGGTGAGGAACCCCAGGGCGCGTTCCCGTTGGGCTCGCTGGAAAGTACCGCAGCAGTGCGTATTCCCGAACTGTTGGCGGCGTACAACCAGCAGCACCCGAAGGTCGACCTCGATCTTTCAACCGGGCCATCGGGGACGATGATCGATGGTGTGCTCTCCGGGCGTCTCGCCGCCGCATTTGTCGACGGCCCGGTGCTGCATCCGGCCCTGGAAGGGGTGCCGGCGTTCGAGGAGGAAATGGTCGTCATCGCGCCGCTCAATCATTCACCGGTCGAACGTGCGGCGGACGTTAACGGCGAGAATATCTACGCCTTCCGTTCCAACTGTTCCTACCGTCACCATTTCGAAAAATGGTTCAGCACCGACGCTGCCGTACCCGGCAAGATCTTCGAAATGGAGTCCTACCACGGCATGCTCGCCTGCGTCAGCGCCGGTGCCGGCCTGGCGCTGATGCCGCGCAAAATGCTGCAGAGCATGCCCGGCAGCGCGACGGTCAGCGTCTGGCCGCTGACCGCGGACTTTCGTTATCTGACCACCTGGCTGGTGTGGCGCCGAGGCACGGTGTCGCGCAGTCTGAGCATGTTCGTGCGCTTGCTCGAAGAGCGGGGCGTGGTGCGTGAGCAAGCCTGATCGAGCGCATCTTTATGGCGTGCCGTTGCGCCCGTACAAACGATAACCGTCGCGCTGATTCAAGCGATCGTAATAGGCGCGCACCGCAGCCAGGTCACCGTGATCGAGCGGCGTTTCGAACCAGCGATTCACTGACAGTCCGATCGGAATGTCCGCCAGGGAAAACTGCTCGCCACTGACGTAAGCGCCGGTCTTCTCCAATTGGCGATCAAGGATTTGCATGTTGCGCGTCCAGTCCCGGCAACCGGCGGCCAACGCGTCGCGGTCCTGATAGTCGGGCGACTTGCGCACCAGCGCCATCAGCGGGTACGACCACGAGCGATTCAGCTACGAGGCCTGCCAGTCGATCCACTGATCGACCCGCGCGCGGGCGATGGGCTCAACCGGATACAAATGCGCGCCGCCGTAACGCGTCGCCAGATAACGAATGATCGTGTTGGATTCCCACAAGGTGAAATCGCCGTCCTGGATCACCGGCACCATGGCGCAGGGGTTGAGCGCGAGAAACTCCGGCGTGTTCGGCGACTTGAAGCCCGAACCCCAATCCTCGCGTTCGAACGGGAGGTCCAGTTCGGTACAGGTCCACAGCACTTTGCGCACATTGATCGATGAGGCTTTGCCGAGTATTCGCAGCATGGGATTTCCTTCTCCGGTAGTGGACGCAGAAAAAATACCATAGCGCAAAACACAAGGCCCGCATCGCGCGGGCCTTGGTCGATCAGCATTTACCGGCCGCTTGGGCCAAGCGCAAATTACCGGTTGAGGAACGCCAGCAGATCCTCATTCAACGCCTGCGCATGTGTCACGGCAAAGCCGTGCGGCGCGCCGGCATAAACCTTCAATTCGGCGCCCTTGATTTGCGCGGCCGCCTGCTTGCCGGTGGTTTCGAACGGCACGATCTGGTCGCCGTCGCCATGGATCACCAGGGTCGGCACATCGACTTTGGCCATGTCCGGGCGGAAGTCGGTTTCCGAGAACGCGGTCACGCAATCGACGGTGCCCTTGAGCGATGCCAGCAGCGCGATGTTCAAGGTTTGCGTGAGCACGCCGTCAGAGACTTTCTGGCCCTGATTGGTGCCGTAGAACGGCGCGTTGAAGTCGGCGATGAACTGCGCGCGATCTTTCAGTAGCCCAGCCTTGATGCCGTCGAACACCGATTTGTCGACGCCCTCGGCGAAGTCGGCCTTCTTGCCGAACAGCGGCGTCACCGCACCGAGCAATACCAGGCCGGCAACACGCTCGCTGCCGTGGCGGGCGATGTAGCGGCTGACGTCGCCGCCACCCATCGAGAAGCCGACCAGGGTCACGTCGCGCAGGTCCAAATGGTTGATCAGGCCAGCGATGTCATCAGCGAAGGTGTCGTAGTCGTAGCCGGTCCACGGCTGCTCCGAGCGACCGAAACCACGGCGGTCGAAGGCAATGGTGCGGTAGCCGCGACTGCTCAGGTATTCCATCTGGTATTCCCACATGTCGGCATCCAGCGGCCAGCCGTGGCTGAACAGCACGGGCTTGCCGCTGCCCCAGTCCTTGTAATAGATCTCGGTGCCGTCTTGGGTCTTGAAGGTGCTCATGCAAACTCCTTGTGATCGTGTGTGGACGAGAATAGATGCCGAATGGGCAACCGCCACTATCCGCGCAAAATGTGTCGGCCACTTGTACGCAAGTGCTGGTTTCACCCGTATGTACGCGCGGCAAACACCGATGAACGGCGCAAACATAAGTTTGACGTCAAAATGATGGCCATCTAATATCGCGCCACTATTTTGATGTCACTTTTTATGTCGAGGGATCGAACATGTTTTCACCCGCCTTCACGGCGCGGTTGTGCCTGGCGCTGCTCTGCCTTTCTCCGCTTGAATCTGCCTGGGCCGCGCCCACTCCTGGTGAAACCGATCTGATCCGCGAACGTCAGAACCGTTTGCTCGAAGAGCAGCAGCGGCGCCTCGAAGAACTCAAGGATCTGCCCGGCAAAGACGCTAAACCCGTACAGCCGACAACCCCTGTCGACACTCGCTGCTTCACCATCAAGGACATCGAGCTCAAGGGCGCCGACAGCCTTTCGGAGCGTGAAAAGGCGCGCCTGCTCAAGCCCTATATCGGCGAATGCCTCGGCGTGCCGCAGCTCAACGAGCTGCTCAAAGTCATCACGGATCACTACATCGAAAAAGGTCTGGTCACCAGCCGCGCTTATCTGCCGCAACAAGACCTGTCCGCCGGGCACCTGAAGGTGCTGGTGGTCGAAGGCAAACTCGAAGGCATGAAAGGCGCAGAAAACAGCCGGCTCTCGGATCGCGAACTGGCCATGGCCTTTCCCGGCAAAAGCGGTGAACTGGTCAACCTGCGCGAGATCGAGCAGATGGTCGACCAGCTCAATCGCCTGCCGTCCAACCAGGCCAAAATGGAGCTGGCGCCGGGGCAGAATGTCGGCGGCAGCGAAGTGCGCGTCACCAATACGCCGCAGAAACCTTGGCGCGCCGGCCTTTCGCGCAGCAACGACGGCCAGCGCAGCACCGGCGAGCAGCAGTGGGGCACATCGTTCGACTGGGACAGCCCGCTGGGTCTCGCCGACCAATTGAGCCTGCGCGGCGGTCACGATGCGATGACCGATCACCAGCACACCTCCAACAACGCCATGCTCAATTACAGTCTGCCGTGGGGCTGGTGGACGTTCAGTTACACCTACAGCCAGAGCGAGTACCGCTCGCAGATCGCCGCCAACGGCTACAACTTCAAGCAGACCGGCGACAGCGAAAACCATCAGCTGCGCGCCGAGCGCGTGATCCATCGCGACGCGGTCAGCAAGACCTCCCTCAGCGCGGGACTTTCGTACCTGCGCACTAACAACTTCATCGAAGACAGCAAACTCAAACTGAGCAGCAATCGCATCAGCGAAGCGCAATTCGGCTTCAACCATGGCCGTCGTGTCGGCAGCGCATTCGTCAACTTCGACGCTGGCTTGCAGGAGGGCATCGGTGCTTTCGATGCGCAGGGCAGTCACGATCCCGGCCCCGGCGAACCGGATGCACGCTATCGCAAATACACCGCAACCCTGAGCTATTTGCAGCCGTTCAAATTACTCGGTGAGTCCTTCAGCTTCAGCAGCCTGATGACCGGCCAGCGCAGCGAAGATGTGCTGTTCAGCCCACAGCGCACCAGCCTCGGCGGCTCGGCGTCGATCCGTGGCTACAAGGATCAGTCGCTGTCCGGCGACAGTGGTGGCTACTGGCGCAACGACCTGCGCTGGAGCCGCCCGGTGACTGCCGAATGGCTGCGGCCAGTGTTCGCCGAGTACGGCACCAGCCTCGGTTACGACCAGGGCGTAATTCGCGGCGATCGCTACAACGGCGATCAGCACGGGCGCATGTCGAGCAACTCGCTGGAGTTGTTCGCCCGTGGTCAGCATGTGGCCGCCAGCGTGACTTTCGCCCATTCCCTGGAACGACCGGACGCGCTGACCGAGCGCGAAGCGCCGATCTATTTCCGCCTGGATTTCTTCATCTAAACGCTAGTAATCGGGGCCATTCACATGGACGTTCGCCAGTTTGCCTTCCTCGCAGATCAACCGAATGCGGTCGTGAAAAACCGTGAGTTGTTTCTCGGCATGCCCAAGCGCGGACTTGCCTTCCTGCTGGCGAACGTCATGTTCTGGCAACCGGTCTGGGCGCAGGCCGACGGCATCGTCGTTGCCAACCCGAATACCACGCTGGACCGCGCCGGCAATGGTGTGCCGATCATCAACATCGCCACGCCCAACGGCAGTGGCCTGTCGCACAACCAGTTCCACGACTACAACGTCGGTGCGCAGGGCGTCATCCTCAACAACGGCGCGGCACAGACCACGTACACGCAATTGGGCGGGCACGTCATCGGCAACCCGAACCTGAAAAACAGCGGTTCGGCGCAGGCGATTCTCAACGAAGTCATCAGCGGCAACCCGAGTCAGTTGCGCGGCTATACCGAAGTGGCCGGGCAGTCGGCGCGGGTCATCGTCGCCAACCCTTACGGCATCACCTGCAATGGCTGCGGTTTCATCAACGCACCACGGGTGACGCTGACTACCGGTAAACCAGTGCTGGAAAACGGTCGGCTGGATCGCTTTCAGGTCGATCAGGGCAGCGTGGCTATCGAAGGCGCGGGCATCAACGCGACCAATATCGACCGCTTCGAAATCATCACCCGCAGCGCGAAGATCAATGCGCAGATCCAGGCACAGAACCTGACCATCGTCGCCGGGCGCAACGACGTTAACGCCGACAGCCTCAACGCCACGGCCCGCGCCGACGACGGCAGCGCCAAACCGCAACTGGCCATCGACTCCTCGGCACTCGGCGGCATGTATGCCGGGGCGATCAAACTGGTCGGCACCGAGGCCGGGGTCGGGGTGAAACTCGACGGCAAAATGATCGCCAGTGGTGGTGATATTCAGCTCGATGCGAACGGGCAACTGAGCCTGGCCGACACCTCGGCTACCGGCGCGGTCAACGTCAAGGCTGCCAGCCTCGACGCGCAAGCTCCGGTTTACGCCAGCACGTCGCTCAATGTGCAAACCCAAGGCAACCTGACCAATCACCAGACCTTGGCCGCCCGCGACAGCGTGGTGCTCAGCGCCGGTGGGCAACTGACCAACGCCGGCGCCATCGAAGCCGGCGTCAATGCTGACGGCAGCCGTAACAACAGCGGTGATTTGAGCCTGAGCGCACAAGCCATCAACAACAGCGGCAAAGACCTCACCGCCAGCCGCAACCTGACGGTCAGCGCAACGCAGATTCTGGACAATCAAAGCGGCACGCTCAGCGCGCAAAACATCAGCATCAGCGGCGGCATGCTCAACAACCGCAGCGGGCAGATGCTCGGTGATCTGGGCCTGAACATCGACCTGAGCGGGGCGCTGGACAACCGTGATGGCGTTCTTGGTTCGGGGCGTTTGGTCAATCTCAAAGCCGCGAGTCTGGACAACCGCGAGGCCGGTGCGGTGGTCAGCGATGGCAGCCTGACGGCGCGCATCGGTGGCACCCTCGACAACCGCAACAAAGGTGACATCTCGGCCAAAGGCGCCATTGATCTGCAGGCCGGCACGCTGCTCAACAGCGGCGGCAAAGTCATCGGTAAAAACACGCTGGCCGTGCGCGGCGACGCGGTCGACAACCGGGGCGGTGTGATCCAGGCCGACCAGCAACTGAACCTGAATGTCGCGCAACTGGATAACCGCGAAAAGGGTGTGATCAGCGGCAAACAAGGCCTGACCTATGTGGGCAATCGTCTGGACAACAGCGGTGGTCTGCTCAGCGCAGCCGGCGCGGTCAATCTTACCGCCGCAGAGATCCAAAACGCTGCCGGGCGCATCGCCAGCCAGGGCGACTTGCTGGCAACCATCGGCCTGCTGCAGCAACAGGGTGGCGAACTGGTCGCGCAAGGCAATCTGAGCCTGAGCGGCAAGTCCCTCGATAACCGTAACGGCGGACTGGTCGGCACCACCCAAGCACTGACCCTATCGGTGGATGACGTCGACAACCGCAGCGGCGAAATCTCCAGCAGCCTGTTGATGAACGTCAGAGGACTGCGTCTGGACAACAGCAACGGCGGCAAGATTCTTTCCGGCAGCGATCTCGGGCTGAACGTCGGCAAACTGATCAACCAGAGCAAGGGCTTGATCGCCGCGACCAAAGGCGCGGCGACAATCACCGGCACCACGTTCGATAACAGCGGCGGCACGCTCAGCAGCCTCAACGGTCTGGTGATTACCCTTGATGATGCGCTGAGCAATTCTCTTGGCGTGATCAACAGCGACGGCACGCTGACCATCAATGCCGCACGCATCGACAACAGCACCGGCAGCCTCGGCAGCGCCGGTAGCCTAAAACTGACCAGCACCGGCGCGCTGCTCAATAACGCCGGTGTGATCAATACCGACAGTGTGCTCACCCTTAACAGTGGCAGCCTCGATAACAGCCAGAAAGGCGTGATCTACGCCCAAGGCAGCAGCCGGGTCGAGACCGGCGGATTCAACAACAGTCAGGGCGGCAAACTGACTGGCGGTGCCGCGCTGACGCTCAAGGCCGGCCAGGTCAACAACGCCGCTGGCCGCATCGCCAGTCAGCAGGCGCTGGATGTTTCGCTCAGCGGGCTTGATCAGCAGGGCGGTGAACTGTTCAGCAAGACCGACCTGACGCTCGATCTGAACCACGGCCAGTTGAACAACCAGAGCGGTTTGATCAATGCACCCGGCACGCTGTTGCTGAAAAACCTCAACGGCGTAAACAACCAGGGCGGGGAAATTTCCAGTCAGCAAGCCTTCACGATTGCTGCGCATGAACTGGACAACAGCAACGGCAAACTGCTCAGCCAGCAAGGCCTGACGTTGCGCATCGCTGCGGCATTGAACAACCTCAAAGGCGTGATCTCCGGCGCCTCGCTGGACAGCCACAGCGCCAGCCTCGACAACCATGAGGGCCTGATCAGCAGTCGCGGTGAGTTGTTGCTGACGGTCGACAAGACCCTGGATAACCAGCTCGGTACGGTCATCGCTGACGGCCAACTGACCGTCAACGCTGATGAACTGGTCAACCGTGAAGGCAACATCGCCGGCAAGGCCGATGCCGGCGTGCAGGCCAAAACCGTCAACAATCAGAAGGGGCAACTGATCGCCACCGGCGTGCTCAAACTGCAGGCCGGTCAACTCGATAATCAGCAGAACGGTTTGCTCGGTTCGAGCAAGGACATGACCCTGACCGTCGCTGACCTGGACAACCGTGGCGGCGAAATCAGCAGCAGCGGCGATTTGCTGGTCACTGGCACAAAACTCGACAACAGCGACGGCGGCAAGATTTTTTCAGGCAAAGGCCTGACCCTGACTGTCGACGAAGTGCTCAACCGCAGCAAAGGGCTGATCAATGCAGGTGCCCGGTTCACCCTGCAGGGGGACTCGCTGGCCAACGACAGCGGCGAATTGCTCAGCCAGCAAGGCATGTCGCTGAACCTCACCGGCGCCGTTGACAACAGCTCGGGCAAGGTCAGCAGCGAAGGCACGCTGACGGTCGACACCGCGAAATTGATTAACGTTGGCGGTAGCCTGTCCAGCGCGGCGGATCTGAAGCTGGACAGTGACGGCAGCATCGATAACCAGGCTGGCCAGATCGTCACCGATGGCATGCTGCTGCTGACTGGCGCCAGCCTCGATAATCGCCAGAAGGGCACGCTCAGCGGCAAAGGCGCGGTCACCGTGACCACTGGCGCCTTTGATAATAGCAACGGTCGACTCAGCAGTGCCGACACCCTGAACCTCACGGCGGGTCAGGTCACCAACGGCGGCGACGGCAGTATCGGCAGTCAAAACGCGCTGATGGCTTCGGTCAGCGGCCTCGATCAGCAAGGCGGCAAGCTGTTCAGTAACACGCAACTTAGCCTGGATTTGAACCACGGTCAGTTGAACAACATCGGTGGTTTGATCAACGCCCCGGGCGCGCTGCTGCTCAAGCAGCTCAAGGGCGTCAACAACCAGGGCGGCACGATTTCCAGCGCCGAGGCGTTCACCCTGACTGCACAAAGCCTGGACAACAGCGACGGCAAGCTCTTGAGCAATCAGGGCCTGACCCTGCGCATCGCGGCGGCGCTGGACAACGTCAAAGGCATGATCGGCGCCGCCGCCATCGACGCGCACGCGGCAAGCCTGAACAACACCGGCGGCAACCTGGTCAGCCGGGGCGACCTCGACCTGACTGTGGACGGCTTGCTGCGCAATGACGGCAAAGGCTTGATCAGCGCGGCGCAGTCGCTCGAGATCAGCAGTGCCGGGTTGAACAACCGCGACAGTGGTTTGATCAACAGCCAGGGCAACCTGACCCTGATCGCCACCGGGCTGGACTCCAGCGAAGACGGGGAGGTTTCTGCCAGCGGTGACATGGACTTGAAACTCACGTCCCTGACCCAGAACGGCGGACGCCTGCTGGGCGACAAAGCCGTGACCCTCGACCTTGCCAATGGCGATCTCGACAACCAGCGCGGCTTGCTCACTGCCCAAGGGCCACTGACGCTCAAACGCCTGCGTGACGTGAATAACCAGAGCGGCGAGATTTCCAGCAACCTCGGTTTCGATCTCATCGCTCAAGCGCTCAACAACACTTCCGGCAAGATCATCAGCGGCGAAAAACTGCTGTTGCGTGGCACTGCACTGAACAACCAGAAAGGCCTGATCTCCGGCTGGCAGGGACTCACCGTCAACGCCGACAGCCTCGACAACCGCAACAGCGGAACGCTCTCCAGCAAGTTCGCCGATGTCTCGGTCGACCTCAAGGACGCGCTGCTCAACAGTAGCAACGGTGCACTGGTTGCTCAGGGAAGCCTGACCGTCAAAGCGGGCAGCCTCGACAACAGCAACAAGGGCAATCTCAGCAGTGGCGCAGCGCAGACCCTGACATTGGGTGGTGCGCTGAATAACAGCCAGGGCCTGATTTTCAGCGGCGCGGCACTGGATGTGGTCAGCACGGCGTTCACCAATGTCGGCGGATCAGTCAATGCCGAACAGGCTTTCACCGCAACCGCCTCGCGTCTGGACAACAGTGGCGGACAGATCGCCAGCAACGACGCAATCTCTCTCGGCCTGAGCGGCGAGCTGAACAATAACGCCGGCAAGCTGGCGAGCAGCGGCGCGATGTTGCTCAAGGGCGTCACCGACCTGCGCAACCAGAACGGGCAGATCGCCAGCCAGAAAACCCTCGAGGTGCGTACCGGTTCGTTGGACAACAGCAACAAGGGTACGGTCGCGGCCAACGATCAGTTGCAGATCATCGCAACGGGCGCCGTCAATAACAGCGCTGACGGTCTGATCTACAGCCAGAACGCTGGCGTAGAGCTGAGCGCCGCCAGCCTGGGCAACGGCAAGGGTTCGATCCAGAGCGAAGGCGCGTTGACCCTGGACATCGGCGCTGACTTCGACAACCAGAGCGGCAAGGTCATCGCGCAAAACGGCAAGGTCTTTGTCAAAGCTGCCAACATCGACAACCGTGGCGGCATTCTTTCCAGCATCAAAGGCGCACTGGAAGCACGCACCGTCGGCGTGCTGCGCAACGGTTTTGACCTGAACAACAATCGTCAGGGCGGCATCATCCAGGCGCAGGCTCTGACCCTGACCGCACTGGCCGGGCTGAACAACAACGGCGGGCGCATTTCCGCACAGTCCGCTGACAGCAGCATTACCACCGCCGCGCTGGATAACAGCAGCGGTGTGCTGTATGCGAAGGGATCGCTCGGCGTCACCGGCTCGAATCTGGAAAATGCCAGCGGCCAGATCGCCGCGAATCGCATTGACTTCGGCCTGACGGGTGCGTTGCGCAACGGCACGGGCGTCATCGAAAGCGAAACCCAACTGAGCGTAAAAGCCGCCAGCGTCGACAACCAGAACGGTCGTCTTCGTTCGCTGGGCAACACTGGCAAGACCCTGTTCCAGATCGGCGGTCTGCTCGACAACCGCAACGGCGTGCTGGAAACGGCCAACACCGACATGACCCTGGTTGTCGGCAGCTTCTTCAACGGTGGCGGGCAACTCAACCATGTCGGACGCGGCAAGTTCGACATCTCCACGGCCAATGTCGTCGGCGCCGGCGGCAGCATCGTCACCGGCGGACTGTTGGAACTCAACGCCGACAGCTGGAGCAACTCCAACGTCATTCAGGCCGGTCGCCTGAACGTCAATGTCGGGCAGTTCAGCCAGACCGCGAGCGGCAAGCTGCTGGCTTCGGATTCGCTGCAGATCCGTGGCGGCAACTGGAGCAACGACGGGCTGATCGCCAGTGATGGCCTCCTCGATCTGCAAATCGGCGGTACCTACGGCGGCAGCGGCCGCTTGACCAGTCAGCGCGGCGCTTACGTTTCTGCCGCGCAGATGAACGTCGCGGCGGGCGGCAGCTTTGCGGTAGGCGCGACGTCGACCGTCAATATCGGCGGACAGCTCACCAACGCCGGGCGCATGACCTCCAGCGAAGACCTGACGATCAATGCGGGCGGTGTTGCCAACTACGGCACCCTCGGTGCGGCACAGAACCTCATCATCAACACGCCTTCGCTGCTCAATGACCGTGGGCTGATTTTCAGCGGTAACAACATGACGCTTGGCGTCGGGACGCTGACCAACCAGCACGGTGATTTCTACGGCCTGGGCGATGTGGTAATGGGCGGCTATGGCGGCGCGGCACGGGCGGCGGGGATATACAACATCTCCGGCTCGATGGAGAGCGGGCGCGGCTTCACGATGAATGCGGATGTGTTTGAGAACCGTACGGAAGGGCCGACAGCGTCGGTTGAACGCAAGCTGATCTCGGGCTTGATCGCCGCCAGTTGCGGTGACTGCGTCGGGGGCACCTTCAACAACTTCCTCGCCACCCGTGAGACTTATCAATTCTTCGACACAGATAGCAGCGCCTCGGCGATGTTCAACGTCGGCAAGGATTTCACCTTCCAGGGCGGCACATTCCTCAACAGCAAAAGTACGGTCGCGGCGGGCGGCAACATCAACATCATCGCCGATAGTCTGAAGAACATCGGTGCGAAGAGCGGAACCGTTGAAGTCACGCGTCAGTACAACTTCGAGATGGGCACAGGCACAACGGCGCAATTCATGGCCAACGTGATCCTGCCGTACAACCAGCGCAACAATCCTGATTTTCCGTTCGTCTATTACGTTATCGCGCCCGAGGGTTTGATCCGTAAAGCGATCGCCAAAACCGTCGGCAATGGCATCGTCATCGTTGATGCCGAGACAGGCGAGAACGTCGGCAGTCGCAAATACGGCCGGGCGATGTCCGGATACAGCGCGGGCTTTGAGACTTCAACGCCGTCGTTGTACGACCCGAATAATCTGATGGCGATACCGAGTGAGCTGGCGCCTTACCAACAAGGCGTCGCTGTCGAGAAGCCCGTAAACAGTACCGGTGCTACCGACGTCGCGAACTCTCGCAATGCAGTGATTCAGGCCGGCGGTAATGTCTCGATAACCGCCACCCAGGAAATCGCCAACAGCGTCATTCATCAGGACTACAGCGCTAACGGTGGCACCAATAAAGTCGCCAATACCAACGTCGGCAACAGCGGTACTGTTGTCGTGCGCATCAACAGCCAACTGCCGCCGGATCTTGCCCAGCAACAGGTCAATCCGCTGAGCCTGCCGGGCTTCTCCCTGCCGACGGGTGAGAACGGTCTGTTCCGCCTGAGCGGGCAGGGCTCCAGCAGTACCGTAGCCAGCAATACCGGGCCAGCACCAACGTGGACGGTCGGTAATGTTGCGGTAAATGCCCAGGACCATCTGGTCGCCGCCAGCAGCGGCGGGCCGCGCAACCTGTTCATCGATGCCCCGGCACCGGTGTCTGACAGCACGCGCGCCGTTGATACCTTCCAGCGCACCCCAAGCATGGTTCAGGCGGTTGCCAGTACGGTCGACGTCAAGGTGCCCGAGGGCAGTGCCGGGTCGGGCATGCCGAGTCGCGGCAACGACATGAAGGAGTCGATTGACACCCGTCCGGTCACTCGTGTCACCGGCCTGCCGGACACCACGGCACCGTCCAATCCGCACAAATACCTGATCGAAACCAATCCGGTGCTGACCGAGCTCAAGTCGTTCATGAGCTCCGATTACCTGTTGGAAAAACTCGGCTTCGACCCAGACCAAAGCGCCAAACGCCTCGGTGATGGCCTCTACGAACAACGCCTGATCCAGCAAGCCGTCACCGCACGCACTGGCCAGGCTTTCCTCGACGGCCAGACCTCCAACGAAGGCATGTTCAAGTACCTGATGAACAACGCCATCGCCAGCAAGGACGCGCTCAACCTTTCCGTCGGCGTTGGGCTCACCTCGCAGCAAGTCGCGGCACTGACCCACGACATCGTCTGGCTCGAAGAACACGAAGTGAACGGCGAAAAAGTGCTGGTGCCGGTGGTGTATCTGGCCCAGGCCAACGGCCGTTTGGGCCCGACCGGGGCGCTGATTGCCGGTAATGATGTGACGCTGATTGCCGGGGAAAACCTCGACAACATCGGGACGCTCAAGGCCACCAATAATCTGTCCGCCACTGCGGGCAAGGATCTGGTCAACAGCGGTTCGATCGAGGCGGGCAACCGTCTGGACTTGCTGGCCACCAACAACATCGTCAACAAGGCCGGCGGCATCATTGCCGGCAAGGACGTCAGCCTGACCACGCGCACGGGCGATGTGATCAACGAACGGACCATCACCTCGGTGGACGACAAATACGGCTCCGTCACCCAGCATACGGATTACGCCGATAACGCCGCACGGATCGAGGCTGCCAACGACCTGACCATCAAAGCAGCCAAGGACATCAACGTCATCGGTGGTGTTTTGAAAAGCGGTCAGGACATGGCATTGAGTGCCGGTCGCGATGTTAACGTGGCGGCGGTGCAGATCGACAACAGCGCATCGCTTGGCTGGAGAGGAGCCGTCAGCAGCGTCACGCAACTGGGCGCCGATATTGATGCGGGGCGTGATTTCAAAGCGGATGCCAAACGTGACATCAACGTGATTGCCAGTGCGATTGACGCCAAGCGTGATGTGTCGATGTCGGCGAATGAGAATCTGGTGATCAGTTCGGCGGCGGATGAAGAGCACTCGCGTTCTGCCAACAAGAAGATGTCTCGTCAGGATGATGAGGTGAGGCAGGTTTCTGCAACGGTGACTGCAGGTAGCACCGTAATGCTCAATTCCGGTAAGGACTTGGATCTGATTGCCAGTCGGGTCAGCGCCGGAAACGAAGCCTATTTGACAGCGGGTGCAAATCTGACGCTTCAGTCAGCGGAAGACAGCGACTACAGCTTCTACACCAAGACCAAAAAAAGTTCTTCGGGTAAGAAAAGTCGGCTTGATGAGACGGCTAGCACCACAAATATCGCCAGCTCCATAACTGCGGGCGGTAACATCAGCCTAGTCGCTAATGAAGATCTTCTTATCAAAGGTAGCGAAGTCGCTTCTGCTGAGGGAGGAGTAAAGCTGGTCGCAGGCAATGATGTTGAAATCGTTGCTGTCACGGATTCGCAAACAGTTCGCCACGAGAGCAGTTCGAGTAAAAAAAGCCTGGGTGGCCTGAAATCCAGCAAGGTGAAGGACCGAGTATCCGAGACGCAAACCACTGCGGTCGGCAGCATGATCTCAGGTAATACCGTGGACGTTGTATCTGGCCGCGACGTCATGATTACCGGTTCGGCTTTGGTAAGCACAGAGGATTTAACTGTGCAGGCTGGTCGCGATCTGACCATCAAAGCGGCGGAGAACACGTTTACTCGAAACGAGTATCACAAGGAGAAAAGTCGCGATCTTAGTGGGGTGCTGACGGCAAACAATCTGGGTGTCGATGACATTACCGGTAATCAACATCTGTCTGTTGGTAGCCAAAGTCACAACGGCCAGTATTCCCAGATAACGTTGACCGGCAGCACAATCGGATCCAGCGCAGGCAATGTGAAGCTTTCAAGTGGTCGTGAGCTAAGCGTTATCGCCAGTGATCTGGTCAGTACCAAGGATATGACCCTTATTGGATCAAAGGTAACCATTGCTGCGGGCATGGAAAGCTCAAGTCAAAGTAGTGCCGACAAATCCAGTAACTTAGGAGTGGGGCGCGTCATCGGAGGCATGATCGTTGATACGGTCAATACAATCCACAATTCGGTAGAGGCGGCCAGGAACGCCGATGATCCGCGACTTCAAGCGGTCAAATACGCGCAAGCCGCCATGGCGCTAAATGATCTTGGCGGCGCTGCGGGAAATGCCGAAGGTGCGGGCTCTGATTATGGCAAGAAACAAGGTTCCGCCAGCAATGGTTCGTTGATAAAGATCGGCACTGAACTGGCAAACACCCATAGCAAGAGCATCAGCGAGTACACCAGTCAGACAGCGAAACAAAGCACGATCAATGCTGGCCAGAGCCTGTTGATCATCGCTGATGGCGGGGCGCCGGGAACGGCCGGTGACATCCATATCGTCGGCAGTAGCTTGAAAGCCGCTGACACTGCGTTGATTGCGAAGAACACGATCGTTCTGGAAAGTGCGCAGAACACCGCCGACTGGACTAACGACGGCAGCAATAATAAAACCGCCATCGGCGCCAGCTTTAACCTGGGCGAACAGAATGGCTTTACCCTTGACCTCGGAGCGTCTGTTGCCAAAAACAAAGGCACCGGCAGCTCTGTAACTCAAGTCAACACGACCGTCGACACGGGCTCTCTCTCCCTGCAGAGCGGCAACGACACTACGCTGGCGGGCGCGCAAGTTCGAGCTGACACCATCAAGGCTCTGATAAACGGCAATCTGACCATCACATCTCGTCAGGACACGGAGACTCAGACCAGCAAACAAGGCAGTGCAGGCTTCGGTGCCAGCATTTGCATACCTCCATTTTGCTACGGAGCACCAGTCACCGGTTCTGCGAGCCTTTCCGCTGGCAACATGAACAGTGACTACAAAGCGGTGACGGATCAGAGCGGGTTATTCGCTGGCAAGGGTGGCTACGACATTACTGTTGGCCAAAACACCACCTTGCAGGGTGCTGTCATTGCCAGTGACGCAACGCCAGACAAAAACCTGCTCAGCACCGATCGGCTGTTCGTTAGCGACATAAAAAATACAAGTGATATCAGTGCTCAATCTGCCGGCATCTCAGTGTCATATGGCGGAAAATCCGGCACGAGCATCGGAGGCAGTGTTCCGCTGGCGCTTGAAGACTCGGATCAGAGCAAGACCCGCAGTGCCGTCAGCGAAGGCACCATCATCGTGCGCAACGCTGCAGGCGTGAATGATCTGGTGGGTCTGAATCGTGATACGGCGCATGCGAATGAGGCCCTGGACAAACCTGATCAACAAGCCATTCAAGAGCGGATTGATCTGATCCAGAGCACGGTCTCGCTGTCGAGAAACATCATCGGCAAAGTGGCCAACGCCCAGCAGCAAGCGGCTGCTGACAAAATGAAGTCAGCCACCACCGACGAAGAGCGCAAGGCTGCGTTCGATGAGTACACGAGTTGGGCGGTGGGCGGTGACAAACGCATCATGGCGGATGTCGCGGCAGGTTTGATTGCTGTGGGCCTGGGAGCCGTGGGCGGTACGACTGCTATCGGGGTCGTTGCTAACACAACTGCTAATGACGCCTTCAAGAAAATCGGTGATTACGCTGACAAGCAAGAACACGACGCGACCGATAGCGTGACTCGCGCGGCATGGGCCGAGGGTGGGGCTGCACGTGTCATGCTGCATTCGTTGGTCGGCGCGGTGATGGGGTTGTCGGGGAGTAGCCTTGCCGCCGGCGCACTGGGTGCTGGTGTCTCCGCTGCGCTGATGCCAATGATTGCCAAGCTACTGAAAGACAGTGGGTTGAGCGAAGAGCAACAGGATGCGTTGGGCACTCTGATTGCTTCCGGGCTTGGCGCAGCAGCAGGATCTAGTGGTGGAGCTGCCGGGGCAACAACCGCAGCCAACAGCGCGTCTGGCGTAGAGACGTTCAACCGCCAGTTGCATAGGCAACAGGAGGTTCCTCTGCTTAAGAAACAAGCCGAAGAGTTGGCTGCGCGGGGGCCGTCTCGTTCGGGCGCGCGTTGGGAAGATTTGCTGCTGCTTGCGGCCGGTGCTGAAGTCGATGCTGTGGGTCTGGCGCATCTCAAGAGCGTGATGAGCAAGGCTGTCGGGAATGATCCGGAGTCTAGAAATTTCGCCGAAGATATGGGTGACGCTTATGTCGCTATCAATCAGTTAGCCGATCAGAAGATCCCGCTTACCTGGAGTGACGGACGACCGATTATTGCAAACGGTGCACCGGTGTTTGCGTTTAACGCGACAGACGAGCAGTTCAACGATTCAACCCTGTTTAACGCCGAAGGTACTTATGGCCCCGGAGCGGTTTATCAGCACTGGAAGCAGTTTGGCAAAGACCAGACAACTCGTTATGAAAACGAGTTAGTCAACCTTTCGACTTACGTTTCTGATGTATCTGACGCCGCAGATCGATTGGGATCGATAGCAGGTAAAGGGATATTGTCAGTCAGCGCCATTGACGACGTTCTTCTCTCGATGACCGGGGTCCGAGGTGGTAAGGCTGTTGTCGATGCAGTGTTGGAGGTGCTGGCGAAGTCGCAGTCAGCGAAAAAGCTGGCAACACTTCGTACAACCTATGCGGCGGAAATCGATAGTGTCAGCACGTTCAAGACGTCGGGTATAGATCGAGCAACAGCTGACCACTACTTGGAAACCGCCGAAGGACGAGAGCTCCTAAGTCAACTCATTGCCGCTGATCCATCTGCCGATTTGAGTAACATAGTCATGCGAGCCGTTGGGCAGTTAACTTCCGGATCAGGTGCGCCAAAGATGTTAATTACAAATTCGCCTCTCGTTAAAATCGTCCCTAAAGGCGACGGTGTTTCTCCCTATTCTCCATTTTTCACAACGGAAGCCGACCTGAAAGCAGCCTCAAAATCTGGATATAGCCTCGCTGATTATTTCGGCTTACCGATAAAAAGTGATTCCCCGGTCTATGATGTCTATAAGATCTCCCCGAGCGTGCCATCGCCGGTCTTCGTCAGTAAAGTAGCGCCGACCACTGAATTGGGAGGGTTGATGACCAGGCCAGGTGGCGCTACACAATATATCGTGCCGAATCGCGGGCCATGGTCGGCTCCGGAACTGGTTGGAACAATTAGAAATTGAGGTTGGATATGGACCAGATTATGTTGAGGGAAAGCGCGGAGTATCTGGAGGAAGTCATCTCTAAATATGCATCTGATGCGAAAGTTAGTTGTTTGCATAAAGCATTGTCGACTTTGATAGCAGATGCTCGTGCGGGGGCAATTGTAATGCCCGTTCAATGGAACGACATTCCAGGCACCTACGCCTTTATTGAAGGAGGGCTACAACAATACCGCGACCTTGAAACAGCGTACGCCAAGTTTAAAATCGAGATTACTGGCGGCGAGAGTCCTCTTATGAAAAGCCTACGTTTAAATCAGCGGATGAGAGGTGAGGAGTGAGAGGTAACTGCAAAGTAATCCTTTTGCAATTAATGCTGGCTCTCCCACTGCTGGGCTGCTATGCAAACGTCAGAGACTCTTCCCCCAGCGTTTAAAAGGATGGTGTCCAACTTCAGCAAAGAACGGCAACGCCAGATGCACAACACGTCAAAGTCATCATGAAATCTACAGGCTACACATACCCTGTCGAGTTCTCGGTTCGCCGGGCTTCAGATCCCTATCAACGAATGGAAGTGCTGGGTACTGTGGTGGATTCCGGACGGAGCAAGGTATTCGGCTGGATCGCCAAACTCAGCGAAGCGGCCAATAGCGCCACGTTCAAGCACTTCCCTCAGCTGGAAATGCAAGCCAATGCCGACGAACCCTTCGAGGTGTCGGGGCGTTCCAACGGCATGGGCACCTGCGATACTTATAGCCGCGGGCCGCTGAACAGTACTTTTACGCCGGAGCGAAGCAAGGTCTACCTGGTGGAGTTTCAGTTTGTTGGGCGGGGTTGCGAGCAGCGTGTTTACGATGTCACCCAGCCGGGCCAGCGCATTCCCGTGATCTCTAAAAACTAAAGCCCCGGACAAGTCCGGGGCCTTTTAGTGGGTCAGAGACCGTCCGACGAGTAATCAGCGAAACGCCGGCACCACATGCTTGATAAACAACTCCAGCGACTTCTTCTTCTCTTCATGCGGCAAGCTGTTGTCACACCAGAAACTGAACTCATCCACCCCCAGTTCCTGGTAGTACTTGATGCGCGGAATGATCTCTTCCGGCGTACCAATCATCGCCGTCTTGTGCAGGCTCTCCAGTTCAAACTCCGGACGTCCGGCAAACTTCTCTTCCGGACTCGGCGCAAGGAAGCCGTTGACTGGTGTTTGCTTGTTGCCAAACCACGCATCGAACGTGCGATAGAAACGTGAGATGGCTTTGGCGCCGACTTTCCAGCCGTCCGGGTCATCAGCGGTGTGCACGTGGGTGTGGCGCAGCACCATCAATTGTGGGCGCGGTACGTCTGGGTTGTTGTCCAGTGCGGTCTGGAATTTGTTCTTCAGGTCGAGGACTTCTTCGTCGCCTTTCATCAATGGCGTGACCATCACGTTGCAGCCGTTGGCGACGGCGAAGTTGTGCGAATCCGGGTCGCGGGCGGCGATCCACATGGGTGGGTTCGGCTTCTGGATCGGCTTCGGCACGCTGGTGGAGGTGGGGAATTTCCAGATGTCGCCGTCGTGGGCGTAGTCGCCTTGCCATAGGGCACGGACCACCGGGACCATTTCGCGCAGGGCCTGGCCACCGCTCGAGGCGGGCATGCCGCCGGCCATGCGGTCGAATTCAACTTGATAGGCGCCGCGCGCGAGACCGACTTCCATGCGGCCGTTGCTGATCACGTCGAGCAGGGCGCATTCGCCGGCGACGCGCAGCGGGTGCCAGAACGGCGCGATGATGGTGCCGGCGCCGAGGTGGATGGTCGTGGTTTTCGCTGCGAGGTAGGCCAGCAGCGGCATCGGGCTTGGGGAGATGGTGTATTCCATGGCGTGGTGTTCGCCGATCCACACGGTGCTGAAACCGCCGGCCTCGGCCATCAGGGTCAGTTCGGTCAGGTCTTCGAACAGTTGGCGGTGGCTGACGCTTTCGTCCCAGCGTTCCATGTGTACGAACAGGGAAAATTTCATGACGCTACCTCGAGTCTTTTGTAATTGGCCGGTCGTGTGCGGGCCTGTCGAACTGACGTGAACGCGTTGCGCTCGCGAGTCTTCTCACCATTCAAGCACGCCTTCGAGGACGGCTGTTCGGTTGATTGAATATTGGTATACCATAATACGGAATATCCGCAAAATATTTCTGACCGACACTTCGAACAAGGAAGGCGCAAGCAATGAACATAAAACAAAAACTGACTCTGGCGTTTGCGGTAATCGCCAGCCTGCCGGTGTTACTGGTGGCAGCGCTGATCATCCTCAATGTCCGCGAGGGCGCGCGCGACACCTTTACCGACAGCACCGGGCGCGAGGTGCGTCAGGTGGAAAACGCGATGCAGCTATTTTTCGAGGGCATCAGCCAAAACGTTGCCTATCTGGCCGAGCATCCGCAACTGCAGAGCATCGACACCAGCCTCAAACGCTACCTGAGCAGCGACGCCGCGCAAGTGCCGATGGGGCCGCAGGATCAACAGCTGTTCAAGCTGTTCGAGGGTCTGGCCAAGGCGCACCCGGCCTACACCTATCTATCTGTCGGCACCGAGCAGGGCGGTTATCTGTTCTGGCCGGGCGATGCGAAGTTGGCGAACTACGATCCGCGCACCCGCCCCTGGTACAAAACCGCGATGGCCAATCCCGGCAAAACCCTGCGCACCGAGGCCTATTACTGGGCGGCGGATGACGTGGTGCTGGTGAGCACCGTGCGAAGCTTCAATAACCAGTTGGGCAGCAATGCCGGCGTGGTCAACATCGATGTGTCGCTCAAGCAATTGACCGACCTGGTCAAGCAGATCCGCCTCGGTGAGAGCGGTTATCTGATGCTGATGGAAGCCAACAACACCGTGCTGGTGGACCCAAGCGACCCGGCGCACAACTTCAAGAAACTCAGCGATCTCGGCGACGGTTATCAGCAACTGGCCGAGGCGGGCAAAGGCCTGGTCGAGGTGCAACTGGCCGGGGAGGATTACATGGCGCTGGTCTGGCCGTCGCAGGCGTTGGGCTGGCGGTTTGTCGGGTTGGTGAAAGCCAGTGAAGTGATGGCCGGGGCGACGCGTTTGACTTGGCTGATCGGCGCTATCGCTGTGGTTTGCGCGTTGCTGTTTGCGATGGTCGGTGCGTGGTTTGCCGGACTGATGGTCAAGCCGATTCGTGGTGTCGCCAGTGGTCTCGAAGGTATTGCTCAAGGCGAGGGCGATCTGACTGCGCGACTGGAAGTACGCGGGCAGGATGAAACCGCGCAACTGGCCGGCTGGTTCAACCAGTTTCTTGAAGCGATTCGTACGTTGATTCAGCGCATCGGCCAGGCAGCGGGGCAGATTCACAGCAGCTCTGGCAGCGCCACCGAAGTCTCGGCGGAAATGGCCGACGTCGCTTCGCGTCAGCGTGAGGCGGTGGACATGGTGTCGACCGCATTCCACGAAATGGTCGCCACTTCCAACGAGGTTGCGCGCTCGTGCAGTCAGGCGGCCGACTCGGCAGACAACGGTCAGCGTCAGGCTCACACCGGGCAGCAGCAGATCGACGCGGCGGTGAGTAACGTCGGGCGCTTGAGTCAGGAGATCGGCCACAGCGCCGAGTCGATGCAGCAACTGGAGCAGGACAGCAACGACATCCAGTCGATCCTCGGCACCATCCGATCGATTGCCGAGCAGACCAATCTGCTCGCGCTCAACGCCGCCATTGAGGCCGCGCGCGCCGGTGAACAGGGCAGGGGCTTTGCCGTGGTCGCCGATGAAGTTCGCGCGCTGGCCAAACGCACTTCCGACTCCACCGGTGAGATTGACGCACTGCTTGGCAATCTGGCGCGGCGCACCCACCAGATGGGCAAGCAGATGCACGCCAGCCTCGAGGTCTCGCAGGAAACCGTGGTGTCGATCAACGAGGCGCGGGCGAGTTTTGAATTGATACGTGAATCGGTCGACGTGATCCGCGACATGAACACGCAGATCGCCACGGCGGCGGAGGAACAGCATCAAGTGGCGGAAGACATCAATCGGCACATCAGCCAGATTCATGGCGATGCGCAGTTGGTGGCGAGCCTGGCGGATTCAACTCGCCAGGATGCGCAGAACCTGACGGCGTTGTCGCAGACGTTGAATCAGTTGGTGAGCCGGTTTAGGACCTGACACGGTCGCCCAGGCAACACCAAAACCGGTGGGAGCGAGCCTGCTCGCGAAGATGTCGGGTCAGTCAAAAATGTAACAACTGACCCATCGCATTCGCGAGCAGGCTCGCTCCCACATGGGATATCCGAGATCTGGTGAAATCACGCCACAACCGGCAACGCACCCATCTTGCCGTGGCAATACACCAGCGGTCCGGCGACCTGCTCGGGGACGATCAGGTTCTTCACCGCGCCGACCATGATCGCGTGGTCGCCACCTTCGTATTCACGCCACAACTCGCACTCGATCACCGCCGTGGCATTGGCGAGGATCGGGTTGCCCAGTTCGCTCAACGTCCACTCGATGCCCTGCGCCTTGTCCTTGCCTTTGCGCGCGAAGGCATAGGCCTCGCTTTGCTGCACGCTGGACAACAGGTGAATCGCAAAGCGTTTGTTCTTGATCAGCACGGGATAGGAGTCGGAGCTGTAGTTGGGGCAGAACAGAACCAGCGCCGGGTCGATCGACAAAGAACTGAACGCGCTGGCGGTCAGGCCGACGATCTGGCCGTCGTCGTCCAGGGTGGTGATAACGGTGACGCCTGACGGGAACGAGCCCATGACTTGTTTGTAAATGGCAGCATCGATCATTGGGTGGTCCTCGGGTGGTGTGACGCGGTTTTTATGGTTTGTAGGTCTGATGGTATACCGTAATACATATCTTGCAAGAGCTTTTCTGGTGAACCGATAAACGTGCCACTTTCGTCGTAAATTCAGTGTTTACGGGGCTTTCAGCTAGCCGGTCAGGGGTGGGATCAGCGAGGATAGCGGATCAGAGAGCAACAGAATCAGCGGATCAGGCTTGTGCAAAGTTTGGAATACCATAATATGGTCTGCATCTGAGGGGCGACCCAAGAGTCCTCCCGGTTTGGCTTCATACAAAGATAAAAACAGACAAACTCGAGTTCATGCATATGTCCCAGATGTCCCGGCAAGATCCGTTGATCGAGAATCATACGGTCGATTACGTCCCACTCGCGGAACGCCACGGGAAGGCCCGCGATCTGTTCACTCTTTGGTTCAGCACCAACATCGCGCCACTGCCCATCGTCACCGGCGCCATGGTGGTCCAGGTGTTCCATCTGAATCTGTTCTGGGGGCTGCTGGCGATTGCGCTGGGGCACATGATCGGCGGCGTGGTGATTGCGCTGGCCTCGGCGCAGGGTCCGCGCATGGGCATTCCGCAAATGGTCCAGAGTCGCGGTCAGTTCGGCCGCTATGGCGCGCTGCTGATCGTGTTCTTCGCAGCGCTCATCTACATTGGTTTCTTCATTTCCAACATCGTGCTGGCCGGTAAATCCATCGTCGGCATTGCGCCGTCAGTGCCGGCACCGCTGAGCATTCTGATCGGCGCCCTGGCCGCCACGGCGATCGGTGTGATCGGCTATAACTTCATCCACACGCTCAATCGCATCGGCACCTGGGTGATGGGTGGCGCGTTGCTCGCCGGGTTCATCTATATCTTCGCCCATGAACTGCCAGCGGACTTTTTGACGCGCGGCAGTTTCAATCTGTCCGGCTGGCTGGCGACGGTGTCGCTGGGGATCATCTGGCAGATCAGCTTCTCGCCATACGTCTCCGACTATTCGCGTTATCTGCCAGTAGACATCGGTATCGCCAAACCCTTCTGGGCGACGTATCTGGGCGCGACGCTGGGCACGATTCTGTCGTTCAGTTTTGGCGCGGTGGCAGTGCTGGCGACGCCGGAAGGCACTGAAGCGATGGCGGCCGTCAAGCAGTCCACCGGCTGGCTGGGGCCGATTCTGATGGTGCTGTTTCTGCTCAACATCATCAGCCACAACGCGCTCAATCTGTATGGCGCGGTGCTGTCGATCATCACCTCGATCCAGACGTTCGCCAGCCAGTGGACGCCGAGCATCAAGGTGCGCGTGGTGCTGTCGAGCGTGATCCTGGCCGGATGCTGTGTGGTCGCCCTCGGTGCCTCGGCGGATTTCATTTCCGAATTCATAGGACTGATTCTCGCGCTGTTGCTGGTGCTGGTGCCGTGGGCGTCGATCAACCTGATCGACTTTTACCTGATCAAGCGTGGCAACTACGACATCGCCTCGATCTTCCGCGCCGACGGTGGCATCTACGGGCGCTTCAACCTGCACGCGATCATTGCCTACTTCATCGGCATCATCGTGCAGCTGCCGTTCGCCAACACCTCGCTGTATGTCGGGCCGTACGCCAATCTGGTGGAAGGTGCCGACCTGTCCTGGCTGGTCGGTCTGGTGGTAACGGTGCCGCTGTATTACTGCCTCGCAACCCGTGGTCAGGCGCAGCAGAGCAGGGCGGCCAGACTCGGCTATACCGACTGATCCAAACGCCAACCGACAATGCCCGGCCCAGTGCCGGGCATTTTTGTTTGCGTATTTCAGCGGTCACGCAAATTGGCCATATCGATCCCCTTTTGGCCTGCCGCCTACTGTCATCGCGCTACGCTGTCAGCAAGAATCGAAACCATAACAACAGGCTCGACCTTTTTTGCCCTTGGCTATCGTTACAGCCACTGCCGTGTACAGAACATAAAAACCATCGATCTCACGTCGCATTCGGGGAAACAACCATGGTCACGATCAAACGCATTCTGGGCGCCACCGTGTGTGGCCTGACGCTGCTGGCCAGCGCCGTCCAGGCCGAGCAGCGCGAACTGCGGGTGTACAACTGGGCGGATTACATTCTGCCGTCAGTGCCCAAGGACTTCGCCGAGCAAAGCAAGATCAAAGTGACCTGGGACACCTTTGACACCAACGAATCCCTGGAAGCCAAACTGCTCACCGGCAACTCCGGTTACGACCTAGTGGTGCCGTCCAACCAGTTCATCGAAACCCAGATCAAGGCCGGCGTGTTCCAGAAACTCGACAAGTCGAAATTGCCGAACTGGCAGCACCAGGATCCGGCGTTGCTCAAGTTGCTCGACGCCAACGACCCCGGCAACCAGTACGGCGTGCCGTACATGTACGGCACCGTGCTGATCGGCTTCAACCCGGCCAAGGTCAAGGCTGCCCTGGGCGACAACGCGCCGGTGGACAGTTGGGATCTGGTGTTCAAGCCCGAGAACATGGAAAAGCTCAAGGCCTGTGGCGTGGCGATGCTCGATTCGCCGTCGGAGATCCTGCCGCTGGCCCTGCATTACCTCGGCCTCGACCCGAACAGCCAGAACCCGGCGGACTATGAAAAGGCCAAGGCCTTGATGATGAAGATTCGTCCTTACGTGACCTACTTCAACTCGGCCAAGTACATGACCGACATCGCCAACGGCGACATCTGCGTGGCGATCGGTTATTCCGGCAGCTTCTACCAGTTCGGCAATCGCGCCAAAGAGGCGGGCAACGGCGTGGTGGTCGACTGGCGTCTGCCAAAGGAGGGCGCGCCGATCTGGTTCGACACCTTCGCCATTCCGAAGAGCGCGAAGAACGTCGCCGAGGCCCACGAATTCCTCAACCACTTGCTCGACCCGAAAGTGATCGCACCGATCAGTGACTTCCTCGGTTACCCGAATGCCAACAAGGACTCGATGCCGCTGGTCAACAAGGACATCACCGACAACCCCAACCTGACCCCGACCAGCGAAGCGCTGAAAACCCTGTATGTGGTGCAACCGTTGCCGCAGAAAATGGAGCGGGTGCGCACGCGAGTGTGGACCAGTATCAAGTCCGATAAATAAGAGCACCGCACTTCAAATGTGGGAGCGAGCCTGCTCGCGAAAGCGGTGTGTCATTCAACTCCTATGTTGAATGATCCGGCGTATTCGCGAGCAGGCTCGCTCCCACAGGTGGGTTGTGTTGTGTCATTCAGGGCGGCGTTCTGCCTCGCGGCTGGTCACCAGGCTCAACAGCACCGACCCGAGAATCACCGTCCCGACGATTGCCAGCGACCATTCCACCGGCATGTGGAACCACGGCATCAGCACCATCTTGCCGCCAATGAAAACCAGCACGATCGCCAAGCCATACTTGAGCAGGTGAAAGCGGTCAGCCATGTCTGCCAGCAGGAAGTACAACGCACGCAGGCCCATGATCGCGAAGATGTTCGAGGTGAAAACAATGAACGGGTCAGTGGTCACGGCGAAGATCGCCGGAATACTGTCGACGGCGAACATCAGGTCGCTGGCCTCGATCAGCACAAGAACCAAAAACATCGGCGTCGCCCAGCGCACGCCGTTCTGCAGGATGAAAAACTTCTCGCCGTGAAAGCCACTGGTGATGCGCATATGCCCGCGAACCCAGCGCAATAACGGATTCTTTTCCAGATCCGGTTGATGATCAGCGAACACCAGCATCTTGATCCCGGTGATGATCAGGAACACACCGAATGCATACAGCAGCCACTCGAACTGCGACACCAGCCACACACCGGCAAAAATCATGATCGCGCGCATGACAATCGCGCCCAGCACGCCGTACAGCAGCACGCGTCGTTGCAATTCCGGCGGCACGGCGAAGTAGCTGAAGATCATCACGAAGACGAACATGTTGTCGATCGATAGCGACTGCTCGATCAGATAACCGGTGAGAAATTCCAGGGTTTTCTGTCGGGCGATTTCACCGCCGAATTCGCCGTGCAGATACCACCAGAGCAATCCCGCGAAGCTCAGCGCCAACAGGCACCAGGCAACCACCCAGGCCGACGCTTCCCGCACCGACACCCGGTGCGCCTTGCGCCCGCCGAAGACAAACAAGTCCAGGGCCAGCATGGCCAGAACGAAGATGATGAAGGCACCCCACATCCAGGGTTCGCCGATATTGATGTTCGTGGCAGGCATGGCACGCTCCCCTGTCTTTTTATTTGCAGCAAGCACATCTCCTGTGGGAGCGAGCCTGCTCGCGAATGCGGTGGGTCAGTGAGATGGAGGTTGCCTGACACCCCGCGTTCGCGAGCAGGCTCGCTCCCACTGGCATCACTGCACCCTCTCGATCAAAGTCAGACGGGGCCATGCTAGCGACGGATCTGGAGCAAAGAAAAATCGTTTATTCCTGACGGACAGTTCGGCAAAAACGAAGTGTCAGCGGAAAAACTCTCCCGGCGTTTCGCCAAACTGCTGACGAAACGCGGCGATAAACGCCGAGGTCGAGTCGTATCCGCAGGCCAGCGCAACATCGGTCACTCGCTCGCCTTTTTCCAGCGGGGCCAGGGCGCCAAGCAAGCGCAGGCGTTGACGCCAGGCGCGGAAGGTCAGGCCGGTGTCGCGCAAAAACAGGCGCGTCAGAGTCTTTTCGGTGACGCCAAATTTTTCGCTCCAGTGGCTCAGCGTGGTCTGCTGTTCCGGGTGTTGCTCCAGGCTCTGGTAGATCTGCTTCAGGCGAGCGTCCTGCGGCAGCGGCAGCATCAGGTCGATGGTCGGCGCGTCGCCGAGTTGATCAAGGATGACCTGGGCCAGGCGTCCGTCAGGGCCGTTCTCGTCATAGTCGACCGGGACCTGACTGAAGGCGCGGATCAACTCCCTGAGCAGATCGCTGACGCCCAGCACATGGCAATGCTCGGCGGCCCAACCGGTGACGCTGCTGTCGATATACAGGCTGCGCATTTCCGTGTGTGGTGCGCTGAACACCCGGTGCGGCACGCCGGCCGGAATCCACACCGCACGCTCCGGCGGCGCGACGAATCGGCCGGCGCTGGTCTGCACTTCGAGCACGCCCTGAATCGCGTAGGACAACTGCACCCACGGATGACTGTGGCGGCGGGTGAGGGCGCGATTCGGCAGCGATTCGGTGCGTCCGTACACGGGGCGCGGCAGGCTGGGCAACCCGGGAACACTGCGGCGAACGCTTTTGGAATGTCCTTTAGGCGGCATCTTGCGGCTCTTCGGCGTTAGTCGGTAATTGCCAGTCACGTTAGAGTCGTCGGCACGCACTGGCAACCCCCGGATGAATCTCATGACGCGCCCACGTTTTCTGCCCGATAACTTCACGCTGACCTTGATCGGCGTTGTGCTGCTGGCGAGCTTCCTGCCCGCCAGCGGTCAAGTCGCGGTCGGCTTCGGCTGGCTGACCAACATGGCCATCGCCCTGCTGTTTTTCCTGCACGGCGCCAAGCTGTCGCGCGAATCGATCATCGCCGGCGCCGGCCACTGGCGTCTGCATCTGCTGGTGTTCGGCCTGACCTTCGTATTGTTCCCGATCCTCGGTCTGGCGCTGAAACCGCTGTTGTCACCGCTGATCGGTGATCAGCTGTACATGGGCATGCTCTACCTCTGCGCGTTGCCGGCCACTGTGCAGTCGGCGATTGCCTTCACTTCGCTGGCGCGGGGCAATATTCCGGCAGCGATCTGCAGTGCGGCGGCTTCAAGCCTGTTCGGGATTTTTCTCACGCCGCTGCTGGTAACGCTGCTGCTCAACGTTCACGGTGACGGCGGTTCAACCCTCGATGCCATCGTCAAGATCAGTGTGCAATTGCTCCTGCCATTTATTGCCGGGCAGATCGCCCGCCGCTGGATCGGCGCGTGGGTAGGGCGCAACAAGAACTGGCTGAAATTCGTTGATCAGGGCTCTATTCTGCTGGTGGTGTACGGCGCATTCAGCGAAGCGGTCAACGAGGGCATCTGGCAGCAGATTCCGTTGTTCGAGTTGCTCGGTCTGGTGGTGGTCTGCTGCATCCTGCTGACGTTGGTTCTGGTTGCATCAATTCTGTTGAGCAAAGCGTTCGGCTTCAACCAGGAAGACCGCATCACCATTCTGTTCTGCGGCTCGAAAAAGAGCCTGGCCACCGGCGTGCCGATGGCGCAGGTGCTGTTTGCCGGCAGCACCATCGGCGTGCTGATTCTGCCGCTGATGCTGTTTCACCAGATTCAACTGATGGTCTGCGCAGTGTTGGCACAGCGTTATGCGCGCCGGCCGGAGTCGGTGCCGGAGTTGATGGCGCAGGTTGACCCTTAGTCCAGAGCACATGTGTGGACATAACGAATCGAAGCATCGCAGCTCCAGCGGCTACCGAGGTGAGGTTGTTCACGGAAGTGATGCAACGGTCTTATCGGGTTTAATTGATTTTTATCAATTAGTTAGTGATTGTCAGGTTTGAGAACAAGCATTTTGTCCGCGAAAAACGCTCAAAAATATTCTTGTTTTGGGGTTGCCATGCCGCAGTCGGCTGTTTAGGATCCAATTTTCGCAAGCATGGATACCGGGCATGAAGCTTGGTACTACGAGAGTTATAAGGACATCGTCTTCGCAGACATCAACCTATAGTGGTCAGTCGCAGACTCAGCGATTATCGACTGCCGAGTGTCGATAGTTTTTGCAATATTGGTACTTCGCGACCGCGCGCCTGTATGTGAATAGGATTTACGTAAAGGACTCTACGTATGCAAACTATAAGTCGGATTGTCATTGTCGGATTTGGTAGCATTGCCCAGGCCTTGCTGCCCCTGATTAATGAACGTTTTCAGGTCGATGTTGTAATCTTTGATAAAGATCTGGACGTCTCCAAACAGGCCATTGCGCAAGAATATTCAGCGACTTTGATAAAGAAACTGATTACCCCGCATAACTTTGAAGAGGTTATAGGGCCTTTTCTGAATGACCAGGTTTTTTTGTTGAATCTGGCTGTTTCGGTCTCCACTCAATCATTGATAATGTTGGCTCAGAGGCACGATGCACTGTATTTGGATACTTGCATCGAACCTTGGGAATACACAGCCGAAGTCGAATCAGGCCTGACCAGCAATTTTGCTTTGCGGGAGGGTCTCAAGCGTTTTACAAAACAGCAACGCCCTGATGGTGCAACGGCTGTTGTCGCTCACGGTGCCAATCCGGGATTCATTTCCGTGTTGCTGAAAAAAGCATTGACGCAAATGGCCGCGGTCAATGACGTTGCTTATAAAACCGGGGATCGCGAAGATTGGGCTGAACTGGCCGAGCGCTTGGGTATCAGGGTCATCCAGATATCCGAGCGCGATACTCAAGTCTGCGGAGATCAGCGTCCGGAACAGCACTTCATGTGCACTTGGTCGGTGGACGGTTTGATTACCGAATGCCTGCAGCCAGCAGAACTGGGCTGGGGCAGTCATGAGGTCAGATTGCCTGAAGCGGCGATTCGCAACGATTACGCGATAGCCATGAGTGAGCAAGGGCGTGAGGTCAGAGTCAGAAGCTGGTCTCCGAACTATCTGGACTTTTCCGGTTACCTGTTGACCCACAATGAGTCGCTGTCGATTGCCGAATATCTGACCGTAGGCGATGGCGATAACCCCCGCTATCGCCCTACCGTTTATTACGCATACCACCCCTGTGATCAGGCCGTGGCTTCAATGTCCCTGCTGGACAATGGAAATGAACAGCGGGTGTTAACCAAGGAGGTACTAAAAGACGGCATTGTTTCCGGTATCGATGAACTGGGCGTGTTTCTGATCAGTGACAAGTATCCGTCAGTGTGGATGGGCTCGAATCTGTCCATTGGCAAGGCACGCAAGATGGCCAAATACAACAGCGCCACGAGTCTGCAGGTGGTGTCCAGTATTGTCGCTGGAATGGCGTGGGCGCAGGCCAATCCTCGGGCCGGAATTCTGGAAAGTGAATATCTGGACTGGGAGTTCATCTACGGAATCGTTGAAAAGTACTGGCAGCCGATTGTTTTTCAGCAGACCGAATGGCGACCGGATGCCGCCACTGATGCACTGTTGTTTGGCAATTTTCTGGTCTGAGTGTTTTCCAGGTTCTTGTTCAATCTATCAAGGAAGAATGTATGTCGATGGCAACCGGCGCGATCACGCGCACCACTCCCGATGCTTCCGCAGTCTTGTCTGGATTCAGCTTTCCCGCAGTGGAACTGAACGAGTCGGAGCGCGAGGAATGGAGGGAGATATTTTTCGATTCGGTAATCACAGAATATGACGCGCGCCGGTTGTACTGGTATCTGGAAGGTAATTATCCAGAGGTCTTCAAATCCCTCGAAGACGTGCTCAATCCTTGGTTGAAAGATGAAATTGACCATGCCTACGGTTTTGCGCTTATTTATGCTTCGTATTCGGCTATTCCTTTTGATGAAGTTTCACTGAGTGTTGAGCTGCGCAAGCCGGACTTCAGCATTGTCGATAACATTGCGGCTGATCCGCTAAAGCTGTTGGTGACTCTTGCTTATGACGAGATCATCACGACGCACGTTTATCATCGCAGCATCGCAAGCTACGATAACTTCAATTCGGAACAGTTGTCGGCATGGATACGTAAAACCAAAAAAGACGAAGTAACGCACTTCTTCGCCTTCGTAAAAAAAGCCAGGGAATTGTATCCGCGAAGAATTCAGGAAGTGCCTGCGATACTCGAGGAGATTTTTCAAATTGATTTCGAGAAGCCCAGTTACACCGGAACATTCGTTTTGGATCATAACGCGCCGGATTTCCCGATTTCCCGGCAGGAAATCAAGGACATGATTATTCCGGCAATTGTAAAAAAATTCAGTGAATGACTGCATGAGATCGGGAGAGAAATAGCATGGAAGCGGCTTTCTTGAAAAAGCGTAACTGGAGTTCAAGGGCTATTTTCGAAGATGTCGCTACCAGTGGATGGATCAATCCTGGCATCGATCAGTCTTTTAAGGCGTTTTTTATGGCCGATCTTGTGTCTGAATACGACTCTGTGAATCTCTATAATTTTTTGTACACCCGGCGTAGAGAATTTTCCCCTTATTTCGTTCAGTACCTGGATTTCTGGTATGCCGATGAGCGCAATCACGCGGACGGATTCTTCGAGCTGAACCGGCTGGTCTTTGGCGCTGACGAACGTGAACTCATCAATTACCTGAAAGGTCGTGTTGGCGATTTCACAGGGCTTGAAGACATACTTGCCAGTGAATTCAATCTGCTCCTGTTATTCGCTTACGATGAATACGTTTCGGTGAAAACGTACAAGAAAGACACCTTTTACCAGGACTTCGGCCATCCCGGATTCAACTTGTGGATCAAGAACCTGATCGCCGACGAAGCCATTCATTTTGGCAATGCGATAAAAATCTTAAAGACCTTTCACGCCGATAAGCTTGATCGGGCGGAGAGCATCCTGCGGAAAATCGGCGGCTTTGAAGGGGGGGAGTACAAAAACACGTTTCTGTTTGACCACGATGGCCCACATTTTCAGTTGGACAGCGACGAAGTAGGCGAAATTGTTATCAATGAAATCCTGTCAATTCTGCAGAAGAGATCTTTGTGAAAAAAGAACATTACATAATCATCGCTCTTTTGCTGATGGTCTTTGGCGAGATACTGACAATCTACAGTGAGGTCTACGCCTCCAAGCTTCCGGGCAAGGTCATGGAAACCCCCGGCATGTTCATCAAACCGATGTTCTTGATATGCATAGCCGGGATCAGTTTGGTTCTGGCTTATTGGCTCGGCTATCAAGGTACCGGGAATATCTGGGTGGTAACGGTCGCTTCATTGACGTTGTTGCTGGTGCTGGAGCCTATTGTGATCTACGCCATGCTCCGCGAGTTGCCGCAACGCGGCGCATTGATTGGCTTCATCCTTGGCGCTGCCGGCCTGATTTCAACCGTCGCACTTTAAACAGAAGGAGATTGATGATGTTGACGCAAGAACAGACTAAAACCTGCACCGTTTGCGGTTACGAATACGATCCGGCGACCGGAGATCCGGAAAACGGAATTGCGCCCGGTACGGCCTGGCAAGACGTTCATGAAGACTGGCTATGCCCGGACTGCCAAATGCCCAAAGCAGATTTTGCCTGATTGGCGCGATTAGCCGAGTGGCTCATCTGGCCCGTTGAATCTTTACAGGCAGGCGAAACAGGCCTGTCTGAATCATGCTGGAACCTGCGGCATCAACCCAGGACATCGAGTCACGCAATTACAGCGCCGCCGGTGCGGTCACCTCCAGATACAGCGACAACGCCACCACGCCGTCGGTCAGCACGTTGGTCAAACCCTGGGGCGATGGCTGCCTTTACTACGCCTGTGTTCAATGCTTGAGCAAAGGCGACATTGCTGGCTTTACCATTCACCAGTGACGCGATCTATACCGATCGCCAGTAAGCCAATCAGGCCAATATCCAAGAGCCGGGGCTGCACGGCTGAGCCTCAGAATCCTGCGGAAAACTTTACTGCCGCGGCCGCCCGCGTCGGCACATCCAGCGTACGCAACAACGAGGACACATGGATGCGTACCGTGAACGGGGAGATATCCAGTTCACGAGCGATTTCCTTGTTGGTTTTGCCTTGCGCGATCAAACGCAGCACGTCTTGTTGACGCGGCGTCAGCGTCGTCGCAGTTTCCAGCGGCAACAGGCCGGACGGCGCCGACTTCACCAGCACTTCACCATTGCGGATCGCCAGAATCGCCTGGCCGATTTCATCCGGCGCAATGTTCTTGCCGATAAAACCGTCAATGCCCGCCGCCATGACTTCACTGATCAGCGCTTGATCGTCGACCATCGACACCACGATCAGCGTGGTGCGCGGCAATCGTTGGCGCAAGTCGGCGAGCTGGCTGATGCAGGTCAGCCCGGGAAAACGCAGATCGAGCATCAACGTGTCCGGCTCGTTACCCAGCGCCAACAGCCCCAGCACAGCGTCGAAGTCGCCGGCTTCTTCGGTATCCGCACTCGGCAGCAAGCGCTGCACAGTGCGCAACATCGCTTCGCGAAACAGTGGGTGATCGTCGGCTATGATGATCCGGCACGTCATGATGCGACCCTCCCTGGGTCAGGCGTGATTCAAGGCCTGCACCTTAGCACTGGACGCGAAGGTTGCCTGTAGGCTGCTTCCGAAACTGCAATCGCTGCACAAGGACGTTTCCCATGAAGTTCGAGAAAAACACCGAACTCGACCAGGCCAACCTGCGCATCATCATCGCCGCCATCGCGGTGGTTTACATGGTCGTACTGGTCTTTTTGCCGGGCCATCGCTTCGAGACCTACCTGCCGGTCATTACCTACATCAGCCTGTTTCTGCTGGCCTCCATCATGTTCCGCCAGGCCATTGCGCGTTGGCCGGGGCATTACCCGGCGCGGCGGATTTTTGCCATGGTCCACGATTACACCGGTACCTGTTTCGGGCTGGTGATCGGCGGCGAAGCGGCGTTGCCACTGTACGCGGTGATGGTCTGGGTCAATCTCGGCAACGGCATGCGCTACGGCTCGCGCTATCTGGCGATCGCCACCGGCCTGGCGCTTACGGCGCTGCTGGTGGTCTATCGCCTGACGCCCTATTGGCAGGCGCAGCCGTTCATGGTGTTGATGCTGCTGATCACCAGCACGGTGATCCCGTTTTATGCGCACTTGCTGTTGGAGCGTACGCGCAAGGCGTCCGAAGAAGCGGTGGCGGCGAATCTGGAAAAGTCGCGCTTCCTCGCGCAGGCCAGTCACGACCTGCGTCAGCCGATACATTCGATCGGCTTGTTTACTGCCTGTCTGCGCGAATCGTCCCTGGGCGATGGCGAGCGCCGGCTGGTGGATAACATCGATCGATCGCTGCTCAACGTCTCGCAGTTGTTCCGTTCCATCCTCGACCTCTACACCCTCGATAACGGTCGGGTCGAGGCGAAATGGCAAACACTGAGCCTCGGTGAATGGCTCGCCGACCTGGTCCGCCAACATCAGGAAGCAGCGCGTTGGGCGGGTGTCGAACTGCGGCTGCGACCGTGCAACTACTGGGTCAGAACCGACCCGGCGCTGCTGGCGACCATGGTGCAGAACGTGCTCTCCAACTGCTTCAAGTACGGCGCGCAACGGCCGGTGCTGATCGGCGTGCGTAGACGCGGAGCAGGGCTGGCGATCGTCATTTATGACTGCGGCAACGGCATCGCCGAAGAACATCTGCAGAAGGTCTTCGAGGAATTTTATCGCGTGCGGCAAGTACGCGATAAAGACGTCGAAGGCGTGGGGCTGGGGCTGTCGATCATCAAGCGTCTCGCTGAATTGATCGGGCTAGAAGTTGCGCTGCGATCACAGTTGGGACGCGGCACAACGGTGGCCCTTGCCGGTTTGCCGATCGTCGCGGCGCCGCAGTCACTGTTCGTTCGCGATGAGGCGCGGCAGGTGGGTTTGCTGACGGGGCTGAAAGTGTGCCTGGTGGAGGATGACCGCAACGTGTTGCTGGCAACTTCAGCATTGCTTGAACGCTGGGGCTGTGTGGTGCAGGCCGAGTGGTCTGCTGAAGATCTGCACACCGACTGCGACATCATCGTCGCCGACTATGACCTCGGCACCCACGCCACTGGCATCGAATGCATTGATGAAATGCGCAGGCGGCGCGGTTGGGCGGTGCCGGCAATGATCATCACCGGGCATGACATCGAGAAGATTCAGGCTGCCTTGCACGATCGACAGATTGCGATTCTGTCGAAACCGGTGCGTCCGGCAGAGCTGCGCGCGACGTTGCGCGGGTTGCGTGATCGACAAGGCGAGGCGGTCGAAAATGCCCTGTGAGCCTCTGTAAGCACAAAGCCCGCGTCATGCGGGCTTTGTAGTTTGCGGCGTTCTACATTTTCGCCAGTGCTTGAGCCAGATCGGCGCGCAGGTCTTCAACATCCTCAACCCCCACCGACAACCGCACCAGCCCATCACCAATCCCCAGCTTTGCGCGGGTTTCCGGTGGAATCGTCGCGTGGGTCATGATCGCAGGGTGCTCGATCAGGCTTTCCACACCGCCCAGACTTTCCGCCAATGCGAAGATCTGCACGTTTTCCAGAAACCGCCGTGCGCCGGCCAGATCGCTGTTCAGATCAACAGAAATCATCCCGCCAAAACCACGCATCTGCCGCTTGGCCAGTGCGTGCTGTGGATGCGAGGGCAGGCCCGGATAGTAGACGCGTTTGACCTGCGGTTGCTGCTCCAGCCACTGCGCCAGGTCCAGGGCGTTGCTGCAATGGCGCTCCATGCGCAGCGCCAGGGTCTTCACCCCGCGCAAGGTCAGGAACGCATCGAACGGCCCGGAAATCGCGCCGACGGCGTTCTGCAGGAAACCGAGTTTTTCCGCCAGTTCGGCGTTCTGCCCGACCACGGCAATGCCGCCGATCACGTCAGAGTGGCCGTTGAGGTATTTGGTGGTCGAGTGCAGGACGATGTCGAAACCCAGCTCCAGCGGGCGCTGGATGTAGGGGCTGGCGAAAGTATTGTCGGCGACGCAGATGATCCCGCGCGCGCGGCAGATGCGTGCAATCGCGGCCAGATCCGACAGGCTCAGCAGTGGGTTGGTCGGGGTTTCGACCATGACCATGCGCGTGTCGTCCTGCAGCGAGGCTTCGAACGCCGACAGATCGGTCAGGTCGACGAAGCTGAAACGATGCCCGGCGCTGCGCTGACGAACCTTGTCGAACAGGCGGAATGTGCCGCCGTACAGGTCATTGCCGGAAACGATGTGCGAGCCGGCATCGAGCAGTTCCAGCACCGTGGAAATCGCCGCCAGGCCTGAGGCGAAGGCGAAGGCGCGAGTGCCGCCTTCGAGATCGGCGACGCAGCGTTCCAGGGCAAAGCGCGTCGGGTTGTGTGAGCGGCCGTAGTCGAAACCCTTGTGCACACCGGGGCTGTCTTGCAGGTAAGTGGAGTTGGCATAGATCGGCGGCATCAGCGCGCCGGTGGTCGGGTCCGGTTCTTGCCCGGCGTGGATCACCCGGGTGGCGAAGCCTTGGGATTTATCGTCGTGCTGACTCATGCAAGGGATCTCCGTAATTGGTTGAGCATGTCGGTGCGGGTGATCAGGCCATGGAAGCCGGAGGCGTCGGCGATGATCGCGACGAGGCCACGGCTGAGCACCGATTCCAGCTCGGCCAGGCTCGCAGTCGGGGCGAGGGTTTGCAGTTTGTCGGTCATCACACTCGACACCGACTGGCTGAAACGTGCGGCGTCTTCGTGCACGCCGAGGAGGATGTCGGACTCATCGATCACGCCCACCAGTTGCTTGCCTTCGACCAGCACCGGCAGTTGCGAAACGTCCGCCAGGCGCATGCGCTGGAACGCTGTGAGCAGGGTGTCGTCCGGGCCGACGCTGATCACTCGACCATCCTCGAAACGCCGTGCGATCAAGTCGCGCAGGTCGCCATAGCCTTTGCGTTGCAACAGGCCTTGATCGGTCATCCACTGGTCGTTGTAGACCTTCGACAGGTAGCGCGTGCCGGTGTCGCAGACGAAGCTGACCACGCGTTTCGGCTCGGTCTGTTCGCGGCAATAACGTAGCGCGGCGGCGAACAGGGTGCCGGTCGATGAGCCGCCGAGAATGCCTTCGGCCTTGAGCAACTGGCGCGCGTGATCGAAGCTTTCTGCATCGCTGATCGAATAGGCGTGGCGCACGCTGGACAGGTCAGTGATCGACGGAATGAAGTCTTCACCAATGCCCTCGACCGCCCACGAGCCGGGCGTCGGCAAGGTGCCGTCGCGGCTGTATTGCGCCATCACCGAGCCGATCGGGTCGGCGAGGACCATTTCCAGATTCGGTTGCACACGTTTGAAGAAACGACTCAATCCGGTCAGGGTTCCGGCCGAACCGACGCCGACGACGATGGCGTCCAGATCATGTTCGGTCTGCGCCCAGATTTCCGGTGCGGTGCTGCATTCATGGGCCAGCGGGTTGGCGGGATTGTTGAATTGGTCGGCGAAAAACGCGCCGGGAATGTCCTTGGCCAAACGCGCGGCGACGTCCTGGTAATACTCGGGATGGCCCTTGCCGACATCGGAGCGGGTGATGTGCACTTCGGCGCCCATTGCCTTCAAGTGCAGGACTTTCTCGGTGGACATCTTGTCCGGGACCACCAGCACCACACGATAGCCTTTGGCGCGGCCGACCAGCGCCAGACCCAGACCGGTATTGCCGGCAGTGGCCTCGACAATCGTCCCGCCCGGTTGCAGGCGACCGTCACGTTCGGCAGCGTCGATCATCGCCAGACCGATACGGTCCTTGATCGAGCCGCCGGGGTTCTGCGATTCGAGTTTGAGAAACAGCGTGCAGGGTCCGGTATCGAAGCGGGTGACCTGAACCAGCGGAGTATTGCCTATCAGCCCAAGCACGGCAGGGCGTGATTCCTTCGACATTTCTTCACCTCTTTATGGTGTTGATCGCGTTCCGATCGCGGGGAAAAGACTCGCGTGCAAATTAGGCGCAGACATCTTCTCTCGCAACCTTTAATCCTTGGAAAATCCAGCCATTTGGATCTAACGATAGAACGAAAACCGGCTTGTTGCCCTGAGACGTTCTGATCGTTCCCACGCTCCGCGTAGGAATGCAGGCGGGGACGCCCTGCGTCCCTATGGGCTGAAGATCGCAGCCTTCGGCAGCTCCTACACGGCCGTCTTTACATGAGTAGAACTTGTGATGATCTAGAATTTATTGAGTTTGTTTCACTAAGCACGGTTCCCGACAATACCCGCCATCGAATAAGCATCTGGAGTTGTTTGTCATGGCACTGGCCCATTCCCTTGGATTTCCGCGCATCGGCCGCGACCGCGAACTGAAGAAAGCGCAAGAGGCGTTCTGCAAAGGAGAACTCAACGAGGCGGGCCTGCGTGACGTCGGGCGTGAGCTGCGCAAGGTCCATTGGGACTTGCAGAAAAACGCCGGCATCGACTTGCTGCCGGTCGGCGATTTCGCCTGGTACGACCAGGTGCTTACCCACTCGCTGATGTTCGGCGTGATCCCCGAGCGCTTCCGCCCGCATGACGGCGAAGCCACGCTGCAGACCCTGTTCAGCATGGCCCGAGGCGTCAGCAATGCTTGCTGTAGCGACGGCCACGCTGAGGAAATGACCAAATGGTTCGACACCAACTATCACTACCTCGTACCGGAATTCAGCGTCGATCAGCAATTCCAGCTCGGTTGGGAGCAGCTGTTTGAAGAAACCGAAGAGGCCCGTGCACTGGGGCACAACGTCAAACCGGTGATCCTCGGCCCGTTGACCTATCTGTGGCTGGGCAAAACCAAAGGCGCCGATTTCGACAAGCTCGATTTGCTTGATCGCCTGCTGCCGCTATACGGCCAGATCTTCGCGCGGCTGGCGGCGTTGGGTGTGGAGTGGGTGCAGATCGATGAGCCGATTCTGGTGCTCGATCTGCCGCAGGACTGGAAGAATGCTTTCGAACGCGCCTACAACCAGATCCAGCGCGATCCGCTGAAAAAACTGCTCGCCACATACTTCGGTGGTCTCGGAGAAAACCTCGGTCTGGCGGCGAACCTGCCGGTCGATGGCCTGCACATCGATCTGGTGCGCGCGGCGGATCAATACCCGACCATTCTGGATCGTCTGCCGGCCTATAAAGTGCTGTCGCTGGGTGTGGTCAACGGTCGTAACGTCTGGCGCTGCGATCTGCAAAACGCGCTGGCGACGCTGCGCCATGCTCATGAGCGTTTGGGCGATCGCTTGTGGGTGGCGCCGTCCTGCTCGTTGCTGCACAGCCCGGAGGAGTTGAGCCGGCAAGACCACCTCGATGCGGAACTGAAAAGCTGGCTGGCGTTCGCCGTACAGAAATGCGAGGAGGTGGCCGTGCTCGCCAGGACGGTCAGCGAGCCGCAAGCGTTGCGTGCGTAGCGCTTCGCAGGACTGAGCCTGCACAATTCGCGTTTTACTCGGCACTCACTGCAATACACAAAACCCCTGTGGGAGCGAGCCCGCTCGCGAAAGTGGTGTGTCAGCTACACATGCATCAAGCGAGGAAGCGCAATATCGGCGCACCATCGAACGGGTCCGTCAGATAGTGCGCCCTGACCCCGAAAGTCGTCTGTAACCGCTCCGGCGTCAGCACGTGCAGCGGCTCGCCAAGCGCGACCAGACGCCCGCGCTCCAGCACCGCCAGGCGATCGCATTTGAGCGCCTGATTGAGATCGTGCAGGGCGATCAGCGTAGTCACCGGCAGTGCGCGCACCACTTGCAGAATGCTCAACTGATGCTGGATATCGAGGTGATTCGCCGGCTCGTCGAGCAGCAGGATCTGCGGGCGCTGCGCCAGTGCGCGGGCGATGTGCACGCGTTGGCGTTCACCGCCGGAGAGGCTGCGCCAGAGGCGGTTGCGCAGGTGCACGGCGTCGACGTCGACCAGCGCTTGCTCGACGATGGCGTCATCGGCCGGCGACCACGGTTGCAGCGCCGACAACCACGGCGTGCGCCCCAGCGCCACCGCGTCGAACACGCGAATGCCATCGTCGGTATCGGCCTGTTGCTCAACCACTGCGAGTGTCTGCGCGATGCTGCGCCGTGACATCTTGCCCAGCGCCTGACCGTCGAGCTGCACATGGCCCACGCTCGGGTCACGCAGTCCGGCCAGCAATTTGAGCAACGTGGATTTACCCGAACCGTTCGGCCCGACAATGCCCAGGGTCTCGCCGCGCTGAACATCGAGACTGACACCATTGAGCAACTCGGCGCCGCGCACTTTGAAGCCCACACCCGCACAACTCAGAACCGTGTTCATCGCGCCGATCTCCGGCCTACCAGAATCAGCGCGAACACCGGCGCGCCGACCAGTGCGGTGATCACGCCGACCGGAATCACCTGACCCTTTATCAGGGTGCGCGACAGCACATCGGCGGCGATCAGAAACACCGCGCCGCCCAGCGCACTGGCCGGCAGCAGACGCGCATGACCGGTGCCGAGCAACAACCGCGCTGCGTGGGGAATCACCAGCCCGACAAAACCGATCGAGCCGACGATCGATACCATCACCGCCGTTACCAGCGCGGCGCAGCCGATCAACAGAATCTGCACGCGGCGCACGGCAATGCCGAGGGATGCCGCCGAATCCGCGCCAAAGGTGAACGCATCCAGTGCTCGCCGGTGGCACAGACAAACGACCAATCCCAATACAGCCACAGGTACTGCCAGCCACACCGACGGCCAGCGCACGCCGCCGAGATTGCCCAACAGCCAGAACATGATCCCCCGCGCTTGTTCGGAGCTGGCCGAGCGGGTGATCAGAAACGCGGTGAGGGCATTGAACAATTGCGAGCCGGCGATCCCGGCGAGAATGATCTGCCCGGTGCCGCTGGCCGAGCCGCTGACTCGCGCCAACAGAATCACCAGTACGAACGCTGTCACCGCGCCGGCAAAGGCACCGACCGACAATGAAATCGCCCCGGCACCGACGCCGAGGAGGGCGACCATCACCGCGCCGGTCGAGGCGCCTGCAGAAATACCCAGCAGATACGGATCGGCCAACGGATTGCGCAGCAGCGATTGCAGGATCACCCCGCACGTCGCCAGGCCGGCGCCGCAGGCCGCCGCGACCAGCGCGCGGGTCAGGCGATAGTTCCAGACAATGCCTTCGTCGATCGGGTCGAGCACATAACCGGCGCCCCACAGCTTGTTGGCCAGCACCTGCAACACTACGCTCGGCTCGATCGAAGTCTCACCAATGGCCACGCCGCCAATCAGCGCGACCGACAGCGTCAACAGCACCAGCAGCAAACGGATCAGGCGTCTGCTCATGGCGACAGGTCGTAGCCGTTGATGGCGCTGGCCAATTGTTCGAGGCCGTCGAAGGTGCGCAGGCTGGCCTGCATGGCCATGGCGTCAAGGATGATGATGCGGTTGTGCTTGACCGCGTCCATGTTGCGCGTCACCGGATCACTGCGCAGGAACGCGAGTTTCTTCTGATAGTCGTCCGCCGGAAAACGTCGACGATCCATGCGCGCGATGACCAGGAAAGTCGGGTTGGCCTTGGCGATGGTTTCCCAGCCGACGGTCGGCCATTCTTCATCCGACTCGACCACGTTGCGCACGCCGAGGGTGCTGAGCATGAAATCGGGAACGCCTTTGTGCCCGGCCACGAACGGCTCGATGTCCATCTCGGCGCTGGAGAACCACACCAGGGCGCTGACGTCTTTGCGCTGCTGCTTTTTCGCCGTGGCGATCGACTGCGCGAGGCTGGCTTTGAGCTGCTCATTGAGCTGCTCGCCACGCGCCTGCACGTCGAAAATTGCAGCGAGCTGGCTCACGGCTTTGTAGATGCTGTCGCTGCGAAACGGCGCCAGCCGCGTGCCGTCCGAACCGACGAGGTTGTCCTTGGCTTCGCAATCGGAGGGGAGCAGGTAGGTGGGAATCTTCAGTTCATGGAACTGCTCACGAGTGCCGACCGCGCCTTGCGGCCCGACCATCCATTCCAGCTCGACGGCAACCAGCTCCGGGCGTTTGGCGATCACCGCTTCGAAACTCGGCTCGTTGTCGGCGAGGCGCTCGATCCTGTCGTTCTGCGCTTTGTATGTGCCCAGCACGTCGTTGAACCACAACGAGGTGCCGACGACCTTGTCGCCCAGACCCAAAGCGTAGAGCATTTCGGTGCCGGCCTGGCCGATGGTCACCGTGCGAGTGGGCGCGTGCTGAAAGGTCAGGCTGCTGCCGCAGTTTTCGACGGTCAGCGGATACGCAGTCGGCGCCGCTTGCGCCAGGGGGCAAAGGCTCAGAGCGGTGAGTAGGGTGGCAACGCGGGGCAGCAGCATGGGGCAGTCTCCAGGGGAACCGTACGGGAGCGGGCGGGTACGGTTGGAAACACACCTCGGGCGCGGTCGTGGAAACTGCGCAAGGCCGGCACGGGGAAAATGCGCACGGCACGATGTCCTTCCCGGACACCCCGCCGGTTAGTCAGTCACTGTGCCGGCAGGTCTCCTGACTGATGCGTCATCGCCACGCTCCGGCCTTCCCGGGATTCACCCAGTGGCAGTCGAGGAGCAGGCTCGGCACCTACAGTTGCGGGGGCAGTTCCGATTGATGCTGTGCAAGCATTTCGGATTCCCTATTAATTCCGTGTGGAAACCGGCGCGGGCATGGTAGTCGATCAGGCCGCTCAAGTGGAGCCGAATCTGCCTTTGTAGGAGCTGCCGAAGGCTGCGATCTTTTGATCTGGTCTTTAACGTGCAAGATCAAAAGATCGCAGCCTTCGGCAGCTCCTACACGGGCGCATGTTTCCGTGGAGGAGCGTTTGCAATCCGGGGGTAAGCTTGGCTAATATACGATCCATATACACATCGTATCGGATTCATATATGGGCATCGTAAAGATTTCAGAGGACATGCACGAGAATCTGCGCATCTCCAGCAACGCCCTCAGCCGCTCGATCAACGCGCAGGCCGAGCACTGGATGCGCATCGGCATGCTCGCCGAGCTGCATCCCAACCTCGACCACAGCGCCATTTGCCGCCTGCTGATCCGCGCCGAACAGAACGGCGGACTGGATCTGCAACAACTGACTCAGGAAGCCGTCAGCGCATGAGAAACCAGATCAAGATCAACACGCCGGCCGACATCGAAAAATCCCGCGCCGCCGGCAAGCTCGCCGCTGAAGTACTGGCGATGCTGGTGCCGCATGTGAAGGCCGGGGTGACCACCGATGAGCTGGACCGGTTGTGCAACGATTACATCGTCAATGTGCAGAAAGCCGTGCCGGCCAACGTCGGTTATCACGGCTTTCCGAAAACCGTCTGCGCGTCGGTCAACGATGTGGTGTGCCACGGCATTCCATCGGGTACGCCACTGAAGGACGGCGACATCGTCAATCTCGACATCGCCGTGATCAAGGATGGCTGGTTCGGTGATACCAGCCGCATGTACGTCGTGGGTGAGGCGAGCCCCGAGGCGCAGCACCTGATCAAGACCACTTACGATGCAATGTGCGCGGGCATTCGCGCGGTGAAACCGGGCGCAACGCTGGGGGATATCGGTCATGCGATCCAGAGCCTGGCGGAGGCGGAGGGCTTCAGCGTGGTACGCGAATACTGCGGCCACGGCATCGGCAAGGTCTATCACGACGAACCGCAAATCCTGCATTACGGCTTTCCCAATCAAGGGCTGAAGCTCAAGGCCGGGATGATTTTCACCGTGGAACCGATGCTCAATGCCGGCAAACGCCATGTGAAGAACATGCCGGATGGCTGGACGGTGCTGACCAAGGATGGCTCCTTGTCGGCGCAGTGGGAGCATATGGTCGCGGTGACGGAGAGCGGGTTTGAAGTGCTGACGGCTTGGCCGGATGAGATTGAAGGGTACCGGGCCATTGGCTAATACCGTGTCGCCTGCTTGCCCTCACCCTAGCCCTCTCCCAATGGGAGAGGGGACTGACCGAGGTGTTGTTGCAAGATACGCCGACGTGCGATATCGAGTCGAACTTACATTTTGAACAGCATGAAGATCGGCTCCCTTTCCCCCTCGCCCCCCGTGGGGGGAGAGGGCTGGGGTGAGGGGGTAGATCCAACTGACTCAGCGCAATCAGTGAGCACCGGCAGCCTTGTTCAAATCGCTCTCGGTCCATTCGGTATAAACACAAGCATCCGCCGTCGCCCAGCGCACCCGGACCGGATCGCCAGCCTTGAGCGGCATGCCGGCGGCGGACAAAGCCTTCACCGTCATCGAAGTACCGCCCGCAGTGACCACGCTGCACGTCTGGCTCTCACCCAGAAACAGCACCTCCACAACATTCGCCGACACCTCATTCCAGCCCGCCGCCAGCGGCTCATCCAGCGCCTGCTGCGTGCTCAGCGCCAAGGCCTTTTCCGGACGCACCATCAGCAGCACATCCTGATCAGTGTGCAACCCGGACGTCAGCCGAATCGACAATGACTGTCCCTCGAAACTCGCTGCCGCATTGCCTTGCGCCTTGAGCTTGAGGAAGTTCGAATTGCCCAGAAACGACGCAACAAACGCATTCGGCGGATTCTGGTAAAGGTCGTAACCACTGCCCAGGCCAACGATTTTGCCGTGGCTGAAAATCGCGATGCGTTGCGACAGCCGCATGGCTTCTTCCTGGTCGTGGGTCACGTACACGATGGTGATGCCCAGGCGCCGGTGCAGCTGGCGCAGTTCATCCTGCAAGTCCTCGCGCAGCTTCTTGTCCAGCGCGCCCAATGGTTCATCCATCAGCAGAATGCGTGGTTCGTAAACCAGCGCCCGGGCGATGGCGACACGCTGTTGCTGACCACCAGACAGTTGCGAAGGGCGGCGATGGGCGAACTGTTCGAGCTGCACCAGTTTCAACATCGCATCGACGCGCTTTTCGCGCTCGGCCGCAGCCAGTTTGCGAATGGCCAGAGGGAAGGCGATGTTGTCGCGCACCGACAGATGCGGGAACAGCGAGTAACGCTGAAAGACCATGCCGATGTCGCGCTTGTGCGGCGGCACATTGACCAGCGACTGGCCGTTGACGAGGATCTCGCCGCTGCTCGGTGTTTCGAAACCGGCGAGCATCGACAGCGTCGTACTCTTGCCCGAGCCGCTGGAGCCGAGAAAGGTCAGGAATTCGCCGTCCTTGATGTCCAGCGAGATATTGTCGACGGCAGCGAAATCGCCGTAGTGCTTGTTCAGGTTGCGCAGGCTGACCAGGGGTTTGTCGTTCTGCTGGGATGCGTCTTTGATCACGGCACTCATGTCGTACTCCTGGGCGCTCAGGCGCTGATTTCGTTGCGCCGGCGCAGGGCGGCGGCGATCACCATGACCAATACCGACAGGCCGATCAGCAGCGTCGAAGCGACGGCGATCACCGGGGTCAGGTCCTGGCGCAGGGTGGTCCACATTTTCACGGGAAGGGTTTGCAGAGTAGGGCTTGCCATCATCACGCTGAGCACCACTTCGTCCCACGAAACGAGGAAGGCGAAGAGGGCGCCGGCGACCATCCCCGGACGAATCGCCGGGAACGTCACCTTGAACACCGCTTGCAAGCGCGAGGCACCGCAAATCACCGCCGCGTCTTCAATCGACTGATCGAACAGCTTCAGCGAGTTGATGATCGAGATGATGGTGAACGGCAGCGCGACGATCACGTGGCTGACGACGAAAGCGAACATCGTCCCGGTGTAGCCGAGCTTGAGAAACAGCGCGTACACCGCCACGGCGATGATCACCAGCGGCACGATCATCGGCAGGGTGAACAGGCCGTAGAGCATCTCGCGGCCGGGAAAACGCCCGCGCACCAGCGCAAACGCGGTCGGTAAACCGAGGGCCACGGCGCAGATCGTGGTCAGCACGGCGACCTTGAGGCTGGCCGCAGCGGCGTTCATCCAGTCGGGGTTGGAGAAGAACTGGCCGTACCATTTCAGCGTCCAGCCCGGTGGCGGGAACACCAGCCACTGCGAGGAGCCGAACGACAGCAGCACGATGAACACGATCGGCAACAGCAGGAACAAACCGATCAGTCCAGTAGTCGCGTAGAGGCCGAAACGCATGCGCCGGCTCATGGCATTTGGGGTCAGGAGCATGTCGGCTTACCTCGCGTTACTGGCGCCAACCGGGGATTCCGGTTGAAGCTTCAGGTAGAAGTAGAACAGCACCAGGGTGATTGCGATCAGCAACGCGGCGCCGGCACTGGCCAGGCCCCAGTTGAGGAACGATTGCACCTGCTGAATGATGAACTCCGGCAGCATCATGTTCTGCGCCCCGCCGAGCAGTGCCGGGGTGACGTAATAACCGAGCGACATCACGAACACCATCAAACCACCTGAGGCCAGACCCGGCCGGCACAGCGGCAGGAACACCCGGAAGAAGTTGGTCCACGGACTGGCGCCGCAGATCGAGCCGGCCTGCAGGATCATCGGGTCGATGGCCTGCATGGTTGCTTGTAACGGCAGCACGATGAACGGGATCATGATGTAGCTCATGCCGATCACCACGCCGGTCAGGTTGTGCACCATCTCCAGCGGTTGATCGATGATGCCCATGGCGATTAACGCCTTGTTGATCACCCCCGAGGCTTGCAGCAACACCAGCCACGAATAGGTACGGGCGAGCAGGCTGGTCCACATCGACAGCAGCACGATGTTGAGGATCCAGCGCCCCCAGCCGCGCGGCACCAGGGTGATCGCCCAGGCCAGCGGAAAGCCCAGCAGCAGGCTGAACAGCGTCACCAGCCCGGCCACCGAAAAGGTGTTGAGCAGCACTCGCGCATAGGCCGAGTTGGCGAACAGTTGTTCGTAGTTGCCCAGGCCAGGCACAGGTTCGAGCACACCGCGCAACAGCAGGCCAATCAACGGCGCGAGAAAGAACAGGCCGAGGAACAGCAGCGCCGGGACGAGGTTGCCGGCGCCGCGCCAGCGTTGCTTGAAGGCCGAACCGGCAGCGCCGGCGGCGCTCCCGGTGGCAGTTGAAGGACGGGGCGCAGTGGCCGCGATTTTCATTTGACCAGCCATTCGTTCCACCGTGTCGCGATAGCCGGACCGTTCTTGGCCCAGTAAGCGAAATCAAGGGTGATCTGATCCTTGGCGTAAGCCGTCGGCAGGTTGGGGGCCAGCGTCGAATCCAGACGCTCCACACTGTCGAGGTTGACCGGCGCGTAGGCGGTCAGGTTGGAGAAGTCGGCCTGGCCTTTGGCGCTGCTGGCATTGGCGAGGAACTTCATCGCCGCGTCCTTGTTTTTCGAGCCTTTGGGGATGACCAGAATGTCGGCCATGACCAGGTTCTGTTTCCAGCTCACGCCGACCGGTGCGCCGTCTTCCTGCAAAGCGTGCACCCGACCGTTCCAGAACTGGCCCATGCTCGCTTCGCCGGACGCCAGCAGTTGCTGCGACTGCGCGCCGCCGCCCCACCAGACGATGTCTTTCTTGATGGTGTCGAGTTTCTTGAAGGCGCGATCCAGATCCAGCGGGTAGAGCTTGTCAGCCGCAACGCCGTCGGCCAGCAGCGCCAGTTCGAGCACGCCGGGGCTTGGCCATTTGTACAGGGCGCGTTTGCCGGGGTAGGTCTTGGTGTCGAACAGCGCGCTCCAGTCCTGCGGCTTGTTGGCGCCCAGCTTGCCCTCGTTGTAGCCGAGGACGAAGGAGAAGAAGAACGAGCCGACGCCGTGGTCGCTGACGAAGCGCGGGTCGATTTTGTCGCGTTGAATGACTTTGAAGTCGAGGGGTTCGAGCAGGCCTTCGGCAGCGGCGCGCAGGGCGAAATCGGCTTCGACATCGACCACGTCCCACTGAACGTTGCCGCTTTCGACCATGGCTTTTAGTTTGCCGTAGTCGGTGGGGCCGTCCTGGACGACGGTGATGCCGCTGGCCTTGCTGAACGGATCGGCCCAGGCCTGTTTCTGCGCATCCTGGGTGCTACCGCCCCAGCTGACAAAATTCACGCTTTCGGCAGCCATTGCAGCCTGGCCGGTAACGCTGAGCAGTCCCGCGAAAAAGATCGCGGTTGCAGCTTTGTTCAACACCATGTTCACGCCCTCATTGTTGTGTTTTTGAGCGGGCCTTGCGTTGTTGCCCGCCTGTCGGGAGCAGTAGCTGGACGGTTTTTCAGGTCGTCCGGTCTATGGAATATCATATTATGGTATTCCAAACTTTGTGCAAGCACTTTGCCTTACCGGTTATCTGGCAGGTTGGTTTTTTTGAGCCGTTCGGCCTGAGATATTTTGTGAATGTGAGATCCAGCCCCTCACCCCAGCCCTCTCCCAATGGGAGAGGGGGATAGGGAGCCGATTTTTGTGCTGTTCAAAATTTGAGTTCGACTCGGTATCTCAGGTCGATGTATAGCGACCGGTCAACGCGGTCGGCTCCCTCTCCCTCTGGGAGAGGGCTGGGGTGAGGGCGGCGTCATTCAGTGAACGGAATGCTCTCAACCACCTCAAGGTCATACCCGGTCAACCCCGCATACTTCAGCGGTGGGCCGAGGTGGCGCAACTTGCCCACTCCAAGGTTCTGCAGAATCTGCGCCCCAGTCCCGACCTCGGAATAAATCCGCGATTGCGAACGGCTGAACTGCCGTGGCGGCTGGGTCAGCTGCGGCACGCGTTCGAGCAACGCCTGCGACGATTCATGATTGGCCAGCACCACCACAACCCCATGACCTTCCGCCGCGACCCGTTGCAGCGCCGCCCACAGCGTCCAGTTCGTTGGCCCGCTGTACTCGGCGCCGACCAGGTCGCGCAGCGGATCGATCACATGCACACGCACCAGCGTCGGCTCTTCACGGCGCAAGTCGCCCATGACCATCGCCATGTGCACGCCGCCTTCGATGCGATCCTCGAAAGTGATCAAACGGAACGTGCCATGCACCGTCGGCAGCTCACGTTCACCGATGCGTTCGATGGTGTGTTCGGTGCTCAGGCGATAGTGGATCAGGTCGGCAATGGTGCCGATCTTGATCCCGTGCTTGCGCGCGAACTGCTCCAGATCCGGGCGGCGCGCCATGGTGCCGTCGTCGTTCATCACTTCGACAATCACCGAGGCCGGGGTGAAACCGGCCAGACGCGCCAGATCGCAACCGGCCTCGGTGTGCCCGGCGCGGGTCAGCACGCCACCTTCCTTGGCGCGCAGCGGGAAGATGTGGCCGGGCTGCACCAGGTCTTCGGCGCGGGCATTCGGCGCGACGGCGGCGGCAACGGTGCAGGCCCGGTCGGCGGCAGAAATGCCGGTAGTCACGCCGACCGCCGCTTCGATCGACACGGTAAATGCAGTGCTGAACACGCTGCCGTTGGTGGGTACCATTTGCTCAAGGCCCAAGCGCTGACAATGTTCGTCGGTCAGGGTCAGGCAGATCAGCCCGCGTGCCTCGCGGGCCATGAAGCTGATAGCCTCCGGTGTGCAACGATCAGCGGCCAGCAGCAGGTCGCCTTCGTTCTCGCGGTCTTCGTCATCGACCAGCAGGACCATTTTGCCGAGGCGATAATCTTCGATGATTTCTTCGATGCTGTTGAAGGCCATGCTGGACTCTCAGGGTTCGTTGGAAATATATTGGTATACCATAATACAAAATCAACAAAGAGGTCACTATGAAGGCGTACTGGATTGCACATGTGGATATAGCCGATGCCGAGCACTACAGCCAATACACCCAGCGCACCCCGCAGGCGATTGCTGCTTTCGGCGGCAAGTTTCTGGCCAGAGGCGGGCGCAGCGAAGCGATGGAAGGACGGCAGACGCCACAGCGCACCGTGATCATCGAGTTTGAAAGCTACGAAACAGCCGTGGCGTGCTACCACTCGGCGGCGTATCAGGAGGCGAAGAGTTATCGCGAGGAATGGGCGAAGGCGGAGATCATTATCGTCGAGGGCGTTGCCCCGAACTGAGCCACACCACCATCCTGTGGGAGCGAGCCTGCTCGCGAATGCGTTCGAACATTCAACATTTGTATTGACTGACACGACGCCTTCGCGAGCAGGCTCGCTCCCACAGGTTTTGTGTTCAGGCAAATGTCAGCGCATGAAATGAATCTTGCCGCTGTCATCATTCCCCATGTAAATCCCGTAGACCCCAGCCTGGCGCTCTTCGATATAGCGCTCGAGAATCTGCCGGATCGCCGGGTAGTAGATCTGCTCCCACGGAATCTCCTCAGGGGCGAAGAACTTGTAATCCATGGTTTCCGGCCCGTACTGCCCGGTGATCTTTAGGGCGATGGCGCGGAAGATGATGTACACCTCGCTGATCTTCGGCACGCTGAAAATCGAATACGGCGAGACGATTTCCGCACGCACGCCGCTTTCTTCCCAGACTTCGCGCAGCGCCGCCTGTTCGGTGGTCTCACCGCTTTCCATGAAACCGGCCGGCAGCGTCCAGGTGCCCGGGCGTGGTGGGATCGCCCGTTGGCACAAGAGGTATTTGCCGTCCTGCTCGATGATGCAGCCGGCAATGATCTTCGGATTGACGTAGTGGATATAGCCGCAGCCGCGGCACATCAGGCGCTCGTGCGTATCGCCCGGCGGCGTCTGCTGACCGAGGTCAGGGCCACCGCATTTCGGGCAAAAGCTCGGGCTGAACATGTCATTGACCTATGCGGGGTTCTTTCAGCGCGATCGGCAGGGTGATCGCCGGGGTACCTTTGACGGCGACGCCTGTCTCTTCCTGCTTGCGCTTGAGGTAATCGAGGGCCACGGCGGCGGCCGCGCGGACGTGATCGACACAGGCCTGATGCGCCGCCAGCGGATCGCCGCTCTTGATCGCCTCGACCATTTTTTCCATCTCGTGATTACTCGCGCCGCGTCGGTTTTCCTGGGAGACCGAGGTCGCGCGCAGATAGCTGATGCGCGCCTGCAACTGACGCAATTGCGTGGCGGCGACATGGTTGCCCGAGCCTTCGAGCAGCACGTCGTAGAAGCCCTGCACCGAGTCGATGACCTGTTGCAGCTCGCCGTCCTTCAACGCTTTGCGGTTGTCATCGAGGGCTTTTTCCAGGGCTTTGATGTCCTTGGCTTTGGCGCGCAGGGTGAACAGCTGGACGATCAGGCCTTCGAGCACACAACGCAGTTCGTAGATATCGACGGCGTCGTCGAGGGTGATGATGGCTACGCGCGGGCCTTTGGCGTCGGCGAATTCGACCAGACCTTCGGATTCAAGGTGGCGCAGAGCTTCGCGCACCGAAGTGCGGCTGACGCCGAGGCGATCGCAGAGGTCGCGTTCGACCAGACGATCACCTGGCATGAGCTGGAAATTCATGATCGCGCTACGCAGTTTGTCCAGCACGATTTCGCGCAGGGTAACGGGGTTGCGATTGACCTTGAAGCTGTCGTCGAGTGGCTGGCGTTTCATGGGGTCCGCTCTTGAGCTTGGCTGTCCATGCCAGACGGGCATCAAAACAGCCGAGGGTTAACTGGAGGCCTCGGCGTCGGCTTCGGCAAAGGCTTCACGGGCCAGCCGGAAACTGTCCACGGCCGCCGGAACGCCGCAATAAATGCCGACCTGAAGCAGAATTTCGCGTATTTGCTCACGACTCAGGCCGTTACGCAAGGCGCCGCGCACATGCAGCTTGAGTTCATGCGGGCGGTTGAGCGCCGAGATCATCGCCAGGTTGATCATGCTGCGCTCCTTGAGCGACAGACCCTCACGCCCCCAGACATGGCCCCAGCAGTATTCGGTGACCATTTCCTGCAGCGGGCGGGTGAAGTCGTCGGCGTTCTCGATCGAGCGCTGAACATAGGCTTCGCCCAATACCTGGGTGCGGATTTTCAGACCTTTTTCATACTTCTCGTTACTCATCATTCCTCCAATCCACAGGTGTTCCCTGTGGGAGCGAGCCTGCTCGCGAAGGCGTCGTGTCAGTCGATGCAAATGTTGAATGATCGACCGCTTTCGCGAGCAGGCTCGCTCCCACATTGGCAATCGTGTCTGGCTGTCAGGCCAGAGTCGGCAACGGGCCGAGCTTGCCCTTGTGATAAATCATCGGCGTCACCGGTTGCTCGGGCAGGATCAGGTTCTTCACTGCGCCGACAATGATCGCGTGATCGCCGCCGTCGTATTCACGCCACAACTCGCACTCGATGATCGCCGTGGCCTTGGCCAGAATCGGGTTGCCCAGGTCGCTCAGGTGCCACTCGATGCCCTTGGCCTTTTCCTTGCCCTTACCGGCGAACGCGTAGGCTTCGGCGGTCTGCTCGGCGGAGAGCAAATGGATCGCGAATTTCTTGCTGTCGCGCAGCACCGGGTAGGTGTCGGACGCATAGTTGGGGCAGAACAGCACCAGCGCCGGGTCGATCGACAGCGCGCTGAACGCGCTGGCGGTGATACCGACGATGCCACCGTCAGGGTCGAGGGTGGTGACCACCGTGACGCCGGACGGGAACGAGCTCATGACGTCTTTGTAAATGCCGGGTTCGATCATTTCGCAGGACTCCTAGCGCATCACAAACGGATCAGGCATTGGCGCCTGGGAGAGGTTGATCCACACCGTTTTCAGTTCGGTGTAGGCCAGCACCGAATCGATGCCGCTTTCGCGTCCATAGCCACTGTTCTTGAAGCCGCCGATCGGCGCCATCGCCGACACCGCACGGTAAGTGTTGACCCAGATGATCCCCGAGCGCACATCGCGGGCCAGACGATGGGCGCGACCGAGGTCGCGGGTCCAGATGCCGGCGGCGAGGCCGAACTGTGAGTCGTTGGCGATCGCCAGCGCTTCGGCTTCGTCTTTGAAACGAATCACCGAAGCCACCGGGCCGAACACTTCTTCCTGCATGATCTTCATCGAATTGCGATCGCATTCGAAGAGCGTCGGCTCGTAGAACCAGCCTTCGCCGAGATCCGCCGGACGCTTGCCACCGGTGCGCAAACGCGCGCCTTCGGCGATCGCATCGGCGACCAGACCTTCGACCACCGCCAGTTGCTGCGCGGTGGCCATCGGCCCCATTTCACTGTTGTCTTCCTGTGGGTTGCCGATGCGGATGCGCTGGGCGCGCTCGACCAGACGATTGACGAATTCGTCGTAGATTTCGTCCTGCACCAGCAAGCGCGAACCAGACACGCAACTCTGCCCGGACGCCGCGTAGATGCCGGCAATCGCACCGTTAATTGCACTGTCCAGATCGGCGTCGGCGAAGATGATATTCGGCGACTTGCCGCCCAGCTCCAGCGAAAGCTTGGCGAAATTCTCGGCGCTGCTGCGCACTACATGCCGCGCCGTGGCCGCGCCGCCGGTGAAGGCGATCTTGCGGATCAGCGGATGGCGGGTGAGGGCGGCGCCGGTGCTCGGGCCGTAACCGGTAACGACGTTGACCACGCCCGGCGGAATCCCGGCTTCGAGGGCCAAGCGTGCGAGCTCGAGAATGGTCGCCGAGGCGTGCTCGGACGGCTTGATCACTATGGTGTTACCAGCGGCGAGGGCCGGGGCCAGTTTGATTGCGGTCAGGTACAGCGGGCTGTTCCACGGAATGATCGCGGCGACCACACCCATGGCTTCGTGCACGGTGTAGGCAAACAGGTCAGGCTTGTCCAGCGGCAGGGTGCCGCCTTCCAGTTTGTCAGCGAGGCCTGCGGTGTAGTGGAAGAACTCCGGCAGATAGCTGACCTGGCCACGGGTTTCGCGGATCAGCTTGCCGTTGTCGCGGCTTTCCAGCTGCGCCAGGTGTTCCTTGTTTTCTGCGATCAGATCACCGAGGCGGCGCAGCAGTTTGCCTCGCGCGGTGGCGGTCAGACCGCGCCACGCCGGGCTGTCAAAAGCAGTTTGCGCCGCTTGCACGGCGCGTTCGACGTCCGCTTCATCGGCGTCGGGCAGTTCCGCCCAGGCTTGCGCGGAGGCCGGGTTGAGGCTTTCGAAGGTCTTGCCGGAGAGGGCGTCGACCCAGTCTCCGCCGATGCACATCTGGAAGCGTGCGAGTGTCATGCAACGATCCCCTTTATATGGTTTTGTCGGGAGTGTGCGAACTGAAGGAATTCCAGCAGCATCTGGTTGACCAGACGCGGCGACTCTACCGGCATCATATGCCGTTGCTCGGGCAGCACGGCAACCTTCGCACCGGGGATGCGCCGGGCCAGTTGCTCGGCCATTTCCGGGGTCGAGCCGGGGTCGAGTTCGCCGGTGGCGATCAGCGTCGGCGCCTGAATGCTGCTCAGGTCGTCGGCGCGGTACATGTCCTGGGTGGCGAACAATTCGTAGGTGGTCAGGTAGCCCTGCGGATCGTTGTTGGCCAAGGTCTGGCGCAACGCGGCGATCTGCGCCGGATTGGCCGCCTGATATTCACGGCTGAACCAGCGTGACAGGGCGGCTTCGGCATTGGCGTCCGGGCCGTGTTCGGCAGCCTGCGCAGTGCGCGCAATCACGCCGGCACGCTGTTCTTCGCTGCGGTTGAACACACTGTTCAACACCACCAGACTTTGCAGGCGCTCCGGGTAATGCAGGGCGAAGGCCCGCGCGACCAGACCGCCCATGGAGAAACCGATCACCGCTGCCTGCAGCACGTTCAAGTGATCGAGCAGCTCGAGCAACTGATCGGCGTAACCGAGCAGGTCGGTGCCGCTGGCCGGGCGCGGGCTGGCGCCGTGGCCGAGCATGTCGTAGGCGATCACCTGGTATTGGCTGGCGAGGCCGACAATCTGCCCGCCCCACATTTCTTTGTTCAGGCCCACGCCGTGGATCAAGACCACGGGCTGGCCTTGGCCGGTCGCCAGGTAACTGGTGCCAGCCGGGGTGAGTTCAGCGGTGAGCCGAATCATGGAGCGCTCCTGCAATGCCTTTCTTGTTGTGATTACTGGGCTTTTTCGGCGGCCAGTTCTTCCAGATCGATGTAGCGGTTGCCGATGCGCGGGTGCAGGCGGCCACCGTCGGCGCAACCCAGCACGACGACGATTTCGTCGGCACGCGGCGCGTCTTCGATCTGCATTTCCAGGGTGATGTAGTGCGAACGCAGGCCTTCGTCGTCCTTGTGCATCATCGGGATCTGAATCGACGTGCCCGGACCGCCGCGCTTGTTGGTGAAGCTCAGGTAGCTCTTGGCTTTCACCGCTTCGCGATAGTGGTTACCGAAGCGCAGGGTGTGGATCACCGCCGACGCGTGCTCGATTTCGCCATCAGCGCCGACTACGGCCGCTTTGCCGTAGGCCTCGATTTTCTCGGCACCGCCGATGATTCCGACCAGGCGTTCGACCATCATTGCGCCGAGGTCGGAGCAGTTGGCGCGGATCTGCGGCTTGAGGTCTTCGACAAAACCGTTGCCCACCCACGGGTTCTTCATCACCACGGCGAGGCCGACCATGGTCACCGGCTTGTCAGTAGCCTTGCCGCCTTCGATGAAGGTTTCTTCGACATAGCTGACGATCTTGCGAATTTCGAAACTCATGAGCTGCTCCGTTGGGGGATTGAGAGTGTCTGTGCGTCTGATGGTATACCATAATACCGATCCTGCAAGTCCCCTTCGCAAGATTTGCCGTATCCATCCGGCGAATGGCCCTGCATTCACTGACAACTACAAATACCAAGACCACCCCTAACCCCTGTGGGAGCGAGCCTGCTCGCGAAAGCGGTGGGTCAGCCAATAAACAGGGTGACTGGTACATCGCATTCGCGAGCAGGCTCGCTCCCACAGGGAAAATGATTGGTTACAGAGGGCCGCTTTCGGTTAACAAAAGATAACGTGGCGCCGATTGTCAGACATTTGCAAAGCCCGATAGGATGAGCCAGCTTCCGAAGGGGCTCTGGATTGCGGGTTTCAGGATGATGCTTCTGATCTGCCACTAGCCGAGCACCCTTGCGGCGCCCTTGAAGGCCCGATGGCCCAACAATAATAAATAGGGGAAGGTCTATGAGTCGTTGCCGCCCGCCGGCGTTACGCAACACCGCGTTGCTGGCCACAGCACTCTCACTGCTGGGCTTTGCCACGTTATCGGCACCTGTGATTGCCGCCGAGGCCCCGGCTGACGTGGTTTATGCCACCGAATCGGGCAAGGCCGCGAAAAGCCTGATTCTCGATGTCGTCCATGCCGGCGCGCGTCTTGTCGCGGTCGGCGATCGGGGGCACATCGTCTATTCCGATGACCAGGGCAAGACCTGGACCCAGGCCAAGGTGCCAACCCGGCAACTGCTCACCGCCGTGTATTTCGTCGACGACAAAAACGGCTGGGCCGTGGGCCACGACGCGCAGATTCTCGCCAGTGCAGACGGCGGTCTGACCTGGACCAAACAATTCGAAGACCTCGCACGCGAATCGCCGCTGCTCGACGTCTGGTTCAAGGACGCCAGCAGCGGTTTTGCCGTGGGCGCCTACGGCACGCTGCTGGAAACCACCGACGGCGGCAAAAACTGGGAAGACGTCAGCGATCGCCTCGACAACGAAGACCAGTTCCACCTCAACGCCATCGCCGCCGTGAAAGACGCCGGGCTGTTCATCGTCGGCGAGTCCGGCAGCATGTTCCGCTCCGCCGATGACGGCCAGACCTGGGAAAAGCTTGAAGGCCCGTACGAAGGTTCACTGTTCGGCGTGATCGGCACGGCGCAGCCGCAAACCCTGCTGGCGTACGGCTTGCGCGGCAATCTTTATCGCTCCACTGATTTCGGCAGCAACTGGGAGCAGGTCGAACTCAAAGCCGCACGCGGTGCGCTGGAGTTCGGCCTGTCCGGCGGCACGCTGCTGGAAGACGGCTCGATCGTCATCGTCGGCAACGGCGGCTCGGTGATCAGCAGCAGCGACAACGGCGAAACCTTCAGCGTGTTCAACCGCCCGGATCGCATTTCGCTGTCGTCGGTCACCGCCGCCGGCAACGGCAACCTGATTCTGACCGGGCAGGGTGGCTTGCACATCACCCAGCCAAACGGTGCCGAGACCAATAACAAGAAGGCGGGGCTATGACTTCCTTGATCACTCCTCAGCAGGAAAAGGCGACGGTTCTCGAGCGCCTGATCTTCAACAACCGTCCGGCCGTGATCCTGATCTGCCTGGTGGTGAGCATTTTCCTGTTCTGGCAGGCCACGCTGATTCGGCCGTCGACCAGTTTTGAAAAAATGATCCCGCTGCAGCATCCCTTCATCGAAAAGATGATGGAGCACCGCAACGATCTGGCGAACCTGGGCAACACCGTGCGTATTTCGGTGGAAGCCACCGACGGCGACATCTTCTCCAAGGAGTACATGGAGACCCTGCGCCAGATCAACGACGAAGTGTTCTACATTTCCGGCGTCGATCGTTCCGGCCTCAAATCCCTGTGGAGCCCGAGCGTACGCTGGACCGAAGTGACCGAAGAGGGTTTCGCCGGCGGTGAAGTGATTCCGCAGAGCTACAACGGCTCGCAGGACAGCCTCGATCTGCTGCGCAACAACGTGCTCAAGTCCGGCCAGGTCGGGCGTCTGGTGGCCAACGACTTCAAGTCGAGCATCGTCGACATCCCGCTGCTGGAGGCCTATCCGGACCCGCAGGATCAGGGCAAGTTGCTGGCGCTGGACTATCGCCAGTTCTCCCATGAGCTCGAAGACAAGATCCGCAACAAGTTCGAAGCGCAGAACCCCAACATCAAGATCCACATCGTCGGTTTCGCCAAGAAGGTCGGTGACCTGATCGACGGTCTGGTGATGGTGGTGCTGTTCTTCGGTGTCGCCTTTGTCATCACCCTGATCCTGCTGCTGTGGTTCACCAACTGCCTGCGCAGCACCATCGCGGTGTTGAGCACGACGCTGGTGGCGGTGGTCTGGCAACTCGGATTGATGCACTTCTTCGGCTTCGGCCTCGACCCGTATTCGATGCTGGTGCCGTTCCTTATTTTCGCCATCGGCATTTCCCACGGTGTGCAGAAGATCAACGGTATCGCCCTGCAATCCAGCGAGGCCGATAACGCCCTCACGGCTGCACGACGCACCTTCCGCCAGTTGTTCCTGCCGGGGATGATCGCGATTCTGGCCGATGCGGTGGGCTTCATTACCCTGCTGATCATCGACATCGGCGTGATCCGTGAACTGGCGATCGGCGCGTCTATCGGCGTTGCGGTGATCGTGTTCACCAACCTGATCCTGCTGCCGGTGGCGATTTCCTATGTCGGCATCAGCAAGCGCGCGATTGCCAAGAGCAAGAAAGATGCGAACCGCGAACACCCGTTCTGGCGTCTGCTGTCGAACTTCGCCAGCCCGAAAGTTGCGCCGATTTCGGTAGCGTTGGCGCTGATCGCCTTCGGTGGCGGCCTCTGGTACAGCCAGAACCTGAAGATCGGCGACCTCGACCAGGGCGCGCCGGAACTGCGTCCGGACTCGCGTTACAACAAGGACAATAACTTCATCATCAGCAACTACTCGACCAGCTCCGACGTGCTGGTGGTGATGGTCAAGACCAAGGCCGAAGGCTGCTCGCGTTACGAAGCCATGGCGCCGATCGATCAGCTGATGTGGAAGATGCAGAACACCGAGGGCGTACAGTCGGCGATCTCGCTGGTGACCGTGTCCAAGCAGATGATCAAGGGCATGAACGAGGGCAACCTGAAATGGGAAACCCTGTCGCGCAATCCGGACGTGCTGAACAACTCGATCGCCCGTGCCGACGGCCTGTACAACAACAGTTGCTCGCTGGCGCCGGTGCTGGTGTTCCTCAACGACCACAAGGCCGAAACCCTCGACCGTGCGGTGAGTGCGGTGCAGGAATTCGCCAAGGAAAACAACAAGGACGGCCTCGAATTCATCCTCGCCGCCGGTAACGCCGGGATCGAAGCAGCCACCAACGAAGTCATCAAACAGGCTGAGCTGACCATCCTGATTCTGGTGTATATCTGCGTGGCGGTGATGTGCATGATCACCTTCCGCTCATGGGCGGCAACCCTGTGCATCGTCTTGCCGCTGGTACTGACCTCGGTCCTCGGCAACGCGCTGATGGCGTTCATGGGCATCGGCGTGAAAGTCGCGACGCTGCCGGTGGTGGCGCTGGGTGTGGGGATCGGCGTCGACTACGGCATCTACATCTACAGCCGTCTGGAAAGTTTCCTGCGTGCCGGGCTGCCGTTGCAGGAAGCCTATTACCAGACGCTGAAGTCGACGGGTAAAGCAGTGCTGTTCACCGGCCTGTGCCTGGCGATCGGCGTGTGCACCTGGATCTTCTCGGCGATCAAGTTCCAGGCCGACATGGGTCTGATGCTGACCTTCATGCTGCTGTGGAACATGTTCGGTGCGCTGTGGCTGCTGCCGGCGCTGGCCAAGTTCCTGATCAAGCCTGAAAAGCTGGCAGGGCAGAAGGGCAACTCGTTGTTTGCCCACTGATCTGACAGGCTGAAACGATAAAGCCGCAACCTTTGGGGGTTGCGGCTTTTTTTGTGCTTCAAGATCAAGAGCCCCTCACCCTAGCCCTCTCCCGGAGGGAGAGGGGACTGACCGCGGTGTCTCTCGCCATACACCGACCTGAAAGATCGGGTCGATTATGGATTCAAAGCAAATCACTGGACCTGCAATACCAAGCGATGTTGGATTCAGCGCAAATCGTTCAAGTCGGCGTAAATCTCAAATATCCCCCAATCGGTCCCCTCTACCTCTGGGAGAGGGCTAGGGTGAGGGCAAGCGGTCTCAAGCCCTAAGAAAGCTCTGCGCCAAGCACAACACTCAACGCACTACGCGCATCATCCAGCTGCACCAACGTGGCATGCCGGGCCCCCAAGGCATCGCGGTTCTCGATGGCGGTCAGAATCGCCTTGTGCCTCGGCAACGCCAGTTCATGCAGATTCGGCCGTTGATTGGAATGCTTCAACGCCTCGGCAATCGCTACCGCCAACATGTTGCACAGGTTCGCCAGCAGGTCGTTGTGCGTCGCATCGGCGATGCGGCTGTGGAAGTCCAGGTCCGGCTGCAACAGCGCTTCCGGAGTCGGCGCGGCTTCCATGCGTTGATAGGCTTCGTTGATCGCGGCGATGTCGGCATCGGTTGCATGCTGGGCGGCGAGGGCGGCGGCTGCCGGTTCGATGATGCTGCGCACGCTGGTCAGCACGTTGAAGAATTCATTCTGTGGGCTGCTCTGCATCAGCCAGTGCAGCACGTCCGGGTCGAGCATGTGCCATTCGCGGCGGGCCTTGACCACTGTGCCGACGCGCGGTTTGGAATACACCAGCCCCTTGGCCACCAGCACTCGAGTCGCTTCGCGCAACACCGGCCGACTGACCGCGTACTCCTCGCAAAGCAGGGCTTCGGCGGGCAGTTTGTCGTCGGGCAAAAAGCGTCCGGAGACGATCTGCATGCCCAGTTCCTGGACGATGCGCGAATGCATGCTTTTACGGTCGGAAGGTTTGCGGTAATCCATGGGGAGTGGCGCGATCCTGAGCGATGGAGATGCCGCGCATCATAGCAGGCACGGCACAGATTTGAGGCGATACGCAAAAGCAACTGTGGGAGCGAGCCTGCTCGCGAAGGCGGCATATCAGTCAAATAGATGTCGACTGACACTCCCTCTTCGCGAGCAGGCTCGCTCCCACCGGGGAATTGCGCTTTTAGTGAGAGTGACGCGGAACCTCAGCGCCTCGGCAACCGACGAGGAAGTCAAAGTCGCAACCCTGATCCGCCTGCAGCACGTGATCGATGTATAGCTGACGATAACCGCCCACCAGCAACTGCTGCGGTGCTTGCAGATCAGCCATACGCGCGGCCAGTTCAGCATCCGGAATGTCCAGATGCAAACGGCCGCTGGCGCAATCGAGCTCGATCCAGTCGCCTTCCTTTACCGCCGCCAAAGGCCCGCCCGCTGCGGCTTCCGGGGCAACGTGCAAAACCACTGTGCCATACGCCGTACCGCTCATTCGTGCATCGGAAATACGCACCATGTCGGTCACGCCTTCTGCCAGCAGCTTGGCCGGCAGGCCCATGTTGCCGACTTCAGCCATGCCCGGATAACCCTTCGGCCCGCAGTTTTTCATCACCAGAATCGAATCCTTATCGACGTCCAGCTCCGGATCGTTGATCCGCGCCTTGTACATGTCGAAGTTCTCGAACACCACCGCGCGACCGCGATGCTGCATCAGTTCAGCGCTAGCGGCGGACGGCTTGAGCACCGCGCCCAGTGGCGCCAGATTGCCGCGCAACACGCAGATGCCGCCGTCAGCGCGAATCGGATTGTCGAGGGTGCGGATCACTTCGTCTTCGCCATAGATCGGTGCGTCCTTAGTGTTCTCGCCGATGGATTTGCCGTTGACCGTCAGTGCATTCGGGTTGGGGATCAGATTGGCTTCACCCAGGCGGCGCAGCACCGCTGGCAAGCCACCGGCGTAGTAGAACTCTTCCATCAGGAAGCGCCCGGACGGTTGCAGGTCGACGATGGTCGGCATGCCGCGACCGATGCGGGTCCAGTCGTCCAGATCGAGCTCGACGCCGATGCGCCCGGCGATGGCTTTCAAGTGGATCACGGCGTTGGTCGAACCGCCGATGGCAGCGTTGACACGAATAGCGTTTTCGAAGGCTTCCTTGGTGAGAATCTTCGACAGTTTCAGGTCTTCACGCACCATCTCCACCGCACGCATGCCGGACATGTGCGCCAGCACATAACGCCGCGCATCTACGGCCGGAATCGCCGCGTTGTGCGGCAGCGAAGTGCCCAGCGCTTCAGCCATGCACGCCATGGTCGACGCGGTGCCCATGGTGTTGCAGGTGCCCGCCGAACGCGACATGCCGCCCTCGGCTGCGAGGAAGTCATCGATGGTGATGGTGCCGGCCTTGACCTGTTCGCTGAGCTGCCAGACCACGGTGCCGGAACCGATGTCCTTGCCCTTGTGCTTGCCGTTGAGCATCGGCCCGCCGGTGACGACGATGGCTGGCACGTCGCAACTGGCCGCGCCCATCAGCAGTGCTGGAGTGGTTTTGTCGCAACCGGTCAGCAGCACCACGCCGTCGATCGGGTTGCCGCGAATCGCTTCCTCAACGTCCATGCTCGCCAGGTTGCGGGTGAGCATGGCAGTCGGGCGCAGGTTCGATTCGCCATTGGAGAACACCGGGAATTCCACCGGAAAACCACCGGCCTCGATCACCCCGCGTTTGACGTGCTCCGCGATCTGGCGGAAGTGCGCGTTGCACGGGGTCAGTTCCGACCAGGTATTGCAGATGCCGATGATCGGCTTGCCGTGGAACTGATGGTCGGCGATGCCCTGATTCTTCATCCAGCTGCGGTACATGAAGCCGTTCTTGTCGGCCGTGCCAAACCATTGGGCGGAGCGCAGGGTGGGTTTCTTATCAGACATGATCGATTCTCTTATTGTAAGACTATTGTTTGCGAGCTGACGCTTAATCTAAGCTCAAAATCCGCGCTTTGGAAGTGTTGTTGGGTAATTAGTATTACTATATAGTCGTTTTCGACGGAGGGATGGCCCTGGCTGTTTTGGCGAGAGGCGTCCCCCGAGGTTCTATAAAAACAACAATCGGAGACCGATCTCATGAGCCAGGAATTGCGGCTTGTCCGGCGCATCACACTGAAACTGATTCCCTTCCTGATCCTGCTGTACCTGATCGCCTATGTGGATCGCTCCGCCGTCGGCTTCGCCAAGCTGCACATGGGCGCCGACATCGGTATTGGCGATGCCGCCTACGGCCTCGGTGCCGGGCTGTTTTTCATTGGCTACTTTCTTCTGGAAATTCCCAGCAACCTGATGCTCGAACGCTTCGGCGCACGGCGCTGGTTCGCACGAATCATGATCACCTGGGGCGCGATCACCATCGGCATGGCCTTCGTGCAAGGGCCGCACAGCTTCTATGTGATGCGCTTTCTGCTCGGCGCGGCCGAGGCGGGCTTCTTCCCTGGCGTGCTGTACTACATCACCCAATGGTTCCCGGTGCGCCATCGCGGCAAGATCCTCGGCCTGTTCATCCTTTCGCAACCGATTGCAATGATGATCACTGGTCCCGTGTCCGGTGGCTTGCTGGGCATGGACGGCATCCTTGGTCTGCACGGCTGGCAGTGGCTGTTCATCGTCATCGGCACCCCGGCAATCCTGCTGACCTGGCCGGTGCTGCGCTGGCTGCCGGACGGCCCGCAGCAAGTGAAGTGGATGGATCAGGCGGAAAAAGACTGGCTGACCGGCGAACTGAAAAAGGACTTGCAGGAGTACGGCCAGACCCGTCACGGCAATCCGCTGCATGCGCTGAAAGACAAGCGCGTGTTGCTGCTGGCGCTGTTCTATCTGCCGGTGACCCTGAGCATTTATGGTCTGGGCCTGTGGCTGCCGACCTTGATCAAACAGTTCGGCGGCAGCGATCTGGTCACCGGGTTCGTCTCTTCGGTGCCATACATTTTCGGGATCATCGGCCTGCTGATCATTCCGCGCAGCTCCGACCGTTTGAATGATCGCTACGGCCACTTGGCGGTGCTTTATGTGCTCGGTGCGCTGGGCCTGTTCCTCAGTGCCTGGCTGTCGCTGCCGGCGGCGCAACTGGCGGCACTGTGTCTGGTGGCGTTCGCGTTGTTCTCGTGCACCGCGGTGTTCTGGACCTTGCCGGGGCGCTTCTTTGCTGGCGCGAGTGCCGCGGCGGGGATTGCCTTGATCAATTCGGTCGGCAACCTCGGCGGTTATATCGGGCCGTTCGTGATTGGCGCGTTGAAGGAATACACCGGCAATCTGGCTTCAGGGTTGTACTTTCTCTCGGGCGTGATGGTGTTCGGGCTGATTCTGACCGGCATCGTCTACCGCGTTCTGGAACGCAAGCATGTGCTGCCCGTCGACCAGTTCGCCGCCAGCGCCCGTGGCGCGACCCGAACCTGACTGACCAACACTGGCCCCTGTGGGAGCGAGCCTGCTCGCGAAGAGGCCATCACATTCAACACTGCTGGTGACTGGTACACCGCTTTCGCGAGCAGGCTCGCTCCCACAGGGGATGGCGGCGTTTTTGATGGAACAGGAGAAAATCATGCATCTGGTTCAATTCGAATTACCCAACGGCGAGCGCCGTGTCGGCGTGGTCGACAACGGTCAGGTCCGCGAAGTCGAGGACGCCCGCAGTGTCCGTGATCTGGCCCTGGCCGCAATCGAGGCCGGCAGCTCCCTTGAGCAGCAAGTGCAAAGCCTCGGCCTCGGTGCCAGCCACGACTACGCGCAGTTGCTCAAAGACCTGCGCATCCTGCCGCCACTGGATCACCCGGACCCGGCACACATGCTGGTCAGCGGTACTGGTCTGACGCACCTGGGCAGCGCTTCGGCCCGCGACAAGATGCACCAGCAGGCCGGCGATGAAGCGGCGATGACCGACACCATGCGCATTTTCAAATGGGGCGTGGAGGGCGGTAAACCAGCGGCGGGGCAGGCCGGCGTGCAACCAGAGTGGTTCTACAAGGGCGACGGCAGCATTGTCGTGCGTCCGGGGCAGCCGTTCCCGCTGCCGCCGTTCGCCGAAGACGCCGGCGAAGAGCCGGAGATGGCCGGCCTGTATGTCATCGGCAACGATGGCAAGCCGTATCGCCTCGGTTTCGCCGTCGGTAACGAGTTCTCCGACCACGTCATGGAACGCAAGAATTACCTGTACCTCGCACACTCGAAATTGCGCAGTTGCAGTTATGGCCCGGAACTTCGTACCGGTGAATTGCCTCAACACCTTGCCGGCACCAGCCGAATCCTGCGTGACGGCGAAGTGCTCTGGCAGAACGAGTTCCTCAGCGGCGAGGCCAACATGTGCCACAGCCTGGCGAACCTCGAATACCACCACTTCAAGTACAGTCAGTTCCTGCGTCCGGGCGACGTGCACATTCACTTTTTCGGCACTGCGACCCTGTCGTTTGCCGACGGCATCCGCACCCAGCCGGGCGACACGTTCGAGATCAGCCAGGGCGACTTCGGCGCTCCGCTGGTCAACGGCATCGCACCGGTCGAAGCGGCTTTTGAACCGGACAGCATCGGCACCCTTTAAGGAGATCCCATGACTCAGATTCTCGGTCACAACTACATCGGCGGTCAGCGCAGCGCCGCCGGCAGCGTCAAACTGCACTCGGTCGACGCCAGCACTGGCGAAGCCCTGCCGCACGATTTCATTCAGGCCACGGCCGAAGAAGTCGACGCCGCCGCGAAGGCCGCCGCTGCGGCTTACCCGACCTATCGCAGCCTCAGCGCCGAACGTCGCGCGCAGTTCCTCGACGCAGTCGCGGATGAGCTGGATGCGCTTGGCGACGATTTCGTCGCCGTGGTCTGCCGCGAAACCGCGCTGCCGGCTGGTCGCATTCAGGGCGAGCGTGGTCGCACCAGCGGGCAGATGCGTCTGTTCGCCAAAGTCCTGCGTCGCGGTGATTTCTACGGCGCACGGATCGATCTGGCACTGCCGGATCGCCAGCCGCTGCCACGTCCGGACCTGCGTCAGTACCGCATCGGCCTCGGCCCGGTCGCGGTGTTCGGCGCGAGCAACTTCCCGCTGGCGTTCTCCACCGCTGGTGGCGACACCGCAGCAGCACTGGCCGCCGGTTGCCCGGTGGTATTCAAGGCCCACAGCGGCCACATGGCCACCGCTGAACTGGTCGCCGACGCGATCATTCGTGCCGCAGAAAAAACCGGTATGCCCGCTGGCGTGTTCAACATGATCTACGGTGGCGGCGTCGGTGAATGGCTGGTCAAGCATCCGGCAATTCAGGCCGTTGGTTTCACCGGTTCGCTGAAGGGCGGTCGCGCCTTGTGCGACATGGCTGCCGCACGTCCGCAACCGATCCCGGTGTTCGCCGAGATGTCGAGCATCAACCCGGTCATCGTGCTGCCGGAGGCACTGGCCACGCGCTCGGAAACCGTCGCCCGCGATCTGACCGCTTCGGTGGTTCAGGGTTGCGGTCAGTTCTGCACCAACCCGGGTCTGGTCATCGGTATTCGCTCGCCGCAGTTCAGCGCGTTTGTCCAACAAGTCGCCGCTGCAATCGGTGATCAACCGGCGCAAACCATGCTCAACGCCGGCACCCTCGGCAGCTATGGCAAAGGCCTGGAAAAACTCCTCGCGCACAGCGGCATCGAGCATCTGGCCGGTAATCCGCAGCAGGGCAATCAGGCGCAGCCGCAGTTGTTCAAGGCTGATGTCAGCCTGTTGATCAACGGCGATGAAGTGCTGCAGGAAGAAGTGTTCGGTCCGACCACAGTGATCGTCGAAGTGGCCGATCAGGCACAACTGAGCGCAGCGCTGCACGGCCTGCACGGTCAATTGACCGCGACGATCATCGGTGAGCCGTCTGACTTCGAGCAATTCGCCGAACTGACGTCGCTGCTGGAACAGAAGGTCGGGCGCATCCTGCTCAACGGTTATCCGACCGGTGTCGAAGTGTGCGATTCGATGGTGCACGGCGGGCCGTACCCGGCGACGTCCGATGCGCGCGGCACGTCAGTGGGCACGCTGGCGATCGACCGCTTCCTGCGCCCGGTGTGCTTCCAGAACTACCCGGACAGCTTGCTGCCCGAACCACTGAAAAACGCCAACCCGCTGCGGATTCAGCGTCTGGTGGATGGCAAGCCATCGCGTGAGGCGATCTAAAGCCAAGCCGATGTCCCCTGTGGGAGCGAGCCTGCTCGCGAACGCGGAATATCAGCCAGTTATTTGTTAGCTGGCACACCGTCTTCGCGAGCAGGCTCGCTCCCACAGAGGTTCCAGCAGGGGCCTCTGGATCACATTGGGCTATCATTGGCCCTTTCCCCCCTAGAAAGACTGTTTGCCATGACTGCCCAAACCCTTCTCAACGCCCTCGAACACTGCGGTATGGTCGAAATCGACGGCCTGCACGCCTTCGAATTCGCCCTCGACGAGGTCGATAACCTGCACATCGAATGCATCGATGGCCGTGAAGCCAAGCACTGGGAATTCACCCCGGCGCAGGTTGCGGCGGCGACGTTCGATGAGACGCTGCAGAGCTGGCTGATCGTCGGTTACGCCAGCGACACCAAGACCACGGGCGAGCATCGTCTGGTGTGCCTCGGCGACGTAGTCAGCAGCAGCGACGATGAGGATGACAATAATGAAAATGCGTAACTTCTGGCCTTTGCTGATGGCCGGCAGCGTCGGCGCGATGGGGCTTTCCAGTGCCTCTGCCGACACCTTGCAGTTGCTGGTCGGTTCCTACACTGCCGGTTCCAGCCAGGGCATCTACCGCATGCAGTTCGACAGCGCCACCGGCCAGATCGACGCCAAGCCGCTGCAAGTGGTCAAGACCGAAAACCCTTCGTGGCTGACCCTCTCGAAAGACCAGAAGCGTTTGTTCGTGGTCAACGAAAACGGCCCGGGCCAGACTGACCCGGTCGGCCGCGTCAGCAGCTTCGTCATCGACCCGAAAACCCGTGCGCTGAGCCTGATCAATCAAGTGCAGAGCCTGGGCAACGAGCCGACCCATTCCAGCCTCAGCGCTGATGCCAAACACCTGTTCGTCAGCAACTACTCGGTGATGGAAGATCCGGGCGGCACCCTGGCGGTATTGCCGGTCGATGCCGACGGCCAGCTGAAACCGGTGGTGCAGATGAGCGGCCACCCGGCCAGTCGGGTCAACCCTGAGCGCCAGGCTTCCAACCACGTGCATTCGACTGTGTCCTCACCGGACGGTCGCTACGTGTTCTCCAATGATTTGGGCGCGGACAAGGTTTTCATCTATCAGTACGACCCGAAGGCCAACCCGCACTTGCCGCTGACCCCGGCGAAAACCGCCTCGGTAGCGCTGCCGGCCGGCAGTGGCCCGCGTCATCTGCTGTTCAGCGCCGACGGCAAACACGCCTGGCTGACCATGGAGATGAGCGCGCAGGTTGCGGTGTTCGACTACAAGGACGGCGTGCTGACCCAGACGCAACTGGTCGATCTGGCAGCGGGCCAGCCAACCTCGGACAAGGCCGGCGCGGCGCTGCATGCCTCGGCTGATGGCAAGTTTCTCTACGTGAGCAATCGCGGCACGGCCAATCAGCTCGTAGTGTTCGGCATTGATCCGGCGACCGGTCAGCTCAAAGAGCTGCAAAAGCGCTCGGTCGAAGGTGATCACCCGCGCGAGTTTGCCCTCGATCCGAGCGGTAAATTCGTCTTGATTGCCAACCAGAAGAGCAACCAGATTGTCGTCGTCGAGCGCGATGCCAAGACCGGTCTGCTGGGCAAAACCGTGCAAAAACTGCTGATCGACGCGCCAAGCGATCTGAAATTCCTGGTGCGACAATAAGCCACAGGCCCCGGTCTGCGGGGCCTGCATCGTTGTATTAATTGCACTGATAACGGCTAATGCTACAAAAGATTTCAAGCGAGCAACCCTCGAGCGTTACGTTTGTTTCACAGCCCGACCGGGCAAACCAAGCAAACGAACACGAGGGTTACCGCCATGAACTTCAATCTCTTCTCCGTCATCGCCGCTTCCGCCATTTCTGCCACCGTGGTATTGCCAGCCGGTGCCAACGTCGAAATCGCCAGCAAAAAATCCCACACCCAGAGCTACACCCAGAAATACCTGCAACAAAGCGCCAACTTCTACGCTGCGCTGGATCACAAAACCCAAGCCTGAGCGCACCGTTCTCCTGTAGGAGCTGCCGAAGGCTGCGATCTTTTGATCTTGTTTTTCATAAGCAAAATCAAAAGATCGCAGCCTTCGGCAGCTCCTACACGTATGCGTGGCATTTGGTCATAGGTTTCTTCAAGCGAGGGAATAGAGCAGGTAAATAATCAACGAAGCTGATATTCATCATTGCAAACCCTGAGTGGTTGCTCCGGCTTTTTTGATTGATTCTGTGGCCATCGAAACCTTTGCCCACGGAGAACACCATGGCCAGCGCAATCCTCACTTCCGCCAAACGCGGCGCCTACCTGGCCATCGGTCTGTACCTGGCCGTGGTGCTGTTCGTCAGCATCGGCGCGCAAATGGAACACAGCTTCGACGCCCCAATCGACGTCGCCCATCCTGGCATCCAGTTCGAATTGCGCTCGCAAAGCGCGATGGTCGACAGGGCCGAACTCGCAGGAGTCGGTGGCGCATGAAAGGCTACAGACTCTGGGTCATCGCCAGCCTCGCGCTGATGACCAACGGCGCCTCACTGTTGGGGTTTGGCCAGGGCTCGGTGGGCGGTTTGGCCCGGGCCATAGAGGCCAACCACAACATCGCGCACAACATTGAACGCGCCAACACGCTGGGGCTGATGGCCGGCAATCCACCGGTCAAGGTCGCGGTGGATTTTCTCGGGCCGTTTGAAGTGGATTGCATGGCGCTGGGCATGTGTAACGCCCTGGCCTGACGAAGATCGTTCCCACGCTCTGCGTGGGAATGCCTCAAGGGACGCTCCGCGTTCCAATGGGACGCAGAGCGTCCCCGGCTGCATTCCCACGCGGAGCGTGGGAACGATCAAGAGGGAGAGAGGGTTATTTTTTCATGATCGAGGTGAACAGCTCGGATTCGAGCAAGCGCTGCAACCAGGCTTGTAAGCGCACATAAGGGGTCTGCGCAAACCACTCGCGATCAACATGAACGAACTGTCGGACGAAGGGCAGCAGGGCGATGTCGGCGAGGCTTGGGTGATCGGCGAGCAAATAATCGCGGCCTTCAAGTAGCTCATCCAGCCTGTGCAGAAACAACGCACCTTCAGCTCGATAAGCTTCCATCGGCTGCTCGGGGTAGCGCTCGGCGTACTTGTAGCGATTCAATGCCGATTTGAAAATCTGATCATTACCCTCAATAAGTTTTTCCATCCACAGCGCTGCGAACGAGTCGCCGGCCAGCAACCAATCATCCGGATCATTCTGCGCCAATGCCCAGCGCATGATCTGCAGACTTTCATCAATCACCACGCCATCGGCATTCAGCACCGGCACGGTGCCCTTGGGCGAGAGCGCGAGCATCTGCGCCGGTTTGTTCTTGAGGCTGACCTCAACGATCTCCACCGGCACGCCCGCATAACGCAGGGCCATTCGCGCACGCATCGCGTAGGGGCAGCGGCGGAACGAATACAGTGTGTTCATTTCACCTCCAGCGTACTCAGACCATTGCCCTGACGCCGCACCTGAATCTGCACCGGAATCCGCTCATGCATCTCCTGCACGTGGGAAATCACCGCCACCTTGCGTCCCTGCGCCTGCAAGCCATCGAGGGCGTCCATCGCCAGTTGCAAGGATTCCGGATCGAGGCTGCCGAAGCCTTCATCGATAAACAGCGATTCGATTTTCAGCGTGCTCGACGCCATCGAGGCCAGACCCAGCGCAAGGGCGAGCGATACGAGGAACGTCTCGCCGCCCGACAACGAATGCACCGAGCGCAGTTCGTCGCCCATTTCCGTGTCCATCACCAGCAGACCGAGCATGCTGCCGCCGCGTTTGAGGCGATAGCGTTTGACCAGTTGGCGCAGCTGCGCGTTGGCGTGATGCACCAGCAGGTCGAGGTTGTAGGCCTGGGCGATCTTGCGGAAGGTGTCGCCGGTGGCCGAGCCGATCAAGGCACTGAGCCGCGCCCAGCGCTGGTACTCGGCATAGGCGTCGGCGATCTGCTGGGCCAGCGCCTGATTGGCGTTCTGCCGGCGCTGGTCTTCAACCTGTTCGGCGCGCAGTTCGGCGCACTGCTGCTCGCTGACGGCGAACTGCTTTTGCAGCTCGGCGAGGGCGCTGTCCAGCTGTTCGGCGTCAAGATTGCCGTCCTGCCGGGTCTGGTGATCGAGCAGACGCTGATCGCGCTCCTGCAACAGGACCTGGGCCTGTTCGATGGCTTTTTCGTTGTGCTGAAGGGTCTGGCGCAGCGTGGCGACTTGCGCGTCGTCGAAGCGCAGCAAGTCTTCGAGGCCGCCGTCATCCAGTTCCGGATGGCTGGCGCGCCAATCGGCGATCTTGCCGGCGAGTGCCTGGTCTTCAGCTTGCAGTGCTTGCAGGCGTTCCTGTTGGGCCTTGAGCTCAGCGGCGATCTGCACCAGTTGCGTGCGCACGCTTTGCAGCTCTTCAGCCGTACTGGTTTCGGCGGTGCGCGCCTGTTCCACCGAGTGTTCCAGCTGTTGCTGCCAGTGTTCGGCGCTGCTGTGTTCGCCGATCAGTTGCGCCAGTTTTTCCTGACAGCTTTGCTGCTGCTCGGTCAACGCCGCGAATTGCTGCTCGGCACTGTGCAGCTGCTGAGTGCGCAGCTGCTGGCGATCCTGTTCTTTCTCCAAAGTTTGCTGGCGTTGCTGCTGTTCGCCCAGTTCTTCCTTTTGCTGTTCAAGCTGAGCCAGACGCTCGGCGATCTGCCGGTCCAGCTGCATGAACGTTGCCGCCGGCTCCAGGCGCAAGGCTTCAAGCGTGTCAGCGGGCAGCAGCGGGCCGAACGCGGCAAGTTCTTCTTCCAGGCGCTGACGATCGCTGTTGAGTTCATGCTGCTGATGGCTCAGCTGTTGCGCCGCTTGCTGATGCGCCGCTTCAGCCTGACGCAATTGCTGCGACAAGCGCGCCGCGTCCTGTTGCAAGGTGAGCAGGGCGCTCTGGCGTTGTTCGTCCTGAGTGATGCTCTGGTTCAATTGCTCGGTCTGGCGGCTGAGCCAGGCGTCGCGTTTGTCAGCGTCCTGGTTGAACAGCTGCGCGGCCAGCGGATGCGCGTCAAGACTTGGCGCGAGGGCTTGTTGCTGGGCGGCGAGTTGTTCCTGTTGTTGCAGCAGCTCTTTCTGTTGCGCGATCACGCCACCGACTTCGCCGCGCAGCTCGATCAGTTTTTCCTTGAGCTGATCGACCACTTGCTGGGCGTTGGCCTGTTCGCTTTCATCGTGACGGCCAAGGCTTTGCAACAGTGCTTCGGGCTGGTGATAGGGATGCTCGTTGCTGCCGCAGACCGGGCAGGGCTGATCGTCCTGCAACTGCGCGCGCAACTCTTCGACACTGGCACTGCGCGCCAGCCGCTGCCGCTCGAGCAGTTCGCGAGTGACGCTGAGGGTCTGCTCGGCGACGGTCAGTTCGGCCTTGGTTTTCACCCCGTCTTGGGTCAGGCGTTCGCGTTGCTGCTGCGCGTCGAGCTGACGTTGTTGCAACTCGGCGCTGCGCTTGTCGAGATCCTGCTGAGACGCCCACAAGCGCGCCAGGTCTTCGACTGCGCGCAGCTGTTTGCGGTTGTCCTGCAGCAAGGTGCCGAGCAGGCCGATCTGTTCGGCGACTGCGTCCGGCTCTGCGCCAGCCTCTTTGAACAGCACTTCCAGTTGCTGTTTGTGCGAGGCCAGTTGCTCAGCACTGCGCGCGGCGTTCTGTTCGAGGGACGCCAGTTCGCTCTGGCCCTTGTTCAAGCGGTTGCCGATCAGCATCAGCTGTTGCAGACGATCGCGATAGGCGCTCCAGGCATCGCTCAACGGCGCCAGATGGGCACTCTGCTCAAGCTCGGTGGCGATGCGTTGCAAACGCTCGGCGACCTCAGCCTGTTTTTCCTGCAAAGCCTGAATCGTGCTCTGGCCATCCTTGAACGCTTGCTCGGCCGCTTGCCGGGCTTCGGCGCTGCTGGCGGTGTCCTTGATCAGGCGGGCGAGGGTGCTTTGCTCTTCAAACGCCTGGCGCAGCAACGGCGCGTTTTCGCTCTGGCGTTGTTGCGCTTCGCTCAGGGCGACTTTCGCTGCGTCGAGGTTTTGCGCAAGTTGCGTCTGGCGTTCGCCCAGCGTCGCGTGTTGTTGGGTGTGCGCGGCAATCTGCGTCGCCAGTGGCGTCAGCAGCGCATCGAGCTCAGCCTTGCGCGCGAACTGATGACGTTGCGGGCCAAGCTGTTCCAGACGCGCCAGTTTCACCCGCTCGCCGGCCAGTGCCTGCCACTGCTTTTGCGCGGTTTGCAGTTGTTCGCTGGCGGCTTTTTGCGCGTCCTGCAACTGACGCAAATCCTTCAGCCAACTGTGTTGTTGCTCAAGTTGTTTGAGCTGCGCCTGTTGCGCCTTCATCTGTTGCTGCGCGGTGTTGAAACGCTCGTCGAGTTCGGCGCGGGCTTCCGGTGCCAGCGGCGTCACACCGGTGGCCTGATCCTGCAACAGCTTGTGTGCTTCGCGGGCTTCTTTGGTCTTGTCGAAGGCGCGACGGCCTAGGCGGGTGTAGAGCGCGGTGTCGGTGAGTTTTTCCAGCAGTTCACTGCGGTCGTTGTCGTCAGCCTTGAGGAACGCACTGAACTCACTCTGCGCCAGCAGCACAGCGCGAGTGAACTGTTCATAGTTCAGGCCCAGCGCGGCTTCCAGCTGGGTTTTGTATTCGCCTTTCTGGCTGGCGAGCAGTTGATCCTGATCGATGTCGCGCAGGCTCTGCCGACTGGCCTGGAGCTTGCCGCCAGCCTTCTCGCGAGCACGATTGGCTTCCCAGCGCGCGCGATAGCGGCGGCCATCGACGCCGACAAAATCCACTTCGGCATAGCCTTCACCGGTGCCGCGTCGCAGCAAGGTGCGCGGGTCGCCAGTGGCGATTTCACCGTCAGCATCCGGGACTTTGGCATCGCGGCCGGTGTTGTTCAGGCGCGGTACAGCGCCAAACAGCGCCAGGCACAATGCATCGAGCAACGTGCTTTTGCCAGCGCCGGTCGGGCCGGTGATTGCGAACAGGCCGGCGCTGGCCAGCGGTTCAGCGGTGAAATCGATCTCGAACGGCCCGGCCAGCGAGGCGAGGTTCTTCAAACGAATGGCGAGAATTTTCATGGCTGCTCGCCCTCCAGTTGCACGTCCTGCAGCAGTTCGGCGAAGTCCTTGAGCGTCTGCTCGTCGACCTCGTTGCCGTAATTGTCGAGCCAGGCGCGGCTGAACAGTTCCTGCGGGGTGAGCTGGTCGAGTTCGATCAGCGTGTTGCTTTCATCGCTGCCATCGGCGCCGCGATTGCCGGCGTATTCAGCGGCGATGCGCACCAGACGCACGGCTTTGCCTTGCAGTGCGGTTTCCACTTGATGGCGCAGATCCGGTTGCGGCTCATCCAGGCGCACGCGCACTTCGAGCCAGGGCTGGCGCTGGGTTTCGGCGAGCAGATCGATGTTCGGCAGGTCGGCCAGTTGCAGCAGAATCTCGGCCAGCGGCGCCGGGCCGATGCGCTGCAGATTGACCGAGCGCGGGATCAGTTTCGGCTCGACGCTGACCAGAGTTTCACCGTCTAGGACCACATCGAGAATCTGATGCTGATAACCGATTTCGGAGAACGACAGCGGAATCGGCGAACCGCTGTAGCGGATGCGCTCCTCACCGTTGACCTTCTGCGGCTTGTGCAAATGGCCGAGGGCGACATAGCTGATGCTTTCGCCGAACAGGCTGGCGGGCAGGGCTTCGGCATTGCCGATGATCAGGCTGCGCTCGGAATCCTCCGACACCGAACCCCCGGCCATGTGCGCGTGGCTGATAGCGATCAATGCCTGACCGGGCTGGCGCTTGGCATCCGCCGCCGCGATCAGCCATTCATGCACCTGACCGATGCCGCGCAGATAGTTGTCGCCCAAATGCGCGCCAGTGACTTCCGCCGGGCGCAAGAACGGCAGCGCCAGACACCACGCGGCGATTTCTCCCTGCGCATTCGGCAGCGGCAGCAACAAACGTTCGGCGTCGAGCTGCCCGTCATCCAGCCACAGCACCCGACCCAACGCGTGAGTACGCAAACGCCGCATCAACGGCGCCGGCAGCTCGATCCGCGAGCCGGAATCATGGTTGCCGGCGATCATCACGATGGTCAGCAGCGGCTGCTGTTCGTGTGCGCTGACGATGAAATCGTAGAGGCGTTCCTGAGCTTTGACCGGCGGATTGACCGTATCGAAGATATCGCCGGCGATCAGCAGCACATCCGGCTGCGCCAAGTGCAACTGGCGCAGCAGCCATTCGAGAAAACACGCGTGCTCGAAATCGCGCTCCTGGCCGTGCAGGTTTTGCCCAAGGTGCCAGTCGGAGGTGTGGAACAGACGCAAGGTGGACTCCGCATTTTGATCAAGAGGGTGGCCGCGAGGAACAAAGGGCGGCGAGAGGAGGGGAGTTTACTGGCAAATCACGCCCCTTGCCTTGTCGTGTGTCTGCTTGCACCGACAGCGGCGAATATTTCGGTAATCTGCCGATGCGGCTGGCGCTTGTGCATCTGCCGCACTTGTTCGCTCAGTCGCAACAGCTCTTCGCTGGGCTTGGCCCATTGCTCTTTCGGCAATGGCTCGGACCATTCGCGCATGATTTCCGGCAGCGCCTGTTTGCCGATTCTTTCCAGCCGACGAATTTCCCATTCGAGCAGACGGTTTGGAATCGTCCATAAAGTCATGACGTGATACAGGTACCAGAAGAACCCCGACAACCGCGAGCGGCGGCCTTCACGGATCTGCTGATGCATCCGCGCGCGGGCATTGCGGAAAGTATGCAGGCCTTCGTGGGGCGGGTCGTCCAGGCCTTGAAGGTCTTGCAGGTCCTGGATCGATTTGAGGTCGTTGACTTCGTACTCCATGTAACCGCGAATCGCTTCCCAGTGACTGATCGCAAGCTCCAGGCCGGCGCATTGGAATTCGAGGCTGGTGAGGGTTTCGCCGTGATCAAAACCGATGCCCATGCCGTATTGGCGATGGACGCCGAACTGGCTGGCACCTTTGGCTTCGATGATCCAGGCGGACAGCGATTCCCATGGAACGAAGACTGGTTCGGTGGCGCCTTCGGGCATGAAGCAGACTTCGCGGCGTTGACGGTTGAAGCGGGTTGGGATGAGGGAGAGGCGTTTTTTGTGGACGTGGTGCCAGACGCCCAGGTTAATACACAAACAACAAAAAATGGTCAAAGAGCCCGTACCAATCAAAGCATCGAAAACTCCTTCGATGGCGCCGCATATGTCATTCCACCCCGAACCTGCCAGAAAAAACATAAAACCAGCAATTGCGGGAAAAAGGCACGTGATCATGAAGGTTGCACTAAAGGGCAACCCTACTGTTACCTGCCACATGAACACTTGCGGCGGTCCTATCCCGAATTCCATGAAGACGTGATTCAGTTCACCGATTTGCGGTCCAAAGGGTTGCTGTACGGTAGGCAATGGCAACGGTGCCAGATAAATAATTTTTCCGCTTGGAAACGGTTCGATATCTCCCGCCTGCCTGGCCTGGTTGCTTGCGTTGTCTTGGTCATTCGGCATGGTCGGCTGGGTCCAGAAACTGTGTTTCGATGAACAGTACAGGTGGTTTGTCTTTTACAAGCTCAGGTGAAACCACCGGAAAATGACCTTTCCCGCGAGGCTCAACATGTATCACCCGAGTTCGTGATACCCATTGACCATTCTCATCCAGAGCCTGAATGCGGATGGCCAGCTCGAGTGTTTCTTTTGCTGGGGTAAATTCCGAGTCGGGCGCTACCGGGTACTGAAGACAGAGCACCAGTCCCTCCGGCATGGACTTGACGATGCGCAGACTCTTTACGATTTCGTCGCTGATGACGTCCCGCTGTTCTCGTGGCGTTCCTCGGCTGTGTAATGGAACTGAAATGCGGTGCGCGCCGATACCTAAGTGATGCGTCGGCTTCCCACCCAAGGGAGGTGTCAGATCCTTCAAGGTCAATCGAGGCAGGACCAGATGGATATCGCTGGGCTTGGCTTTCAGCAGCAAGCTTTTAAGTCGAGAGTCATGCGCTTGCACGCCGAGTTGCACATAGGGCGCGTGAATCAAAAAAGCCAGATAATTTTGATAATCCTTGAGCGAATGATCACCACGCATATCCGGATCCCGGCTCCATGGCGTTATTTTCAGCCATTTATCATGCGCGCTGATGTTGTAACGGCTGAACAGCCAGACCCCCGATAGTTCAAGCACAGTGAATAACGCACCGCCCAGGTTAAAACGAAAGAAAACAGTAGACAGGCGTGTGCCAGCAGCGGCCCAGGCTGCGGCTCTTGCCGCTGCGTTTTCGGCGATCAAAACTCTGTGCCCGGCGTGAATGGTATGGCTCAAGGCATACCCGTTATTGGCAGTTGAACCCAACGCGCCAATCGCGGCCAACGCAGTGCTTTTCTCGGCGTGAAAGCTTCCGCCGCGAACGGCCTGTTGCCAGTTTGCATAATGGCTTTTCACGCTTTGCAGCGAAGACAGGAAACCCAAGGCATAGGTGAAACTGCCCAGACCAATATGCAGTTTCCCCAACTGCACATGCACGTTTTTCAGCGCCGCCTGCTGAAGATTCGTCGCCAGAAATGAACTGCGGTTTTTCAAGGCTGTATCCCCAAGACTTTGCGCGGCAGTAAATCCTGCAGCCCCAGTAGCGACAATCGCATTGGCGAATGGCTGCCAAACTCGTTTATTCGCTGTTTGCCTACGCAGTTCCCGCAAAGCCCCCACCAAATTCACCACCTGCACCAACACCACCAACAATCCCATCCCCTCCGTCCGCACCAGACTCGCCTTCGAAACCCCCGCCACCCCCGCGCGAATATTCTCCAGCAACCCGCGCAATTCCCCTTGCTGCGCCGGCGGAAACACCACCGTCAATCCCGCTTTCGCCGGGGTGGCGCCATACAGTCGGGCCGAGCGATCTGGCAGTTCGTCAATCGGGCTTAACGCTGCCGCAAGGCGGCCTTCGAACAGCGCCAATTGCGTGCGCACGCGGACGATTTCCTGCTGCAATTCCACCGCCCGGGCGGTTTTGTGGCCCTGGCGGTTTTTGTTGTGGGTGAGTTGGTTGCGTTCGCGGTTGAGGGTTTTCAGGTAGTCGCGCTCGCGCAGCACTTCCTTGATCGTGGCTTGCAGCGCCGCTTGTTCCGCCGGAGTGGACACAGTGAAGGTCACGCCGCTGGTTCGCGCGGCGTCGAAGACGCGCAGGCGCAGGGCTTTGGGCAGGCGCTGGAACAGTTCGTCGAGGTCGGGGATTTTCTCGCCGGCAAGATCAAAACCTTCCAGCGCCCGGCTCAGGCCGAGGTTCAGCGCCGGGCTGTAGGTGTCCTGCACGGCATCGGCGAGCACGCGGCTGTGTGCCGGCAGATCGTCTAGGGCCGGCAGCTGCGGCTGCTCGATGCTCTTCAATTTGGCCAGCCAGTCCGGCAGGTTGTTGAACATCGCCATGCCGGCGTTGAACAGCGTTGAATATTGCCCGGCCTGTTCGGTCTGCAAGCGCAGCGGCAAGGTGTAGAACAGCGGGCGGGTCAGTTGCGGGTGTTGTTCGAGGTAGCCGAGCATTTGCTCATTGGCCGCGTCGCTGCGACCGATGTCCTTGAGGCAGGCGTATTCGCTGGCGAGCGCCTGATCGATCTGCACTTGGCCGTCGAAATACCACGCCGAGCGATGGAAACGCCCGGCGCACAGCAGTTGCGCGCGGTCGGCGGTGATGCGTTCGAGCAGGCGATTCCAGCGTCCGAGGTTGTCGCGATGACTGTTCAGCACCTCGTCCATGGCCGGACGGTCGATCAGGTCGTTGATGCCGCGTTTGCCGCTGAGCAGCGGGCCGTCGAGCACGTCTTTCATGCGCCTGTTCTGATCCTTGCCGAGCTCGACCAGTGTGCTCAGATGACGCTCGACGAAGTCGGCCGGGGCGACTTCAGCAAAATATTCGCGGGTGTAAAAGCGTCGGTCCGCCTCGGCGGTGACGCGAGCGTGCGCGGTGAAATCCGGGGCGACGCCGTCGAAACGGTTCAGCGCCAATGACTCGTCCAAAGCCTTTTCGCGCTGTTGCTGCAGTTCAGGTCGAGCCTGAGTATCGGTCGGGACAACCTCACCACCTTTGTTCAAATACTCAAGCAGCGCCTGCCGGGTATTTTCCCGATCCGGCTCGGGCAATTGCTCCAGTTCAGCAAACAATGCCTGGGCGCGCGGATCGTCGCTGGCCTTGGCCAAGGAGTCGAAATCCTGAGCCCCCAACTGGCTCAGCGACTCGATGTAACTGGCCAACAGATAGTCGCGCTCGTTGTTGTCGGTGTTGCTCCACTGCTCGACCCAGCCGACCACCAGGTCCTGATAATCAGCCAGATCACGCATCACGCCGAGGTCGTCGTTGACCAGCAGAAACAGCGTGTCGTCCTGATAAGGCCCGCGCACCCGACCAAGAAATTCGCCGATATGCGCCTCGCGAAAACGCCGTGGGTTTTCCCACAGATAGGGTTCGCGTTCGTGCTCCGGCGCATCGCTGACCTGCACCGTCGGCATCCGCGTGGCGTCGGCCTCGGCCAGCGGTTTCGCTGTGCAGGCCACTTCCGCCAGCCACTGTTTCGCCTGGGCCACGGTGAGCAAATGCTCGCCGCCGATCAGACAATGCACCGGGCCAAGATCGACCGCCTGCATGAAGTGCTCGCGTTCCTCCGCGCTGTCCAGCACCTGTTGGCACTTCGCCGCGCTCAACTGCACGTCGGCAAAGGTCACGTAAAGGGTGCTCTTGCGCGAAAAGATCAACGCCGGACGTTCTTCGATGGCGCTGCGCTGCTCCTCGCTGACGCTTTTGCCGCGATGCAGCATTGCGCTGATGACGCCTTCAAGCACGCGGTATTCATAGAGCTCACCGCTGAGGCTGTCGACGATGTACAGCCAACCATCGCGCAGGCGGCGGATGCCCATGGGGCGCGTGGTCAGGGTGTACGGCAGCGTGAGTTCGCTGCTGGGGTCGAAGGGTTTTTCGACAAGGCCGTACGCGAGGGGTAGCAGTTGCACGTGGGTGTTGCGCAAGGGGCAGGCGGCGGGGCCGATGATCGGGGCTTTGGACGCGGCGGCTGCCGCGAGGTTGGCGGGGTGCATCATTGAGCACATTTCCCTGTGTCTGTTTGTGACAGAGAAATGTGCGTGTATCTGAAAAACGACAGCAGTCAGATCGTTCTGTGTTTTGCGTAGGAATCGAACACTCGGGATGAAACCTACAAGGGATCATCCGGAATCTTACAGAGGTTACTTCGGATGAACCGTGAGTAACCCTGAAGGCGTACCCGCGCTCGCAAACCGACGCTGATAAATAGATCCGTTAACAAGCTCATTGCCTACGGATTTGAGCTGTACCGCTCATCGAAATCGATTCTTCAACGCATCCATTAATTGACGCCAAAATAGTGGCCATCTAATATCGCGCCACTATTTTGATACTAGTGCGCTATTGCAGGGATGCCAGCGACGCTTTGCGCTCATCCGAGCCGCTGTACGGCCGAGCATGGCACCTGATCAGACCGATTATTGCCCGTTGCAGGATCTTCTACATGGACGTTCGCCAGTACGCATTCCTCGCTCGCCAGCCTTCTGCCGCTACGGCCAAACGCGAGCAGTTCCTCGGCATGCCCAAGCGCGGACTGGCCTTCCTGCTGGCCAACGTCATGTTCTGGCAACCGCTGTGGGCGCAGGCCGACGGCATTGTCGTGGCCAACCCGAATACCACGCTGGACCGTGCCGGCAACGGCGTGCCGATCGTCAACATCGCCACGCCCAACGCCAGTGGCCTGTCGCACAACCAGTTCCACGATTACAACGTCGGCGCACAGGGCGTCATCCTCAACAACGGCGCGACTCAAACTTCGAACACGCAACTGGGCGGTCACGTCATCGGCAACCCGAACCTGAAAAACAGCGGTTCGGCGCAGGCGATTCTCAACGAAGTCATCAGCGGCAACCCGAGTCAGTTGCGCGGTTACACCGAAGTGGCCGGGCAGTCAGCGCGAGTGATTGTCGCCAACCCGTATGGCATTACCTGCAATGGCTGCGGTTTCATCAACGCACCACGGGTGACGCTGACTACCGGTAAACCGGTGCTGGAAAACGGTCGGCTGGATCGCTTTCAGGTCGATCAGGGCAGCGTGGCTATCGAAGGCGCGGGCATCAACGCCACCAATATCGACCGCTTCGAAATCATCACCCGCAGCGCGAAGATCAATGCGCAGATCCAAGCACAGAACCTGACCATCGTCGCCGGGCGCAACGACGTTAACGCCGACAGCCTCAACGCCACGGCCCGCGCCGACGACGGCAGCGCCAAACCGCAACTGGCCATCGACTCCTCGGCACTCGGCGGCATGTATGCCGGGGCGATCAAACTGGTCGGCACCGAGGCCGGGGTCGGGGTGAAACTCGACGGCAAAATGATCGCCAGTGGTGGTGATATTCAGCTCGATGCGAACGGGCAACTGAGCCTGGCCGACACCTCGGCTACCGGCGCGGTCAACGTCAAAGCGGCCAGCCTTGAGGCGCAAGGACCGGTCTACGCCGGCACGTCGCTCAATGTGCAGACCCAAGGCAACCTGACCAACCGCCAGACCTTGGCCGCCCGCGACAGCGTGGTGCTTAGCGCAGATGGGCAACTGACCAACGCCGGCGCCATCGAAGCCGGCGTCAATGCTGACGGCGGCCGTAACAGCAACGGTGATTTGAGCCTTCGCGCACAGAATTTGAACAACAGTGGCAAGAGCCTCAGCGCCAGCCGCAACCTGACCGTCAACGCCGCGCAAACCCTCAACAACCAGAATGGTCTGCTCAGTGGCCAGACCACAAGCATCACTGCCGGCACGCTGGACAACCGCAACGCCGGCAAAGTGCTGGGCAACAACAGCCTGACCCTCATTGGCAATCAGGTGCTGAACAATCAAGGCACGCTCACCAGCAATGGCAGACTCACCGGCAACATCGGTCAGTTGCTCAACAGCAACGGTGAACTTGGCAGCCAGAGCGACGTAGTACTCACGGTCACCTCGCTGGACAACGTCGCCGGCCTGATCACCGCTGGCCGTTTGCTCGACATCACCGCCCTCGGCGCCATCAACAATCGCACCGGACGGATCGGCGCGAAACAGGCCGTAGCGATCAAAGCGCAACAACTGGACAACAGCCAGCAAGGCCAGCTGACCAGCGAAGGCACGCTGACCACGCGCATCAGCGACCAGTTGAACAACCAGAACAAGGGCCTGATCCTGGCCAACGGTGCGATGGACGTGCAGGCCACGCGCCTGGATAACCGCGCCGGCAAGATTTCCGGTCTCGACACCCTGACCGTCAGCAGCGCCACCACCGACAACCGTGCGGGTGTGTTGCGCGCCGACAAAGCGATGACGGTGCTGATCGATAATCTCGATAACCGCGAAAAGGGCCGCGCCGAGAGCAAGGCAGCGTTGACCTTCGAAGGCAGTACGCTGAACAACAGCAACGGCGGCTTGCTGACCTCGACCGGACTGTTGAACCTCAAAGCACGGGATGTCACCAACGATGCCGGACGGATTTCCGGCAAGGGCGATGTCGACGCCAGCATCGACAACCTGACTCAGCAAACCGGCGAACTGGTTGCCGAAGGCAATTTGAAACTCACCGGCAAGACTCTCAACAGCCGCCAGGACAGCCTGGTCGGGTCGCTCAAGACCCTGACCGTCAATGTCGACCAGATCGACAACCGCGCCAGTACGCTTTCGAGCCAACTCGACCTGCATATCGATGGCGCACGCCTGGACAACAGCGAGGGCGGCAAGGTGCTGTCCGACACTACGCTGGGCCTGAAAGTCGCGCAGATCATCAATGCCACCAATGGCCTGATTTTCAGCAAAGGCGCGGCGACGCTCAGCGGCATCGGTTTGAGCAACGTGGGCGGGCGGATCGTCAGCCAGAACACACTGGACCTGACCTTCGACAATGCCCTCGACAACCAGCAAGGCCTGATCAGCAGTGAAGGGCAGATGACCCTGAATCTCGGCAGCCTCGACAATCGCCTGGGCAAGCTGTCGAGCCTGGAAGCGATGGCACTGACCAGCGTCGCTGGCGTGCAGAATCAGGGCGGGCTGATCGCCTCGCAAAAGGGTCTGACCTTCACCAGCGGCAGTCTCGATAACAGCGACAACGGCATCCTCAGTGCCAAAGATGATTCGACCCTGAACACCGGTGAGTTCAAAAACCGTCAGGGCGGCAGCCTCGCCACAGACGGCACGCTGTTGCTGACCACCGCGCATCTGGATAACTCCGGCGGCATCATCGGCAGCCAGAAAACTCTGCAGGCTTCCGTCACCTCGCTGCAGCAGGACGGCGGCGAGCTGTTCAGCAACGGCGACCTGACCCTGGACCTCAACAATGGCCTGCTCGATAACCAGCGCGGCAATATTCATACGCCGGGCCAACTGCTGCTGAAAAACCTCAAGGATGTGAACAACAGCGCTGGTGAAATCTCCGCTGCCAAAGCCTGGAATCTCAACGCACAAAGCCTGAACAACGACGGCGGCAAGCTGCTCAGCAATGAAAAACTCACCCTGGTCATCGACCGTGCGCTGAGCAACGTAAAAGGCCTGATCGCCTCCGCTGGCCTCCGAGCGCGCAGTGCCAGCCTCGACAACAGCGGCGGTGAGATTCGCGGGCGCGGCACGGTAGATTTCACCGTCACCGATCTGTTCGACAACCAGGCTGGCGTGGTCATCGCCGACGAGGGCCTGACGCTCACGGCGGCGCGTCTGGATAACCGTCGCGAGGGCCTGGTCGGTTCGACCCAAGCGCTGCAACTGGTCGTCGACCGTCTCGATAACCGCAGCGGTGAACTGTCGAGCAAGGCCGGCGTGAGCCTGATCGGCGCCTGGCTCGACAACAGCGACAGCGGCTACATGCTGGCGGGCGGCAATCTGGCGTTGACCGTCAACCAGGTGATCAACCGCAACAACGGCGTGCTGTCCGGCGCTACCGGCCTGACGCTGGTCGGCAAAAGTCTGGAAAACAGCGCTCGCCTGGCCACGCAACAAGACCTCGCCATCACTCTTTCGGGTGAGCTGAACAACGCGCAGGGCAGTCTGTTCAGCGAAGGTGCGCTGGCGATCGATGCGCAAAGCCTCAATAACGATGGCGGTACGCTGTCCAGCGCCAAAGCGCTCAGCGTCGACACACGCGGTGCGGTCAGCAACCGTGGTGGCCAGTTGTTGACCGATGCAGCGTTGACGCTCACCAGCAGCGCGCTGGACAACCAGCAGAAAGGCGTGATCAGCAGCAAAAGCAATCTGCACATCACTACCGGCGAACTCAATAACAGTCAGGCGAGCATTTACGCCGCCGATCAGCTTGAGTTGAGCGCCGGCAAACTGACCAACACGGCTGGCAGCCTCGGCGCTGGCAATGCGTTGACTGCCGATATTCAGGGCCTCGATCAGCAGGGCGGCAAACTCTTCAGCAGCCACGCCAGCGTCAGCGTCGACCTGCACGGTGGTGCGCTGAACAACCACGGCGGGGTGATCAATGCGCCAGGGCAGTTGCTGCTGAAAAATCTCGCTGAGGTGAACAACCGTGGCGGCGAGATTTCCAGCGAGCAGGCCTTTGAACTGATTGCCAAATCGCTGGACAACAGCGGCGGCCAAGTGCTGAGCAATCAGAAACTGAGCCTGACCCTCGACAAGGCCCTGACCTCGATCAAAGGCACGATCGCGGCAGCAGCATTGCAGGTTCGCGCGGCCAGTCTCGACAACAGTGATGGCGGCGTACTGCTCAGTGACAGCGATATCTCGGTGACCGTCGATGGCCTGCTCGACAACCACAACAAGGGCAGCATCCGCGCCGCGCAACAACTGACCCTCAACAGCACCGGCCTGAACAACGAGGAGGGCACGCTGGTGGGTGCCGCTGGCCTTGCCATCGACCTCGGCGCCACCGCGCAGGACCTCAACAACCAGGGCGGGGTGATCAGCAGCAAAGGCGCGTTGAGCATTGCGCATCTGCGTGACCTCAATAACCAGGACGGCGTGATCAACAGCAAAGGCGTGCTGAGCATCTCCAGCCTGCGTGACCTGAACAACCAGAAAGGTGAGGTTTCCAGCGTCAACAGCTTCAGCCTCAGCGCCAACAGCCTGGACAATCGCGGCGGCAACCTGATCAGCAATCAGCAACTGACCCTCACGGCGGCCGAGCTGAAAAACAATGGCGGTCTCATCTCCGGCTGGACTGGCGTGACCCTGTCCGGCGGGAACATCGATAACAGCCTCGCAGGCGCGATCTCCAGCCAGCTCGGCAATGTCAGCATCGACCTCAGCGGCGCGCTGATCAACCACAGCCAGGGTGGCGTCGGCAGCAAGGGCGAGCTTTTCATCAAGGCCGCCAGCCTCAACAACAGCGCCGGCACGCTGACCAGCGACGGCAAGCAGACCTTAACTGTGCTCGGCGGTGAAATCAGCAACGCTTCCGGCGGCTTGATCAAAAGCGCTGACACCCTCGATATCCGGGCGGCGAGTCTGAACAACGCCTTGGGTAACCTGAGCGCGAAAAAAGCCCTGACCTTCACCGGCGGTGCGTTGAACAACAGCGGCGGCAGTCTGGTCGGCGATGATCGCGTCACACTCGACCTGCTCGGCGCGCTGACCAATGTCAACGGCACGCTCGGCAGCAGCGGGCCGCTAGTGCTGACGCGTTCGACCAGCATCGACAACCGTGGCGGCCAGATGATCAGCCAGAGCCTGCTGAGCCTGCTCACCAGCGGCGATCTGAACAACAGCCAGCGCGGCACCATCGCGGGCAGCGGCCAACTGAATCTCACCGCCGGCGGCCTGCTGCGCAACGACGGCGATGGCCTGATTTCCAGCGGCGCCGCCGACGCCATCCTCACCGCAGCCGCACTGAACAACGCCGGCGGCGCGGCGCAAAGCATGACCGCGCTGACCGTCAACACGGGCAACGGCGCAATCGACAACCAGGGCGGCAAGATCATTGCGCAGAACGGCGATCTGAACCTCACCGCCGCCAGCCTCGACAGCCGAGGCGGCGTGCTGTCGAGCCTCAAAGGTCTGCTGCAAACCCGTCTGACCGGTGTGCTGCGCAACGGCCAGTCAGGCAAGATCGAAGGCAGCCGCCTCGACCTGCGCGCACTGGGCGGCATCTACAGCGACGGCGGGCGCATTGCCGCCAACAGCGGCGACATCCTGCTCAACGCCGGCGGCAACGCCCTCGACAACAGTGGCGGCGGCATCTATGCCCGCGGCCAGGTGAACGTCATCGCCGGTTCAATGAACAACAGGGCCGGCCAAGTCAGCGGCAGCCTCATCGACATTGGCCTTGGCGGCAATCTCGCCAACAACGGCGGCCTGATCGAAAGCGCCAGCACCCTGGCAATTCGCACCGCCAACCTCAACAACCAGAGCGGCAAACTGCGTGCCCTCGGCGGCAGCGGCAAAACCGATTTCCAGATCGGCAGCCAGTTCGACAACCGCAACGGCCTGGTGGAAACCGCCAACACCGACTTCACCCTCGCCGCACCGAGCTTGCTCAACGCTGGCGGCACAGTGACCCATGTCGGCCTCGGTGAATTCGGCATCTCCACCACCAACGTAATGAACGCCGGCGGCTCACTGGTGACCCGTGGCGGCCTGACCCTGAACGCGGACAGCTGGACCAACAGCAGCGTGATCCAGGCGGGTCGCTTGACGGTGAATGTCGGCAATTTCGTGCAGACGGCCAGTGGGCAATTGCTGGCTTCGAATCAGTTGGTGGGGCGTGGCGGGAACTGGACGAACGAGGGGTTGATTGCCAGTGATGGCGGGCTTGATATTCAGTTGAGCGGGACTTACGGCGGCAATGGGCGGGTGAGCAGTGTCGGCGATCTGGGGCTGCTGGCTTCGCGCATCGATTTGAGCAGCGTGGCGAGCATCACCGGTGCATCGACCGCCACGGTCACCAGCCGTGGCACCCTGTCCAACCTGGGCCGGCTCACTTCCGCCGACAGCCTGGCCGTTAATGCCGCGTCGCTGGTCAACAACGGGACGTTGGGCAGCGCCGGCAAGCTGCGGATCAACAGTGATTCGTTGCTCAACGAGAACGGGCTGATCTTCAGCGGCCGTGACATGAACCTGCGCGTTGGGTCGCTCACCAATCGTTACGCCGACATCTACGGTATAGGCAATATCAGTATTGCCCGCGATGACAGCAACGGCTGGAGTTCTTCGATCGATAACATTTCGGCGACCATCGAAAGTGTGGGTGATCTGAGTCTGTCGGCCGATCACATCGAGAATCGCAAGGATGTGTTTGAAGTTGCTGCCGGTGGCGGGCTGGTCTCGGGAACCATTGGTGTTCGATGCACGACGTGCACCTCGTTCAGTGGCATCAATTTCGAAAGTCGCCTGCCGAGTCACTTGGTCTGGGTTGAAAAATACCACTCAACCATTGTCAGGGATTCGGCATCAGGCACCTTGACGGCCGGGCGCGACCTTACGGGGAACGGACGCGAATTCATCAATAATGCGTCGGTTGTCAGCGCTGGTCGAAATCTTACATTCAACGTTGAGAATTTTACTAACCAAGGGGCGACGGCGGGGGATTACACCGTTACGCGTTGGCTAGATGCGCCGCGTGCAGCCCGAAGCTGGGGCTTCTGGCAGGACGTTTTGAATTACAACGCGGCCAACGATCCGGATTACGACTCCGGTTACATCGGAGCGCTGAACGGCAAAAGAACAATGGTTCCCAATATTCACGTCTGGGATATGAATGACGTTGAGTCGCTGACCCGGATTGGCGGGCGTCAGGGTGGTCGCGAAGCTATCAGATACCTCACGTTCGGCTCGATCGCTGTCGAATACGATTCTGGAAAGCTCCATTACGCTGCGCCCAGTTATGACACCGGCGTTCGTGCAGAGGCCCCGGACTTTCTCAAGAACGCGGTATTCACCAGAGACACCGTCACTGAAAGTACCCCGACATCGAATGCAAACGCGGTCGTCCAGGCCGGTGGCACCGTTTACATAAACGCAACCAACAAAATCGACAACGGTGTTGTCCGCAACGGCAACGCATCGGTCGGGGGAGCATCGCGCCTGGGGTCCACCCAACTGGCCGGCCAGGTCACGCCAACCGTCATTCGCATCAACGCGCAGCTACCTCCAGATCTGGCCCAACAGCAGGTCAACCCCCTGGCCTTGCCGGGCTTCACCTTGCCGAGCGGCGACAACGGCCTGTTCCGTCTGAGCAAAAAGGACGGTAGCGAACCGGCGATGGTGGCCGCCGAAGCCTGGAAGATCAGCTCTATCAGCGCCGCACCCTCGACACATGCGGGCGGGATGCCGGTCCGACATGCTACCGAGTTCAAGATCGACGACAACGCCCCGGTCTCGGTGAAAAACCGTGAACTGGCACTGGCTGATCGTCAGTCGCTGAATCTCAACGACAAGACCGCAATGATCAGCGTCAATGCCGCCGAGAGCGGCGGACTTGTCCGGGTTTCAGCGCCTGATCGTGGCAATGTTTCCTTTGACGTGCCACGTGTACAGGGTCTGCCTGACACCAGCGTGCGCTCCAACCCACACAAATACCTGATCGAAACCAATCCGGTACTCACCGACCTGAAAAAATTCGAGAGTTCGGATTACCTGCTGCAGAAGCTCGGCTACGACCCCGACACTAGCGCCAAGCGCTTGGGCGACGGCCTGTTTGAACAACGCTTGGTGCAGCAGGCCGTGGTCGCCCGTACTGGTCAGCGCTTCATCGACGGCCAGACTTCCGACGAAGCGATGTTCAAGTACCTGATGAACAACGCCATCGCCAGCAAGGACCAGCTCAACCTGTCGATGGGCGTCACCTTGACCGCGCAGCAAGTGGCAGCACTGACCCATGACATCGTCTGGCTTGAAGAGCACGAAGTGAATGGTGAAAAAGTGCTGGTGCCGGTGCTGTATCTGGCCCAGGCCAATAACCGGTTGGCGCCAAATGGGGCACTGATTCAGGGTGGAGACGTGACCCTGATCGCCGGCGGCAATCTCGATAACGCGGGTACGCTGCGCGCCTCGAACAACCTCTCGGCAGAAGCAGGCAATAACCTCACCAACAGCGGCCTGATCGAAGCGGGCGAACGCCTGACGCTCAAGGCCGGCAACGACATCATCAACAAGTCCGGCGGCATCATTTCCGGCAAGAATGTCAGCCTGACAGCCACCAACGGCAGCGTGATCAACCAGCGCGACGTCAACAGCGTAGATGTCAGCCGCGGTGGCAACGTGTTCCATCGTGACTACTTGGACAACGCCGCGCGAATCGAAGCAGCCAACGATCTGACGATCAAGGCCGGCCTCGATATCAATAACATCGGCGGTGTGCTCATAAGCGGTCAGGACATGACGCTTGATGCGGATCGCGACGTCAATATCACCTCGGTCCAGGATCGCCGCACCGACTCGCGCGGCAGCAACTTCCTTAACCAGACCATCACCCAGCACGGCGCTGAAGTGACGTCCGGGCGGGATCTGTCGATCAGTGCCGATCGCGACGTGGCGATTGTGGCCAGTCGACTGGACGCCAAGCGCGATCTCAGCGTCGATTCGGGCAACGATATCGTCATCACCTCGGCCGCCGATCAAAGCGACTACGTTTCGCGCAGCAAGAAGCGCGCGAACGAAACCCATAGCATCACGCAGCAGTCTTCGGTGTTGAACGCCGGCCGTGACATCGCGCTGAACGCCGGCAACGACCTGGGCATCATTGCCAGCCGCATCAAAGCGACCGAGGACATCAGCCTCGATGCAGAACAGGACATCACCGTAGCTTCGGCGAAGGATGAGAGTTCGTCTTATTACTACAAGAAGAAAAAGGGTTCGTTCGGACGAAGCAAAACCACTCAATCGGAAAGCTATGAGAGCGAAAACGTTGGCTCGGTAATTGAGGCCGGCCGTGATCTGACCGTCAACGCCTCCAAGGACGAAGACGGCGCTGTCAGTCTGGATGGCGGGCGCAATGTCACCATCATTGGCAGCCAGCTCAACGCCAAAAACGACCTCGTCTTGGGTGCGACAAATGACGTGGCGATACTTTCCGCCACCGAAGAAACCGGTACATACACCAAGAAAACCAAAACCGGCACCTTCGGCCTGTCGAAAAGTGGCAGCAGCCATTTGCAAACAACCGTTACTCAGGTCGGCAGCGAGCTCAATGCCGATCACGACGCCGTTATCATCGGCGGCCGGGATATCAATCTCAATGCCAGCGTCATCAACGCCAACAACAATGCGGAGTTGCACGCCGGACTTCTGGATAAGACGGGTGACATCAATCTTTCCTCCGCTGACAACGAAGCCTACAGCCGCGCTGAAGAGTTCAAGAAAAAGCTGGGTCTGTCTCTGAAGGACACAGTTGGACTGTTTGCGGGCACCCCGGGTGCTGGCGCCGATATCACGGCTAATGCGTCGCACAAGGGCGGACGTGAAGTCGTGAGTTCCACGAGTGTTGGCAGCGAAATTAATGCCGGTCACGATGCAATCCTGAAAGCGACTCGGGACATCAACATTATCGGAAGCGGCATCAATGCAAATCATGATGCGAATCTCCATGCCGGCCGCGATGTAAACGTGGTTGCAAGCACAGATGAACACCGCGACAACAGTTGGGAAACCAACAAAAGCTATGGCATCAAACAAACCATTGATAGCAACTCGTTCAGCACTTTTGTCGGCAATGAAACCATCAAGAACGGAGTCAATAGCAGCGGGCACACCGCTGCGGGCAGTTCGATTTCTGCCGGGCAGAACCTTAACCTCAACGCCGGTCGTGACGTCAATCTGCAAGGGTCGGACATGCAGTCGGGCATCGATCTGAAGATTAATGCCGAGCGTGACATCAACATTGATGCGGCAGAGCAGGCCGAAGCGATCACCACTTGGGACAGCATCAAACGCAACGGTACTACGACCACGGTCGCCTACAACATTGGTAATACACTCGACACCCTCCAGGGCACCGGTAAAGGACAGGATGGCGTCAGCAAAGGCTCGAGTGTATTGAAGTCGGTCGATACCCTGGGCCAGTTTTTCGCCGGGGCGACGTTCGATAGCCACGCGGGGGCGTCGAGCATCAGCCAGACCCGGACGCAAACATCGGTTACCAATCGTCCTTCGACACTGTCGGCAGCCAATGACATCACGCTTGACGCGGGTAATGACGTCGTGGTTCACGGCAGCAAGTTTGACGCTGGCCGCAACATCAACATATCCGGTCGCGATATCACGCTTGACGTTGCCCATGGTGCTGACGGTAGCGAAGGCAATCAGACTCAAAGCAAAGGCGGCCTCAAGGGAGGCACAACGGGGGGCTTCAAGCTTGGCGTTGGTATCAGCAACGCCGCAAGCGAAGAGAATTCCACTCAGGGTAATTCCACGCCGACACAACTCAATGCCGGTGGCAGCATCAACCTGGATGCCAAAAACGATCTGACGCTGATTGGCACAAGGGCAATTGCTGAGCGCGATATAAATCTCAAGGCTGGCAATGATCTGAATATCCTCTCCACACAAAATGCCTACAGCAGTGACCATAATCGTCGTAGCTGGGGCGCTGAGGGCGGAGTGATCGCCGGGCAGGACGGCTTCGGCTTCTACGGCTCTGTCAACGTCGGTTTGGGGGATCTCAAACGTCAAGGGGTTGAGCAGCAAGAAGCCTATCTGTATGCAGGCAAGGGCCTGAATTTTGAGAGCGGCCGTGATACCAATATCGCCGGTGCCACTTTACGAGGGGACGAAGTCACAGGAGATGTCGGGCGTAACCTTACTGTGACCTCGGTGCCCAATACCGGTAAGGTCGAAGGCAAGGAACTTGACGCTAGCCTTACCGTGGCGGTGAGTATCGGCGCGACTGTCAGTGGTTCGCTCGGTTATGGGCAGACAACCGGGAAAACCAATTGGGTCGAAAACCAGACCACCATCAGTGGCAAAAGCAAAATTGATATCCGAACCGAAAAACATACTCAACTAGATGGCTCGGTGATTACCGCTGACAACGGCAATTTGAAACTCGATACCGACACCCTCGGTTACCGCAATATCACCGGCAAGGATAACGAGCACGGTTACTACCTCAATGTTAGCGGCAGTTACGGCAGTGGCGGTGGTTCCCAAGCCGACAAACCCAACAAGGGGATGGAAGGCGATGGTAAAAGCAGTTGGGCGGTAGAGGGCTACAAATATGACAAGGATCGTGAACAAACCCTCAATGCGACGGTGGGCACGGGTGAAATTGTCGTTCGTCACGATAAGCAGACGGGCCAGGACTCGACCGCAGGGCTCAATCGTGATGTCGGTAAAGCCTATGAGGTGACTCGTGATGACGAGCACCGAACGGATCTTTACGTGAGCAGCTCCTCGATCAGCGCTGTCATGAATCCCGAAAAGACATTCAATCAGTGGGTGGAAAATGCGGAGAAGTACGGTGAGAACAGCCTCGAGTCGTTGAACAAACTGGTAGATCTGGTTTTCGCCACGAACGCTTTCGTCGTTGGCAATGGAATCAATAGCGCGAATCTCGTTCTGGCCAATCGAGCCGCTACTCGAGTGATTCTCAAGCGCATGCGTAATGAATCCACTCGAAAGGAAACGATCAAGATAGTGATCGCGAGCATGATGAACGGCGCCTCGTCTCCCGAGGCGCAAGCCATGATTGACCGCATCAACCAAATTGGAGAGACCAATCCTGAGTTAGCATTGAGCCTGCTGTATGCCTTCAAGCGCCTGCAAACACCCGCAACCGGGCAATCGCAGTTTCTACCTGTAGTGGCAGCCGGAGGTGCATTGGCCGTGCTTGCCGGAGCGCTGTTGACAGTTGCAGCTTCGCCGCAGAACCAGGAGGCGATGCGCGAGGCGGTGAATGGGTTGATGGAGGCCACTAAAGATGCAGGGTTGCAACTACAAGAACGTGTCAAGTTGGCCTCAGAGTTGTGGGAAACCATACTAGGTACGGCATTCCCAATACACATGCTGGACCCCAAGTTTGGGACGTTGATCAATCCTGTGGTCGATACTGACGTTCTTCATCCTGTCAGCGCCGGCGGATATACCATTGAGCCTTCCTCGCCAAGCAGCACAGGGGGAAGCACAATTGAAAACGGGGAAGGGTGGAGCACTACGTCCCCAGCCGTAAATCCAGGCCCATCGCCAGGCAATATGTACAGCACGGCTGGAACGATAACGACGGAGTCAGGTGCCATACCTGACGCAAACGAGGTACGGGCCGGGGAGGAACTGTCTCGTCTGGGTTATGATGTTACGTTCCTCGCAACCGCGTCATCCCAAGGAATTCAGGGGCAACGTACTGCTGATTTGATGATTGAAGGACTAGGCCCGATTGACGTGTATACCCCACAAAATCTTAATCCTTCAAACATCCTGAAAAATATCGAAAAGAAAGCGAGTCAGGCCAGTGGTGTGATTGTTCAGGCAGATATTTCCGCAGCGGATATGTCTTCGATAGCGGGTCGTATGTGGGGTAAGTCGAACGCTCAGAACATCAAGACGATATTTTTCCAGAAAGCCGATGGCTCTGTTGTTCGCTTTAACCGACCTCAAGGAGGTAAATAGTCATGTCGAAATTCGCTTGTATCTGCGGTCATGTGATTAACCTGTCCCATGGTACTTCTGAATCCGAGTTGTCTCTGGTTCCAGAGACAACGATAGATGCTATAGGTGGCATCCTTTCAACTCGTGGACTCTCCGAGGAAGGGTTTTATGATGCGATAAGCGATGGGGCTTTTACTGTATATCGCTGTCCAAAATGTGGTCGATTACATTTAGATGAGGGCGATGGGATTTTCTCTTCATACATTAAAGAGGAAATTGTTCAGCGAGGATAAACGGGGCAGACCACGTTTAACAATCCGTGGTCTGTCCCCGGTTCTCTCGAAAGGTGATTGGGAGCCGCACATCGAAGGGATGAATCCAGACGGTGTTAGAATTTCAGATAAATTGAAAGGTCTTTGATTTATGACAGTTGAGAATGAAGAAGGCCGTCTCTTGAACGATATTGCTGAAATTGCCGTCTTGGAGTGGCAAAAGTACCAACAGCGGTTTCCCAAAATTAGGGTCGGCAATGAAATGCAGCGGGAGGATCATTCTGCGCTGCCACCTTTCGTCGCTTTCAGGTTTAAGTGTATTAACAAGGTTGACATCGACAAGTTGAAAGCCGCGGTGGAGAGCTATGAGGGGGCTTTGTCATGGTCGCTTGTAGGCCGGCCACGAGAAGGGCTCCCAGGGATCAACTGGATGATTGCACCGTCAAGGTTGTGGAAGTTGGTGATTGTGGCTCGCAAAAAAATATGACAGCAGCCGTCTACTTGTCTACTCATGAACCTTCACTCGGTCCACTGGCCTACGAAGATTTAACTGGACTTGCCGAGCATGTTCGCTCCGTATTTAATCTCTGAAAAGGGATAATGGGACAGACCATGTTTGGAAAGTACTCCGAAAACGTGGTCTGTCCCTTTTTACGTCAACGACATCAGAAGTTAGTTTGGCAACAAGTACGATGAAGGAATCAGACAAATGTTGGAGTACGCCTCCAAAATAGATCCGAACGATTTCAGGAGGTAATGACGGTGGATTTTTCATTCCAGGTATTTGGAACGGTAGGACCTCTGAATGGCACCTTGTCCAGAACGCAGGTGCGTAGCATTTTGGGTGGTGATTTTGAGGAGTTCAAGAAAACGGCTGCCTCGTTGAATACGACGGATGCGTTTGTAAGATACGACTTGCATGTCTTTTATGACCATCGAGATGTCGTGAAAGGTGCGGAGTTTTTCGAAAGAAGCGGCGTCACCTGGATTGGGCACAAACTTGTGGGACAAAAATTGTCTCGCATACTGAGTCTGTTCCGCAGTAACGGCATTCAACCTGTCATTGACGATGACGGGTTTGACGTTAGCGAATTTGGTATAAGCTTTTATGTACCGGACATCGAGGACGGTGAGGACGCATTGATCAAATCCCTGTACATCAACCTGCCTACCGATAGGTAATCCTTCATTTTCATGGCTCTGAGGAAACTCCACTTCCACCGCACTCTGGAGGTTTTACAGTGATTACTGAAGACATGAAGATCGTCCAAGAGATCTTTCGGTTGGTGGAAGGCGGGATCGTTCATGGCTACGACGCTTTCAGCTACAGCGTCGAATGGGGCGGTAACTATATGGAAGCTGAACTTGCCGTTGAGAAAGATGGTGTTGAGAGATGGGATGCCGAAACGGATTTCAATAATTCAAAAATCTACATGCTCGTGGAGAAGCTTCACGAAAATGCAGCAGTAAGGGGCGAACCATGGAAATCCTTCGTGCTCTCGTATCGCGATGGCGAACAAGTGCGAACGAAATTTGGTTATTGAACCACGGGACGTCGAACGGACAGGCATGGTCATCGAAGATCTAGAAGTCATTAAAAGCATTTTCCGAATCGTTCATGGCGGCATCGTCCACGGCCACGACTCTTTTCGTTACGAGATCGAGATGGGAGAGGGGTTTATGGAGGCCGAGTTGACCGTCGAAAAGAACGGCATTGAAGTGACGGATGCCGAGATCGATTTTGATATTTCCGACGTGTATTTTCTGGCAAAAGAACTGAAAGCCAACGCCGTGCAACGTGGAGAGCCTTGGAAATCTTTTGTCATGTCATACCGCGAGGGCGAACAGGTGAAAACGAATTTCAGCTATTGACCTCTCTACAGACTCCTACAGCGGATCAAACTGCGCAACCCACGATCTCTGCATCTGTGCCGCCACTCTGAGGAAACCCGCATTCGCCGCAATCTGGAGGTTTTACAGTGATTACCGAAGACATAAAGATCGTCCAAGAGATCTTTCAGGTGGTCGAAGCCGGCATCGTCCATGGTTATGACGCGTTCCGTTATGGCGTGGAGTTGGGGGAGGGTTACATCGAGACGGAGCTGTGCGTTGAGAGAGATGGCGTCGAGGACTGGAATGTCGAGGAAGACATCAACGGCGCGATAATTCTACGTCTGGTCCGCGAATTACAGGACAGCGCAATCAAGCGCGGCGAGCCATGGAAGTCATTCGTCCTCTCCTACCGCGAAGGCGAACAAGTCAAAACGAAATTCGAGTATTGATCCCCGACTTTGAGATCAGAAGATCGCAGCCTTCGGCAGCCCCCTACACAATCCGTAGGGCCTGCCAAAGGCTGCGATCTTTCGCTTTTCACTTCGGATAAAGCGGCGGCAATCCACTCTCACTCACCGGATCCTGCACGCGCTCGGCGGCGGGAATAGTTCGAATCGCCCGCCACAAATCCTCACCCTGCCAGTGCTGCCCGGTCTCGCTGTACAGCGCGCCGTTCAGCCCGTCCAACGCATCCGACAACGGCACAAACCGCGCCGCCATGTCTGCCAGAGTCTCTGGTTGTTGCCGTGCCCAGGCGTCCAGTGCCTGGCGGGTGGCGTGGGGGTCGTTGGCCTGGCTGGCGCGTTTGATGTCGTCGAGCAGGGTGCGTGGGCTCGGGCCGGTCTGAGCGGCGCGGTGGATTGCCGGTTGCCAGCGGGCGCGCCACCAGAGGCCGAAGCCGAGCAGGGTGGTGCAGGCGAGGATCAGCGTGCTGAGTTTCCACCACCACAGGGTGTCGTTGTCGGGCGTACTCGGTTGCAGGGTACCGGCCGGGGTGTCGATTTGCAGGCTGGGGTTGTTCGCCACTTGCAGGGTGCGCGCGGGCAGGCTGCTGTGTTCGAGGTGGTCTTCGAAGGTGTTCCACCAGACCACGTCGACGGTTGGCAGGTCGATCGCGCCGCTGCGGCTTGGCACCAGGGCTTCGCGTTCTTCGCGGCTGCCGATGATGCCGCGGTCGCTGCTCTGGTTGCTCAGCACCGGTTGGTCGGGGTAGCGGCGCAGGCCGTTGACGTCGGTGGCGGGCAGGGCTGGCAGTTGCGAGCTGGCGAGGCCTTCGACTTTCAGGGTCAGGCTGCGGGTCAGGGAATCGCCGACCTGGGTGTGATCCGGTTCCGGGCTCCAGCTTTCGCTGAGGCTGAGGTTGCGCGCCGGCAACCATGGCGCATCGACCGGGTAGGTCAGCGGTTTCGGTTTGACCGTCAGCGGAATCGACGCCGAGCTCACGCGCATCAGTTTGCCGGGCTTCGGCCCCGAGGCGTCTGCTGAAGGCGCGGTATCAACCAGCGTGGCGCTGAACGTCTGCGGGGCGATCGTCAGCAGGCCGCTGTGTTGCGGATAGATCGCGTAGCGCATCTCGATCACGCCGTGGCGCAGGCCATTGATGTCCTTTTCATAGGTGCGCGTGTCTCCGAGCTGTTCGATGCGCGCATCGGCGATTTGCAGCGGGCTCAGGCTGCTGTCGTCGTATAGCGAAACCGAGTGATAAATGCGCAGGGTCAGTATGGCCTGGGCCTGCACGTAAACGCTGGTCTGATCGAGGCTGGCTTCGATGAACACCGGATCGAGGCTGTTGTTGTCTTCGCGGTTGTCGCTGGCGATCACCTGCACGGTGATCGGCTGGCTCTGCGCTTCGCCCAGTTGCAGCGGCGGAATCACTACGCTGCCATTTTCTTTCGGCAGCAGGGTGATGATCCAGCGTGTGGTCGCGCGGTTGTCGCCGTTGAGGGTGTTGAGCTGGTTGACCTGGCGCGTGCCGCGCACTTCGAACAGCGCTTCCAGCGCCGACAGATCGGGCTTGCCGAACTGGGTGACGTCGTCAGTTTCGAGGGTGAGCTCGACCGTCTCGCCGGAGTTCAGGCGACTGCGATCCACGCTGGCGGTCAGCTCGGCCGCCTGAGCGGTGGCCGTGCAGATCAGCAGGGGCAGCAAGAGAGCGGTGAAGCGGGTCATCGATTGTTTTCCTGATCCTGATGTTGTTGCTGTTCGTACCAGAATTTGCGCCTGAGCAGTTCGCCCGGGTCGTCCGGGATCTTGCCCAGCCATTGTTCGAGCGCCTGACGCTGCTCGCCTTCGAGGTTGTTCTCGCTCGGGCGCAGGGTCGGCACCGTGTCGGTTTCCTCTTCCTCGTTGCTACCGGGGATTTCGTGAGGGCCTGGCAGCGGCGGGGCGGTCGGCGGCGGTTCGCTGGCCGACTCGGCCGGTTGCGCCTCGCTCTGGGTTTCACTGCTCACCGCCGGAGGGGGCGCGGTGGTGGGCGAAGGCTCATCGCCGGGCAGACTTTGTTCGTTGGGCTGGTTGTCCGGTTCGGGCGGCGGCGGGGCGTTTTTCTGCTTCAGCAGGTTTTCCACCAGCGCCTTGTTGGTCTGCGCCGGACGCAGATCCGGTTGCAGCTCGAGCGACTGTTCGTAGGCATCAATCGCCGCTTCCAGCTCACCGCTTTTCGCCAAAGCGTTGCCACGATTGTAGTGGGCGCGGGCATCGCTGCCCTCGGCAAAACGCTGAGCGGCGCCACTGTAGTCGCCGGCCTCGTACAACGCCACCCCTTGCCACTGATGATCTTCAAAATGCTGCGCGGCTTCGGCGGGGCGTTTCTGCTTGAGCAGGTGCAAACCTTGCTGGTCGGGGCGCAACCACAAGTCTTCGAAGTCGAAAGCGTAGCTCGGTTGCGGCAGGCACCACAGCAGCGGCAGGCAGAACAGCCAACCACGGCGCCCGGCACACGCCGCCAGCAACAACAGCGGCAACAGCAGCCAGTAACCCTGATCGGCCCACGTATCGAGGCGCACGGTCTGGCCGTCGTCGCGCAGGCTGCGCGGGCCGTTGAGCAAACCGAGGGCGCCAAGATCAGCCTCGTCGAGACGCGCCGGGTGATACTCGCCGCCCACGCTGTTGAGGAATGTCGCCAGGCCCGGGCTGTCGAGTTGCGGCACGCGGATCGCGCCTTGCTCGTCCTTGAGGAAGCTGCCGTCCTCCTGGGCGATCGGCGCACCTTCGGCGGTGCCGATGCCGAGCATCAGCAGTTGCGTCGACTCGCCATTCAGAGCACGGCGAATACCGCGCCGCTCCTCTTCGTTGAGCGACGAACCGATCAGCAGAATCCGTCCCTGTCCCAGCGCACCTTGCTTGAGCAAGGCCAGCGCCTTGTCCACGGCCAGATCGGCGCGGTGGCCGGCTTCCGGCATCAGCGACGGCTTCAGCGCGTCAAGCAGATTGCGACTGGTCGCCAGATCATCCGACAGCGGCACTAGCGTGTGCGCGCTGCCGGCATAGACGACGATGGCAGTCTGCGCATCGCTGCGCGCTTGCAACAAGTCGAATAGCTTGCGCCGCGCCTGTTCCAGACGCGTCGGTGGCGAGTCGGTGGCGAGCATTTCCGGGGTCAATTCGAGCACGACCACCAGCGGGTCGGCGGGTTTCTGGCTGGTCTGTTCGACGCGCTCCCAGCTCGGCCCGAGCAAGGCCAGAATGGTCAGCAACCACGCCACGCCAAGGGCGATCCACGGCAGTTTGCTCTGGCGCCCGCTGCCGCCACTGAGCAGCGCAGCGTGAAATGCAGGCGGCAGAATCATCTGCCAGCGGCCGGCGCGTTTCTGTCGGTGCCAGAGTTGCCAGAGCAGCCAGCCGAGCAGCGGCAACAGCAGCAGCCACCAAGGGCGGAACCAGTGCGGCCAGAGCGCGATCATCGGCGCCTCCGTAGGCGCAAACGCTGCAAGCGCTGACGCCAGTCCGGTAGCGGACTTTGCAAATACAGTTGCTTGGTAAACAGGCGTTGCAGCGGATTGTCCGGCCACAGTTCGCGCACGACCAGCAACAGACTCAACCACAGCGCCAGCGCCAGCGGCCAGTGATACAAGGCTTGCGCCGGGCGTGCCTGAGTCGGTTGTTGAGTCACCGGCTCGAGCTGATCGAGGGTGTCCTTGATCGCTTGCAGCTCCAGGCCGTCATGGGCGCGGAAGTACTGGCCACCGGTGATTTCGGCGATGGCCTTGAGTGCCGGTTCATCCAGATCGAGGCTCGGATTGACCCCGAGCAGGCCGGTCGAGCCGCTGTCCTCGGGATTGGCGCCGATGCCGATCGGATAGATTCTGACGCCTTCGCTGGCCGCCAGTTTTGCGGCGGTCAGCGGATTGATTTCGCCGCCGTTGTTGGCGCCGTCGGTGACCAGAATCAGCACGCGACTTTGTGCCGGGCGCAGGCGCAGGCGTTTCAGGGCCAGGCCGATGGCATCGCCGATCGCCGTGTTCTTGCCGGCGATGCCGATCCGCGCCTCGTCGAGCCACACGCGCACGGTGCGCCGGTCAAAGGTCAGCGGCGCTTGCAGGTAGGCCTGGCTGCCGAACAGGATCAGGCCGACGCGGTCGCCGTCGCGGCTTTCGAGGAAATCACCGAGCAAATGCTGCACCAGCGACAGGCGACTGACTTCTTCGTCCTGCCACTGCATGTCTGGAAAATCCATCGAACCGGACACGTCCACCGCCACCAGCAGATCACGGCCACTGGCGGCAATCGGCAGCGGTTCGCCGAGCCATTGCGGGCGCGCGGCGGCGATCAGCAGAATCAGCCACAACAGGATAAACGGCGCCTGCTGCCGCCAGGCCGGCAAGTTGGCGCGGGCGCGGCGGCGGGCGAGGCCTTCGAGGTCGGCGAGGAAACTGACTTTTAGCGCCGGCTCGCCGCTGTCGGCCACCGGCAGGACCAGACGCATGAGCCACGGCAGCGGCAATAGCACGAAAATCCACGGCCAGGCGAACTCAAACATGTTTGCGAATCCACGTGTCGACCGCTTGGGTCAGGCCGGCGATGGCTTTGTCGTCGAGTTTGCATTCCGGCTTGTACGCGCCTTCGACCAGCACCATCCAGCGCGTCAGGCCGGCAGCGGGACAGCGGTTATCGAGGAAGGCCAGCCATTTGCGGCCGTTGAGGGTGTGGCTCTGGCTGTACGGATAGTGGTTGCGGCACAGGCGTTTGAGCAGGCCGTTGAGTTGTTGCAGCCAGGCGCCGGCCGGAGCGCCGTCGTAGGGTTTCGGCATTTGCGCCAGTTCGGCGAGCGCGGCGATGCGCACCGGATCCAGCGGTTGCTCGGCGCGCACCACCGGGCGTTTTTTCATCGGGATGAAGCGGGGCAGCTTCCACACGGCAAAACCCAGCAGCGGCAACAGCAGAAGCAGCAGCCACCAGCCCGGCGCCGGTGGCCAGAAGGCGATCGGCGGCGGCGAGATCAGCGGTTGCAGTTGTTCGAGGCCGTTCATCGACCTTTCCCCGGACGCTGCGGGTTCAGGAACTCGCGCATCTGCTCGACCATTTCGCTCTGCGTGCTCAACGGCATCAGCAACACCCGCAGCTTTTGCGCGAGCAATTCCCAACGGGCGATGCGCGCTTCGGCCTGGGCGCGGTAGGTCTGGCGCAGGTCGAAATTCAGCGTGTCGATTTCCAGCTGCGCGCCACGCTCGGCGAAGCGCAGCAGGCCGGCGGCGGGCAGGGCGTGATCGAGCGGGTCGGACAGCGGCAACATCAGCAGATCGCAATGCCGCGCCAGCAAACTCAACTGCTGCTCGGCGCTGTCGGACAACGCGCGTTCGTCGCAAATGACGATGGCCAGACTGCCCGGGCGCAGCACTTCTCGGGCGCGGCGCAGGGCCACGCCGAAGGCATCGCGATCCGGCTCGCGCTCGCTGTGCAGCGATTGATTGACCTTGACCAGGCGGTTGAGCAATTGCAGCAGGCTCTGCTTGCTGCGGCGAGGCTTGATTTCGTAGTGCTCGTTGTCGCCGAACACCAATCCGCCGACGCGGTCGTTGTGCCCCAGCGCGGCCCAGCCGATCAACGCCGCGACCTGCGCCGCCAGCACCGACTTGAACATCAGCCCCGAGCCGAAAAACAGCCGCGTGCTTTGCTCGACCATGATGAAAATCGGCCGCTCGCGTTCTTCATGGAACAGCTTGGTGTGCGGCTCCTGCGTGCGCGCAGTGACGCGCCAGTCGATGGTGCGCACATCGTCACCGGCCTGATACACCCGCACCTGATCGAAGTCGACGCCACGGCCACGGAATTTCGAGTGATGCAGGCCGATCAGCGGGCTGCGCTGACTCGGCGTGGAAAACAGTTGCACCTCGCGCACGCGGTGACGCATCTCGATCAGCTCGGCGAGGCTGATGCGGATACCGGGTTCGGAGGGCAGGGCGGCGTTCATGGGGGTCAAGCGACGGCGACGACGTCGAGAATCCGCTGCACCACGCGATCCTGATCGATGCCAGCGGCTTCGGCTTCGAACGACAGAATGATGCGATGGCGCAACACGTCGAACAGCACCGCTTGAATGTCTTCCGGGCTGACGAAGTCGCGACCGGCCAGCCAGGCGTGGGCGCGGGCGCAGCGATCGAGGGCAATCGAACCGCGCGGACTGGCACCGTAAGCGATCCATTCGGCCATTTCCGGGTCGAACTTGGCCGGGTTACGCGTGGCCATGACCAGTTGCACCAGGTATTCCTCCACGGCGTCGGCCATGTACAAACCGAGGATTTCCTTGCGGGCGGCGAAGATCGCCTGCTGGCTGACCCGGCGCTCGGGCTTGGTCTCGCCGTTCAGCGCCTCGCCACGGGCCTGCTGGAGGATGCGCCGTTCGACAGCGGCGTCGGGGAAACCGATCTTGACGTGCATGAGGAAACGGTCGAGCTGGGCTTCCGGCAACGGATAGGTGCCTTCCTGTTCGATCGGGTTCTGCGTGGCCATCACCAGAAACAGCGGCGACAGCTCATAGGTGCTGCGGCCGACACTGACCTGGCGCTCGGCCATTGCTTCGAGCAAGGCCGATTGCACCTTGGCCGGCGCACGGTTGATTTCGTCGGCCAGCACCAGGTTGTGGAAGATCGGCCCTTGCTGGAAGACGAAACTGCCGGTTTCCGGGCGATAGATTTCGGTGCCGGTGATGTCGGCCGGCAGCAGGTCGGGGGTGAACTGAATTCGATGGAACTGGGCTTCGATGCCCTCGGCGAGTTCTTTGATCGCTTTGGTCTTGGCCAGACCGGGTGCGCCCTCGACCAGCATATGGCCGTCGGCGAGCAGGGCGATGAGCAAACGCTCGATGAGTTTTTCCTGGCCGAGAATCTGCGTTGAAAGAAAGGTTCGCAGCGCCAGCAGCGCTTCACGATGTTCCATCGGTGACTGTTCCTGGAAAGGGGGTGGCCGGGGTGTTCGGATAACGCCGGGGCTGGGGGCGTTACTTTAATCCATCGTGGGGGGCGGCGACTAACGGCATTTTGTGCAAAAGAGCAAAAGATCGCGGCTTTTGGCAGCTTCCCGGCTTGAATGCGATCCCCTGTAGGAGCTGCCGAAGGCTGCGATCTTTTGATCTTCCGTCAGCAGGAAATTTATCGGATGGCAGTTCCGGCCTCTTCGCGAGCAGGCTCGCTCCCACAGGGTCTGATGTACGCATTCCAATGTGGGAGCGAGCCTGCTCGCGAAAGGGCCAGCCCGGTCAACATCAAACTTCGCTGATAAAGGTCCCGGTCCCATGGAGAATATTCTTCAAAGTCTCGACAACCTCATCAATATCCACCATATCCGGGTTGAACGCGATCTCCAGCACATCATCGCCATTCAACGCATCGGCATCCGCCGCAGCAATCTCGATCTTCAGCAGTTTCGACGTCAGCGTGACCTTTACCCCCTCCAGCGTCGAAGGCTCGCCATCCAGGGTGATCTCCAGCTCATCCTCATCCGGATAACGGCTCATCAGGAACATCTCGCCCTTGTCGCTGTGGCAGCAGAGCATGGCCATGTTGTCTTCTTCGTCGTCGCACGGGTTGACGATCAGTAGGGCGGTGGTCATTTGCATGGGGGAAATCCTGCGCAGTGGCGGCGGTGAGTCTGTTCGAAGGCGCGATTTTGCCAGTCTCGACCGATTTGCGCTGCCTGCATCGGCAAAAAGTCGCAAAGCAGGACATTTCCGTCGCCCATCTCCGAGCAGCGAGAAGGGGAAATCCGACGCCGGCGTAAGGCAATTACCGGATGGGCAAAATCCACCCGAAATTGCGATTTTTCGCTTGTGATCGCCGCCTTTTTACCGTTAGTTTCGCCGCTCTTGCGCAACGGAGTGCGTTACCAAAACCCCAAAAAAGGACCTTTGCCATGACTCAATATTTCGAACGCGCCGAAGAAATTCGCCACCTGTCCGATGAGCAGATCGAGGAAATCTACAAGCGCTATCTCGAAGGCGAAAAAACTGCCGCGCTGATGGCGGAATTTCAGATCCCTGCAACGGTGCGCAGTCTGCTCAAGGTTCTGCCCCCGGTTATCAGTGCCAACCTCAGCTGTCCTTATTGCAAATTGCCGATGTGGATCCGCCGACACGCCAGAGGTACTCCGCTTTCGCTGCGCAGTACATTCAAATGCGTACGCTGTGAGCACCAGCAAAGCCTTCCCGGCACCAATACCCGCCACACGACTTGCAGCTGCACAGAATGTTTCAAGGTGCGCCAGCAGCAGCTTGCCGCCCGGGCCGCGCGTGATCGCCTGGAATTGGAAGCTCGATATGGCGCGCGATGCCCCGCAGTGCCTTACGCCAATCTGGGGTTTGTGCAGAAGCTGACGTTGCTCGCCTTGCTGGATGATGGTTACGGCGCGACCGTTGAATGGATTGCGCCGTTGAATGCGCCATCCAGAGAAGAACTGCTCGCCCTGACGTTCGAGGCCCGTGAAGAGTTGCTCAAAAGCCTGCACGAAGCCGGAGTGCTGGCAGTTTCCCCCGATTCCGACATCAACGCCTTCGATCGCAGCGAGGGCTGCAATATCCGCGACTACAGCGCGGTGCGCTGGCTGCCCAGCGTCACGCTCGACGGCGTGGCGCGCAGTACCCGCGAGAATTTGTACCGGGTGCTGTATCAGGAGTTGTCTGGCAGCGTAAAAGCCGCCTGGAAGAGCGAAATCTATTCGCTGGTCTTCAGTCTCGCCCGCGAAGCGTCCATTCAGTACATTCGTGTGCTGGCCGCCGAAGTGGATTTTGCCTTCACGGCCGAAGCCCGTGCCGAGGAGGTGGTCGGGCAGTTGCTGCAGGACTTCTCGGTGAGTCAGTTGTATTACTTCGCCCGACTGGCGGTGAGGAACGCCGCGCACTTCTACGCCACCGGCAATTCCAAAGGGCGCAGTCACGCCTCCAACACCATTCCGCGCAACATGCTGGGCACGGCGCAGGACGCGCTCGCGCGCAACTGGCGCAAGAACGCCCATCGCGATGCGCGAGTACCGCAAACGGCCTTGCAGCGCTTGCTCTACGACGTGGTGCTCAAGGACAGCGGCGCCGGATTTTCCAAATCGCCGGGCATGTACTGGCGTGACGAACTGGTCCCGCAATTCTTTTCTGCCGTGGCGTTCGACAGCGACTTGCTCAGCCATCTGCGCCTGTTCTGCCGCGAATGCGATTCGAGCAACATCGACGCCAGCATGGACAAGCAGATCCTGCAGACGATGTGCTACGACTGCGCCACGGTGAGCAAATTCAGAGCCTTTGAGGAACTGCCGGACTGATCCGCGTCAACCGCTGGCGCTGAACCGGATGCCACGCTCAGGGTCGATAACAGGGCCTTGGGCGTTTTCGTTTCCGGATATGTAACGTCCTCGGCGACCGACCTGGCACGAAAGTCCCGTGAAACCGGGGTTTCGAACCTGCATTTCGGCGCACGCCTGCTAGTGTTGATGCAGGCCAAACCCTGCATTTACGTGCCAATGACCGAATATGTCGCAGCACCGCAAGCAGACACATTGTCGCACCCATTAAGCTGCGCAACGGATGAGCACCCGTAAAGGCATTGCCCGCAGTGCTGGCAGTCGCTTTTGCAGATGCTCATTCATGGAAGGTGAATGTGACCTGAGTGTCCCGTCCAGCTTCACCCACCTGTCTCCCTGTTTCCTCTGCCCGAGAATCAGGAACAGGGCGACACGAGGCCCGAAAGGGCTGTTGCACGCGACGCTTTCCATCAATAACAAGCTTAAGCGGAGTACCACAGATGGCGTTCTTCACCGCAGCCAGCAAAGCCGACTTCCAGCACCAACTGCAAGCGGCACTGGCGCAGCACATCAGTGAACAGGCACTGCCACAAGTGGCGCTGTTCGCTGAACAATTCTTCGGCATCATTTCCCTGGACGAGCTGACTCAACGTCGCCTCTCCGACCTCGCTGGCTGTACTCTCTCTGCGTGGCGCCTGCTTGAGCGCTTCGATCACGCGCAACCGCAAGTGCGTGTCTACAACCCCGATTACGAACGCCACGGCTGGCAGTCGACCCACACCGCGGTCGAAGTGCTGCACCACGACCTGCCGTTTCTGGTCGACTCGGTACGTACCGAGCTGAACCGTCGCGGCTACAGCATTCACACCCTGCAGACCACCGTGCTCAGCGTACGTCGTGGCAGCAAGGGCGAATTGCTGGAAGTCCTGCCAAAGGGCAGCACCGGCGAAGGCGTGCTGCACGAATCGCTGATGTACCTGGAAATCGACCGCTGCGCCAACGCGGCCGAGCTGAACGTGCTGAGCAAAGAGCTTGAGCAGGTGCTCGGTGAAGTGCGCGTCGCCGTCGCTGACTTCGAGCCGATGAAAGCCAAGGTGCAGGACATCCTCACCCAGCTCGACAACAGCGCCTACCCGGTCGATGCCGACGAAAAGAACGAAATCAAGAGCTTCCTGGAATGGCTGGTGGGCAACCACTTCACCTTCCTTGGCTACGAAGAGTTCGTGGTTACCGATCAGGCCGATGGCGGCCACATCGAGTACGACCAGAGCTCCTTCCTCGGCCTGACCAAACTGCTGCGCACCGGCCTGACCTACGAAGACCTGCGCATCGAAGACTACGCCGTGTCCTACCTGCGCGAACCGACCCTGCTGTCGTTCGCCAAGGCTGCGCACCCGAGCCGCGTACACCGTCCGGCCTACCCGGACTACGTGTCGATCCGCGAAATCGACGCCGACGGCAAAGTCATCAAGGAACACCGCTTCATGGGCCTGTACACCTCCTCGGTGTATGGCGAGAGCGTGCGGGTCATCCCGTTCATCCGCCGCAAGGTCGAAGAAATCGAGCGCCGCTCGGGCTTCCAGTCCAAGGCTCACCTGGGCAAGGAACTGGCGCAGGTCCTCGAAGTGCTGCCGCGTGACGACCTGTTCCAGACCCCGGTCGACGAACTGTTCACCACCGTGATGTCGATCGTGCAGATCCAGGAGCGCAACAAGATCCGCGTGTTCCTGCGCAAAGACCCGTACGGTCGCTTCTGCTACTGCCTGGCCTACGTGCCGCGCGACATCTACTCCACCGAAGTCCGCCAGAAGATCCAGCAAGTGCTGATGGAGCGCCTGAAGGCCTCCGACTGCGAGTTCTGGACGTTCTTCTCGGAATCCGTGCTGGCCCGCGTGCAGTTGATCCTGCGCGTCGATCCAAAGAACCGTCTCGACATCGACCCGGTGCTGCTGGAAAAAGAAGTGGTTCAGGCCTGCCGCAGCTGGCAGGACGACTACGCCGCACTGACCGTCGAAAGCTTCGGCGAAGCCCACGGCACCAACGTGCTGGCCGACTTCCCGAAAGGCTTCCCGGCCGGTTACCGCGAGCGTTTTGCCGCGCATTCGGCCGTGGTCGACATGCAGCACCTGCTGAGCCTCAACGAAAAAAATCCGCTGGTAATGAGCTTCTATCAGCCGCTCGGTCAGGTCTCCGGCCAACGCGAGCTGCATTGCAAGCTGTATCACGCCGACACGCCGCTGGCGCTGTCCGACGTCCTGCCGATTCTGGAAAACCTCGGCCTGCGCGTACTGGGTGAATTCCCGTATCGCCTGCGTCACACCAACGGCCGCGAATTCTGGATTCACGATTTCGCCTTCACCGCCGCAGAAGGTCTGGACCTCGACATCCAGCAACTCAACGACACCCTGCAGGATGCGTTCGTGCACATCGTGCGTGGCGATGCCGAAAACGATGCGTTCAACCGTCTGGTGCTGACCGCTGGTCTGCCATGGCGCGACGTGGCGCTGCTGCGTGCCTACGCCCGTTACCTGAAGCAGATTCGTCTGGGCTTCGACCTGGGTTACATCGCCAGCACCCTGAACAACCACACCGACATCGCTCGCGAGCTGACCCGGTTGTTCAAGACCCGTTTCTATCTGGCGCGCAAACTCAGCGAAGATGATCTGGAAGACAAGCAACTGCGTCTGGAACAAGCGATTCTGACCGCACTGGACGATGTTCAGGTGCTCAACGAAGACCGCATCCTGCGTCGTTACCTCGACCTGATCAAAGCCACCCTGCGCACCAACTTCTATCAGACTGACGCCAACGGTCAGAACAAGTCGTACTTCAGCTTCAAGTTCAACCCGCATGCGATCCCTGAGCTGCCGAAGCCAGTGCCGAAGTTTGAAATCTTCGTCTACTCGCCACGCGTCGAAGGCGTGCACCTGCGCTTCGGCAACGTCGCTCGTGGTGGTCTGCGCTGGTCCGACCGTGAAGAAGACTTCCGCACCGAAGTGCTCGGTTTGGTAAAAGCCCAGCAAGTGAAGAACTCGGTGATCGTGCCAGTGGGCGCGAAGGGCGGCTTCCTGCCGCGTCGCCTGCCACTGGGCGGCAGCCGTGACGAGATCGCGGCCGAGGGCATCGCCTGCTACCGCATCTTCATTTCCGGCCTGTTGGACATCACCGACAACCTGAAGGACGGCGCGCTGGTGCCGCCGGTCAATGTCGTGCGTCATGACGACGATGACCCGTACCTGGTGGTCGCGGCGGACAAGGGCACTGCAACGTTCTCCGACATCGCCAACGGCATTGCCATCGATTACGGCTTCTGGCTGGGTGACGCGTTTGCCTCCGGTGGTTCGGCCGGTTACGACCACAAGAAAATGGGCATCACCGCCAAAGGCGCGTGGGTCGGCGTACAGCGCCACTTCCGCGAGCGCGGCATCAATGTTCAGGAAGACAGCATCACCGTGGTTGGCGTCGGCGACATGGCCGGCGACGTGTTCGGTAACGGCCTTTTGATGTCCGACAAGCTGCAACTGGTCGCTGCGTTCAACCACATGCACATCTTCATTGACCCGAACCCGAACCCGGCGACCAGTTTCGTCGAGCGTCAGCGTCTGTTCGATCTGCCGCGTTCGGCCTGGACCGACTACGACACCAGCATCATGTCCGAAGGTGGCGGTATCTTCTCGCGCAGCGCGAAGAGCATCGCGATCTCGCCGCAGATGAAAGAACGCTTCGACATCCAGGCTGACAAGCTGACCCCGACCGAACTGCTCAATGCCTTGCTCAAGGCGCCGGTGGATCTGTTGTGGAACGGCGGTATCGGCACCTACGTCAAGGCCAGCACCGAAAGCCACGCCGATGTCGGCGACAAGGCCAACGATGCACTGCGCGTCAACGGTAACGAGCTGCGCTGCAAAGTCGTGGGCGAGGGCGGCAACCTCGGCATGACCCAACTGGGTCGTGTGGAATTCGGCTTGAATGGCGGCGGCTCCAACACCGACTTCATCGACAACGCCGGTGGCGTGGACTGCTCCGACCACGAAGTGAACATCAAGATCCTGCTGAACGAAGTGGTTCAGGCCGGTGACATGACCGACAAGCAACGCAACCAGTTGCTGGCGAGCATGACCGACGAAGTCGGCAATCTGGTGCTGGGCAACAACTACAAGCAGACTCAGGCCCTGTCCCTGGCGGCGCGCCGTGCCTACGCACGCATCGCTGAGTACAAGCGTCTGATGAGCGATCTGGAAGGCCGGGGCAAGCTGGACCGCGCCATCGAGTTCCTGCCGACCGAAGAGCAACTGACCGAGCGCGTCGCTGAGGGCCACGGCCTGACCCGTCCTGAGCTGTCGGTGCTGATCTCCTACAGCAAGATCGACCTGAAAGAGCAGCTGCTGGGCTCGCTGGTGCCGGACGACGATTACCTGACCCGCGACATGGAAACGGCGTTCCCGCCGACCCTGGTCAGCAAGTTCTCCGAAGCCATGCGTCGCCATCGTCTGAAGCGCGAGATCGTCAGCACCCAGATCGCCAACGATCTGGTCAACCATATGGGCATCACTTTCGTGCAGCGACTCAAAGAGTCGACCGGCATGAGCCCGGCAAACGTGGCTGGCGCTTACGTGATCGTGCGCGACATCTTCCACCTCCCGCACTGGTTCCGTCAGATCGAAGCGCTGGACTATCAGGTTTCCGCTGACGTGCAGCTGGAGCTGATGGACGAGCTGATGCGTCTGGGCCGTCGCGCCACGCGCTGGTTCCTGCGTGCCCGCCGCAACGAGCAGAACGCTGCTCGTGACGTCGCGCATTTCGGTCCGCACCTGAAAGAGCTGGGCCTGAAACTCGACGAACTGCTCAGCGGCGAAATCCGCGAGAACTGGCAGTCGCGCTATCAGGCCTACGTCGAAGCCGGTGTGCCGGAATTGCTGGCGCGTATGGTTGCGGGCACTTCGCACCTGTACACGCTGCTGCCGATCATCGAAGCCGCCGACGTCACCGGGCAGGACCCGGCCGAAGTGGCCAAGGCTTACTTCGCCGTCGGCTCTGCGCTGGACATCACCTGGTACCTGCAACAGATCAGCGCTCTGCCGGTGGAAAACAACTGGCAAGCCCTGGCCCGTGAAGCGTTCCGTGATGACGTCGACTGGCAGCAACGGGCGATCACCATCTCCGTCCTGCAACAGGGCGACGGTTCCCAGGACGTGGAAGCACGCCTGGCGCTGTGGATGGCCCAGCACGAAAGCATGATCGAACGCTGGCGCGCCATGCTGGTGGAAATCCGTGCTGCGAGCGGTACGGACTACGCCATGTACGCGGTGGCCAACCGCGAACTGCTGGATCTGGCGTTGAGCGGGCAAGTCATCGTGCCTGCGGTTGCTGCGAATGCCGAGCTTGAACTGGCGTAAATAGTGGCTGAATGAAAAAGCCCCGCTCTCGAAAGAGGCGGGGCTTTTTCTTGTCTGTCATTCAGAACGTATCAGCGCAGCGGAAGGCGAAGGAGCGCACGCCGTCAGGATAGGGCAATGAAGTTCCGGATACGACAATCCGATTGTTCTGAAGAGCTATGGATTCTCCCATGTCGAGAACGTTGGTCAGATTGATGACAAGCACACCGTTATCCGCAAAATCGTCTGGACGTCCGTCCGATTTGAACTGAGCAATGACAATTTCGGAGTTTTCTTCGCCGTGTGTGCTGGCAAGCACTATGATGCGCCCGCCATCTCGCAGCTTGCCGGAAGTCCACTGGATGCCGTAACGGGCGTTTGGCCAAGATGTCTGGACAGGCTTGCCTTGATTGAAGCCTTGAACGAAGTCTCCCTTGCGATTGACGCAAACAAGCACACCCTTGCTGACATATGATTCGTCGGTAGCGCTGCCGATTCCCACAATATTGCCGTCAGGCATTTCGACGAGCGCGTTTATCTGGCTGAAGGTGTCCAGGTCGTCAAACAGCGCATAACCCTTGTCGCCGAACTCAAGGACGGGTTCACCTTCGGCGCTGAACAGGGCAATCATTGCGCGATAGCCGAAATTGCCTGAAACGTTTCCTGCGATGGCAAATTTGCCATCGTGGAGTCGGATCATTGGCCCTGTCCACGTGAAGTTCGCGAGGTATCGAATCGCAACGTATCCCTTACCTTTACCAAAGGTAGTATCCAGATCGCCGTTGCTTTGCAGCCTGATCAAAAGGCCGCATTGGTCATTGACGGAGTATCGATGGTTGCTCAATACCATCAGTTTTCCATTGTCCAGTTCGATGGAACGGCCACTCAAGTCGGCTGCCGTGGTCCGGTTTTGCCTCGGTTGCATGTCGGGAGGGATGAGGACAGGCAAAGGAATCGGATCAACGAGTTTTACACCGTCATCGCCAAATCGGGTGTCGGGCGTTCCGTCACTGCGAAACATTGCCAGGCCGCGCTGCGCCTGTGCCTTTTCATGTAGATAAAAGAAACCGTCAAGCAATAGGTTCTTGTTCCCAAGAATGGTGACACTGCCGCCAAAGGATCTGTAACCAGGGGCGAAAATACCGCTGGCCACGCCGTCCTTTGAAAACGAAGTGTCCTGTTTGCCATTTGCGTTCAATCGCACGATGGAGAACTTGTTACCGACATGGCCGGCGATTAACAGCTTGCCGTCAGGCGCGACAGTGATTCCCTCGGCCGAGCCATTTTCATGCTCGGGAAATTTGAACCAGGTGAGGCCATTTTTTCGCGGGCCGAAAGTGGGGTCCAGTTTATGCACGCCGGGTGTTTTGGCTCCAGTCATGATCTGCTCCTCGAGTACGCAGTTGTTGCGTAAAGCGATCAGTCGATATGCACCGGCCAAATCAACGCAGTGCTGGTATTAGGGGAGGTTGCGGCCAAGCTGTCCACTGTCAAAGCTGACAGTGGACAACGGGGGATGATTGTGGATTTGGAAGAAGGGATGGCCAGTCTTGGCGAGGATTTAATGTCTGAGGGTTTTTGTGGTGTCTGGTCTGGCGCCTTCGCGAGCAGGCTCGCTCCCACAGTTGATCGCATTCCAAATGTTGGAGCGAGCCTGCTCGCGAAGAGGCACTTACATTCAATACAACTTTTGAGCTGGTTTACCCTCAAGCATCGACACTTTCTCCCCCGGCCGCACAACCAGATTACTCAGCGAACGGTCAAACTCGTGCAACGCCGCCAGCTGCAATTCCTCCTGCTGATTGATATCCGCCACGATCTCTTCCGAGCGCTTGAAGTCCGCCCACACCGGGGTCAGTTCCCGCGCCTGCGAGCCCTTTGCTGTGCCGATGTAGTTCAATTGCGCATCGTAAAAATCGGCACTGACATCCGCGCGGATATCCGAGCTGCGCGAGGTGATCAGTTGGCTATGGGTATCGACGATCGCCACCACATCCGGCCTGGCGGCACGCAGGCTTTGCATGTCCGGGTACACCGTCACCGAGCCGAACTGGCGTTGCAGCGAAGCGTTGACCCACTCGACCGCGCGATCCGGGCTGGAGCTGGCGACGTAGGCGTCGTGGATCGGTTGCACCAGCAGGCTCTGACCAAAACCGGTGCCGGCCTTCGTCTGGTACTCGCGCAGGTATTGCCGATTGGCCTGGGTGCCGGGGCTGTAAATCACGCCTAGCGAGACGCCAGGACCGCTCTTGACCAAAGTGGCAGCGCTGCGACCGGTCGGGTGCGGCAGCAGCGTGTCGAGGGATGAGACGGCTTGCGGGGCAGTGGGAACAGAGCAGGCAGAGAGCAGCAAAACGGAAATCGCCAGCAGGGCGGGAAGCGCAGGTTTCATGGTGTTTCTCCCGTGAAACAAGGTCTGTCGATGAGTGTGCACGGGCCGAAGATATCGGCGGATATTCAGGGTAAACCTGCCGGCCTGACCGTTGGCTGAATAACCTGTGCGAGGTTAGTTTTATTGGCTTTAAGCGTTTGCAGTTAATGCCCCAAGGCAATAAAAAAGGCGCAAATGCTCGATTCGCGCCTTTCGTTTATGGCTGATCAGGCAGCCATCAGTTTTCCAGCGGGATCAGCACCTGTTCATCCGGGGCCAGCACCATGAACACCAGCAACTTGGCAGGCTTGGTCGAACTGGCATTTTTCGACACCAGATGCTCGGAACCGGCCGGCTCGTACCAGAACTGGCCCTTCTTGTAAGTGGTGGCTTTTTCGCCCTTCACCTGTGAAATCACCTCGCCGTCGAGCACGTAAGCCATCGCTGTGCCCTCGTGTTTGTGTGCGATCGAAGACTGGCCGGGCTTGTAATCGACTTCGATCATCATGGCTTTCTTGCCGGGGGCGTTTTTCAGCAGTTGTTCCTGCAGGACGGTGACTTTCTCGGATGGGTCGTGAGCCATTGCCGAAGCGGAAAGGGTGAAGACAAGGGCGGCGGCGAAGAGGGGCAGGGCTTTCATGGCGGGTTACCTGTGATGGTTGGGGTGTAATCACAGTAGGCCGCAATGTGGCCGGTTCAAACGGCCAATATTCGGGAAGATCAGGTGACCAATTGGCCTCGGAAGGATTTCGGTGCGGCGCAAATCGCCTTCGCGAGCAGGCTCGCTCCCACAGTTGATCGCATTTCAATGTGGGAGCGAGCCTGCTCGCGAATGGGGCATATCAGACGATGGGAAAGCTGTTGAAATCAACGCTATTGGCCAGCCGGCTATCGATCAGGTCGATAAACCCCTGAGCCTCGGGCCGGTTGAAATGCGCCTGCATCGCCGCTTCCGACTGCCAGCGCGCGCTGACCGTCCAGCGGTGGCTGTCCTCGGGGCAGCGGTCGACCAGGTAGGAATCGCAGCCCGGGGTTTCGCGCAAGGTGTCGACGATCTTCTGCAATTGCTTGCCGAGCTCTTCCGAGCGGCCCGCAGCGGCCTTGACCTCAACCGTGTTGATCACTTCGTTGGACATTGCTCACACTCCTGAATCAGGCCGGACGAATCCTGCTCACTGAGGGATAACGCCTGTGCAGAATAGGCCTGCCGCCATGAATCACCAATAACCAATCGGCGGTAAAAGCCTTATACCAACGGCTCATGACAGCTGTTCGAGGATGTCGCGCAGGCGATCCAGAGCAATATCGATGTCCAGGGTTTCGATGGCGCCGAAACCGAAGTACAGGCCTTCTTTCGCCGGCTGCTGGTAGTAGAAACCACTGATCGCATAAAGACCGACCTCGACCTTTTTTGCCAGCTCGATGACCAGCGGCAAGTCGATCGGCACCTTGCAGAACATCGCCATGTGAAACCCGGCACTGGCCGGCACGGCTTGCAGCCATGGCGCCAGATCCGTCGCCATGCGCTCCAGGATCCGTTCGCGACGTTGCGCATAGATCGTGTGGCAGCGGCGGATGTGCTTGAGCAGGCAACCCTCGGCGATGAACTTGGCCAGCGCCCATTGCGGCAGGGTCGAGGCGTGCAAATCGGTGAGCTGTTTGGCGCGAATCACCGCTTCGATGATCGACGGCGGCAGGATCGCGTAGCCCAGGCGCAACTCCGGCAGCAGGGTTTTCGAGAAGGTGCCGACGTAGGCGACGATACCGCGCTGATCGAGGTTGTACAGCGAATCGGTGGGCCGGCCCTCGTAGCGGAATTCGCTGTCGTAATCGTCTTCGATGATGATCGCGCCGAGCTCGTGGGCACGGGCAAGCAGGGCCTCGCGGCGCGCCTGACTCATCGCCATACCCAGCGGAAACTGATGCGATGGCGTGACGTAAATCAGCCGCGTGCCATCGGGAATCTGCTCGACCTGAATACCCTCGGCATCCACCGGCACCCCGACCACTTCGGCGCCGTGCGTGCCGAACAACAAGCGCGCGGGCGGATAGCCGGGATCTTCCATCGCTACCAGACTGCCGGGGCGGGTCAGTACGCGGGCAATCAGGTCCAGCGCTTGTTGCGCGCCGTTGCATACGACGATGTCCTCGTCCTGACAATTGATGCCACGGGAAAAGGCGATGTGCCGGGCGATCGCATTGCGCAGCGCCGGCAAGCCTTCGGCGACGCTGTAGAAACCTTTCGACTGCGCCATCTGCCGCATCGCATGGGCGACGCAGCGGCGCCAGTCGTCGTGGGGGAACTGGCCTTTGCTGGTGGCGCCGCCGATGAAGTCGTAGCGCAGCGAACCTTCCAGCGTCGGGTGACGGAGGAACACCGGCAGATTGCGCCAACTCTCGATCACCTCGGCACTGGCCAGCTCGGTGTGGCTCTGCTTGCGCTGCACCTGCGCCGGGCGGGCGTTGACATAGGTGCCTTTGCCGATCACCCCGGTGAGGAAATTTTCGTAGGTCAGCTGCGCATAGGTGTCGGAAATGGTCTTGCGCGAGATGCCCAATTGCTCGGCGAGCAAGCGGCTCGGCGGCAACTGCGTACCCGCCGCCAATCGCCCGGATTCAATCGCCGCGCGCAACTGCTGATACAACTGACCGGCAAGATCCTTGCGGCCGTTGATCACGACATGAAGTTCCATACCGACGAGGCTCCCGGGTGTTGAGTGAAGTGTCGGTCAGATTAGCGTTGTTGGGCTTTTGGCAGTAGTTGCGTGGAGTAAAAACCGCAAATTGGCGCAAGTCCCTGTGGGAGCGAGCCTGCTCGCGAAGGCGGTGTGTCATTGAACAGATTCGTTGTCTGACACTCCGCTATCGCTGGCAAGCCAGCTCCCACAGTTTTTGCGGCGTGCACAAATCTTGTGAACGACGTTAAACCTTGTGGGAGCTGGCTTGCCAGCGATGGCGGTGGTGCAGTGGATGAATATTTGTCTGGGAAACCGCTTTCGCGAGCAAGCTCGCTCCCACAGGTATTGCGTTTGGCCGAGGTTCAGTGGTGCAGCCGAAATTCGTGGAATTGGGGCTGTAACACAGCCTGCACAGCCCTTACCGTGAACTCATTATTCCGCCTGCCGAGAGCCGCGCCATGTCCCTGCGTCTGGATTACTACAACGCGTCGCCCAAGGCGATGAAAGCGATGCTTGCCATGGAGGCGCTGACCAGCAACCTGAGTATCGAAGCGTCGCTGCTGCAACTGATTCGGATCCGCGCCTCGCAGCTCAACGGCTGCGCGTTCTGCACCGACATGCACTCGGTGGACGCGCGGCGAGCCGGGGAGAGTGATCGGCGCCTTTACGCGATCGCGGTGTGGCGCGACAGCAACTTCTTCAACCCCCGCGAACGCGCGGCGCTGGCCTGGGCCGAGGCGGTGACGCTGTTGGCCGAAAGCCACGTGCCGGATGACGTCTACCAGCAGGCGCGCGAGCAATTTGATGAAGGCGAACTGGTGGATTTGACGGTTGCGGTGAGCACCATTAACAGCTGGAATCGGTTGGCAGTGAGTTTCCGCCAGACCCCGAGTGACTGAAGATCAAAAGATCGCAGCCTTCGGCAGCTCCTACATGGGCTCATGCGCATTTCGCTGTAGGAGCTGCCCAAGGCTGCGATCTTTTGATGTTGACCTTGCCTAATTCGCCGGCCGCTGCGGTTTCACCGAGGTGCCAAATGTATTGCCCATCCGCGTACTGGTCGCCGCCGGTGTCGCCAGCCCCACCTGATTCGGCGCGCGCTTGTGCACCGGCACATTTAACGCTTCCATGTTCTTCTGCGCCGCCGCCGCGCCGTCGGGATTGTTGCCCATCTGCTGGCTCAGGCAATCGTAATTCGGCGCCTTGTAACCGCCGACCGTGACTTCGACACAGCCCAGCGGCTCTTCGGCCTGCGCCGCGCCCACCGTCATCAGCAAGACCCACATCCACCGCGTTTTCATGTCCGCCTCCTGGCCCGCCCGATTGGGCCGCTATGGGTTTGAGTCTAGTGCAAGCGCGGGGCAAAACCCGTGATGGTTTTTTTGCACCGCCCGTCATACCAGAGTCATAAATGCCCCGCAGGATAGCGATTTTCAGGGGTGCGCCAGTCGTGCAGCGAGGCAGTTCGCGGATCAGTCTTCAGCGCTCGGCGACGCTTGTGCGCCGCGCTGGTCTGGGGTGGCTGCTCGGTCTGCTGGCCAGCGCAGCCGAGGCTGATCCGGCAACGGCGGACATGCGCATGACCTTGCACATCCCGGCGCAGGAGCTGGCCCGGGCGTTGGATCAATACAGCCGCGCCACCGGCGTCGCGGTGCTGGTCGACAGCCAGTTGAGCCGGGGCCGTCGCTCCCTCGCCGTGGATGGCGAATTCACCGCCGCCGACGCCTTGCGCCATCTGCTCGGCGGCACCGGGTTGATGGCGCGTTATGCCCGCGCCGACGCGTTCACTCTACAAGCGGCGCAGGTGGAAGACCTGCCAGTGCCGACGGACAAACCCACGCCGGCCGCTGTCGCGGTCAACCGCAGTTATGCGACGGCGGTGCAAGCGGCGATCGAGCGCAAGCTGTGCCGCTCGCCGCTGACACGGCCGGGCAGTTATCGCGCGGTGTTGCAGGTGTGGGTCGGGCGCGACGGCGTGGTGCAGCACAACCGGTTGGTCACTTCGACCGGCGATGTACGGCGCGATAACGCGCTGGTGGAAAGTTTTCGCAACCTCACAATCGATCGGCCGACGCCCAGCGCCTTGCGCCAGCCGGTCACGTTGCTGTTGTTACCGGAGTCGTCAGGGAAACGCATGGAATGCACGAGATGGGAAGGAGTTTCCGGGGGATGAAAGACGCCGGACAAAGCGTGATGGGCCAGCTGTTCCTCAGCTCCTACGAGGATTTTCGCGTGCGCCTGCGCCGCCGCCTCGGCTCCGAGGACCTGGCCAATGACGTGCTGCACGAGACTTGGCTGCGGGTCGATCGCATGGAGACCCCGCCGAACCTGCTCAAGCCCAACGCCTACCTGTATCGCATGGCCCTGAACATCGCCGCCGATCGCCGTCAGGCCGATGCGCGCCTGCTCACCGGCACCGAAGTCGAGGAACTGCTGCAACTGAGCGACGAGGCCCTCGACCCGGCGCGGGTGGTCGGTGGGCAAAAGGAGATGCAGGCCCTGCTCAGCGCCTTGTACGAACTGCCCGCACGGCGTCGGCGAATCTTCATCGCCGCGCGGCTGGAAGAGGCGCCGCACTTGGAAATCTCACAGCGTTTCGGCATTTCCACGCGCATGGTCGAGAAGGAAATCAAAGCCGCGTTGGGCTTCTGCGCAGCGAAACTTGAAAGAAAAGTGTTTCAGCGGTTCGGTCGCGGGGCCGGAAAACCGTCTAGCGAATAGTGACCCGATTAATCCGTTGAGAATTTGCGCGTTTGAACATCTTTCGACTGAAACCCGCCGAGCCTTCGGCCACCGAGTTGCTGCACAGCGAAGCCCACGACTGGCTGATCCTGCTGACCTCGGGCCGTGCCACCGTTGCCGACGCCCGCGCCTTGCGCGAATGGTGCGCGCAGAGTGGCGAACACGCCCGGGCCTTCGAAGAAGCCAAGCGGCTATGGCATCACCTGCAACCGGCCGCCGAAGCGTTGCAGGGCCGACGCAGCTTCGGTCGGCGGGCATTTCTCGGCGGCGCGATTGCCGCATCCGCCGCATTCCTCCTGGTGCGCGGCACCATTCCCGGTGGCTTCGAAGGACTGGGCGCCGACTACATCACCGAAGTCGGCCAGCAACGCCGGGTCGAACCGGCACAAGGCGTCAGCCTCGAACTCAACACCCAGACCCGCATCAACCAGCGCAGCGTCGAAAACGGCGCGCAAGGTTTTGAACTGGTCAGCGGTGAAGTCGAAGTGCAAACCGCACGCCTGCCACTGGCAATGCAGGCCGGAGCAGGGTGGTTGCGCGCCAGCCAGGCGCGCTTCAACCTGCGCAACACCGATCAGCAAGTCTGCGTGACCTGCCTCGACGGCGCAGTCGAAGTGGACGTTGCAGGCCGTAGCCTGCGCCTCCAACCGGGCCAGCAAATCACCTACGACAAAGGTCAGGTAGGCACCGTGCAAACCGTCGACACCGCCGCCGTGATGAACTGGCGCCAACAAGTGCTGGTGTTCAACGGCGCGACCCTCAGCCAGATGATCGACGAAATCAACCGCTACCGCCCCGGCATGCTCCTGCTACTCAACCGCGAACTCGGCCAACGCCGCGTCCAGGCCCGCTTCAACCTCGACCAACTCGCCGGCGTCGCCTTGCTGATCCGCGATGCGTACGGCGTCAAATGCACCGAACTGCCCGGCGGCGTCGTAGTGCTCAGCTAACCAAAGCCCAGCGCAATCCAAATGCAGGAGCTGCCGAAGGCTGCGATCTTCTGATCTTGATCCTGCCTTCTGTGGGAGCTGGCTTGCCAGCGATGACGGCCTAACAGCCACCCAATCCCCAACTGCCTACACCCAACCCAAATGTAGGAGCCGCCGAAGGCCGCGATCTGTTGATCTTGCTTTTGCTTCCTGTGGGAGCGAGCCTGCTCGCGAAAGCGGTCTCCCAGCTGACCAATATCTCCCGGTCGCACTCAATCCCTGTGGGAGCTGGCTTGCCAGCGATAACGGCCTAACAGCCACCCAACCTCACAACTGCCTACACCCAGTCCCAATGTAGGAGCTGCCGAAGGCTGCGATCTTTTGATCTTGCTTTCTATGGAAGCGAGCCTGCCCGCGAGAGCGGCTACCCAACTGACCAATATCTTCCGGTCGCACTCAATCCCTGTGGGAGCTGGCTTGCCAGCGATGACGGCCTAACAGCCACCCAACCTGCAACTGACCGCCCACAACCCAATTGTGGGAGCGAGCTTGCTCGCGAAAGCGATCTCCCAGTGGCAAAAACATCGACTGACCCACCGCAATCGCGAGCAAGCTCGCTCCCACATTTGCTTGGTGACCGCCAAATTATTGCAACAACCCAATCACCTGCCGATACTTCTCCACCCCCTGCACAGTCCCCCGACTCAACCGAATCTCCAACCCCAACGGATCCTCCCGCCGATTGCCACTCAACTGCCGCCATCCCTTATCCACCTCCCAAACCCGCACCTGCACATCACTCACCTCACTCAACACTGCAACCCCATTCCCAGGCGCAGGCAACGGATAGCGACTGCGCGCCTCAGCCACCGCCCGATACAACGTATCCCCCTTGACCCACCAGCGTACCCGCTGCAACGCCCCCGGCTGATCCGCCGCGCTACGAATAATGTCCAGCCGAAACCCCTTGCTGTCGCTACTGCGCACCGTCACCGCCGGCGGCGCAGTCGGCGCCTCATCCTCAGCCCCGACCTTGCGCGGCTCGCTCAACTCGACCCCCGCGCGCATGTCCACATCCCGCTGCAACTGATTCAACACGCGCAACAACCCATCGCTCTGCTCACTGCTCGCCAGCAAATGACTGTCCGCCCGCGTCACACTGTCCAGCCCGCGCCAGGCAATCAGACTCACCACCGCCATCAGCAGAATCGCGACCATCACCTCAATCAGAGTGAACCCTTGCTGAGTCTTCATTGAATACTGATCCGCCCACTGCCATCGCGCAGCACACTCAGCCGATTGGCCCCATCCGACAAAACCAGCCGCAACGGCGGATTGATCCACTCGGCATTCAGCACCACCGTCTGCCGGGGCTCCACACGCACCTCCACTTTCGGACTCTGCCACACACGCGGCCGCAACTGCGCATCCTCCTTGAACGACTCAAACCCCACGCCACCATCCCCACGTCGACCAAAGCGAAACCCCTTGGCATCCGCCACCCACACAATCGGCCGCCCATCCGCGCGAGCCTCCGCCTGCGCCACCTGCAACAACTGCGCAACCCGCTCGGCATCCTTGCGCAACAACTGCAACGGATCGGGCCTGATACTCAAACTGATCGCCGCACTGGCGATGCCAATAATCACCAGCACCACCATCAACTCGATCAACGTAAAACCCTGCTGCCTGCTCATCACCCACGCGCTCCTTGGCGTCCCACCCCATCGTGCCCGGCGAACATGTAAGGCATGTGAAATAAAACGGAGAGAATTGCCGCGTAGGCTGGCAGCAGGGACAACAAGGAGCGACAACCCATGAAACTCACCGCACGGATTACCCCGGCGCAAACCGTCCAGGCCCTGGCACTGCTCGCCGCCCTGGTGGGCGTCGCGACGTGGTCGTCGCTGCTGCTGACCTCGGCGGAATCCCACACCCCCGCAGCCACCCCGCAAGTGCTCGCGGCGAGGAGTGATAGCCCGGCGTTGCAGTGGTTCTCCAATGAGACCGCGCCGGTGGATATCAAGGTGAGTGGAGTGATCGCGGGCGGGAGTGGGACGGTGGCGATATTGAGTTTGAATGATGGCGCGCCGAGGAGTTTTTTGGTGGGGGAGAAGGTTGGGGTTGGGGTGAAGTTGGTGGGGGTTGAGGGGGATGGGGTGGTAATTGAGCGGGGTGGGGAGAGGGTGCGGTTGGGGGTGGAGAGGTTGGGGGAGGGGGTGGGTTTGCCGAGGTTGATGCGGTCCGAGTTGTAAAGTGGGAAAAGGGACAACCCCGAGGTCTTAGCGTTAGCTTCTACCTTTGTCCGCTATCAGCCAAAAGCGGACGCTCACTCAAGACAACTGCGCGCAAGTTAGCGAACTGGCAGGGAGAAGGATATAGCGGTGCGTATTCCGCGCACGCATGGCACAATAATCACTCATATGAACACTGGGAGAAATATGTGTCCGATTCAGACAATGTCAAAAGCACGATTGATGCAGTCACAGGCTTAGTCAAAGAAGTTCCAATTTATCAAGACTTGCTGCAGCCCTCCGTTCGAGAGATCGGGAAAGGATTACACACTGTAGCTAAGACCGTGAATATCGCATTATCACCTCTTAGCACTCTAGTTTGGGGTTACGATCAACTTAGTAAATTTGTGACGACAAAAGTAGCGGAAAAGCTTAAAGATACACCGGTTGAAGACATAATACCGCCTAAGCTTAATGTGGCAGGGCCCGCATTGGATGCCCTTCGATACATCGGTCATCAAGAAGCACTTAGTGATTTATATGCCAATCTTTTGGCCACAGCCATGGATAAAGCAACAGCAGAATCTTCTCATCCTGCCTTCGTTGAAATTATTCGCCAGATGACGGCTGATGAAGCGAAAATAATGAAATTGTTTTTAGATAGAAATGCTTTCCCAATAATAACTATTCGAGCAGAATCCAAGGAAAACAATGCGGGGTACGACCACACGATACTAATAAATTTCCTTGGTGATGATGCACAGTGCGAACTACCTAACATGAGCCCTTACTACATAGACAATTTGCGGCGTCTGGGGCTTATAGAGATTCTGTCTGTATATGGTCTACACGATTCTGATGGGTATGCTAGGTTGGAAAGTGGCGAAGAAACCCAAAAAATACTCCTCGGTATTTCAGAAAAAACCGAATATGAAGCTAGAGTAATTCGCGGCGGCGTTAAAATCTCTCCGCTGGGGAGCTTGTTTCTAGATGCTTGTATTAAACTAAAAGCCTCGCCGTTCGACACCTCAGGATTTGTGTAAACAACTCGAGTTGCCGATTACTATCATCGCAACCGGCAGCTTTCGGCCAGAAGCGGACGTTCAGTTTTATGGAGGAGTGATATGAAAATGCACCGCCCCAAATAATAGCGAACATTGCGTATTGAGAATTAGTATGGTTATTACATTGTCGCCCTCAGATGCTCTGAATTTACGTGAGCAAAGTTACTACTATGTTCGTAGCTGTGAAAGGGATTTTAGGTTTTGATTCATATGGAGCGCATCCATGATTATTCTCTGCAGCACGAAACTAGTTTTTACTGATCGACGTATAACTGGTTCAGTTTCACCAAGAGGTCGGTGATGGTTTGCTTGACTGTAGAACATACCTCTTGGCGCGCCTTTTTATGTCCGTTGCGAGCGGCAGCCTCTGCTCGGAAGCGCCTGCTCGCGATATGTAAGCTAAGCCCAATAGAACTGTTATTTCAAAGTCTCACGCATAATCTACAAGATTGATGCGTGAGTCTGTAACGAGAAAATCAATCAGACACTTGAGTATAGTCGGACTATTCAGCTAGCACTTCTTTTATTTCTCTTACTGCAGTTTGAAGATGTTCTGCTTCAGGAAAATTTATGGCGCGATCTGCTATCGCTGAAAATACTTCTTGGTTGAAGAGGTGCGAACCTGATAGTTTCGCTTTGGCTAGTAGGCTTGCGTATGCAAAGTAACCATAAGGATGTGTCATCTCCAAATTTTCCATATCCTCAACAGTCAGAGAACTTAGCATTTTGAGGCCAAGATCAATTTCCCCGATTTTCAAAGCTATTATTGCATAGTTTGTTTTGTATATTGCTTTGGATGGGTCTTTATTAATCGCAATTTGATAATGGCTAAGTGCTTTTTGATCAAGACCTAGGCGTCCTGCGACTAACCCTCCGAGGTTATATATCGGAGCTGTTTCTACTCCCAATTTGATAAGTCGATTAAAGTCTGTATAAGCGACATCAAATAGCTGGGACTTACGTGACTCCTGAAGTGCTCTCAATGCCATCTTTAGACTAAAATGACATATCGGATTGTTTTTTTGCCGCGCTGATTCAGAAGCCGAGAATCTTGCAAGCTCTATTGCTCCCTGCGGTTCTAGATCTATATTATTCATTTCTTTCACAGTAGCGAGGTCATCAGCGCAAAACACACCTGCCGTAACCTCTAGGGCGGGATGTTCCATTGCGATTTCTTTGGTGAAAGATGATAAGGTGGATTCGCTATATGTATCCCCAGCACCAACGATGCAAATCGAACCGCTATCTAGAACTGCAATGATGTTTCTAGGTGAAAATGAAACTTGCGCCCCTCTGTAAAGTCTCGCCAAGGCCTTGTTTAAAGCTGCTGTGCCGTACTTTCTTAGGTACTCCCCTTCGCGCGTAAATCGCACAACGATTGCGAATGGTGAATTAGAGTTCTCAACCTGATCTTCTATATAATTTTGTAGCGTGGTTATGTCGGCGCTTTTAATTGACTCTGGGTCAGTGGCCAAGTATTTTGACGTATTAGGAAGCAAATGCCCGATGCTCCCGGCAGGTATAGCTTCTAAGTATGAGCCAGCTTCAAGTTCTAGTTTGGTATTTTCTGCTGCATCAATGAATGCAAACGATATTTCAGGCTGGGCATTAAATACCACAATCCGGCTGCTTTCAACCCTTGGGTAAATCCCCAGTGTTCGGGTCGTTCGCCCGTCATTAATAGTGAATTTCGTCTTGCCTGTAAAAGTGGGGTGGTAAACTTTAAACTCTTGACCAGCATTAACTCCGACGTTAGATCCTATATCGATTGCTACCACGCCAGTCTTCAAATTGTGCTCAATAATTTTCCCGCAACTAGATAGTATGTCATCGTAAAATATAACTTGATTTCGGCCTGCTGCTTTGGCTCTATAAAGCGCTGTATCAGCTAAATCAAGCAAGCCTGCCGAGGGGTCCTCATCGAAATCTATCTGAGCAATGCTGGTGTGAAACGCGATTCCTATGCTTGTTGAAACTCCACGATCAGTAATAGGAGGTGGAGTCAATGCGGAAAGATTGTCGCTCCTGGTGAGCCACTGCCACTCAAGATCAGTCGGGAGCACATCGTCGCATATACAAGTCCTGAATTGATTTGCCCATAAAGAAAACTGTTCCTTTGAAGCGTTTGCAGTCATCATTATCAAAAACTCTTCACCCGAGGGGTGTCCGATAAAAATTGTCGATGACGGTGCAGATATCTTGATGTGTGAAGCACATTTTTCCAGGCGTTTTCCAAATGTTTTAAGTACCTGATCTCCATATAAATGCCCCCAAGTGTCATTGACCTGCTTGAAATAATCAATATCCAAAGCCATCACAGCCAAAATGGTTGGCTGTTCAATTTCCTGAGCCTCAAAGTCGGACGATGATTTATCCTCTATCTTACTCAATGAAGCTTTAAGGATATCTCGAAACGCATCCTTTGCTAGTAAATGTGTTAGTGAGTGGTGAGATACACGATAGGCGTTTGACGATCCTTCTTGGATTTTTTCTATCGCCACCCTGTATCTTTTGCGCGTCTCGGCTCGTGGCGACTTACCGAAAGTCAACGAAACAACTGCATCATACTCTTGCAGATAATATCGCGCGGTCAAACTGCTGGCAGTATGGAAAGCCGTAGTTTCTCCTTTTGCCTTTTCCAACCCTTGAGCTATGGATGTGGATACGCTCCCACCATCCAATTCAACCCATTGGTCTTCGGTCTTGAAGTGAACCATGCATTTAATATTCTGCTGTGTAAACTCTTCATCAAGTGCGACCTTTAAATAACTTAACTTATCCAGCTTCATACGTTCGACGCTCCGCAGATTGAGGTCACTATCTTTTTATGTACTTACAGAAGAGTGCTAAAATAATTCATCATTGAGCACCTTTCTATTGGTTTTTTTGCCTTTTCGCCAAATTGCAATTGCAATTGCAATTGCAATTGCGATTAAAATCTCTGCTCAAGTTTGGGTTTGTAATCACGCAGGAATTTTCAATGTGTCTAGCTGTTAAATATTCCATTCAAGGTTATCCTTGTATTTTACTGTTGGCGCGGAGCGCTCTACTTGCGCAAAAGTGCCCATCCCTCCTCGTACATATAACATCTTCGGTGTTCAGTAGTCATATGGAAATTAGGGCATCCAGCCGTCTTTGGCTGCAGGCTTCAAAATACATGGCAGCGGGGGATCATAGGCGCAATCTTGCTATCCTCTTAAGGATAGCCAATTTACTGCATTAGGCGACCCTGACATTTTTGTCAGGGGTAGTCTTGAAGCCGCTCGATCTTCCTGGCGCTGACGAGACAATGAACAATAAAGGATCCATTATTTCAATGGTTAGAAAACAACATGGGACGACACGATGCGCCTCCTATGATGCAGGATTTTTGATTCCGCGAGCAGTGTCGAACGACCTGCCAGGCACTGGCTGAGTTGAAGCTTTGATGGCCAACTGCGCATTCATTCTTTGTTTTTCATCAATCGCATTAACTTGATGGCGAACGACGGCTTTTAGCCGAAAGCTGCCGTTCTCAAGGGTAAAAGTCAGCTTGACAGGCCGATCCGGGGCGCACCTGTCCCGCCAAGCGGGGCGCGATTGAGGCTCATAAACACGAATGTTTAAAAGACATCTACAGTCACGCTACAAGGCTACATATCCTTGCGCCTTTGCCTACAGCTACGCCAGAATCCGCCGGCTTGTGCGCCTATGGGGCGGGATCTATTGTGGTGCGGTCGCTGACGAACCAGCGATCGGATTTGACCGTCCGCCCAATATCAAGGCGCGCCAGCGTTCTGCACCTGTTCAGGCATTGTCTGAAATTCTGTTGCGGTGGCTGTGCGTGGGACACCTTCGGGTGTGCCGGATTCCTTGATGTCCGGTCGGTCAACCCGCGTACAGCTGCCACCCTGTTTGTTTGACCGCGAACAGTGGCGGCTCCAGTCATCAAGGAGCTTCACGATGATCAAACCAACCCCCAACCCGCCCGAAACCGATCCCACATCCCCGTACGAATCCCTAGATTCCAACAAACTCCACGAAGCCGCTGACCGCGCACTCGATCATTACCTGTCACCAAACAATCTCCTGCCTCCGCCGCGCAAGGCGCGTGGGATGTATGCGGTGACGGCGGATACCAAGAATGAAGAACTGCTGGCTGATGCTAGTGAAACGCTTGCTTCGGCGAAGACGATTGCTCAGGACATTTCCAGTTTGTTGCCGGCGCCGCAGCGGCGGGCGCTGTTGGGGGTTGCTCAACTGATCATGTTGGGGGAGCTGGCGGTGAATCGGGTGATGGATAATTTGGAGGTGGCGGGGTGATGTGATGTGCGGGGCGCCAGCGGGTTGATTTGTTGTTTGGGCTGGCGCTTTCGCGAGCAGGCTCGCTCCCACAGGGGGATTTGTGTTTGTTGCGGGAGGGAAGATCAAAAGATCGCAGCCTTCGGCAGCTCCTACGGTGGGCGGGTCAGTAAGGTTTCCAACCTGGCCAATGGCGGCGCATCTTGGTTGCGGTCGAATACTTGGATTCCAATCCTGAGCAGTCGGCCATTCTCTACGCTGGCGATCACCTGTTCGCAGCGCAACATAAGCCGCCCTTGATCACATTCAACAGCCTTCACCCCATTCGGCAATCGACCTTCCAGCCGTAGCTCAGCCATCCGGCTCTGCGCGGCAATCAGCGCAATCGATCGATCCCGCAGCAGCCCATTACTCTGCGTCATCAACCCCGCCACACGCACGGCGGCGGACATGGCGACGGCGATGATCGCCAGTGCCACCAGCACTTCAATCAGGGTGAATCCTTCCTCTCGCGTTCGCGCGCGCATACATGGCCTAAAAGCAAAACCCAGCCCTCGACGCTAACCCCCGTCCTTGACGGCTTGACGACGGAAACACCCGAGGATTTTCAACATCCCTGACATATCTTCTTGCAACACTGCGCGTCGAATTCGGATCAAGCCAGGGAATGTCGAGATGGATATCGCACCTTTGAACACGCTCAGTCAGTCGCCGCGCATGCCGCGTGGGCAGCAGGGTTTTACCTTGATCGAGATCATGGTGGTGGTGGTGATTCTGGGGATTCTGGCGGCGATGGTGGTGCCCAAGGTGCTCGACCGGCCGGATCAGGCGCGGGCGACGGCGGCGAAGCAGGATATTGGTGGGTTGATGCAGGCGTTGAAGTTGTATCGCCTCGATCACGGCACGTATCCGAGCATGAATCAGGGGCTGAAGGTGTTGGTCGAGCGGCCGGCGGATGCGAAGAACAGCAACTGGCGTTCGTATCTGGAGCGTTTGCCGAATGACCCGTGGGGCCGGCCTTATCAGTACCTCAACCCGGGCGCGAATGGCGAGGTCGATATCTTTTCCCTCGGCGCCGATGGCCAGCCTGACGGCGATGGCGTGAATGCCGATATCGGTTCCTGGCAGTTGTAAGGCCGGCCGTGAACACAGGTTCGCTCAACGGGGCGAAGCAACGGGGCATGGCGATTATCAGCGCGTTGTTGATTGCCGCCGTGGTGGCGGTGATTGCGGCGGGGATGTTGACGCGTCAGAGCATGGCGACCCGGGCGCTGGAGGCCGATCAGCAGCGGGTGCAGGGGCGTTGGGTCGCGCAGGGTGGTCTGGAGATCAGCCGGCAGTTGCTGTGGGATGCGCGCCTGCGTGATCCGTTGACCCGGCGTGATCAGCCTTGGGCGCAGCCGTTGTTGGCGGCGGGTTTTGCCGGGCGGCTGGAGGACGAGCAGGGCAAGTTCAACCTGCGCAATCTGGTCGCCAATGAGCGCATCGATGAGGCGCAGGTGCAGGCGTTCGAGCGGTTGTGCGAGTTGATCGGTGTGAGCGCCGTTGTCGGCCAGCGCATCCGCCAACGGGTGATTGCCGGTTATCCGCATCTGCTGAATGCGCAGATTGGTGCGACGGGCAAAGCCGGTTTCGACAGTGGCCGCGCCACTTCGCCGGATGCCGATCACAAACCGCAACCGCCGAAGGTGCCGATGCTGCGCACGCTGGATGATTTGCGCAGCGTCGAAGGCGTGACCGATGCGCTGATCGGCCAACTGGCGCCGTACGTGACGGTGATTCCGGCGACGACGTGGATCAACGGCAACACCGCGACGGCGCAGGTGCTGGCGGCGTATGTGCCGGGGCTTTCGCTGGAGCGGGCGACGGCGTTGATTGCCGAGCGTGACGCCGGGCGCTGGTTTATCAATCGCGGCGATTTTGTGAACCGCTTGCGCATGCCGCAGCTGGAAATGAGCAGCGTCAAGGTCGGCATCACCAGTGACTGGTTTCGTTTGCGCGGTGAAGCGCGGCGTGATCAGCGCCGGGTCAGTCTCGACGCTTTGCTGCACCGCAGCGAGGATCGGCTGCCGCAGGTGATCTGGTCGCGGGTGGGCGCATGAGCCAGTTGCGCGTTGCGTTGCCGCCGCTGGCGGAGCTGGAGTTGCACAGCAAAGTGAGCTGCGCCTGGCTGGATCGGCAGGGGCAGGTCAGCCGTGAGGAACGGCTCACTTTGAGTCAGTTGGGGCAACGGCCGAAGCAACCACCGCTGCTGTGTTTTCTGCATCCGGCCGACAGCCTGCTCGCCAGCATTGATCTGCCGCCGCTGCCCGCGAACAAAACGGCGGCCGCTGTGCAGTGTGCGGCGCAGGCGTTGATGCTCGGCGACAGCAGCCAGATGCATATCGGCCACAGTCCTCGTGATGCGAGTGGGCAGGTGCAAATCGCCTGGGTGGCGCGGCAGCACTTGCAGCGTCTGGCTGCGGTACTCAAGCAGGCGGGGTTGACGCTGCGCGGTTTGTATCCGGCGCCGTACAGCCTGCCAGTGCTGCCGGGGGTTGTCGCTTGTGTGGCGGACGGGCATTTGCTCCGGCGCGAGAGTTTGAACAGTGCGCAGGTTGAGCCGTTGCTCGGTGACGAAGTTGATGAGGCATCGTTTGAAGCCGGATCAGCACAACGCTGGATCGGCCCCTTGCCCGGTTGGGGTTTGCACGGAGGTCTGCAGCAAACCGGCGGCGAGCAACGAGGCTGGGGTCGTGCTGTCGGGTGTGTGGCTTTGGCGGTGGCGGTCTGGGTGGTCGGCCTGAATCTCTACGCCGCCCGCGAAGCGCGGCAGGGCCAGCAGCTCAAGACGCAAATGAGTCAGCGGGTGAAGCAGGCCTTTCCCGAATTGCCGGTGATTCTCAACCCGCTGCAACAGGCGCGTCAGCAACTCGAGCAACGGCAAAAAGGCGCGGTCGATGATCCGGCGCAGAACTTCAATCGGCTGGTGTTGCAGGCAGGCACCGGCATGCCGTTCATGGCCGGCAGTGTCGAGCGCCTGAGTTACCGCGACGGCGCCTTGCAGCTGGCGTTGCTCAGCGATGCAAACCGTGGCGGCAACGACAAGGACTGGCAAAGCACCTTGGCCCAGGCCGGCATCAGCGTCACTGCCGATGACGCTGGCTGGACGCTGCGCCCGAGCGATGAATCCAGCGCAAACACCAACGAAGACGACGACAGCGGAGCAGACGATGAGTAGGGCGACGCTGGCGATTTACCGTGCGCGCTGGCAGCGCCTCAGCAGCCAGTTGCAGGCGCGTTGGCAGCCGTTGGCGCTGCGCGAAAAACGCATGGTCGGCGGCATGGCGCTGCTGCTTGTCGGTCTGTTGATCTGGCTGACGCTGGTCAAGCCGCCGTTGGCCACGATCACTTTTTGGCAGAGCGAGACGCCCAAGTTGCGCGCGCAAACCGAGGCGCTGGAAGTGCTGTTGCGCAGCGTCAATGTGCGGCCGCAAGGGCAGAGCGTTGGCCAGTCGCTGGAGCAAAGTCTGCAAGCGGCGGGGCTCGCCGGGCATTACCAATTACAAGCGGCGGAGGGTGGCGCGTGGCAGCTGAATGTCGACGCCGCGCCGGCCGATGCGCTGCTCGACTGGCTGCTCAGCCAGCCATCACAACTTTCTCTGCAGGTGGTCGAGGCGCAGTTGCGACGCGCAAACGAAACCTCGACCGATGTCACCGCCGGCACATTGTCAGGCACCGTTCGCATGGATCAGGCGCAGGGCGCTAAGGAAGCTTCATGAAGGAGTCACGCTGCAAACCGGCACGTCTGGCGCTGCCGTTGTTGCTGATGGCGTTGAGCGCGTGCAACAGCACTACGGCCCCGCAGAATCAGCCGCCGCTATTGGTCGACAGCGAACTCGGGCGGCCGCTGGCCAACACCCAGCGCAGCGGCGATGCGGTGGCCGATCGCGAACGGGCGCAGGCTCAGGCGCGGCCGGTGCCCAAGCAGTTGCACAACATCAGTCAGCGTGGGCGCAGTGCTGGTGTTGCGCCGAGCAATGCGATCCCGCGCAATCCGTTGGGCGAGCAACCGGTGACGCTGAATTTTGTCGAGGCGGATATTCAGGCGGTGGTACGTGCGCTGTCGCGGGCCACCGGGCAACAGTTTCTCGTCGATCCACGGGTCAAGGGCAATCTGACCTTGGTCTCGGAAGGTCAGGTGCCGGCCCGTCAGGCCTATGACATGCTGCTCGCGGCGTTGCGCATGCAGGGCTTCAGCGTGGTCGATGTCGGCGGCGTGGCGCAGGTGGTTCCCGAGGCCGACGCCAAACTGCTCGGCGGGCCGATCTACAGCGCCGACAAACCGGCCGGCAACGGCATGCTCACGCGCACGTTTCGTCTGCAATACGAGAACGCGGTGAACCTGATCCCGGTGCTGCGCCCGATCGTTTCGCCGAACAATCCGATCAATGCCTATCCGGGCAACAACACCGTGGTCATCACCGATTACGCCGAGAACCTCACCCGCGTCGCGCAGTTGATCGAGAGCATCGACACGCCGAGCGCGATCGACACCGATGTGGTGCAGATCCAGAACGGCATCGCTGCCGATATCGCGCCGATGGTCGCCGACTTGCTCGACGCGCCGGGCAATGATCCGACGCAGAAAATCGCCGTGATTGGCGACCCACGTTCCAATACCATCATCATCCGCGCCGGCAGCCCCGAGCGCACCGAGCTGGCGCGCAACCTGATCTACAAACTCGACAACGCGCAGAGCAATCCGAGCAATCTGCACGTGGTTTATCTGCGCAACGCCCAAGCGGCGAAACTCGCGCAGGCGTTGCGCGGTTTGCTTACCGGCGAGAGCGACAGCGGCAGCAGCGACGCGGCGCGGTCGGTGCTCAGCGCGATGGGCAGCAGCACTGGCGGCAATGCCGGGCAGAACGGCCAGAGCAGTACGCCGAGCACTGGCACTTCAACGACGACTGGCAGCGGCGCAAGTGGCGGCAGTTATGCGCAGGGTGGTGGTGGCGGCAGCAACAGTGGCGGTACGCAGAGCAGCGAACAGAACGTTGCCTTCAGCGCTGGCGGGGTGACGATTCAGGCTGACGCCACCACCAACACGCTGCTGATTTCCGCGCCGGAACCGCTGTATCGCAATCTGCGTGAGGTTATCGATTTGCTGGATCAGCGCCGTGCGCAGGTGGTGATCGAGAGCCTGATCGTCGAGGTCGGCGAGGACGATGCCAGTGAATTCGGTGTGCAGTGGCAGACCGGTGATCTCGGCGGCAAAGGCGTGATCGGTGGCGCCAATCTGGGTGGTGCGGGTCTCAATACGGGGGCGAAGAACAGCATCGACGTGCTGCCGCAGGGTTTGAATCTTGGCTACGTCAACGGCACGGTCGACATCCCCGGCATCGGCAAGATTCTCGACCTGAAAGTGCTGGCGCGGGCGCTGAAGAGCAAGGGCGGCACCAACGTGCTGTCGACACCAAACCTGCTGACCCTGGACAACGAAGCGGCGAGCATTTTTGTCGGCCAGACCATCCCGTTTGTCAGCGGCAGCTACGTCACCGGCGGCGGGGGCACCAGCAACAACCCGTTCCAGACCGTTACCCGCGAAGAGGTCGGCCTCAAGCTCAACGTGCGCCCGCAGATTTCCGAGGGCGGCACGGTGAAGCTGGATATCTATCAGGAAGTCAGCAGCATCGATGAGCGCGCGTCCAACAGCGTGACTGCGGCGGGCATCGTCACCAACAAGCGCGCGATTGATACCAGCATTCTGCTCGACGATGGGCAGATCATGGTTCTCGGCGGTTTGCTTCAGGACGGCTACAGCCAGAGCAATGATGCGGTGCCGTGGCTGGGCAGCCTGCCGGGCATCGGCGCGCTGTTTCGCAACGAACGTCGGGCGATCACCAAGACCAATCTGATGGTGTTCCTGCGCCCGTACATCATCCGCGACAGCGAAGCGGGGCGCAGCATCACCCTCAACCGCTACGACTTCATGCGCCGCGCCCAGGGCGGCTTGCAACCGGAACGCAGCTGGGCGATGCCGGACATGCAGGCGCCGCAATTGCCAAGCGCCGCGCAAGGCGTGCCAGCGCCGGGGCCGACATCAGGCCCACGCGCCACCATCAAAGCCGTACCGATTGAAGGGAGCACTCGGTTTTGACTGAGATGATGACTGTGGCGAGGGGATTTATCCCCGCTCGGCTGCGTAGCAGTCGTAAAACCGGTACACGCGATTTGCCTGTGGAAACCGGTTCTCAAGGTTTGGGTCTGCTGCGCAGCCCAACGGGGATAAATCCCCTCGCCACAGGGGATCGCATTGCCTCAGGGGATCGCATTGCCACAGGGAATTCCATTGCCGCGGTACCGATTGAAGGGAGCACCCGGTTTTGACTGAGATGATGACTGTGGCGAGGGGATTTATCCCCGCTCGGCTGCGCAGCAGTCGTGAAACCGGTACACGGGATTTGCCTGTAGAAACCGGTTCTCAAGGTTTGGGTCTGCTGCGCAGCCCAACGGGGATAAATCCCCTCGCCACGGGGGATCTCATTGCCACAAGGGATCCCATTGCCACGGTATCGATCGAAGGGAGCACCCGGTTTTGACTGAGATGATGACTGTGGGGAGGGGATTCATCCCCGCTCGGCTGCGCAGCAGTCGTAAATTGGGCACACGCGATTTGCCTGTAGAAACCGGTTCTCAAGGTTTGGGTCTGCTTCGCAGCCCAACGGGGATAAATCCCCTCGCCACAGAGGTTCCCATTGCCACTGAGGATTCCATTGCCACGGGGGATCGCATTGCCACGGCACTGATCGAAGGGAGCACTCGGTTTTGACTGAGATGATGACTGTGGCGAGGGGATTTATCCCCGCTCGGCTGCGCAGCAGTCGTAAAACCGGTACACGGGATTTGCCTGTGGAAACCGGTTCTCAAGGTTTGGGTCTGCTTCGCAACCCAACGGGGATAAATCCCCTCGCCACAGAGGTTCCCATGGCCACAGGGGATCGCATTGCCGCAGGGAATTCCATTGCCACGGTACCGATTGAAGGGAGCACCCGGTTTTGACTGAGATGATGACTGTGGCGAGGGGATTCATCCCCGCTCGGCTGCGCAGCAGTCGTAAACCGGGCACACGCGATTTGCCTGTAGAAACCGGTTCTCAAGGTTTGGGTCTGCTTCGCAGCCCAACGGGGATAAATCCCCTCGCCACGAGGGATCTCATTGCCACAAGGGATCCCATTGCCACGGTATCGATGGAAGGGAGCACTCGGTTTTGACTGGAATGATGACTGTGGCGAGGGGATTCATCCCCGCTCGGCTGCGCAGCAGTCGTAAACCGGGCACATGCGATTCTCCTGGAGAAACCGGTTCTCAAGGTTTGGGTCTGCTGCGCAGCCCAACGGGGATAAATCCCCTCGCCACAGGGGATCGCATTGCCACAAGGGATCCCATTGCCACGGTATCGATCGAAGGGAGCACTCGGTTTTGACTGGAATGATGACTGTGGCGAGGGGATTCATCCCCGCTCGGCTGCGCAGCAGTCGTAAACCGGGCACATGCGAT
>NZ_JAGRQJ010000012.1:0-327221 GCF_018132745.1 Pseudomonas sp. 14A | reverse complement strand
GCGAGGGGATTTATCCCCGCTCGGCTGCGTAGCAGTCGTAAAACCGGTACACGCGATTTGCCTGTGGAAACCGGTTCTCAAGGTTTGGGTCTGCTTCGCAGCCCAACGGGGATAAATCCCCTCGCCACGGGGGATCTCATTGCCACAGGGAATTCCATTGCCACGGTGCCGATCGAAGGGAGCACTCGGTTTTGACTGAGATGATGACGGTGGCGAGGGGATTTATCCCCGTTGGGCTGCGCAGCAGTCGTAAACCGGGCACATGCGATTTGCCTGTAGAAACCGGTTCTCAAGGTTTGGGTCTGCTGCGCAGCCCAACGGGGATAAATCCCCTCGCCACGGGGGATCGTATTGCGACAGGGGTTCCCATTGCCACAGTGGATTGTGAGGAGGGTGAGCGATGAGTGCATTGCCTTACGCCTGGGCCAAGGCGCAGCGCATTCTTTTGCGCGATGGCGTGCTGACGGTGTGCCCGTCAACGCCCGGCTGGTCGATCAGCGAGGTGCGTCGGCAGTTCGGTGCGACGCGGATCGAACGTGTGCGCGATGACGAGCTCGACGGTTTGCTCGCCAGCGCTTACGCCGATACAGGCAGTGCGGCGGCGGTGGTCGGTGCCGCCGAGAACGAAGTCGATCTCGATCGGCTGATGCAGGACATGCCGGAAATCACCGACCTGCTCGACACGCAGGACGGCGCGCCGGTGATTCGCATGATCAACGCCTTGCTCACCCAAGCCGCGCGCGACGAGGCCAGTGACATTCACATCGAGCCGTTCGAAACCCATTCGGTGGTGCGCTACCGCGTCGACGGCACCCTGCGCGATGTGGTCTCGCCGCGCAAGGCGTTGCACGGTGCGCTGGTGTCGCGGATCAAGATCATGGCCCAGCTCGACATCGCCGAAAAACGCCTGCCGCAGGACGGTCGTATTGCCTTGCGCGTAGCGGGGCGGCCGATCGATATTCGTGTGTCGACGGTGCCCACCGGCCATGGCGAACGCGTGGTGATGCGCCTGCTCGACAAACAGGCCGGGCGCTTGCATCTGGAAACCCTCGGCATGGATGCGCAGGTGTTGGCCAAACTCGACCATTTGATTCGCCAGCCCCACGGCATCGTCCTGGTCACTGGGCCGACTGGTAGCGGCAAAACCACCAGCCTCTACGCGGCGCTGGCGCGGCTGGATGCGAGCACCAGCAACATCCTCACCGTGGAAGATCCGGTGGAATACGATTTGCCGGGGATCAGCCAGATTCAGGTCAACGCCAAGATCGACATGACCTTTGCCCTCGCGCTGCGGGCGATTCTGCGGCAGGACCCGGACATCATCATGATCGGTGAAATCCGCGATCTCGAGACTGCGCAAATCGCCGTGCAGGCTTCGCTCACCGGGCATTTGGTGCTGGCGACGCTGCACACCAACGACGCGGTGTCGGCAGTCAATCGCCTGATCGACATGGGCGTTGAGCCGTTCTTGCTCGCGTCATCCATGCTCGGCGTCCTCGCGCAACGTCTGGTGCGGCGCCTGTGCAATCAGTGCAAACAGGAAGATCCGGCCACGCCCGGCACCTGGCGGCCGGTCGGCTGCGCGGCGTGCAATCACAGCGGTTACAGCGGCCGCACCGGCATCCACGAATTGTTCTGCATCGACGACGACATCCGCACCCTGATTCACCAAGGGGCAGGGGAGCAGGCCTTGCGTGCGGCGGCGTCGAAAGCGGGGATGTTCAGCCTGCGTGAGGACGGTGAGCGCTGGATTCGCAGCGGTGCCACCGCGCCGGAAGAAATCCTTCGTGTGACACGGGACGCCTGATGAATCGCTATCGCTTTGAAGCGGCGGATGCCACCGGGAAAATCGCGTCCGGGCACCTTGAGGCGGACAGCCAGAGCGCGGCGTTCAGTGCCTTGCGCGGACGTGGCCTGACGGCGCTGTCGGTGCATGAGGAAAGCAACGTCGCCCACCACGGTGGCGGCGGTTTGTTCAGCGCCAGACTCTCCGACAACGACCTCGCCTGGGCCACGCGGCAATTGGCGAGCCTGCTCGGCGCCAGTCTGCCATTGGAAGCAGCACTGAGCGCCACAGTCGAGCAGGCCGAGAAAAAGCACATCGCCCAGACCCTCAGCGCCGTGCGCGCGGATGTGCGCAGCGGCATGCGTCTTGCCGAATCACTGGCGGCGCGGCCACGGGATTTTCCCGAGATTTACCGCGCGCTGATTGCCGCTGGCGAAGAGTCCGGCGATCTGGCCCAAGTGATGGAACGGCTGGCGGATTACATTGAAGAACGCAACAACCTGCGCGGCAAGATTCTTACCGCGTTCATCTATCCGGGCGTGGTCGGGTTGGTGTCGATCGGCATTGTGATTTTCCTCCTCAGCTATGTTGTGCCGCAGGTGGTCAGCGCGTTTTCCCAGGCGCGGCAGGATTTGCCGGGGTTGACCCTGGCGATGCTCACTGCCAGTGATTTCATCCGCGCCTGGGGTTGGTTGTGTGCGGCGCTCATGGCCGGGGCGTTCTGGAGTTGGCGTTTGTATTTGCGCAATCCGGCGGCGCGCTTGAGCTGGCACCACCGGGTGCTGAAACTGCCGCTGTTCGGGCGTTTCATTCTCGGCCTGAACACTGCGCGGTTCGCCTCAACACTGGCGATCCTCGGCGGCGCCGGGGTGCCGTTGTTGCGTGCATTGGAAGCGGCGCGGCAGACATTGTCCAACGACCGCTTGAGCCTGAGCGTCAGCGAGGCCACGGCGAAGGTGCGCGAAGGCGTCAACCTCGCCGCCGCGCTGCGGGTGGAGAATGTCTTCCCGCCGGTGCTGATTCACCTGATCGCCAGCGGCGAAAAAACCGGCTCGCTGCCGCCGATGCTCGAGCGCGCGGCACAGACTCTATCGCGGGATATCGAACGGCGAGCGATGGGCATGACCGCCTTGCTCGAACCGCTGATGATTGTGGTGATGGGCGGGGTGGTTCTGGTGATTGTGATGGCGGTGTTGTTGCCGATTATTGAGATCAACCAGTTGGTGCAGTAGCCCAGTTTGATGTCGGCCGGGCCGGCCTCTTCGCGAGCAGGCTCGCTCCCACAGTGTTCGGTGTTGTGAAGTAAATTGCATTCACAACATCAATTCCTGTGGGAGCGAGCTTGCTCGCGAAGAGGCCAGTCAGGGCAATAAATAACTCAGCTTTTTTTCACCAGTCTTAGCACCACCCGAGCCCCAATCCGCCCATCCTCGGGTTCTCCATTCTGTCATCTGCAACCACCCGCCAACGGCTCCAGCCCGATTCAGCCAAACCCCGACCCAGACGCGCCGCAACCCACCGCAAACACCCGAGAAATCCGCGCAAAAATCCCCCCGCAGCTCCCGAGGTTTTTTCCTTTATCTGTCACCGGAAGCTGCGAATTTCTCTCTGCGGCTCCACCACGGTGGACCCTCCCGGTGTCATGCAAGCCTTCCGAAACCTGTGTTCCAAACCAAGTTGAAAAGGAGATTCTTCATGTTCAAGCGCACTCTGATCGCCGCCTCACTGACCGTCGCCGCTCTGGCTTCCGCCCAGGCCATGGCCGTAACCGGTGGTGGCGCCTCGCTGCCTGCCGCACTGTACAAAGGTTCTGCCAACAGCATCCTGCCTGCCAACTTCAGCTACGCCGTGACCGGTAGCGGCATTGGCAAAAGTGCTTTCCTGACCAACAACGCTTCGCAATTTGGCACCACCGGCACAGTGCACTTTGCTGCCAGCGATTCGATTCTCAGCGCTACCGAACTCAGCAACTACACCGCCAACTTCGGTACTTCCTACGGCCCGCTGATTCAGTTGCCATCGGTTGCGACCTCGGTGGCGATCCCTTACAAAAAAACTGGCAACACCACCCTCAACCTGACCAGCACGCAACTGTGCGACGCATTGTCCGGTGCCAAGATCACTTGGGGTGAATTACTCAACAACGACGCCAAAACCGACCCGACACTGATCCGCGTGGTTTATCGCACGGCTTCCAGCGGCACCACTGAAATTCTCACCCGTCACCTGAACTCGGTGTGCCCTGGCAAGTTCGCCGTCGGCACTACCTTTACCAGCGCTCGTCTGGGTGGCTCTCCGCTGCCAGGCAACTGGGTAGGTGTGGTCAACACCGCTGAAGTTGCTACTGCCGTCAACGCTGTGGACGGTTCGATCGGTTATGTCGGTCCGGACGGTGTGAACGCCTCGAGCAACGCCGTTGTGGCGCGCATCAACGGTGTTCAGCCTACCAGCGCCAACGTCAACGCTGCCTTGTCGTCGGCTGCTCTGCCAGCCACCCCATCCAACCCGGCGCAGTGGGTACCGGTCGTAGCCAACCCAAGTACCGGCTATGCCATGGCGGCCTACACCAACTTCATCTTCGGCCAGTGCTACAAGGACGCAGCGGTTGCCGCTGACGTGAAGGCCTTCCTGACCCAGCACTACAGCATTCCGGGCAACGCTGCCGCTACTGCTGCCCACGGCTTCATTCCGGTTCCAACCAACTGGAAAAACGCTGTGACCGCCAACTTCGTCACCAACTCCACCGGCAACAACCTGGACATCAACAACGCCAGCGTCTGCAACGGCGTGGGTCGTCCTTTGTAAGTCCTGCTACACGCGCAATGAAATGGCAGCAGCCTTCGGGCTGCTGCCATTTTTTTTGGCCGATCTACACCTCAATCATGAAGTTTGTGTGACATCCGTTCGGTCGTGCCTCGCGCCAACTGCCTATGTCGTAACAGCAGGTTTTCGCTGGCCTGCAGCCTTATGTGGCAATCAAAAAGGATCTCGTAGTGATGCTCGCTCGCCCATCCCGTCGCAGTACCCGTGCTCAAAATCTCAAGCGTGAGGTCAACGACCCGGGGTTGTGGCTGCTCAAGCCCTTGGCGCACGCGGTGGCGTTGTGTCTGGTGGCGGGCAGTGCGCAGGCGCAAACGGCGTTCAGTTCGAGCTGGTTTGCCGCCAAGGGCGCTGCGCAACAAGCGACGGCCGCTCGACCAAGTATGGGAGGGCTGCCGGGGATGACGCCACCATTGGCGCAGCAGCAAAAAGCCAATCAGCAATTGCAGCGTTCATTGCAGACGCTCAACAACACCGTGGCGGCGATTGCCGCGCAACAGGCGGCGCAGGCGGCCGGGCGTGCGGTGGCCCTGGGCAGTGTGCAAAACGTGCCGGACGGGTTGGGCGACGGCGGCTTGAAGGTCGACAACAGCCTCACCCAGGGTTGGCTGAACGCCAAAGGCCCGCAGCAGACGCAAGCCGATGGCAAGACCAACGTGAAGATCGAGCAAACCGCCGACAAGGCCATTCTCAACTGGGAGACCTTCAACGTCGGGCGAAATACCACTGTCGAATTTGCTCAGCAGTCCAATTGGGCCGTGCTCAACCGTGTCAACGATCCGAACGCACGCGCCAGTCAGATCCAGGGCCAGATCAGGGGCGACGGCACAGTGATGCTGATCAACCGCAACGGCATCGTGTTCAGTGGCAGCAGCCAGGTAAACGTGCGCAACCTGGTGGCCGCCGCCGCCAATATCACCGATATCCAGTTCCGGGATCGTGGTCTGTATTTCGACAGCAACGGCAGCCAACCGACGTTCACCGATGCCGCCGGCAAGGTGCTGGTGGAGCGCGGTGCGGTGCTTGAAACCCACAAGCCCGCCGTCTCGACCGACGCCGGCGGCTATACGCTGTTGCTCGGTAAAGACGTGATCAATGACGGCACCATCAACACCGTCAAAGGCCAGACCGTGCTGGGTGCCGGTGATCGTTTTTACATCCGCAAAGGCTCAGGCACGGAAGGCAACACGTTTTCGACAACCTTCGGCAACGAAGTCACGCCTGGCTTCAAGGCTTTGGAAAGTGGTGGGCGGGTCAGCAACAACGGGTTGATTCAGGCTGCCACGGGTGACATCACCCTGACCGGGCATGAGGTGGAGCAGGGCGGCGTGTTGCTGAGCAGCACCTCGGTCGCCACTCGCGGGACCATCCACTTGCTCAATCCGGCGAGTGACACGAGCGGCAGCGTGACCCTGGCGCCCGGCAGTGTCACGGCGGTCCTGCTCGACAGCAGCGACCTGACGGCGCTGGACAGTCAGCATCAGGCGGCCCTGAGCGGGGTCAGCCTCAATAACAGGATTCGCGGCGATCAGTCGCGTATCGATCTCCGGAGCGGTGGCAGCGTCGATTTCCAGAACGGTTCGATCACCCTGGCCACCGGCGGCCAGGTCGCTGTCAGCGCGCAGCGTCGTAGCCTGGTTGGCGAAGGCGCGGTGATCGACGTTTCCGGCGCCGTCGGCGTCAAGGTGGCGATGGAATCGAACAACATCAAGATCAACGTGCAGGGCAACGAGCAGCGCGATGCGTCGGTCAACCGCGAGAACGGCGCGCTCAACAGTAACGATGTCTGGGTCGATGTGCGTGAACTGGTCTACGTGCCGGCCGGCACCAATGGCTATGCGACGGACCGTTGGTACACGGCCGGTGGCCTGCTGGAAGTCGGCGGTTATCTGGGCACCCAGGGGCATGGCATCGGCGAGTGGATGGCGCAGGGCGGCACAGTGAGTTTTGCCGGCAACGACGTGGTCACTCGTAAGGGATCACTGATCAACCTGTCCGGCGGCACCCTTGATGTGCAAAGCGGTGAGATTCGACAGAGCTGGCTGCGCGGTGCAGACGGTCGCCTGTATGAAGTCTCGCGTGCGCCGGGGGATCAGCTCTACACCGGTTTGTACAAGGGCTACGAGGATGAAAGTGAGCGGTGGGGCCAGACCCGCACGTTCTACAACCCGCTGATTGCACCGTCGAGTCGCAGAGAGTCGGGTTACACGGTTGGTCGCGATGCCGGGCAACTGCTGGTCAGCACTGTCAACGCGGTGCTGGGCGGGCAACTGCTGGGTGAGGTTTTCCAGGGTGAGCGACAGACCCAGGCTCCGCGTGCGGTCATCGACGGTTATGAGCAGAGCCAGACTGCGCTGGCACGGCGCGCGCAATTGATTGTCGGCAATTATCTGCCGAGCTATCAGGCGGCGTCGGGCGGATTGCGCTACACCCTCAATCCGCTGCTGGATCAGGTCCTGATTGGCGGCGAAGGGCGGGACGAGGAATTCACCGAGGAGCTGAACGGCGCCGTCGCGCAAGACCGTCAGGGCAAGTTGTTGCTCAACGCCGGCCAGCTCAATGGTTTTGATCTCGGCGCACTGAAGATCTCGGCGCTTGAGCGGATTGAAGTGAACGACGCGCTCAAGGTAGACGCCGGTGGCGACATCACGCTGTACGCACCGGATGTCCGCGTTGCGGCCAACCTGACGGCGCGCGGCGGCAGTCTGAACCTGGGCAACGTGTTGAACCAACTGCGCAGCACCACCCTTGATGACATGCTGATTGCGGCACCGGCGGGTGATCCGGTGCAGGTAACGATCGCCAGGGATGTACGCCTCGACACCCGTGGTCTCTGGAGCAATCTGCGCACCGATACGGACGATGTGGCAAGTCTCGGCTACCTGAACGGCGGCCGGATCTCGATCCGCAGCAGTGGCGATATCGATGTTGCGACGGGCAGCTTGATCGATGTGTCGTCCGGTGCTGCGATTCTGGCCAATGGCAAGACCCGGGGTGGCAAGGGTGGCGACGTGAGTCTTGAGTCCGGCGCGATTTCCGCGCTGGGCGATTCGCATCTGACGATGGCCGGCGACATCTTCGGGCATGGCGTGACGGGCGGCGGTGCGCTGGCTATCCAGGCCAACCGGGTGCGGATCGGTGCGTCCGCAGACAGGCTGCCCGAACATGCCTTGCAGCTGACGCCCGAGTTGTTCGACAACGGTTTCTCCGCCTACCGGGTCACCGGCCTGAACGGGCTGGAGGTGACAGCGGGCACACAAATCGATGTGACGATGCCGGTCTACCGTTTTGCAGACACAACGCTGAATCCGGGCAGCGGGGTCGAACCGAGCCAGGCGATGGAACTGTGGACGCCCACGCTGTATCAGGAAGACCCGCTCAAGGGCGTACTGAGCCAGCGCGCCGGTGCGAGTCTGGCGCTGCAGGCCGGCTCGAGTGAACTCGACCGGTTCGACACCGCCAGCACCCTGACGCTGGGCCGCGCATCGCGCATCACCGTCGATCCCGGACAGCGGATCAATCTGCGCGGGACCGGGCAGATCACCCTCGAAGGCGAACTGCAGGCCTGGGGCGGAACCCTGGATATACGTCAGCAACAGTTCGGTTCGATCGACGTCGCCACTTCACAGCAACAAGCCGACAGCAAGGCGCACAACCGCTCGATCTGGGTCGGCGAGCAAGCGCAGCTGGACGTTGCGGGGCGTGCCCACACGGCTGTCGATGCGTCGGGTCGGGTCTACGGTCAGGTCGACAAGGGCGGCAGCATTATCATCGGCGGCGAAATCGATCCCAAGCGAGCGGCGGCGACGGCGGCCGATGCGTTTGTGATTGTGCGCGAAGGTGCACGTCTGGATGCCTCCGGAACGCAGGCCGTGCTGGACATCTCCGGGCAGGGGCCGACTCGCGTTGCCTCGGATGGCGGACGTATCAGCCTGAGCTCCTATAACGGCCTGTGGATCAATGGTCAGCTGCGCGCTGCTTCAGGTGGCAGCGGTGCTGCCGGCGGACGGCTGGAGGTAGCCCTGGAGACCCCGCTGTACGCTACGCAGAAAACGAGTGCCGAGGTTCTGCGAGCTCGGGAAATCGTTATTGGCCAGGGGCCGGACGATGCAGTGTTGCCCCTGGACCTCAAGCCCGGTGACGCCGCGAACAACCTTCGTTACGGCCATGCCCGCCTGAGCACCGATACGTTGATGTCGGGCGGATTCGACAATCTGAGCGTGTTCAGCAACGGCCTCTTGTCATTTGACGGCGACGTCGACCTGCACATGAATCAGAGTCTGAATCTCTATGCGGGGGCCTTGTCCCTGGCGCAGACTTCCAGCGACTCGACGCGGGTCGATCTATCAGCGCCTTCCGTGCGGCTGTCCGGTGTGGGGACTTATTACGGCGTGGTGGACACCATTCGCCCCCGGGTCCTGAACAGTCCGACTGCGCAAGTTTCGCCGGCGCAGTTCAACGTGAATGCCAACGTTCTGGATATTGCCAACAGCCTGTCGTTCGGCGCGCATGGGTCGATCTTGCAGAACAAAGACGCCCCGGTTGAGGTCAGCCGTCGCGGCTTTGATCAGGTATCGCTGACCAGCACCGGGGACGTGCGGTTTCTGGCGCCCGTCAGTGGCCAAGTGAAGTCAGAGTTGTGGACACCAGGGGACCTGAATCTTCGCGCTGCGCAGATCTACCCTGCGAGCGGGGTCTCGGCCGAAGTCCGGGTCGGCTATCAGAGTCAGAGTTCTCTCGCCGATACCCATCGGACATTGCGCATCACTGGCCAGGGTACGGCGCCGACAGCGCTGCCGTACTCGGTGTTTGGCACGCTGGCGATGAGCGCCAGCCGGATCGATCAGGGCGGTGTTCTGCGTGCGCCTCTGGGCGTGATCAGTCTGGGTGATGATCTGCTGATCAAAACCCGGGAACTGCGCCTGTTGCCCGGCAGTACGACGTCGGTCAGTGCGGCCGGTCTGGTGATGCCTTATGGTGGCACCACCGACGGTATCGAATACCTTTACAACGGCGCACCGATCACATTGAAAGGCATCAGTGGCGACAGCGCCGGGGTGAACCTGCGCTCGCAGTACGTGGATGTGCAGTCCGGCGCGTTGATCGACCTCTCGGGCGGCGGAGATTTGCGCGGTGCCGGGTTTGTCTCCGGTCGCGGTGGCTCCACCGATGCGCGGTTCAGTCCGTTGGTGCGTAATGCCAGCGATGGCACGTTCAGTCTGCCGGGGCTGACCAGCAACCCGGTGTACGCCATTGTCCCGGGCGATCAGAGCGCCTACGCACCGATACTGGGGGAAGCGGGAGCGGTCGATCCGCGCATCGGTCAGCAGATCACCCTGGACACCGGCGTGCCAGGGTTGGCGGCAGGCACTTATACACTGTTGCCTTCCACCTTCACGTTGCTGCCCGGCGCGTTCCGGGTCGAAGTCAACGGCCAGGCCGCCCCCGGCGCCAGCAACGGCGCGGTTGCAATGCGCAACGGCTCGTGGACAAGCAGTGCGCGGATGTCGATTGCCAATACCGGCGTGCGGGAAAGTCTCGCCAGCCAGGTCATCGTGACATCGGCGGATGTGTTACGGCGTTACTCGCAATACAACGAAACCACACTGGAGCAGTTCATCGTCAGCGATGCAGCGCGCCGGGGTGTTCCGCGTGCGCTGGCGCCCATGGATGCCAAAGCGCTCAACCTGTTTGTCATCGCGGGGGGTAATCACGATACCGCGCTGGATTTCAATGGCCGGATCGCCTTCGCCGCCGCCAAGGGAGGCGTGGCCGGGACGGCTGTGATTCGTGGCGGCAGTGGCGCCAACTTCGAGATTCTCGGCCCCGGACAGTCAGCCACGAAAGGCTTTGCCGGCGTCTCGCTGAGTGCCGATACGCTCAACCGGCTCGGCGCTTCTCGTCTGGCGATCGGTGCGAGCCCGACGGTGAATTACGGCTCGGCCGGCAATATCGTCAGTTTCACAGGCAGTACCTACAACATCACCTTGCGTGAAGGTGCGCTGCTTTCAGCACCGGAAGTGCTGCTCTGGACCAACAATGGCAACGGTGCCATCACGGTTGAGGCCGGTGCCGGCATCAATTCCCTGGGCCGCGGCGAGGTGCCGTACGACTCCTCGAACGGTTTTGTCTATCAGCCCGGCGCCGCAAGTCTGCTGGTGGTGTCCAATGGCTGGACGAATGTGCTGGCGCCAGAGGTCAACGCCAGCACTGCGTCTGGCAGCATCCGCATCGGCACCTGTAATCACCAGGCATGCGCCAATCCCGCGATGCTCTATTCCAATGGCAGCATTACGGCGGCCACCAACAATCAGTTCGAACTGGCCGAAGCGGTGCGTTTCGGCACCCGTCACCTGGCATTGGCTGTGGGTGCGGTCAACATCGGTACCGCTGAAACACTGGCGGCGGCCGGTCGCCTGCCTGCCGGCCTGACGTTGAGTCAGGGCGTGCTGGACCGCTTGCTGCGCGGCGATACTCAGTTTGCTGCGCCAGCCCTGGAAACGCTCAGCCTGACCGCTCGCGACGCGTTGAACTTTTATGGCAGCGTCGCGCTGGACACCGTGGATCCTCAGACCGGGCGCAGCAAGTTGCAGAATTTGATCATCACGACCCCGGCGATGTACGGCCTGGGCGATACGAGCGACGTGGCGACCATCCGCACAGCCAACCTGATCTGGAACGGCGCCACTCAGGCGCCCGGGGCCGTGGCCAGCGGTGGTGCGGGCAGCGGACACGGCACGCTGGACATTGAGGCTCAGCGCATCGATTTTGGCTACGGCCCTTATTCCCAACCCAACGGCCTGGATCAGAACGCTCGTCTTGCGCTGGGCTTTGCCAACGTCAACCTCAACGCCAGTGATCGTATCACCGCCAACCACAAGGGCAGCCTCGCGGTTTATGAAACGCAGGGGGCTTACGACCCGATCAAGGGTTATCTCTACAGCGGCGGCAACCTGAACCTGCGCACACCTCTGCTGACCGGGGAGGCCGGCTCGGTGAATGCGCTCAAGGCCGGCGGCAGTCTGGTATTGAGCGGACCGGCCGGGACGGCGCTCGCCGATGCACTGGGTGCCGAACTGACGCTGGAGGGGCGTAACGTGGTGCTCGACGGCCGGATTGCGCTGGCCAGCGGCAAATTGCAGGTCAAGGCCGAGGGCAATCTGACCCTCACGAGCGGGGCGAATCTGGACCTGGCGGGCCGCACCTTGCCATTCAACGATATCAACCAGTACAGCTGGGGCGGCGACGTGGCGTTGTACAGCCGCGACGGCAATATTCGTCAGGCGAGCGGCTCGCGCATCGATCTGTCGGCGCAGAACAATCAGGCCGGCAATCTGAGTGTCGTGGCACTGTCAGACACCGCAGGCGAGGTCGATCTGCAGGGTGAGATCCGTGGCAGCAGTACAGGGCATTACGATGCCGGCGGCACGTGGGTACCTTACAAATCCGCTGGCGTGGACATCCGCGCGCAACACTTGGGTGGCGCACTGAATGAACAGTTTGCTGCGCTCAACCAACGCTTGAACGCCGGCCAAGTCTTCGGCAGTCGCAGCTTCCAGTTAAAACAGGGCGATCTGGTGGTCGGCGATGGCCTCAGGGCGGGCGAGGTCTCGGTATCGCTAGACAACGGCAGCCTGACGGTGAACGGCCTGGTCGATGCCAGCGGCGAACGGGTCGGCAACATTCGCCTGTCCGCCGCCCATGGCCTGAATGTGGCGGGCGGTGCGGTGCTGGATGCTCACGGTCGGGTACTGCGGGTCGACAGTTACGGCAAGATTATCGACGCGCCCAACCGGGCCATGGTCGAACTCAGTTCCGGCGACGGCCTGCTGACACTCGCTCCCGGTGCGCGGATAGACCTGCGCCATGGCACGGACGCGGCAGTCGGCACACTGGCGGGTCAGAATGACGGTCGCCTGCGCGGCACGCTGGAGCTGAACGTACCGCGACTGGGCGCCGATGACATCGCCATCGACGCCCCTGGCGCGTTGATCATCCAGGGCGCGCGGTCCATCGGGCTCAATGCCGTGCGCCGCTATACCGATGCCGCCGACGGGGTGGATCCAGCGGCCAGCGGCCGGCCTTATCAAATCATCGACCAGGCTTACCTGAACCGCATCCACGCTGACAACGATCTGTTCATCAATGCAGCCTTGGGCAACAGTGATCTGTTGCAGCGCAAACTGGCAGGGTTGAACAATGCGCGGTATGCCGATGCCTTCCATTTGCGCCCAGGCGTAGAGATTGCGAGTAAAACCGCCGACGGCGATCTGGTGGTACAGGGCGATCTGGACTTGTCCGGCTATCGCTACGCCAGTCTCAACCCGAACACCGGCAAAACTTCGGTGTACGGTTCTGGCGAGGCGGGGAGCCTGGTGATTCGAGCCGGAGGGGACCTGGATATCTACGGCAGCATCAACGATGGTTTCGCGCCGCCACCGGAAACCGTGGACGATGCCGGATGGAAATTGCTACCGGGCGTCCAGCCGTTTGGCGGCGATCTGATTGTGCCGGGCGCAGGCGTGACGCTGGCCGAGGGCACGTTGTTCCCAGCAGGCGTCAAGCTGAACTATGACCTGCCGATCCAGGCCGCCGTCCTCGCCAGCGGTACGCTGTTGCCCACCGAGGCCGTGCTCGCCGGCCCCTACACTCTGCCGGCCGGCACCGTGTTGAGCGCAGCCGTACACGATGCCTCCGGTAACCTGCTGTATGGCGCCGGAACGCTGCTCAATGACAGTGTGATATTGCCAGCCGGCAGCCGCCTCGGCGCCGGGACCCGCCTCGGTCAGGCTACCGGGATGCAGGCCATGCTCTGGCCAAAAGGCGTGCCGTTGCCCAGTGTTCTGGATGACCAGCAGCGTTCGGTGGGTGTGAAGTTGAATGGGGCGCTGGCGCTGCTGCGTGGTTCCCTGATTCCGTCGATGACCGATGTGGTGCTGGCCGCCGACACACCCTTTATCGAACTTCGTTCATTGAACGGTACACGCCAGGGCGCGAACTGGGCGATCGCGAGCATGTTGCCGTCGGGCAGCGCATCGTGGTCGATGCGGATGGTTGCGGGTGCCGACCTGCAAGCCGCTGACAGTCGGGTGGTGAAACCCGTCACCAGTACCGGTGACTTGCGGCTGGCGGACACCCACCTCGGGATTCTTGTCACTGAGAAAAAGCTCGACAGCACCTGGTCGGCGGATAACCCGCTGGGTTATCCGGCGGGCAGCGTTGTCAGCGATGAGGATAGTTTCTGGTGCGATTTGATTCCCGGGGTCTGTCTCCCTCCGGCCAAGTTCCTGTGGGCGGATGGCAACATGATGGGCATACCCGCCGGAACCCCGGTCAGTGACGACGATCTGTTCTGGTGCGACATCGACCCGGGGAACTGCCTGGCCAACAAGGGCGGGATAAACGCCAGTCCCCATTCGCAGATGTTCAGCGTGCTTCGCACCGGTACTGGCGATCTGGATTTGATGGCCGCGGGCAATCTGAGCATGAACTCACCGTTCGGCGTTTATACGGCGGGCACTCAGTCCAGCGATGTCGATTCACGTTTCAACCAGGCCCGCGGCCGCTTGTCTGACGATGGATCGATACTGGGCAGCGCCGGCAGTGCTTACGAAAAATGGGTCAATGGCGGTTCGGAGAGCCTGTATCAGGCGTGGTATCCGCAGATGGGCGGCAACCTGACCATCGGTGCCGGTGGCTCGGTGTCGGGGGACACGCTCGGGCGGCGCGGCTATGTAATGAACGCGCCACTGCGCGAACAGGTATCCAGCGTTGCTGTGGGCAACTGGCTCTGGCGTCAGGGTGATGGCAAGGCGGATCTGCCTACGGCCTGGTGGATCAACTTCGGCAGCTACGCCACGCAGCCCTTGCCGGACCAGAGCACCGACACCGGGTCATACCTGGTCGGCTTCACCGGCTTCGGCACATTGGGCGGCGGCAATATCAGCCTGCGCGCTGGCGCGGATGCAGGCATGCTCAGGCCCATGGGCGATCAGTTGCTTAATCCCCGCAGTCAGGGACTGATCGTGGCGGTGGGCAGCACCGGCCGCGTTGGCGCTGACGGTAGCCTGCAGTTGACTGGCGGTGGCGACATGGACATTCGTCTCGGTGGCATGCTCAATCCGTCATTGCAGGCGAGGTCGGGGCAAAACGGCACGACACCGCCGCGACACGACCTTCAAGGCGCCCTGATCAATCTACGGGGTGCGGCACAGCTGACCGGCGCTGCTGCGGGTGCAATCAACCTGCAATATGGCGTCGAGCAATTCCAGCAGGACGCCCGGGAAACCAGAGCCTACGATTTGTTCAGTGCCAGCACCGGAGCGGCGGGCGGTGGCGTGGTATTGATACCGGGTGATTCGGGGATGCGCATCAGTACACGCGGCGACCTGGTGATGGGGGGCGCGGCGGACCCGGGTCGGGTAAGGCTGCAGAACTCCACCCCGTTCACCACTGACAGTGGTGTGGTCCATGCGGGTGGCGGACTGAGCGGTTTCTCGTTGTGGACCGGGCACACGGCCATAGATCTGTTTTCCGCTGGGGGCAATCTCACACCGAGCACACAGATGGCTGAAGTCAGCACGACGTTGTCTCAACCCGTCAGCGCAATGAACAGCTCGCCGACTGATGGTCGCTTTGTATATCCCTCGATTCTTCGGGCCGCTGCAGCCAAGGGTTCCATCTACGTGGGACCGTCGGCCGCTTTTGGTGCAGCGAGCAATCTGTTCCCGGCGGTGGGGTACTCGCTATTGCTGGCGCCTTCGACAAACGGGCAATTGTCGTTGCTGGCTGGTGACTCCATCTACGCCGGCGGTTATGCGATCAATCAGTCCGGCGCGAGCCCGGGAGCCATCGCGACCCCCTTTGCGCCTTCCTTCTCCGGATACGGAGCCAGCACTGCAAACGTGCCGTTGGTCAGCAACTACAGCCCCGATGGTGTGATCCCGAGCAGAAACCTGCGTTATCCGCTGTTTGCGTTTGGCGCCGATACCTTCTCGGGGTCGAGTGATGTACAGGGTCCGGCGCGTTTCTATGCCTTGACCGGTGATCTGGTCGGTCTACGCAGCGGCGAAACCCTGAGCTTTTCCCCGTCCGCGCGTACCTGGTATGAAGCGGCGGGGCCGGTGTGGATGATGGCCGGTCGCGACATCGTCGGGTCCGGTACTTTCCTGGGGCAGCCGACAATCGCGCCGAATGAGGAATTGGGCGGAACCCGCCAAAGCGTCAGTTCGACCGGTAACCTGTTCATTCACAACGACCCGCGGGATGTCTCGCGCGTATCTGCCGGGCGCGACATTCTCTACAGCAGCTTCGATATCGCCGGTCCGGGCCTTTTGGATGTCAATGCCGGGCGCAACATCCTGATGGAGAACCGGGCCGCTATTACCAGCCTCGGACCGATCGCGGCGGGAGACAGCCGATCGGGGGCGAGCATCGTGTTGCAGGCCGGCGCAGGCGTGCAGGGGCCGGATTACTCACGGTTCATTGCGCGTTATCTGAACCCGCAAAACGTAGCGGATTCAGCGGTGGCCCTGAGCGCGCAACCGGGCAAAGTGGTCAAGACCTACGTCGAAGAACTGCAGAGTTGGCTGAGCCTGGGTTATGGCTTCAAGGGTGGCGACGAACAGGCGCAAGCGTTCTTCGCCGCACTGCCGAGTACCGAACAGGCGATCTTCGCCCGCCAGGTGTACTTCGCCGAACTGCGTGCCGGCGGCCTGGAATACACCGATGCCAATGGCCCGCGCACCGGCAGTTACTTGCGCGGTCGCAACGCCATTGCGGCACTGTTCCCGACCACTGATGTCGCCGGCAATCCGATCCGCTACGACGGCGGTATCACGATGTACGGCGGCGCCGGGGTCAAGACGCTGTTTGGCGGCGATATCCAGATGCTCACACCGGGCGGTGGCCAGGTGTTCGGCATCGAAGGCGCGGCGCCGCCGTCGACAGCGGGGATCATCACCCAAGGCTCGGGCGACATTCAGCTGTACTCCCAAGGCAGCATCCTGCTCGGCCAGAGCCGGATCATGACCACCTTCGGCGGCTCGATTCTCGGTTGGTCCGCCGAGGGCGATATCAACGCCGGTCGCGGCTCGAAAACCACCGTGGTCTACACACCGCCGAAACGCGTCTACGACACCTGGGGCAACGTCACGCTGTCGCCGTCGGTGCCGAGCACCGGCGCTGGTATCGCCACACTCAACCCGATTGCCGAAGTGGCACCGGGCAACATCGACCTGATCGCGCCACTGGGCACCATCGATGCCGGCGAAGCGGGGATTCGCGTGTCAGGCAACGTCAACATCGCCGCGCTGACGGTGGTCAACGCCGCGAACATTTCGGTGCAGGGCAAGGCAACCGGCGTGCCGGTGGTATCGGCGGTCAACACCGGCGCGATCACCTCGGCCAGTTCGGCGGCATCCTCCGCTACACAAGCGGCTGAAGACGTCGCGCGGCAGCAACAGGCAGCGGCGCGGCAGAACCAGGCCTCGGTGTTCACCGTGCAGGTACTCAGCTTCGGCAACGAGCAACTGGCACCGTCGCGTGATGGTGCCAGTCGCGCGCCAGCGCCGGGTTATAACCCGGACAGCCCGGTGCAGGTGCTGGGCGCCGGGGCGTTGGATGAACAGGCGAAACAGCAGCTGACCGAGGAGGAGCGTGGGCAGCTGACGTTGTAAAAGACTCTCGTGCAGTACGTTTGGGCGGCCGGTTGGCCGCCTTTTTTTATGAGTGGTTATGGATATTTTTTACGGGCGTGCAAAACGGTCAGAATTTTGATGTGGTCTGTCACCCGATAGACCAGTAAATAATTCGAGTTAATGACCATTTCGCGAGTGCCCGGTATTCGGCCGGAGCGGAAACCATGCGGTATCCAGGAAAGCCTTCGCGCTGCGGCGCTGAGCTTTTGGTGCAGTGCAACTGAAGCGACAGTGTTGCGTTGTTCTACGTATTCGATGATGTCAGCCAGATCTCCAAGAGCCGGTTTACTCCAGCTAACCGGCAGCGCGTCGATTCTTGCGTCTCTCTTCCAGCATCTGACCTAGCAGCACCATTGCCTCATCGTGGGGAATAGGCGGGCGCGGGTCATCAAGTGCGGCTTGTACCTTGGCGCGATACCAAAGGTCGTATTCCGCAGCCTCTTCTTCGGTTTCGAAGTCTGAAACGATAAGTGAAAGTTCAGCGCTCATCATGACCTCCATGATCAATGTGAAGCAGTCTAAGGGGATGTGGGCTCGTTGTCGTCACTGGCGGGACGAGGGAGACATCATCCCCAAACAGACGATGCAAATCTGTAAAACGCTTCGCTTGTGATGCACGTGAAGTCGATCAGGGATGTAGTTCGATTCTGTAGGAAATCAGCTTTTGGTCATTGGGCTGACAGCCGCCGCTCAAAGCCGCGGCCACAGCCACGCTGCACTCAGTTACCGTCTGCAACCTTACGCTCGATCTCATCGACTTTGCGCTGCAGCTCTTCAGCTTCCTGCTCTTTGACCCGAGTGGAAGACGGCGTGATGATTTTGTCCACGCCTTCGGTCTTGCCGTCGCGGTCCTGCAGATCGCGCTCGACCACGTTCACCGGTTTGCCGCTGGCATCGGTGGGTGGGGCGTTGGGAGTTTTGTCGTCGTTGGGGTTCATGGCACGGGCCTCCTGTTGGTGTACACATTGGAGACAGCGCGGCGGCAGACGTTCGAATTTTTTCAGCGCCAAGCCCTCTCCCGCAGGAGAGGGCGCTGCGGCGTTTTTCAGTCCTTGAGAATGTCGCGATCCTTGGTTTCCGGCAGGAAGAACGTGCCGAGTATCGCCGTCGCCACTGCAATGACGATCGGGTACCAGAGCCCGTAATAGATATCGCCGGTGGCGGCGACCATGGCGAACGCCACGGTCGGCAGGAAACCGCCGAACCAGCCGTTGCCGATGTGGTAGGGCAGCGACATCGAGGTGTAGCGGATGCGCGTCGGGAACAGTTCGACCAGCCACGCGGCGATCGGGCCATAAACCATGGTCACGTAGATCACCAGCACGGTCAGCAGAAGCAGCATCATCGGATAGTTGATTTTCGCCGGGTCGGCTTTTTCCGGGTAACCGGCGTCTTTCAGCGCCGCGGCGAGATTGGCGGTGAAGGCGTCGTTGCGGGTCTTGAAGTCGGCGGCGGGGAGGGCGCTGCCTTCGAAGCTCTCGACCACGCGGTCACCGATGCGCACCTGCGCCACCGTGTTCGGTTCTGCGGCGACGTTCTCGTACGGGATCGCCCGTTTCGCCAGCAGGGTTTTCGCCAGGTCGCAGGAGCTGGTGAATCTGGCCTTGCCCACCGGATCGAACTGGAACGAGCATTGATCAGGGTTGGCGATCACCTTGACCGGATTTTTTTCCTGGGCGACGAACACGTCCGGATTGCCGTACTGGGTCAGCGCATGAAAGATCGGAAAGTAGGTCAGCGCTGCGAGAAGGCAGCCGGCCATGATGATCGGCTTGCGCCCGATGCGATCGGACAGGCTGCCGAAAATCACGAAGAACGGCGTGCCGATCAGCAGCGATCCGGCGATCAGCAGGTTGGCGGTCTGCGCGTCGATCTTCAGGGTTTGCAACAGGAAGAACAGTGCATAGAACTGCCCGGTGTACCAGACCACAGCTTGCCCTGCGGTACCGCCGAGCAGCGACATGATCACCACTTTGAGGTTGTCCCAGCGTGCGAAGGATTCGGTCAGCGGCGCTTTCGAGGCCTTGCCTTCGTCCTTCATTTTCTGGAACACCGGCGACTCGCTCAGTTGCAGGCGGATGTACACCGACACGGCCAGCAGAATGATCGACAGCAGAAACGGAACCCGCCAGCCCCACGCCTCGAATGCTTCTGTGCCCAGCGCAGTGCGGCAGGCAAGAATCACCAGCAATGACATGAACAGACCGAGGGTGGCGGTGGTTTGAATCCACGAGGTGAAAAAGCCGCGCCGGTTGCGTGGTGCGTGCTCGGCCACGTAGGTCGCCGCGCCGCCGTACTCCCCGCCCAGCGCCAGGCCCTGCAGCAGACGCAGGGTGATGAGGATGACCGGGGCGGCGACCCCGATGGTCGCGTATCCGGGCAGCAGACCGACGATTGCCGTCGACACGCCCATAATCACAATGGTGATCAGAAACGTGTGTTTGCGCCCGATCATGTCGCCCAAGCGCCCGAAGACGATGGCGCCGAACGGCCGCACCGCAAACCCGGCGGCGAAGGCCAGCAGGGCAAAGATGAACGCGGTGGTTTCGTTGACGCCGGCAAAGAAGTGCTTGGCGATGATCGCCGCCAGCGAGCCGTAGAGGTAAAAGTCGTACCACTCGAAAACCGTGCCCAGCGAGGAGGCGAAGATGACCTTGCGCTCCTCCCTGGTGATGCCGCCGCTGCGCGGTGGCGTGCCGGTGGATGCTGTGTCGATTGTGGCCATGGGTGTTCTCCGTCGTGCTTATTGTTGTAGGCCGGAGTCCCCCGTTACTGCCTGTCGCACTCTGGCCCGTTGGCATCTGCCGCCGTTGCTCTAGCGTGAAGCTTGCACAGTCTGACCGCCTCGCAGGGCTGCAAGGTTTCCTGAAGCATAATCAGCTTTTGGCGAATATCCACTTGGCCTACGCTCTGACCCAACGCTGCCGGCTCCAGGCACTCAGCCAATCGACCAGAAACACCAGCAACAGCATTGCCAGAATCACCGTGCTGGCCTGGGCTTCCTGGAACAGGCTGAGGCTGACATACAGCATCTGGCCCAGGCCGCCGGCGCCGACGAAACCGAGCACGCTGGCCATGCGGATGTTGTTTTCCCAGCGATACAGGCAGTAGGCGAGCAGTTGCGGGGCGAGGTTCGGCAGGGTGCCGTAGCAGAACGCGAGAAGCGGATTGCCGCCCTGCAAGCGGATCGCCTCGGCCGGTTGTGGCGGGGTGTTTTCCAGCGCTTCGGCGAACAGCCGACCGAGTACGCCGGTGGTGTGCAGAGCGAGGGCGAGGGTGCCGGCGTTCGGTCCGAGACCGGCGGCGAGCACCATCAGCGCCGCCCAGACCAGCTCCGGAATCGCCCGCAAGCCGTTGAGCAGCAGACGCGCCGCGCTTTGCAGCGGCCAGCCGAAACGCCCGGCAGCGGGCAGCGCGAGGACGATGCCGAACAGCGCCGCAAGCAGGGTGCCGAGGGCTGACATAGCGAGAGTTTCCAGCGAACCGTGGGCGATGGCTTTCAGATACCCGGCGCTCAAGTCGGGACTGAGGAAACGCTGCACATAACTGCCCATCTGCTTGAGGCTATTGGCGCTGCCGAGTTCGGCAAGATCCAGTTCCAGATAGGCAAAAGAGGCGACCACCGCACATGCGATGACGACGATCAGCAGCAGGTTGATCAGGCGCCTCATGTCAGCCTCCAGCGCAGCAAGCGGCTGAGCTGATCGGCGCACAGCACCAGCAGCAGGAACGTCAGCAACATGCTGGCGACTTCACCGCCGGCGAACATGCGGATCGACAGGTCGATCTGTTGCCCCAGCCCACCGGCACCGACAAAGCCCATCACCACCGAGGCACGAATCGCGCACTCCCAGCGATACACCGTGTACGAGAGCAGTTCGGCGGCGACATTTGGCAACGTGCCGTAGGCAAACGCCGCCAGTCGACCGCTGCCGGCCTGCAACAACGCGTGCGCCGGGCGCTGGTCGGTGGATTCGTAAATTTCTGCGTAGACCTTGCCGAGCATGCCGCTGTAGGTGATGGCGATGGCCAGCACGCCCGCCGCCGGCCCGAGGCCGACCGCGCGCACGAACAACAGCGCCCAGACGATCTCCGGCACGCTGCGCAGAAAGATCAGCAAGCCGCGCACCGGCCAGCGCAGCAAACGCCCGGGCAGGCTCGGCACGCCGCCCCGGGACGCCGCCGAGAGCGACAACGCGCGACTGGCGATCAGACTTGCCGGTACCGCCAGCAGCAGGGCCAGGGCCATGCCCGCTGTGGCAATCGCCAGGGTTTGCAGGGTGGCTTTGAGCAGCAGTTGCAGAAACGCCTGATCGTGCGCCGGTGGCCAGAACGCCGAAACGAAACGGCCCATTTCGTTCTGGCTATCGGCCTGAAACAGCACGCCCAGGTCCAGCTCACTAAGCTGAATGCCCGGCCACAGCAAAGCCAGCGCCAGCAGCGTCAGCAACAATCGCGGCCACGCCGCCGGGTCCCGTGCATCGGCCTTCAGCATCGCGGAATCTGCACAATCAAAGGCGCGACCGCTGGCGCTGGCGATTGCAGTTGTTCATTGGCGTACAGCGCATCGAGCTTGTCGCGGCTGACTTGATCGGATGGGCAATCAAAAAGAATCTGCCCGTCGCGCAAGCCAATGATCCGTGGAAAGTGCGCCAGCGCCAGATCTACCGCGTGCAGACTCGCCACCAGCGTGACGTTGTGCTCCCGGGCATGGCGCGACAGGATCGACAACGTGTGGCCGGCGAGCACCGGGTCCATCGCCGAAACCGGTTCGTCGGCGAGCAATATTTCCGGCGCCTGATACAGCACCCGCGCAATGCCGACGCGCTGCAATTGCCCGCCGGACAATTGCTGGCAATGGGCGAACAGTTTGTCGCCCAGATCCAGTCGCGCCAACGCCGCGCGAGCGCCCGCCACATCCAGCGGATGCAGCAGGTTCAGCAGACTTTTGCCCAGACTCCACTGACCAAGCTTGCCGGCCAGCACCGCGGTGATCACCCGCTGACGCGGCGGAATCGGCGGCGCCTGATGCACCAGACCGATGCGCGCACGCAGGCGCTGGCGCTGGTGAGCCGACAAGCGCCAGGCGCGTTCGCCGAGCACTTCGATGTCGCCACTGCTGGGCTCGAGCGCAGTCGCCAGCAGATTGAGCAGGCTCGATTTGCCGGCGCCGGACGGGCCGATGATCGCCACCTGTTCGCCGGCATCGATCTGCACGTCGATGTTACGAAGGGCATCGACGCCATTGGCGTGGCGCAGGCTGCCCTGGGTGAGGCGTAGGGTCATTTCAGCAGTTCGGCAGCGCGGGCGGCTTCCTCGATACCCTTGTAGTTCTCGGGCTTGGTTTCGATGAAGCGACTGGCAGCCTGCAGATCGAGGATCTTCTTCTGCTCAGGATTGGCCGGGTCGAGGTCGAGGAAGGCTTTCTTGATCTTCGCTGCCAGCTTCGGATCGAGGGTGCCGCGCACGGTCCAGTTGTAATCGAAATAGGTCGGGGTGGTGGCGAAGACCTTGACCTTGTTGGTGTCGACCTTGCCGGCGTCGACCAGTTTCTGCCAGACGCTGGCGTTCAATACACCAGCGTCGACCTTGCCGGCCTGCACCCAGGCAACGGTGGCGTCATGTGCTCCGGAGTAGGCGACGCGGCTGAAATAGCCTTCAGGCTTGATGCCGTCGTTCTTCAGCATGAAGTAACGCGGCATCAGGCTGCCGGAGGTGGACGACACCGAACCGAACGCGAAGGTCTTGCCCTTGAGGTCGGCGAGGCTTTTCACGTTCGGGTCGGCGGTGATGAATTTGCTGGTGAACTGCGCATCCTGCTCGCGCTGCACCAGTGGGATCACTGGCGTGGTGGCGTCGGTCTTCAATCGAGCTTGCACAAAAGTGAAACCGCCGAGCCAGGCCATGTCGAGGCGATCGGTGGCCAGGGCTTCAACAACCGCCGGGTAGTCGGCGACAGGCACAAACTGCACCTTCATGCCCAACTGCTGCTCAAGGTAGGCGCCCAGCGGTTCGAACTTGCGCAGCAACTCGGTCGGGGCTTCGTCGGGAATCGCGCTGACGCGCAGGACATCTGCGGCTTGCGCCATCAGGGCAGAAAAGGACAGGGCCAGGCCGGCGGTGAGGGCGAGGGTACGCTTGAACATAGAATTCTCCGTTTCGTAAGCGTCAACATTCGAAGGGCCACCGGTAGTCAACGGCGCGCCACGTCAGGGTAGACGAAACGGCGAGGTTATACTCATTCGCGAGGAGATTGGCCAGCCTCCGTGCCGGCGCGTTGTGTCTGTTTGTGTGCCGTTCCGGTCAAGCCGCTTCGAGCAGTCTGGCAATCACCTTGATCTCGAAATCGAAACCCGCCAGCCAGGTCACGCCAACAGCCGTTACCGTCGGAAACGGCGCCTCGCCCCAGAACTCCGGCACCACACTCCAGATCGTTTCGAAGGTCGAGTGCGGATCGACCATGAACACCGTGACATCCACCGCATCATCAAAAGTGCAACCGGCCGCGGCGAGGATGGCACTGAGGTTATTGAAGGCGGTGCGCACCTGATCGCGCAGATCGGCCTCCGGTGAACCGTCCTCGCGGCTGCCGACTTGTCCGGAGACAAACAGAAAGCCGTTGGAGCGAATCGCCGGCGAATAACGGTGACGCTCATACAGGGCGTGGCGGGCGGGTGGGAAAACTACATCGCGCTTGGACATGGGGCTGACTCCATCAGTGAGTTGATGGGAACGACTTTAGGTATTTGCAGTGCGCGGATAAACGCGCAAGCTTGGCGTTCACTGTTTGCAGATTCCAAACAATCGAGGGGCGCGGATGGACCGGTTCGATGCGATGCAGGCCTTTGCCCGGGTGGTCGAGGCGGGCAGTTTCACCAAGGCTGCCGAAACCTTGCACATGAGCAAGACCACGGTGACGCAACTGGTCCAGCAACTGGAGGCGCGGCTGCGGGTCAAGCTGCTCAACCGCACCACGCGCAAGGTCAACGTCACCGCCGATGGCGCGGCGTATTACGAGCGGGTGATCAAGCTGCTGGCCGACATGGACGACGCCGAAACCAGCCTGCCCGGCGCCGCTGCACGGCCACGTGGACGCTTGCGCATCGACGTGCCCAGCCCGTTCGCGCGGCTGATTCTGGTGCCGGCCTTGCCGGATTTTCATGCGCGCTACCCGGACATCCAGATCGACATGGGCGTCAGCGACCGCATCGTCGACATCATCGATGAGAACGTCGATTGCGTGGTGCGCGGCGGCGAGCTGCTCGATCAATCGTTGATGGCGCGCAAGATCGCCGACCTGCCCTTGGGTGTTTTCGCCGCGCCGGCATATCTGGCCCGCGAAGGGACGCCTGAGCATCCGCTGGAACTGCAAGACTCCCATCACCGCGTGGTCGCTTTCCTCTGGGCGCGCACCGGCAAACCTTTGCCCTACGCCTTGCACAACGGTGCTGAGCAGTTGCACATCAAGGGCCGGCATGTGCTTGCGGTGGATGACGGCAACGCCTATCTGGCGGCGGGGCTGGCCGGCATGGGCGTGTTGTGGTTGCCAACGTATATGTCTGACGCCCATGTGGCGCGTGGCGAGTTGGTGCAATTGTTTGAAGGCTGGCAACTTGAATCGATGCCGCTTTATCTGGCCTATCCGCCCAATCGACACGTGAGCCTCAAGCTGCGGGTATTTATCGATTGGATCGTGCACTTGATGGCATAGCTTCACATGGTGCAGTTATTGCTTGCTGGTGCCGCACAGCCGTCAAAATTCCAACACAAGCGACGGCCGGAACCCATGCAGTGATGAGATGCGTGGTGTTCCCATCAAGGAGCTTCGCCTGCAATGAACATGTATATCGATATTGTTGGTGCCTGCAATCTGAGCTGTCCTTCGTGTCCGATGGGCAACTCGGAAAACCTCAATTACAAGAAATCGATGCAACTGGAGATGTTCCGCCAGATCGTCGAGAAGGCCAAGGCAGAGGGCGTGCGTTCGATCTTCCTGTATAACTGGACCGAGCCATTGGTCCATCCGAAGATCGGCGAGTTCATCGAGATCATCAATGCCGCCGGCATGGCCAGCGGCATCAGCACCAATTTGAATCTTTCGAAAAATATGGAAAAGGTGCTGTTGGCCGAGCCGGCCTATTTCCGTATCTCGCTGTCCGGGTTTCATCAGGAAACCTACAAGAAGGGCCATGCCGGCGGCGATATCGAAGTTGTGAAGCAGAACATGCTCGCCCTGCACGAGATCAAGCAACGGCTGGGGCTCAAGACCCGTGTCGATGTCTATTACCACCGTTATCTGGACAACATTGACGAAGAAGCCTTGATGCGCGAGTTCAGTGAGCGTCTCGGCTTTGTCTTCACCACGGGCTATTCGGTGATGATGCCGCTGGAGAAAGCCCTGGCGATTGTCGAGCGCGATCCGTCTGTCACGGCAACCGACCATGAGACCCTGACACGCCTTGCACTGCCGCCTTACGATGACCTGATCAACGTCGTTCAGCATTATCCCAAGCAAGCCTGCATGCTCAAGGATGACTGGCTGGTGATCGACTGCAATGGCAATACTGTCCTGTGTTGCACCATCTTCAACCAGACCGAATACCAGGTCGGCAAGTACCTCGACATGCCGCTCGATGAACTGACGCGGCGCAAATCCACACAGCAGAACTGTGTCGATATGTGCAACCGCTGCGCGTCGAAAGGCCTGCACATCTATTCGATGTTTCCGAATCAGGGCGTTCTGGAGCGGCATGCGGTCAATCGCATCGTCGACTTCGAACGCCTCAACAGTCAGGGGCTGGCCATCGACAGCCTGCAACTGGGCCGCGCGGGTGAGGTCAGTGCCGAGGACTTCGATGAAGCCCAATACCTTCGCTTGAATGACGACGTCAGGGTGGCGGTTTCCAACGGTTCGTTCAGCAGCGGCTATCAACATTACGTGCTGTGTGGCCGTCTGGAAGGACGACTCGGTGCCGGGGTTTTCTCGGTGCTCTGAAGCGACAGCGGAGTAGCAGTCGATCACGCGCTGCGCAGGCGTGATTGACTCTTTGCCGGATCAAGCCAACTATCGGCGCATAACAACGACCGATGGACCCGACCTTGATTGAACGACGTCAATTCAGCGGTGGCATGAAGGGCAAGAACCTTCGCTATCTGAATGAACAGAACCCCGATAACACCGGCGTGACCCGCACCGGTTTCCTCTTGCTTGAACACTTTTCGCTGCCGGCCTTCACCCAGGCGCTGGACACGGTAGTCACCACCAATCTGTTGCGCCCGGGACTTTTCTCGTCGCGCACCTTCGGCCTTGGAGATGGCGAGGTGATCAGCGATCTGGGCCTGGTCATCCGCCCCGACGCGCGCCTGGACTCTGCTGCGCTTCAGGCGCTGGACTTGCTGGTAGTGTGCGGCGGTTATCGCACCGAATTGCGCGCCAGTGACGAATTCATCGGCTTGCTCAAGACCGCGGCGGAGCGGGGCGTGAGCCTGGCCGGATTGTGGAACGGCTCGTGGTTTCTCGGCCGCGCCGGTTTGCTCGATGGCTATCGCTGCTCGATCCACCCGGAACATCGCCCGGCACTCACCGAGATCGCCAAGAGCACCCATGTCAGCAGCGAACCCTACGTGATCGACCGCGACCGCCTCACTGCGTCCAGCCCGTCCGGGGCCTTTCACATGGCGCTGGACTGGATCAAGGGCCTGCACGGCAAGGCGTTGGTCGAGGGCATCGAAGACATCCTTGCTTTCGAGGAGTCGCGCTATCGGCGGATCAAACCCGATGAAAACATCTGCGTCAGCGCGCCGCTGCGTGAAGTGATCAAACTGATGGACGCAAACCTCGAAGAACCGCTGGAGCTGGAACAACTGGCGGTCTACGCCGGCCGCTCACGGCGCCAGCTCGAGCGCTTGTTCAAGGAACAACTGGGCACCACGCCGCAGCGCTATTACCTGGAACTGCGCATCACCGAAGCACGGCGCCTGCTGCAACACACCGAGCTGTCGCAGGTGGAAGTGCTGGTGGCGTGCGGTTTTGTTTCACCGAGCCATTTCAGCAAGTGTTATAGCTCTTACTTTGGTTATCGGCCTTCGAAGGAGAAGCGGCTGGTTAAATAGGACCAGCCGGTACAACCCGCAAAAACCCTCACCCCAGCCCTCTCCCAGAGGGAGAGGGAGCCGACCGAGGTGTCTGGCGCTGTACATCGACCTGAAAGATGGATGTCGATTTCGGATTCAATACAGCCCTTTCAGGTCGGCGTAAATCTCAAATATTCCCCATCAGTTCCCTCTCCCTCCGGGAGAGGGCTAGGGTGAGGGGCTTTTGGGGCTGAACGACCATCCGTCGGATTACCCCGCCTACCTGTAATTTCTGACAGTAGACAGCGCAACACCCCCGAGGGGTAATAGCGTCCAGGCATTGCACGCTCAGCGAATTGCAAACAAGGACGCCCCCATGTCGGACTTCGACTTAGATTCAACCCTGTTCCCCATCAAGCTCGAGGCGGGCATCTCCCCGGTAATTGTCGAGCCGGATGTGCCAGGCGGAGTCCCGTTGGAAGGCCTGGCGCACAGCGCATTCAAGGATAATGCTCCACAAGTCAGCGCAACCTCGGCACGTATCGACCCTCCGAGGGGGGAGTACCAATCGATATCGGTATACACAATGGCACTGGATGAGGTAGTCCCGCTGCTGGTTGATGTCATCGTTCCTGACGTGCCTGACCAGCCTGTGATTTTCGACATTGCCGAGTCGCTGTTCGTTGAAGGCATCAATGTTTTCTACTACGTGGTCAAGCGCAGTAGCGGCAACAGCAGCCCGTCGACCCACGCCTGGGCGCTTTACCACTATCAGCCGCCCGGCGGCAAAAATGTTCCAGGTACTGGCGACCATCCTTTACTGGCACTCAGCCTTCCGCCTGAACTGGGCAACCCGCCGCAGATTGGCCGGGAGGAGGCCGCTGCCGGGGTAAAGCTGACACTGGCTTACCCGCACGATCATGCCTACGACAAAATCCTGCTGAAGCTTAACGGTGGACGTTTTACCCATGTGCTCACGCCGCAAGAGCAGGGCAAGCCGATCATCATTACCCTGACTCAAGCCATGCTTGAACAAGCGGGTAACAGCCCTTTGTTCGAAATCCGCTATACCGTGATCTCGCAACTGAACAATCCTACCGAGAACAGCCGTGAGTCCGCTGCGATTGTCGCTAACGTCGACGTCGACAGAGTCGCGTTTCACGCGCCGATTTTCCGGGAAAATCCCAATGACGAAACCGACGATGCGCAGATCATTGATCGCGACAAACTTCAGGGAAGGCCTCTGTCGGTCATCGTGAATCCGACATCGCCCACTTTTGCGGTGAATGACAGCATCGATGGCCTGATCACCGTCACTCCCCCCGGTCAGTCGTATTCGTTCCACGGCGTGATCGAGGAGGATGGCAGCGGGCAACTGCAGCGTTGTGTCATGCCGGTGCCTAACAACCTGTTCATTACCGGCAGCAGTGTTCGCGCATCCTATGAAGTGAAACGCGGTGACCTGCCGATCGGACAGTCCGCAATTGCCACCGCGACAGTTATCGGTTCCGGCCAGTTACCGGGCGACGGGTTTATCCGGGAGCCGGCGTTTCCCGTGGTCAACGTTAACGGCGCGATTGGCCTCAACGAGTTGATTGAGGGGCCGAGCGGTTTGCATAACCCGGTTCGGGTTGCTCTGGATTACGCCCATGCCGCCGTGGGCGATGCTATCGAGTTGTTTTTCGTCGGCTACGACACGCTGGATGTCGGCGGTAATCCAGTCCCCAGAGCGTCCTACAACCCGCAGCCACCCTCTGTGATGACAGAGGCCGATATCACGCGCGGTCACTTCGAATTCGCGGTGCCGGCGCGGCACCACTTTGCCGTGTGCAGCCGGGGAAGTGTTGAGGCTCGGGTGATTGTCAGCAACGCGAGCGGGCCGACGACCTCGCGCAACAAACGAGTGAATTGCGACGTCAAGAAGCCGGGTGACAGTTGGTGCCCGGAGTTTTATTAGCGCTGCCCTACAGTGAGGCATGTCGCCGCGCTGGACTTTCACAAGGAATGTAATCATGACCATCAAAGAAATGTCTGTCCCGGCGCTCATCGAAAACAAGCCGCTGGCGCTCAATGCGCCTTCCATCCCAGCCGCGATTGCCAACGGTGGCTTGCGCTGGCAAGACCTCAACGATCCTGAGAGCCCGGTGCGAGTGCAGATTGTCCTCCAGCCGGGCGCCGTACAACTTAATGACCTCGTCGAACTGAAGTGGCAGGAACTGCCGGCGAAGAGCGCCACGGTCGATGCCAATCATCTGAGCACTGGCGTCATCCCCCTGGATGTCGACCCTGCGGACATCCTCGAACACGCCGACGGATTGCACACCTACCAATATTTTGTCACCGCTGCGATTGGCGGCCAGACCGATCCCTCACCGCCGGCCACGGTCAAGGTCAAGCGCCTGCTCCCTGGCGGCAATACCGGTGACGATGCCGGCACCGAATACATCAACGAAAACCTGCGCGCGCCCACCGGCGTCCCGCCTCTGATCGATGACGCCATCGCCGAACCCGGCATTACCCTGACCTGTGGCGTCTACGACAATATGGCCGTCGGCGACATCATCCAGTGCGACTGGGGCGGTCAGCGCCAGACGCACCCGCCGCTGACCACGTCCGAGGTGGGCAAACCGGTGGATTTTCGGGTGGAAAAGGGTTCGCTGATCGCCGCCCCTGGCCGGGTCATCGTGCGCTATGACATCCGTGACGAGGTCAACAACTGGTCACGCTGGTCGCTGCATGTCACTACCGATGTCGAGGCCGGCGAGAACCTGCTCGCCGCCCCGCGTGTGGTGGATGCCGTCAGCGGTGTCATCGAGCTGGTCAAGTTGGGCAACCAGGATGCCAAGGTGCAAACCCCGGTGTACAACGAGCGTATGGATGCGGGCGATCGGGTGTACCTGTACTGGCTCGGCTACACCGCCGAAGGCCTGGAAGTCAAGGTGGAACTCGATAAGGAAGTGAAGACCGAAGACATCGGCTGGCCACTTGATTTCGATATTCCCAACGACAAGGTCCGGGCCATTGCCCAGGGCAATGCCGTGGTGCGTTATGAGGTAATTCCGCTTGTCGGCACACCCCGGCGCTCGCGACGGACCTCGGTGCAAATCATCGGCCAGGTCGAACAACTGCCGGCACCGAGCGTCGCCGGGATTGTAGGCGATGTGCTGGATCCATCGATTCTGCCGGCCGAAGGCGCCTTGGTGCGCATCGAAAAACATGATCTGATCGAGGCCGGCGACACGATCCTGTTGCTATCGGACGGCAAAACCGCCAGCGGCGCCAACCTGCCGCACACCGTCTCCATCCCGGTGACCGGCAGCGGTGCGGCCAATGGCATCGAGCGCCGTATCCCGCTGAATTACATTACACCGCTGCAAGGCGGCACCGTTACCGTCAGCTTCACCCTGACCAAAAGCGGCGGAGAAACCCTGTCGTCCAATCAATTGCCGCTGCAAGTCAAAGGCCTCGGAGCCCAGTTGCCCAAACCAACGGTCGATTACGCCCAGGGCGACAGCCTGGATCCGGAAGACGTGCCGGCAGACGGTACCACCGTGCGGGTCAATTACAGCCCCATGGAAACCGCCGACCGCATCGATATTCACTGGGACGGCTTATTGGACTTCACCGACTGGTTCCAAATCCCGGCCAATTGGGGCGGCAAGGAAGTGGAATTTCCGGTCGCGAAAACCTACGTCGACCTGAACAATGGCCAGACGGTGCAGGCGTTTTACATCGTGAGTCGCGGCGGGCAACCGCTGCCGGCCTCGGCCAAGCAACCGCTGCTGATCGGCAGTGCGGTGGAACTGGATCCGCCCGGAATCAAGGAGGCCATCGACAACAGCCTCAATCCGATTGCGGCCAAGGATACGCTGACTGCGCTCATCCCGGCCTACGACAACATGATCGGCACGCAACTGAGCGTGACCTGGGCCGGCACGGCAGGAGGCGGTAGTCACACCACCGCGCCCATCTTCGTAACCAAGCAAGAGGCCCAAGAGACCCCGCTACCGAACTCGGTGGTGGCGCTTAACCTGAACAGGCCGGTGACGGTGACCTATACGGTGATCCGCAATGGCACGCCACAGGATTCCAAGCCTTTTATCCTGGCTGTGCAACCGATTGCTCAGGAAGACCCTGCGATGGGCCAACCCCTGATCCTGGAGGCGGCCAACAGCGGCGCAGGACCGGAGTTGGACATCAGTCAGTTGACTGCCGACGCGACCCTGCGGGTGAACAGCTGGCCACTGATTGCGCTGGGGCAGTACGTCTGGCTGCGGGTGCACGGCACCAACAGCGATGACAGCCCCTACACCCAAGCGTTTTGGCTGCCGCCTAGCGGAAAAACCAACCAGACGTGGATCAATCAGGGTTATTGGACGCAATTGATCCTGCTCGCCACTTTGAAAAATTTGAAAGACGGCAGTGACTTGAGCGTGGAGTTCAAGGCTGGGCTGGGTGGCAGCCAGTTGGAGGCGGAGTCGGTGACTTTCCAGAGTCGGACCTATACTGTCAACGCATCTGTCCCGTTGGAAATAGATACCACCGACATGGTCCTTGATGGGCCTCAGTTTTACCCAGCGCCAGCCCCCTACGCACCACCCTTCCAGAAATCGGTGTACTTACATCCGAATTCGTTTCAAGTCCGACAAGCAGAGGGGGGGGCGCCCCCCTACCAATACAGCTCATCGAATTCCACAGTCGCGTCCGTTGACCCGGCAACCGGTCGAGTTATTTCAACTGGAATTGGTACGGCAACCATCAAAGTGCATGACGCCAAGAGCGGAGAGGTAAATTACGATGTTATATGTAGAAATGTGTATGAGTTGGTATGCAATCAACAAAAAATATCGCACTCGCAGGCCACGGCTTGGAAAAATAGCGTGGGGGCAAGTTTTTTTTCCTATGACGCTAATTGGACCGCCATGTGCGCTAGCTTTCAACAGTTAAACCCACCAAAGTCATATTTTTATTGGTATATACCTCAGCAAGCGGGCCATCCAGCTTGGCAAGCGCCGGTCTGCGAAGCGAACGGCCGTATACCCACTCCTTCCGGAGGTTCTGGTATACAGGGTGTAGGGAACGGAAGCATAGATTGGACGCTTGCAACCTTGGCGTACCGCCCTAGAAATGCTAAATAAAAAATTGGCGCTGAAAGGCGTTGACTTAAAAAGGTAGCCCATCTCAAACGCCTTCGCGGCAAGGTGTTTGAGATTTGCTCGCATGCTAGGTATTTGATAGAGAGATTTGGGCAATAAGCATTTCTAAGAAAACTACATACTGTTGATTGCCTCGCGATAACTTGTTTTCTGATATGGACTGTCAGCAATATAAGTATTGCCTCTAACGGAAGTTATTGGTGATGTTTCCGTCAAGCGCATTGGGACTGGAGGACTCTTCCCTCGTTACTTGTGTTTGCGTCTGATGAGCCAGCTCGGCATGCAATAGTGCCTAGTACATGCTAAGGCTAGGAAAATTGAAGTACTTAAAACCGATCCGCATCGATCACAGCCTGCGCAAACGCCTTCGGATCCTCTTGCGGCAAATTGTGCCCAATCCCACCCTCAATCAACCTGAATTGATACTTCCCGGTAAACCGTTTGGCATAGTCCTCAGGCTTGGGATGCGGCGCGCCATTGGCATCGCCTTCCAGGGTAATAGTCGGCACGCTGATCGATGGTGCAGTAGCCAGCTTCTCTTCCAGCGCGGCATATTTCGCTTCGCCCTGCACCAGACCCAAGCGCCAGCGGTAGTTGAACACGGTGATCTCGACGTGATCGGGGTTTTGCAACGCCTTGGCACTGAGATCAAAAGTCGCGTCGTCGAATTTCCACTGCGGCGACGCCAGTTGCCAGATCAGTTTGGCGAAGTCGTGGGTGTTCTTTTCATAGCCGGCGCGGCCGCGTTCGGTGGCGAAGTAGAACTGGTACCACCATTGCAATTCGGCTTTTGGTGGCAGTGGGTTTTGCCCTGCGGCCTGGTTGCCGATCAGATAGCCGCTGACTGCCACCAGCGCTTTCACACGTTCAGGCCACAGCGCTGCGACGATATCAGCCGAACGCGCGCCCCAGTCGTAGCCGCCAAGTACCGCTTGTTTGATCTTCAGCGCGTCCATGAAGTCGATCACGTCGCTGGCCAGCGCCGCCGGTTGGCCGTTGCGCAGAGTGTCTTTGGACAGGAAATGCGTGTCGCCATACCCCCGTGCATACGGCATCAGCACGCGATAACCCTTGGCAGCCAGCAGTGGGGCGACTTCGTCGTAGCTGTGAATGTCGTAGGGCCAGCCGTGCAGCAGAATCACCACCGGGCCATCGGCAGGACCGGTTTCGGCGTAGGCCACGTCGAGCAAGCCAGCCTTGATGTGCTTCAGCGGGCCGAAAGGCGAGGGCGCGGAATAGCTGACGGCAGCCGGTTCTGTGGTTTGCGCCTGAGCGCTGCCGACAGCGCCGAACAGCGACAGCGCCAGGACCGACAAGCCGAGCGCGTGGATGATTTTGGAAGTGTGCAGAGCCTGTTTCATGCTGACGTCTCCTTTGCGAGCCTGTGGCCAAGGGGCTGAATGAACCCTTGAAACCCTGGGTGCATTGAAGCGTAGCGAGGTATCCGTTGTGTGTCCCCGCACGGCAGTTTTGCAAGGGCGTGTATGGCGGCGGGGCGCGTACACAGTGTGATACACGGAGGCGAAACCCATTGTTTTCGCGCGAAAATAATAAGTCGCTGTTTTAAAACAAAAAATATTTCATCTCGGGCTTCCCAAACGAAATGAATGTTGTTAAATTGCGCCCCGTTCTCACAGCGATCCTAACGGAGCCGCTGACCAGAGCTACAGGGGCGTCGCCAAGCGGTAAGGCAGCAGGTTTTGATCCTGCCATGCGTTGGTTCGAATCCAGCCGCCCCTGCCATCTACGAAAAAACGCCAACTTCGCAAGAAGTTGGCGTTTTTTTATGCCTGCGATTTACCGCGCTTGAGCCAGCCGGGATTGCGCGGCGCCGAAGCACCGCGCACGCCGGTCAATCAGTGCGGTGCGCGCGGGATGGTTTTCATCAGGTCTTCAGGGCTGATGTGGCCGACCACGCTGCCCGGCTGCGGCAGGTTGAGGATGTGGCCTTTCATCTTGCCGATGATGTGCATCTCGCACGGCTTGCAATCGAACTTCAGCGTCAGCACCTCATCGCCGTGGATCAACTGCATCGGCGCGACCTTGGTACGCACACCGGTGACGCCTTTGGCCTGTTTCGGGCACAGGTTGAAGGAGAAACGCAGGCAGTGCTTGGTGATCATCACCGGCACCTCGCCTGGCTCTTCGTGAGCCTCATACGCCGCGTCGATCAGCTTGACGCCGTGACGGTGGTAGAAGTCGCGCGCCTTCTGGTTGTAGACGTTGGCGAGGAAGGTCAGGTGCGAATCCGGGTACACCGGCGGCGGCGTGGTTTCGGCCTTGCGGCTGCCACGCGGATGCGCGGCGACACGTGCCGCAGTCAGCGCTTCGATCACTTCGCGGCGCAGGGACTTGAGCTGCGAGTTGGGAATGAAGAACGCTTGCGGCGCATCCAGCTTGATGTCAGTGGCGTGATACTGCGTGGTGCCGAGCTGGCCGAGCAGGTCGCGCAATTGCTCCAGCGCTTGCTCAGGCTTGTTGGCGACACCAAACGGCCCGTTGAGGGTGACGCTGGCGCTGATGCCTTCTTCGCTGGTCGCGGTCACTTCCAGCTGTTCTTCGCGCAGACGGGCGAACCAGCTCAGGGCCACGCGACGTTCCGAAGAAGTTTTCTGCAACGCCTGTTGCCAGTTGTGATCGAGGTTGCGATTCAACGGATGACTTGGGCGCAGCTTGAACAGGCCTTCAGGCATTTCGTTCGGCTCGACGCGGTAGCGATAGCGCTTCTCGCCGTCTTCTTCGAACTCGCCTTTGGCCTCGGCGATGTTGGCGCGGAACCCCACCACTTCACGCTTGACCAGCACGTTCAAGCCATCGCCGTTGGACAGCGGCTCATGGGTGACGACCTGCATGTCACGCTTGCCGACTTTCTCCACCGTACCGACCGGCAGGCCGGTAAAGGTTGGCGAATCGAAGGCGCCGATGTCGATCTTGCGATCGGTGACGAAATAATCGGTGCTGCCACGGTGGAAGGTCTTTTCCGGATCGGGCAGGAAGAAATGCACGGTACGGCCGCTGGAAGCGCGGGCCAAGTCCGGGCGATCCTCGAGCACGTCGTCGAGGCGCTGGCGGTAATAGGCGGTGATGTTCTTCACATAGCCCATGTCCTTGTAGCGACCTTCGATCTTGAACGAACGCACGCCGGCCTCGACCAGGGCGCGGATGTTGGCGCTCTGGTTGTTGTCTTTCATCGACAGCAGGTGTTTTTCGTAGGCGATCACGCCACCCTTTTCGTCTTTGAGGGTGTAGGGCAAGCGGCACGCCTGCGAGCAGTCGCCACGGTTGGCGCTACGGCCGGTTTGCGCGTGGGAAATGTTGCACTGGCCGGAGAAGGCCACGCACAGCGCGCCGTGAATGAAGAACTCGATGGCGGCATCGGTTTCATCGGCGATGGCGCGGATTTCTTTCAGATTCAGCTCGCGGGCCAGTACCAGTTGCGAGAAACCGGCCTGATCGAGGAACTTCGCTCGCTCCAGGGTGCGGATATCGGTCTGGGTCGAGGCGTGCAGCTCGATCGGTGGAATGTCCAGCTCCATCACGCCCAGATCCTGGACGATCAGCGCATCGACACCGGCGTCGTACAACTGATGGATCAGCTTGCGCGCCGGCTCCAGTTCGTTGTCGTGCAGGATGGTATTGATGGTGGTGAAAATACGCGCGTGGTAACGGCGGGCGAACTCGACCAGTTCGGCGATTTCGCTGACTTCGTTGCAGGCGTTGTGGCGCGCGCCGAAGCTCGGGCCGCCGATGTACACGGCGTCAGCGCCATGCAGGATGGCCTCGCGGGCGATGGCGACATCGCGGGCAGGGCTGAGCAATTCCAGGTGATGCTTGGGCAAGGACATAGTTTTTTTAGTCAGGCGGTCACGGGCAAGGGGCGCATTCTACCCGTGAAACGCTTGGTGGGCACGTGTGTGCTGCCCGATGGTGGCTGGTGATCGAGTCAGTTCGGCAGGCTATTGTGTTGAATGTGCCGGCCTCTTCGCGAGCAGGCTCGCTCCCACAGGGTTAGATTCGGGCCGGAATACATTCACTGTGGGAGCGAGCCTGCTCGCGAAAGCGGTGTGTCATCCGAAAATCATTGAGTGACATCCGCAAATTCGATCAGCCTTTCGCGGCCATCGCCGTCACTTCCACACGCATCCCTTCAACCGCCAGCGAGGCCACGCCTACCGCCGCCCGCACCGGCCAGGGCTTGGCGAAGTAGCGTTTGTACACTTCATTGAAAGCCGCGCGATCGCCCATGTCGGTGAGGTAAATGGTCAGGTGCAGCACCCGGTCCATCGAACTGCCGGCGCGTTCCAGAGCTACTTTCAGCGCTTGCAGCGTGCACTCGCTCTGCTCGGTGATGCCGCCCAGTTCCAGGCTGCCATCGGCGCGGGTCGGGATCTGCGTGGAGACCATGATCCCGCCGAAGGTGGCGACGTCGGACGAAATCGAGTCAGTGTCCGGATCGGGCGTGAAGGTGATGTCTTGATTGGCCATGCGCTTCTCTTGTTCGAGTGAATGAAGATCGCGCCAGTTTACAGATTCCCTCCGGCCATGGCCCGCGCGCGTTCAGACTGGCGAAGTCGCTGCTTCCGCCGCGATGGCCGCAAGCACACTGGGCCGCGCGCCGATGCGCTGCATGTACGCAGCCAGAGTTGGCCATTCGCAAATATCGATGTTGAACGTCGGCAACCAGGTCAGCACAGTGAACAGATACGCATCGGCAACGCCGAACGTGTTCATCAGGTAGTCCTGACCCGTGAGCGTCTGCTCAAGGTAATCCAGCCGTTTGTACAGTTTGTGCCGAAAAATCGCTTTGACCGGTTCCGCAAATTCGCCGCTGAACAATGGCGCGCTGGCACCGTGAATCTCCGAGCTGATGAAGTTCAGATGCTCCTGCAAACGTGTGCGATCCCACGTACCAGCGGCAGGTGCCAAGTCGTTCCCGGGGACTTGATCGGCGAGAAACTGCAGGATCGCCGGGCCTTCAGTGAGCACTTCGCCGTTATCCAGTTGCAGCGCGGCCACGTAGCCTTTCGGATTGATCTCGCGGAAGTCACGGCCGTCAGCGGTGCGTTTGGTCTGGTTGTTGACGCGGATCATTTCGAACGACAAGCCGAGTTCGCGCAGGACGATGTGCGGGGAGAGCGAACAGGTCATCGGTGCAAAGTACAGTTTCATGGCAAGTCCCTTGAAATTGGAGGCGCCACGATCCCCTGCGGGCAAAACTTCCGCAAAGGTCATTTGCAGTGCTAGCGTATGACAAATTCTCATGCGCTTAGCCTTATGACTGCCAGACTTCCTTCCCTCAACGGCCTGCGCGCGTTCGAAGCGGCGGCTCGGCATATGAGCTTTACCACCGCTGCGACCGAGTTGAACGTCACGCAGACAGCAATCAGTCACCAGATCAGGCGCCTCGAAGCCGAGTTGGGCGTGGCATTGTTCCTGCGCCTCAAGGATGGCCTGGCGCTTAGCGAAGACGGGCAGGCCTACCTTCCGGGGGTGCGTTCTGCATTTCAAGCGTTGCGCCATTCGACGCAACAATTACTCGAGTCGCGCGGGCCCAGCGTGTTGACCATCAGCACGCTGGTTTCGGTAGCGTCGAAATGGCTCTTGCCGCGCCTTCCGGCATTTCAGCAGGCGTTCCCGGACATCGATGTGCGCATCAGCGCCGCTACCGATCTGGTGGATTTTCGCCGAGGAGGCATCGACGCGGCGATTCGCTACGGGCGGGGCGACTGGAAAGGTCTGCGCGCGGACTTTCTCATGGCCGATGAGGTATTTCCCGTGTGCAGTCCAGCACTGGCGACGACATTGCACACTCCGGAAAATCTGGCCAGTCACACCCTTGTACAAGTCAGTGGTGTCACCGCCAGCGACTGGCAGGCCTGGCTCAACGCCGCCGGCCAGCCTGCGCAGTTGGCCGACGGCGCGAAGCTGACCTTCGATCTGGCGATGATGGCGGTGCAGGCGGCAATTGACGGGCAGGGCGTGTGTATCGGGCGTTCGACTTACGTGAACGACGATCTGCGTGCGGGCCGATTGGTCGCGCCGTTCGACCTGCGCCTGCAGGATGATCTCGGGTTCTATCTGGTCACACCCCATGAAACCGCTGACTCGACAAAGATCAGCGCTTTCAGAAAGTGGCTTGTGGCTGCGGCCCGCGACATATTTGTATAAGCGTGTATCAACCCTCTGCGGATACACACGGCAACACCAAACCGGGCATTCGAGACACATCCACCTTACATGCCGAACCCAAAGTAGCCCTCACACCAACACTACGTTTGAGAGGGCACCATCATGTACCGTCCACTGTTTCTGGCTTCTGCCGTTGTTTTCGCGTCCCTGACCGGCTTCGCCCATGCGGCGGATGCGCCGGCAACGAGCTGGCAGAAAGGCTTGAGCCGCACCGATCTGGTTCGCCAGGATCTCGGCGCTGACAATCGCGAAGTGATCCAGGCGCGTATCGATTTTGACGCTGGCGTCACTTCGCCTCGGCATGCGCACCCCGGCGTGGAAGTTGCCTACGTCATCAGTGGCACCTTTGAATATCAGCTCGAAGGAAGAGCGCCGGTGATACTCAAGGCCGGCGATTCGTTGTTCATTCCGGCGGGCGTCGCGCATGTGGCGAAGAACATTGGCAGCGAGAAAGGCGTAGAACTGGCCACTTACGTCGTGCCGAAAGGCGAACCGCTGCTGATCCTCAAGCCATGATGCGCAAATCCGCTATTTGGAGCGCGGTTTGCTCATCGCACGCTTGATGCGCATCCAGTCCTGAAAGGCCGCCGTTCGCTTGGCGTCGGCCAGAGCCTTGGCTTCGCTGAAACGGGCCCAGGCTTCAGGATTGTCCGTGTCGTCCTCGATGATTCTGTAAGCCGCTTCTTCGAGCAGATCGGCTTCGCGGAACATCGCGGCGTTTTCTGCCATCTCGTCATCCCAGGATCGGCCGAAACCGAACTTCAATGTGTGTTCTGTCATTTCACGTGATCCTCCTCCCAGACCAGAGGTACCGATTCTCGCCATTGCACCTCGGTCACGCCAAAGCGTTCCGCCATCGGTTTGGAAAAACGTTTCAACGGAGGTCGACCGGGGCGGGGAATGGGTGCGATACCCGCGTCGCAACTAGCCCACTGCCACGCTTCGGCATTGTTCATGTTTCTTGTGCGAATGACGAACGACCTGGGCTTTCCATGTAACAGGTACTCGATCACGTACAAATCCGCTCCGCTCATACATTTCCTCCGGCTGCTTAAGAAGAGGGATATCTGGCGAAATGAATAATTCAGAGAAATTGATGCGGGCGTGATGACCGGCTGGTTGGGCGCTTGGAGGGCCTGTACGGCGGGCTAAAGCTGTACAAGTTCTGTCGAAATATCGATCGCTTAGAAGAGTGTGGAGACAGGAACGCGCCCGCTACGACGCGTTATTCAATCGGAGTTCAGGAGTAAATGCACGAGCAGACAAAGTCGGCATGAACCTCTGTGTTTTCAACTGCAGTGATCAGACCTGAATGCAAGGCTTCTTCAGGATTGATGATGCGTGGAGCTGCGGTCAGGTACTTCTCTGTCTCCAACGCGTTTTTCCCGTTAGTCGTACGTTCGGCGACGATCTGCGCGTAGAGGTGCAAGTCATAATCCAGGCTCATGGCGTATTCCGACATGCGCGAGTGATCGACTGAACCTTGCAGGTGCCAATGAAATGGGTGAAACAGAAACTTGCTGTGGGTACAGGCGGTGCGGCGCTGGCCGGCGAGAAAGACAATATTGCCCATTGACTCGACCGTTCCCAGATTGTGCGTGTGCACCGGAATTGGCAGGGCCAGCAGGAAGTTGTACATGGTGAAGCCGTAACTGCACTCACCGCCCATGGTGGCGATGTTGACGATTAGTCGCGGCGCATCTTCCTTTACGGCGAGCGAGGCTTTATCGATCAGTTGGCCGCAAGTCGAGGCATTGATCGGGCCGGTGAAGTTGATGACATGAACAGGCATGGCGATTCCCTCGGCTGGTCAGGACTCCTAAGCAATAGCTGTAATTTCGCTTGAATGAAAGTGGGCAGGGGAGCCACGCTCCCCTGCACCCGGCGCATCAACTGTTGCGCCCGCCACCATGGCTGTTTTGACCACCTTTCTGTCCGGCTTCAGAGGCTTTTTCCCGATCGTTGGCGAAGTTCCCGCCGCTGTTCTGGCCACCCTTGCTGCCGGCTTCGGACGCTCTGTCCCGGTCGTTGGCAAAATTGCCACCGCTGTTCTGGCCACCCTTGCTGCCGGCTTCGGAGGCGCGCTCAGGATCATTCTTGAAGTTGCCGCCACTGTTCTGGCCGCCCTTACTGCCGATTTCCTGATAGAACTCTTTGTCGTGCGAAGCCGAAGTGGCTTCACCACCTTTTTTTCCTGCTTCGTTAACTGACATGCTGCCTTGTTGTTTATCTTGTGCCATTTCAAACTTCCTCATTTCTCTGTATAGGCACATGGCGAATCAAGGATGCACAAACTGCGTGCCGTCGTTATTCGCCAAGTGCTCATAAAGTTTACTGATGTCGTTTGCGTTGGTTGGTCTGGCTTGTCTTGTAACTACAAGTTTGACCCTCGTGCTAAGAAGAGCGCTCATAAGTTGGCGTTGTATCCGGTGTTCGGGAGTTTTCAGAATTCACTGCCAATTCCCGGCGCTCATAACATTCCTGCTGAACGCTCTCCCTGTGCCTGGGACTGATCTGCTGTCGTTCAACACAAGGTGACACCGGTGGTATATCCGACTTCGTCACGTGCGAACTGCGCGCTGCTTCGGGATAAACTTCTGCTCCCTTGTTTCGTTGCACTTCGCCTCGTGCGAAATCTGTTGCCATGCTCATGATTGCGCTCCATCAGCTGATTTCAAAGGGCAGCGAGGCTGCCCTTGTACCGCTTGCTCAGGACTTGCGACCGCCGCCGTGGCTGTTTTGACCGCCTTTGCGGCCAGCCTCGGATGCTTTTTCACGGTCGTTGGCGAAGTTGCCGCCCGACGACTGACCGCCCTTCTTGCCGGCTTCAGATGCCTTTTCACGATCGTTTGCGAAGTTACCTGGATTTTTATTTCCTGTGGTCATGATAGCTCTCCGATATCAATTAACGTTTCGCTAGTTATGTCCGTTGTCGCACCGGACATCTACTCCGATTACGAGCCGGCGAAGAATGTTTTGAAAATTTTTATCCAGCCCGATGAACGGTAAGTTTGTGATGAAACTTATACAGACTATTAGTTTATGCGCCGCTTCGTATAACTTTTCATGATTGAGGTCGGTTATGAAAAGAGTCGGGTCAAGTCGCCGTTTCGCTTTGCATTTCATAACCATTGGTCGGCAGGAAGTTGAACTGTAATTTGCCCCAACTAGAGTCTGGAGAGTGTATGTCTACAACTATGTCGAGGGCATGAACATGACCAATCACCAGAAGGGACAACCGTTTGCCGAGGATCCGCAAAAAATCAAGGAAGCCGGCAAGAAAGGCGGCAGTTCGGTCAACGTGAAAGTCGACCGGGCGGAAAAGGCACGCGTCGGCGGGCAGCACAGCCATGGCGGTGCGCGTACGGGCAAGGGTGACTGAGGCGCCGGAGTCCACCAATCGCCGTCCTCTCTGCGCCAGTGCAGAGAGGACTTCTACGCTGACGCCTATCTGAACCGTGGCAACGGACGGTCAATCGGCTTGAGTGTCGACAACGTGTCGCGAATCAGCGGCGCATCTTTTTCGATGTCATGCAGACGATCGCGAATGCGCAGTGCCGTCGGGTGTCCGCCCTGATGATCGACCCAGTCGGCGATCTCTTTGCAGGCGGCTGCAAGGCGCGCCTGGCGGGCGTCAAGCAAGGTGAGGAGGGTGGTGATGGACTCTTTTTCGGACATGGAACACCTCCGTTCTATGAAACCGCTGAACCGCAACAAAAAGCCCGCATGTTGCGAGCGTTCTGCCGTTGGGGTGCTGCTCCATCAGCTGGTTTCAGTATAGACCCGCTATCGCCGGGCATCAGCCGGAGTGCAGGCGGGCCGGTAGTTGAGAACTCGCTGCGTTGAGGCGCTGACATTCAGCTTGAGCATCTGCGTGCTGGTCAAAGCCATCGCCGAAAAAGCCGCCGGTGCGTGTGTCGCAGATGCGAAACCATGCCGATGCTTCGGCGGGTTCCTGCTGGCTGTCTTCGGCGCGGCGGCCGTGAATGACGATCTTGGTGCAACGCTTCACGACGAAAATGTCTTCCATGGCGCCACCGCAGTTGATTCGTGTCAGATCAACTATAGAAGCCCTGCGTGATCGTGCAAAAAATACCCGCCTCAACTCGTCGGCAAACGTCTGTAGGAGTGTGAGCCTGCTCGCGATAGCGATGCGTCAGTTGATGAAGATGTCGACTGACAGAGCGCTATCGCGAGCAGGCTCACTCCGACGGGGGGGTGATGTTGTGCCGGAAATCAGCATGCCTCGGTCATCTCACACATGCGTTCGAGAAACATGGCCAAGGCTACTTCCTCGGCGCGCAGGCCTTTGCGCACTCGCGGGCGCGGCAGTTCGGCGAGGGCGCCGAGCATGAAATGTTCGAGAACGGCGGGGTGGATGTAGCACTTGCGGCACACCGCCGGCGTGTTGCCCAGTTGTTTCGCGACATTCTTCACCGCTTCTACCACATGGCGCTTGGCTTCGGTTTCCGACTCATGCTGCAACTCGCGCAGCACCGACAACGCCAGGGCGCTGCCCGCCCAGGTGCGGTAATCCTTGGCGGTGAAGGCCGCGCCGGTGAGCTTTTGCAGATAAGCGTTTACGTCGGAAGAAGTGACGGTGTGCCGTTCGCCGTTTTCATCGAGGTACTGGAACAGATTCTGCCCCGGTATCTCCAGGCAGCGCTTGATGATTCGCGCCAGGCGGCGATCCTTGACGGTGATCTGGTGCTCGATGCCGCTCTTGCCACGGAACTGGAACAGGATCGCGCTGCCGTTGACCTCGACATGCCGACTGCGCAACGTGGTCAGGCCATAGGAGCGATTGTCCCGCGCGTATTGAGTATTGCCGACGCGGATCAGCGTGGCGTCGAGCAAGGTAATCACCGTGGCCATGACCTTGTCACGGCTGAAGCCCGGCTCATCAAGCAGTGCCTCGAGCTTGCGCCGCAGTTTCGGCAGGGCCAGGCCGAAGTCGCGCAGGCGCGAGTATTTGTCGGCGTCGCGCACTTCGCGCCAGCGCGCGTGATAACGGTACTGCTTGCGCCCGCGCGCATCGCGTCCGGTGGCTTGCAGGTGGCCGCACGGGTCGGCGCAGATCCACACATCGGTGTAAGCCGGCGGCACCGCGAGGGCATTGATGCGTTTGATTTCGTCCGGGTCGGTGATGCGCTGGCCCGATGGCTCGAAATAAACGAACTTGCCGCGCAGTTTTTTCCGGGTGATACCAGGCTGAGTGTCATCGACGTAATGCAGGTCGGCGGGCAGAGCATCTGTCAGCACGGTATCGGGCATGGCGGTTTCCTTCGGTCATACGGCAGTCTGTAACTGATTGACCGCAGGCGCTGGCCGTCGTGCCGAATGATTTATGCGAGCACCGCCACCGCCTTGATCTGCGCCCACAGGCGCTGGCCCGGATGCACGTTCAGTTGATCCTTCGAAAATCGCGTGATCCGCGCCAGCAACGGCGTGCCTCCAGCATCCAGTCGGATCAGCACGTGGGCACTGTTGTCCGCAGCCTGTTCGCTGATCACCGTAACGGGCAGACGATTGAGAATGCTGCTGGCTGCATCATTGTTCAGCGCCAGGCTGATGTCGCGCGCATGCACTTTGCAGCGCAGAGCCTGGCCTACGGCCATCGGCGCATGGGTGACGCGAATGTTCATTGCAGTGGCCGGCAGTTGCAGGCTGAGCAATTGATAGGTGGCGTCGTAGGCGCTGACCTGGCCTTCGATGATCACCCCGGCGTCATCGCCCAGCGCCAAAGGCAGATCCAGGCGCGCAAGGGTTTCACCGATCGGGCCGCTGGCGAGGGCTTTGCCATCGCGGAGCAATACCAAATGATCGGCCAGACGCGCGACTTCGTCCTGGGCATGGCTGACGTACAGCAGCGGAATATCCAGTTCGTCGTGCAGGCGCTGCAGGTATGGCAAGATTTCGCTTTTGCGCCGGCTGTCGAGAGCCGCCAGCGGTTCGTCCATCAGCAACAGTTTCGGGCTGGTCAGCAGGGCGCGGGCGATGCCGACGCGCTGCCGTTCGCCGCCGGACAGATGCTCTGGCTGACGCTCGAGCAGATGGCTGATGCCGAGCAGTTCTGTGGCCTGGTTCATATCGACCCGGCGTTGCGACTTGGCGATGCGTTTGAGACCAAACTCCAGATTGGCCAGCACCGACAGATGCGCGAACAGGCTGGCTTCCTGAAACACGTAGCCGAGCGCACGTTTGTGCGGTGGTACGAAGATGCCCTTGGCACTGTCCTGCCATACCTCGTCATTGATCTGCACAAAACCATGCCCGGCGCGCTCCAGCCCGGCGATGCAGCGCAGGCAAGTGGTTTTGCCCGAGCCGGAATCGCCAAACAGCGCAGTGACGCCGCGGCCGGGTACTTGCAGATCGACATCCAGTTCGAACCCCGGATAAGTGCGTTTCAGGCGTACATCAATCATCAATCAGCTCCAGCTGGCGCGGGTCTTGCGGCTGGAATACAGCGCCAGCAACACCAGAAACGAAAACACCAGCATCGCCGCGGACAGCCAGTGCGCCTGGGCATATTCCAGCGCTTCGACGTGGTCGTAGATCTGCACCGAGACCACGCGGGTCTTGTCGGGAATGTTGCCGCCGATCATCAGTACCACACCGAACTCACCCACGGTGTGGGCAAAGCCGAGGATCGCTGCGGTGATGAAGCCGGGGCGCGCCAGCGGCAGGATCACGCTGAAGAACGTGTCCCAGGGATTGGCGCGCAAGGTCGCCGCGACTTCGAGCGGGCGGGTGCCAATTGCCGAGAAAGCGTTTTGCAGCGGTTGCACCACGAACGGCATGGAGTAGATCACCGAACCGATGACCAGCCCGGTGAAACTGAACGTCAACGTGCCCAGCCCCAGCCATTGAGTGAACTGACCGAGAAAACCGTGCGGCCCCAGCGCCAGCAGCAGGTAAAAACCGATCACCGTCGGCGGCAGCACCAGCGGCAGGGCGACGATGGCGCCGATGGGCCCGCGCAACCACGACGATGTGCGCGATAGCCACAACGCGATCGGCGTGCCGATCACCAGCAGGATCGCCGTGGTCAGCGACGCCAGTTTCAGGGTCAGCCAGATCGCGGCGAAATCGGCACTGGTCAGTGACATTTACAGTTCATATCCAAAGGATTTGATCACCGCAGCGGCTTTCGGCCCCTTGAGGTAATCGACCAGGGCCTTGGCAGCGGCGCTGTCCTTGCCTTTGTTCAAGATCACCGCGTCCTGTTTGATCGGATCATGCAGGGTGGCCGGAACAATCCATGCCGAGCCGCTGCTCACCTTGCCGTCCTTGTAGATTTGCGACAGCGCTACAAAGCCCAATTCGGCGTTGCCCGTGGAGACGAACTGGTAGGCCTGGGTGATGTTCTGACCTTCGACGATTTTGCTTTTCGTGGCTTCGCTCAACTGGAGTTTTTCCAGCACCTGAGTGGCGGCGAGACCGTACGGCGCTGCTTTCGGGTTGGCGATGGACAGGTGCTGGTATTGGTTGGTTTTCAGCACATCACCCTGTGCATCGACATAACCTTCTTTTGCCGACCACAGCGCGAGGGTGCCGACGGCATAGGTGAAGCGTGAGCCTTTGACGGTTTCGCCTTCTTTTTCGAGCTTTTCCGGGGTTGTGTCGTCAGCGGCGAGGAATACCTGGAACGGCGCGCCGTTCTTGATCTGGGTGTAGAACTGGCCGGTTGCGCCGTAAGCAGCGACCAGTTTGTGGCCGGTGTCTTTTTCGAAGTCGGCAGCGATGGCCTGGATTGGCGCGGTGAAATTCGCGGCGACGGCCACTTGTACTTCGTCAGCCTGCGCGGCGCCCATGCTGAACAGTGCGAGGAATGAAGCGAAGCAGACGGGGGTGAAGCGTGTGGCAGCAAGTGTCATGTAAAGGCTCCGTCATCGGCGGCGGTAATTGCTCTGGTTGGGATAACGCCGATACATGGGCGTAATCGCTGTATACGGAAATATATAGCGATACGCCGCCAGGTGGCGAGGGAATAAATCCGCTCGCCGCATTAATTCAGTGACGGTTGAGTTTCGCCAATGCGCCCTCGGCCAGTTGCCGGGTCAGCTCAGCGCTGCCGATATCCTTGCCCAACGTCAGCGCCTGTCCGGCCCAGAGGTTGGCAAAGTCGGCGTCATCCTTGGCCCGCAGCGGCATCAGCGCACCGCCGGCCAATGGGAAGGCCGGCGCCTGCGCCGACATCGGCCCGAGCTCGCGCATCGCCCGATTGACAATGCCCCGCGCCGGACGGCCGGTGAAAATATTGGTGATGGCGGTCTGGCTTTCTTTCGCAGTGCGCAAGGCTTTGTGGTGCGATGCGCTGACTTTGGCTTCCGGGGTGAACAGGTACGCCGTGCCGACTTGCACCGCCGAGGCGCCGAGCATGAAAGCTGCGGCAACACCCCGGGCATCGCTGATCGCGCCCGCCGCGATCACCGGCACTTTCACCGCGTCGACCACCTGCGGCACCAGGGCGAAGGTGCCGACCTGAGTGCTCAGATCATCACTGAGAAACATCCCGCGATGGCCACCGGCCTCATAGCCCATGGCGATGATCGCATCGCAGCCGTGTTGCTCCAGCCAGATCGCTTCCTCGACCGTGGTGGCAGACGAAAGGATTTTCGCCCCGGTGGCCTTGACCCTATCAAGCAGGTTTTTTTCCGGCAGCCCGAAATGAAAGCTCACCACCTCGGGTCGGAATTCCTCAAGCACGGCACACGCGGCCTCGTCGAAAGGAGCACGGTTGGACACCGGCGTCGGCGCGTCGAAATCGGCACCCAGTTCGCGGTAATAAGGTTCGAGCAGATTTTTCCAGTCACGGGCGCGCTGTTCATCAGGCGCCGGTGGCTGATGGCAGAAGAAATTGACGTTGAACGGCTTGCTGGTGTGCTGGCGAATCATCTTCAGTTCTTCGCGCAGTTGATCGATGCTCAGCATCGCTGCCGGCATCGAACCGAGGCCGCCGGCATTGCACACGGCAACCACCATCGAAGAGTTGGTCGCACCGGCCATCGGGCCCTGGATGATCGGCAGTTCGATACCGAGAAGATCAAGGATGCGGGTGTCTGGCCACTGGCTCATATAGCAATTCTCCGAACGATGAAACGGGCAGGGACGGCACGCGGTTTTTAACAGCAAAACCGGATGCGGGGCCAGTCTGAAATTCTGAACATCACGTGCAGTTTTTCAGCGTCGGTGCAATCCGCCACCGCCAAACGAACGGTTCATCATTTGTGAAGAATGGTTGAAGTTGTGCGTGCGCTGGTTACCGAGATTACGTGCGGCGGATTCGCGGTTGAGATTCTGCAATTGCGCATTGTTGTTCGCGGGCCTGGTCCGGTTGGCACCGCTGCCGGCCACGGACTGCCAGCCGTTGTCGGTTTTCTTGTAGACGTTGCCGTCGCGCCCGGCATAAACGTTGTCGCCGACCCGCGCGGCGCCGCCGTTGCGGCCATGGATGCCGCCGTATTGCGTGGTATTGCCGGTATTGGGGTTGTAAACCGCACCGCGATTGGCAGTGACATGAGTCCCGCTGCGGACGTTGCCGGCGCTAACCCGTTCTCCGGCGATGGCGCCGCCGTTCGGGCCGACTGCCACGCCGCTGCGTCCGGCAGCGTAGTTGCCGGTGTAGGCGTTGTGCACCGCGCCACGTTGCCCGGCGGCGGCAATGCCGGTACGCGAGTTGTACGAGGCGCCGACCTGACCTGCCCAGCGATTGCCGGTCCAGGCGTTGTAGCCGGCTCCATAACGGCTGACCGTCGCACGATCACCCCACTGATGATAAAGATTGCCGGTGGTTCCGGCCCAGCCACCCGGGCCCCATGCCACGGCGCCGCCGCGATAACCGTAGGCCGCGCCACCCCAGGCCAGCGGCGCCGGGTACAGACGCGGGCCCCACGCATAGCCCCAGCCATAATTTCCCCACCACGGATAGGCGCCCCAACCCCAGCCCATGGCGACGGTGTTGCCTCCCCAGCTCCAGCCGAATCCGAAGCCGAAGGTCCAGCCAGTCCACGGCGTGTAACGAATCGCGACGCCGAAACCATAGGTCACCGGCGGCCCGTACCAGACGCTACCGACCCACGGCGTATACGGATAACCGGTGCCGTACACCACAACGCCAGTCGCCGGGTCCAGCGTCGAGCCTTGATAGCCCGGTGTGTAGCCGACCACCACGGTATCGCCACTGGATTCGTAGACCTTCACGTACGTGAGGTAGTGCATCGGCGAGCTGGGCGGAATCGAATAAATCACCGCTGGTACTGAAGAGGCCACACTCCACGGCCCGTTCAGTGAGGTGGCGCTGAACCAGATGCCGTTCTCCACCGCCCACCAACTGTCGTTGTCGACTCGAATAATCGGAGTGGCGCTGTTGACCACGTATTGCAGCGGCGTATTGCTGATCGCTTTGAGCTGCGGCTCGCCGTCAAATTGCGGTGTGGTCATCTTCACCGCGCTTTTCTTGATCGCCGACGTCTGCGGGATGGTCGCGGCAATGGCCGCCTCCTGCGCCTGTGGCGTGCCGGCCACCGAGGCCTTGACGTTCTCTTTGGCGCTGTCGTCAGGAATATTGGCAAAGTCGGCCGGCAGTTTGTCTGCCGGGACAAAGGTCCATGGCCCGCTCATGTCGCTGGCGCGGAACCAGCGCCCGGAGATCAGTACATAACTGTTCTGATCGCCGATTTCCTTGAAGATGTGCCCGGTGGTGTTGCTCACGTACAACAGGCTGGTGCCCTGAATCGGTTGCCATTGCGCGGCGCCGTCGGTGACCAACAGCTCCGTCGGCGTGGTGGCGATGAAGATCTTTGGCTGCGGCGGCTTGGCCAGGCTGGGAATCTTGTCCTTCGGATCGCTTTGTCCGGTGAGCAAATCCACCTGGCGACTCTTTATCGCCGCCTGCTTGGCTTTTTCCAGTTCGGGCGGCGGTGCAGCGAGGCGCGTGTAGTTGCCGTCCACTTGATCCGCGACCATCCAGCCGTCGAATACGTGCAGGTAGTGTTTGCCCTGGACGTCCTTGAGCAGCAGTGGGCGCGTGTTGATTACCCGTTGCATCTCCGTTCCTTCCACCGGCCGATAAGCCGCCTCGCCGTCGATGTATACGAGAATTGCCGGGCTGTCCGAGCTGATAATGGTCGGCGGCGTGTTTTCCAGCGGTGCACCGTCGGCTTTCTGTTCGGCGTTGAGCACGCCAACCGCTGCTTCCAGCTGATCCAGTGAAATGGTTTTCTTGCGGCTCTCGGCATCTTTTTTCAGAATTGCGAGCCACGTGTCGGCCTGTTTCGCATCGGCGGGGAAATCGGCTTTGATGATTTTGTACTGATCAAGCGCGACCCAGCGGGTGGTCTTGTCGACGAGGGTGTGAGCGCTGAACTGGACGATGCCGTAGGTGGACTTGCCATCGGCAGCCGTGGCTTCGACAGCAGCGCGGGCATTGAGCGTATAGCCATCCCAGCTGTCGAGCTGCGGCTGATACACCGTCAGCTTGCTCTTGCCGCTGCTGATCACTTGCGGCCATGTCGGCTCGCTTGGCGCCGCGTTCGGCTTTGCCGCCGGTGCGGCTGCCCAGGCGTTGCCAAGTGTCAGCAGACATAACATCAGCAACCAGGGTAAAGCGCGCAGGAAAGGCATCGTCAGCTCCATCGACAGACCGGTTCGCAAGGCAAAACCGGGAAAACACAACCGTCGAAAAAGCATAGCCGCCTGCCGGGGATTTACCCGGCTGATCGAGCCGTTAGCGCAAAGTCGAGTGTGGCAATGTGTTGCGATGTGCTATTTCAAGGCATGCTTGTTTCAAATCATTTTCGAGAGGCCGTCATGTTCAACGCCATTCTGATCGACAAAGACGACAGCGGTTATCGCGCCAATCTGCAGCAAATCGATGAGCAGCAACTGCCCGAGGGCAACGTCAGCGTGAACGTCGCGTACAGCACGCTGAATTTCAAGGATGGCCTGGCGATCACCGGCAGCAGCCCGGTAGTACGCAAGTTTCCCATGGTGCCGGGCATCGACCTGACGGGGACTGTCGAGTCCAGTTCGCATGCCGATTTCAAGGCGGGCGACCGAGTGCTGCTCAACGGCTGGGGCGTCGGGGAAAGCCACTGGGGCGGACTGGCGCAAAAGGCCCGGCTCAACGGTGACTGGCTGATTCCACTGCCCGAAGCTTTCACCCCTGCGCAAGCCATGGCCATTGGCACTGCGGGCTACACGGCGATGCTGTGCATTCTGGCGCTGGAGCGCCATGGCGTGACCCCTGGTCAGGGCGAAGTGCTGGTCACTGGCGCCAATGGCGGGGTCGGTAGCTTTGCCATCGCTTTGCTCAGCAAGTTGGGATACCGCGTGGTGGCATCCACCGGCCGGGTGTCCGAGCATGAATACCTGGAGCAATTGGGCGCTGCCGAAATTATCGATCGAGCCACCTTGTCCGAACCGGGCAAGCCGTTGGCGAAGGAGCGTTGGGCGGCGGTGGTCGATTCGGTCGGCAGCCATACATTGGCCAACGCTTGCGCCAGCACTCGCTCGGAAGGCGTGGTCGCGGCATGCGGGTTGGCCCAGGGCATGGACTTTCCGGCCTCGGTAGCACCATTTATTCTGCGCGGCGTGACGTTGGCGGGGATCAACAGTGTGACCCAGCCCAAGGCGCGCCGTATCGAGGCGTGGAACCGGCTGGCCAAGGATCTGGATTTCTCGTTATTGCAATTGATCAGTCAGGAAATCAGTTTGAGCGAAGCGCTTGAAGCTGCGCCCAAACTGCTCGCCGGGAAACTGCGGGGCAGGGTGGTGGTCGACGTCAATCGTTGAGTTCGCGCTCAAGCAACTGGCGTTTGCGCTCGACGCCCCAGCGGTAGCCGGAAAGGTTGCCATCGCTGCGCACCACGCGGTGGCAGGGAATCGCCACCGCCAGGCGGTTGGCCCCGCAAGCCTGGGCCACCGCGCGCATCGAAGTCGGCGCGCCGATGCGTTGCGCGATCTCGGCGTAACTGGCGGTGCTGCCTGCGGGTATCTCGCGCAGCGCCTGCCAGACGCGCTCCTGAAACGCTGTGCCGCGTATATCCAGCGGCAAGTTCAGGCCTGTCGCGGGCGCTTCGACAAAACCGACGACGCTGGCGACCAACTGTTCAAATTCGCGGTCGGCGCCGATCAGATTGGCCTTGCGAAACTGATCCTGCAGATCGCAGACCAGTTGATGCGGATCGTCGCCGAGCAGAATTGCGCAGATCCCCCGTTCGCTTTGCGCCACCAGAATCGCCCCCAGCGAGCATTGGCCAACGGCAAAGCGGATGTCGTTGTTTTGCCCGGCGGCGCGGTAGTCGGTGGGCTTCATGCCCAGCAGTTGATCGGCTGATTCGTAAAAACGGCTGTTGGAATTGAAGCCAGCGTCATACAGCGCGTCGGTCACCGAGCCGCCTTCGGCCAGGCGCGCACGCAGCTTGCGTGAACGATGCGCCATGGCGTAAGCCTTGGGCGTCAGGCCTGTCGCAGCCTTGAATACTCGATGAAAATGGAAAGGGCTAAGGCCGGCGCTGGCGGCGAGGCTGTCGAGCGCGGGCAATGTCTCGGACGCTTCGATCTGCCGGCAGGCTGCTGCGATGATCGCCGCATGTTGCGCGTCATTCTGGTCCTTGCTGGCACGTTTGCTCGGCCGATATCCGGCAGCGTCGGCCAGTTCGGCGGTTTCGAAAAATATGACGTTCTGCGGTTTTGGCAGACGCGCAAGGCTGCTCGGTCGGCAATAGACGCCGGTGGTTTTCACCGCGTAGACAAATTGCCCGTCGGCACTTGGGTCGCGAGCAACCACGGCGGCCCAGCGGGGATCGTCTTCAATACTGATGGTGTTCGAAAGCGTGTCCATGAGAGGGAATCCGTTGACCTGTTTGAGTCAGGTTAGCCAGCATCGTAGCTCACGACACTCCGCGCCTTGCGGTCAAACTTTTACTGATCGCCAGCAACGCGGAAGGTGATGTTGATGCGCCGTTCGCCCAAGAGCGGGTGATGGCCGGGTTTGATTGGCAGCACGCCGTGATAGCGCAGGCGATCCACACCGCCCCAGACCATCATGTCGCCGTGCAACAGCGGGATGCGCTGGCTCTTGTCGCTGCGTTCGAAACCGCCAAACAGAAACATTGCCGGCAAACCCAGCGACAACGAAACGATGGGCGCGGCATAACCCTTTTCGTCCTTGTCCTGATGCAACGACATCTTGGCGCCGGGGACGTATTGGTTGATCAGGCAGGAGTCGGCCTGAAAATCCGGAAAGCCGGCACGCTCAGCCGCTTGGTGTGCCAGTTCGGCAAATACCGTCGGCATCGACGGCCACGGCAAGCCGCTGAGTGGGTCGACGCTGGAATAGCGGTAACCGCTGCGATCGGTGATCCAGCCCAGCTGTCCGCAACTGCTGGTGCCGACCGACATGCTGAAACCGCCGGGCGTGACCATGTGGCGTAGCGGGGCGGCGACGAGAACGGTTTCGAGCGCCGTCAGCAGTTGCTCGACCCGAGACAAGGCGAATCCGCGCAGCACCCACGATTGCTCGCCGATCTGCTCGGCGCGGGGTTGCTGAACGGGCTCGTGGTCGGCGAACAGGTCAAACGTGGTCGGTTGCATGATTCGGTTACAGCGCTTTGCTGACCTTGATGTCACTGAGTTCTTCGTAAGCGTGCATTTTCTTCAGCGCCGCTTTCGCTTCCTCGTCAGTGCCGGTTTCCAGTTCGGCGAACTCGAAACGCTGTTCACCGTCCAGTTTGTACTTGATCACGTATTTGGTTTTTTGCGCCACGGTCATGTTTCCCTTTCAGAATAGGCTGTGCGTCTCAGCTCAGTTTGGTGCTGGAGCGACGGATGATCTTGATCGAATGGGTCAGCGTCGGCTTGCGCGTCACGCTGATCGCGCGGCGGTTGACGGTGTCGATGGTGATGTTCCAGAAACCGGTGCTCGGTGCTGTGATACGCGCTGGGAAGGTGTCGAACGCGCCGCCGTGGTAGGTGTGACGACCGCCGTTTTTGAAGCTGCGGAAGTTGGCGTCGTTCATCAAACGGATGTTGCACATCTGCGAGCATTGAATGACGACGATGTCGTCTTCGTTGAGGTGCTCGCGCTGGTGAATGAATTTCATGGGCGCCTCCAGAAGGGCTTTTTCTACTAAATCAAAACGATAGCTTGTCGATGGGCGCAGTTTATCAGCCCGCACGGGTTATTATCTGGCCGTCGGGCGTTGCTTTGACAAATTTTGAACAGAACTTCGCCATGGCCGGCGGGTTAAATGCACAAGGCCCCGGAGAAAAGCGGCATTTGTGCTGTCGGACGGTCTTTAACGGAGGATTTATATGAAGTGGGGTGTGGTGTGTGTGCCGTTGATTCTGGCAATGGCCGGTTGCGCAAATGTTTCCGAAATCAATGAAACCCTGCCGACCATGAGCGTTATCTCTGGCAAAAAGCCTCAGGAATACGCGCAGTGCCTGACTGAAAAACTCGCCGACAGTCGCGGCGCGTTGCAGGTTCAGCCGCAGAAGGACGGTGTACGAGTGATCGTCCCCGGCAAACTTTCGTCAGGTCCAGCAGCAGTGTTTGATATCGAGGATCGCGCCGGTGGCAGCAGCATCAAGCTGCATGAGCGCATGTCAAACGTGCCGGTTCGCCCTCACGATGTACAGAAAGCCGCGAACGCCTGTATTTCCGGCTGATAGACTACCGGACATCAGCACCCGATGCCGTCACAGTCCTGCTGTGGCGGCATTGTCATTTATGGAGTCGCGATGAAGCGAGAGCACGTGCGGGAGCGCCATGCAGAGGGCCTTATCTCTGCCACCCATGTCATCCAGAACCCGGCAAATCCCGGTGAATGGATCGTGTTTTTCAAGAAGAGTGCAGGGCGCAGCTACTTTTTGGTGGATGACAATGATGAAGTCGAGTCCTTCAGTCGGCTCGACGATCTGATCGAGGTCGTCCGTGGCCTCGGAATCAAGTTCGCCGAAATCCACATGTAGGCTTACTTGCAGACAACCACGACGTTGCGGGTTTTGTAATTGCCGACGTCGACGCCCAGGGTTTTGTCGTCTTCCGCAGGTGCCGGTGTGCCGTCAGTGCCGACAATCCGATAACCGGTGCCGGCGCAGGAGGCATCTGCCTTCTCGTAGCACATCGCCCAGGAGTTGGCCTCGCCTGAGCAGTCTATGCTCAGGCCTTGTTCGCCATTGTTCAGAAAGGTCGGCTGCGAGGTGGCACAGCCGCTTAGTACCAACACCGCGAAAATCGGATGCAGTTTGTTCAGGTTCATGGTTGCGTGGTCTTCAAGTGGGGGACTGGATGCTCTGACAGCAGCGCGATGAAAAGGTTATAGCGATTGGCCACTTGTTTGCCAACAAGGCACAAAAAAGCCCTGCGTCCTGGCAGGGCTTGGAGCGTGTGGCGACAAGGTCAGTCCTGATCCTTGCCACGGCGCTTGGAAGAAGCGGGCGTATCGGTGAACACCGAGGCCACATCCGTCGCCATCTGCTCGCTGTCGAAAGGTCCGGCGATATGTTCGCCGTTGGTGGTGGTCAGCGTCCACTTGCCGTCTTTCTTGTCGATCACATACCCGTTGATGATTTTTACCGCAGCCATCTGGTCTTACTCGTTCGCAGGTTCAAAGGCGCCATGATAGCGGCAAATGCTCGCATTGGGGGCTGATAAGCGTATGGTGATCCTGTTTGCCCGAATCTTGAGCTACGCTGATTCCGCCGCTGAAATACCCGGATGGAACTATCCGCGCGAATATTTCTCTATGTTGGCATCGGTTAGCCAGCGCGGGGCATTGTAAGGCGCACGCCGCCTGATTAGACTGCCCCGAAACTCGTACACACAGCCTTTTCAAGGACTTATATGATCAAGAAATGCTTGTTTCCAGCAGCCGGTTACGGCACTCGCTTCCTCCCAGCGACCAAAGCCATGCCTAAAGAAATGCTGCCGGTGGTAAACAAGCCACTGATCCAGTACGGCGTTGAAGAAGCACTGGACGCAGGCCTGACGGAAATCTCCATCGTTACCGGTCGTGGCAAGCGTGCCCTGGAAGACCACTTCGACATCAGCTACGAGCTGGAAAACCAGATCAAGGGCACCGACAAGGAAAAGTACCTGGTCGGTATCCGCAAGCTGTTGGACGAGTGCTCGTTCTCCTACACCCGTCAGACCGAAATGAAAGGTCTGGGCCACGCCATCCTGACTGGCCGCCCGCTGATCGGTGACGAACCGTTCGCCGTGGTCCTGGCGGACGACCTGTGCGTCAACATCGACGGCGACGGCGTGCTGACCCAGATGGTCAAGCTGTACAAGCAGTTCCGCTGCTCGATCGTCGCCATTCAGGAAGTCGATCCGCAGGAAACCAACAAGTACGGCGTAATCGCCGGCGAAATGATCCGCGACGACATCTATCGCGTACACAGCATGGTCGAGAAGCCAAAGCCGGAAGACGCGCCGTCGAACCTGGCCATCATCGGTCGTTACATCCTGACCCCGGACATCTTCGACCTGATCGAGCAGACCGAGCCAGGCAAGGGCGGCGAAATCCAGATCACCGACGCCCTGATGAAGCAAGCCCAGAATGGCTGCGTGATGGCCTACAAGTTCAAGGGCAAGCGTTTCGACTGCGGTGGCGCTGAAGGCTACATCGACGCGACCAACTTCTGCTTCGAAAACTTCTACAAGACTGGCAAAGCTTACTGATAGCGTTTGCCCCGTCTGCAAGAGAAAGCCACCTTCGGGTGGCTTTTTCATTTTCCGCCCTTATATGGATGGCAGTGCTTGCCCAATGGATGACTGCGGGTATGCTGATGGCCTGCCGAGGAGATAGAAATGGCCTACGATTTTGACCTTTATGTGATTGGTGCCGGTTCCGGCGGTGTGCGGGCTGCGCGGTTTGCCGCCGGCTTCGGGGCGAAAGTGGCGGTGGCCGAAAGCCGTTATCTGGGCGGCACCTGCGTCAATGTCGGCTGCGTGCCGAAAAAACTCCTTGTGTACGGCGCGCACTTTGCCGAGGACTTCGAGCAAGCGTCCGGTTTCGGCTGGAACCTGGGCGAAGCCAACTTCGATTGGGCCACCCTGATCGCCAACAAGGATCGCGAGATCAATCGCCTCAACGGCATTTATCGCAATCTGCTGGTCAACAGCGGCGTGACCCTGCACGAGGCGCACGCGAAAATCGTCGGGCCGCACGAGGTCGAGGTCAACGGCGAGCGCTACACCGCGAAGAACATCCTGATCGCCACTGGCGGCTGGCCGCAGATCCCCGAAATCCCGGGGCATGAGCATGCGATCGGTTCGAACGAAGCGTTCTTTCTCAAAGAACTGCCCAAGCGTGTGCTGGTGGTTGGCGGCGGTTATATAGCGGTCGAGTTCGCCGGAATTTTCCATGGCCTCGGTGCCAACACCACGCTGCTGTATCGCGGCGATCTGTTCCTGCGCGGTTTCGACGGTTCGGTGCGCAAGCATCTGCAGGAAGAATTGACCAAGCGTGGCCTCGATCTGCAATTCAACGCCGACATTGCGCGCATCGACAAGCAGGCTGATGACAGCTTGAAGGCCACGCTCAAGGATGGTCGGGTACTCGAAGCCGACTGCGTGTTCTACGCCACCGGTCGACGTCCGATGCTGGACAATCTGGGCCTGGAAAACACCGATGTTCAGCTCGACGACAAGGGCTTCATCAAAGTCGACGACGAGTATCAAACCTCCGAGCCGTCGATTCTGGCGCTGGGTGATGTCATTGGTCGCGTGCAACTGACCCCGGTCGCTCTGGCCGAAGGTATGGCCGTGGCGCGGCGTCTGTTCAAGCCGGAGCAGTATCGTCCGGTGGATTACAAAATGATCCCGACCGCCGTGTTCAGCCTGCCGAACATCGGCACAGTCGGTTTGAGCGAAGAAGAAGCGCGCGAATGTGGCCACGAAGTGGTGATCTTCGAGAGTCGCTTCCGGCCGATGAAGCTGACCCTGACGGACTGTCAGGAGAAAACCCTGATGAAGCTGGTAGTCGACGCCAAGACCGACAAGGTGCTTGGCTGCCACATGGTCGGCCCGGACGCTGGCGAGATCGTGCAAGGACTGGCGATTGCCTTGAAGGCGGGCGCGACCAAGCTCGACTTCGACGACACCATCGGGGTGCACCCGACGGCCGCCGAAGAGTTCGTCACCATGCGTACGCCGGTCAGCGCTTAAGCGTCTTTCGCTTTGGTCGAGTCTGGCGCTGCCGCAACGGCAGCCGCCAGACGCTGGCTCTCTTCCAGGCTTGCCTGAGCCTTGAGCAATTCCTTTTCCAGTGACTGATTGAGCTGCGTCTGCTCGTCGACGCTCTGTTTGAGCGCCTGGCTTTCCAGTGTCGCCACGCGCAGACGTTCCTGGAGGAGGGTGCGCTCGCTGTCCATGCGCGTGGCCTGCTCGAGCAATTGATCCTGACGCTGATTGCTCTGCTTGAGTTGATCCTGCACCAGGTTCAGCTCGCGCTGGGTGCCACGGTTTTCGGTAAGCAGGCGTTCGTTGTCGCGGTGCAACTGCGTGATCTCATCCTGACGCACCAGCGCACTCTGCTGCGCTTGACGCAGTTCCGCCTGAATCTGCTGGATCTGCCCTTCGTGGCGGGCCTGGTCCTGCTCGCGCTGTTCCTTGCTGGCGTTGCGGTAATGCTCCAGCGCATCGCGGGCGTGCAGGTGTTTTTCTTCCAGCGAGCGGATCTGCTCGTCCTTGTCCTGCAGACGCAATTCGAAGTCGGCCAAGGCCTGGTTCAGGCCGGCGTTGCGCGTCTGTTCGGTCTGCAGCATCGAGCGGGTGTTGCTCAGCGCCTCGGATTCGCGTTGCAGGGCGGCGCCCTGAATGTCGTGGTCGTGTTCGAGTTTTTCCAGCGCCTGGCGCGTCTGCTTCAGCTCGGTTTCCAGTGCTTCCCGTTGTTCCTCGAACTGTTCTCGGGCTTGCTCGATGGGCTCCTGCGCCTGTTCTTTCAGGCGCTGGGCGAGGCGAGAGACGAGGGCGGTCAGCTCATCATCGATCGGTTCTGCTGACGCTTCTGCCGGTTGTGCGCCGTCATCCAGTTCTTTCAGGTAGCGATGGATCGTGGTTTTCGAGCCGGTGTTGCCCATTTCGATGCGTACTGCATCGATGCTTGGGTGTTCGCCACGAGCCAGGATCGCTGTGCGCGCGATTTGCACCAGTGCTTTGGTAATGCCGCCACGGGCCATGTGAACTCCTACGGTTACGTACTGTGGTACATGCCACTAAGGTACGCAGTGTACCATGCCGAAAATATAGGTAAATATTTGAATTAAAACACGCGGGATATACTGGTATTACCTAATGTCAGGCGGCAAAATGCGCTTTTGCATGCCTGAACCCGTACACCAGCGAGAAAACCGCCCATGAGTGACATTGATCGATATCTGCAAGCCGCCACCCGCGACAACACCCGCCGCAGCTATCGCATGGCCATCGAGCATTTCGAGGTGACGTGGGGCGGATTTCTCCCGGCCACCGCAGATAGCGTTGCGCGCTATCTGGTGGAGCACGCCGGGGTTCTGTCGATCAACACGCTGAAATTGCGCCTGTCGGCGCTGGCGCAGTGGCACAACAGTCAGGGTTTTGCCGACCCGACCAAGGCGCCAGTGGTGCGCAAGGTGTTCAAGGGCATTCGCGCCTTGCACCCGGCGCAGGAAAAACAGGCCGAACCATTGCAACTGCAGGATTTGCAACGTGTGATCGATTGGCTGGAACAGGAGGCGCAAACCGCCCGCCAGGAAGAGGACCGCCCGACCTTGCTCAAGGCCTATCGGGATCGCGCGCTGATTCTGTTGGGCTTCTGGCGGGGCTTTCGCAGCGACGAGTTGTGCCGCTTGCGAATCGAGCATGTGCAGGCCAGTGCTGGCAAGGGAATCACCTTGTATCTGCCGCGCAGCAAGGGCGACCGGGAAAACCTCGGACAGACCTATCAGGCCCCAGCGCTGCTCAAGCTGTGTCCGGTGCAGGCTTATATCGACTGGATCACCGAGGCCGCGCTGGTACGCGGCGCAGTTTTCCGAAGCATTGATCGGTGGGGCAATCTGAGCGAGGAGGGTTTGCACGCCAACAGCATCATTCCGCTGTTGAGACAGGCTCTGCAACGTGCCGGGATTGCCGCCGCCGGTTATACCAGCCACTCGTTGCGACGCGGCTTTGCAACCTGGGCGCATCAAAGCGGCTGGGATCTGAAATCACTGATGAGTTACGTCGGCTGGAAGGACATGAAATCCGCCATGCGCTATGTTGAGGTCAGCCCATTCCAGGGAATGGCTCGGATTATGGATAAGCCGGATCAAGCGTAGAGATCGTTTTCTTCTATTAATACAGTCAGCTAATAGCGAAAACAAATCAGCAGTATCAGGTTTGCCAATGAGCCTTCCGTCGAGTGAGTGGGTAGGATTCACCCATCAACTTCATAACCCCTGACGGAGAGTCATCGATGCCTATCATCAACAGCCAAGTAAAACCGTTCAAAGCTACCGCGTTCAAAAACGGCGACTTCGTTCAAGTCTCGGATGCTGACTTGAAAGGCAAGTGGTCCGTTGTGTTCTTCTACCCAGCCGACTTCACCTTCGTATGCCCAACCGAGCTGGAAGACCTGGCCGACAACTACGCCGAGTTCAAGAAGCTGGGCGTGGAAATCTACAGCGTTTCGACCGACACCCACTTTGCTCACGCTGCCTGGCACAACACTTCGCCAGCCATCGGCAAAATCGAATACACCATGATCGGCGACCCTACCCACGTCATCTCGCGCAATTTCGACGTGCTGATCGAAGAAGCTGGTCTGGCTGACCGTGGCACCTTCGTGATCAACCCTGAAGGCCAGATCAAAATCGTTGAACTGAACGATGGCGGCGTTGGCCGTGACGCCTCCGAGCTGCTGCGCAAGATCAAGGCTGCTCAGTACGTCGCTGCACACCCAGGCGAAGTTTGCCCGGCCAAGTGGAAAGAAGGCGAGGCCACTCTGGCTCCGTCGCTGGACCTGGTCGGCAAGATCTAAGTCTGTGACATGCAACGCAGGGCGGCACGCCGCACCTTCTTAAGTTAGCTGCACCGCCCAATAAAAATGCCCGGGCGAGATTCGCTCGGGCTTTTTTTCGCCTCAAATAAAGGAAATCGCCCGTATGTTGGACGCCAATCTTAAAGCCCAGTTGAAATCGTACCTGGAACGGGTCACCCAACCGATCGAGATCGTTGCATCCCTCGACGACGGTGCGAAATCCCGTGAAATGCTGGAACTGCTGAAAGACGTTGCCAGTCTTTCGAGCCAAATTACCCTGATCGACAGCGGTGACGATGCCCGCAAACCATCGTTCTCGATCAATCGCCCCGGAGCCGACATCAGCCTGCGCTTTGCCGGTATTCCGATGGGCCACGAATTCACCTCCCTGGTGCTGGCGCTGCTGCAAGTCGGTGGCCACCCGTCGAAGGCCAGCGTTGAAGTCATCGAGCAGATTCGTTCGCTAAAAGGCGAGTTCAGCTTCGAGACCTACTTCTCGCTGTCTTGCCAGAACTGCCCGGACGTCGTTCAGGCGCTGAACCTGATGGCCGTGCTCAACCCGAACATCCGCCACGTCGCCATCGATGGCGCGCTGTTCCAGGACGAAGTCGACGATCGCAAGATCATGGCTGTGCCGAGCATCTACCTCAACGGCGAAAACTTCGGCCAGGGCCGTATGGGCCTGGAGGAAATCCTCGCCAAACTCGACACCGGCGCGATTGAGCGTCAGGCCGAGAAAATCAGCGCCAAGGAAGCCTTTGACGTGCTGGTCGTCGGCGGTGGCCCGGCCGGTGCTTCGGCGGCCATCTATGCCGCACGTAAAGGCATCCGCACCGGTGTCGCTGCTGAGCGCTTCGGCGGTCAGGTGCTGGACACCATGGCCATCGAGAACTTCATTTCCGTCCAGGAAACCGAAGGGCCGAAGCTGGCTACGGCGCTGGAAGAACACGTCAAGCAGTACGACGTCGACATCATGAACCTGCAACGTGCCGACAAGTTGATCCCGGGCAAGAACGGTGAGCTGCACGAAGTTCGCTTCGCCAGTGGCGCAACCCTGAAAGCCAAGAGCGTGATCCTCGCGACCGGTGCACGCTGGCGCGAAATGAACGTCCCCGGTGAGCAGGAATACCGCAACAAGGGCGTGGCTTACTGCCCGCACTGCGACGGCCCGCTGTTCAAAGGCAAGCGCGTAGCGGTGATCGGTGGTGGTAACTCGGGCGTTGAAGCGGCCATCGATCTGGCCGGTATCGTCTCGCACGTAACGTTGCTGGAATTCGACGTACAACTGCGCGCCGATGCTGTGTTGCAGCGCAAGCTGCACAGCCTGCCGAACGTCACCGTGATCACCAGTGCGCAAACCACTGAAGTCACCGGCAATGGCGAGAAGGTCAACGGTCTGCGTTACAAGGATCGCACCACAGATGAGCTGCGCACGGTTGAGCTGGAAGGCATCTTCGTACAGATCGGTCTGCTGCCCAACACCGATTGGCTGAAGGGCACCATCGAGCTGTCGCCGCGTGGCGAGATCATCGTCGATAACCGTGGCGAGACTTCGATTCCGGGGATCTTTGCAGCGGGCGACGTGACGACTGTGCCTTACAAGCAGATCGTGATCGCAGTGGGCGAGGGCGCCAAGGCTTCTCTGAGCGCGTTCGATCACTTGATCCGGACTTCCGCCCCGGCGTAACTGCCAGGTCGAAAACGAAAAAACCCATGAGCGATCATGGGTTTTTTATTGCGCGTGGAAAGCCACCCCTCACCCCAGCCCTCTCCCGAGGGAGAGGGAGCCGACCGAGGTGTCTGAAGTCATCCATCGAACTGAAAGGGCCGGTCGATTATGGATTCACCGCCAATGTTTCAAGTCGGCGTAATTCTCCAACATCCCCCAATCAGTCCCCTCTCCCTCTGGGAGAGAGCTAGGGTGAGGGGCTTTCAGCTTTTACAGCGGCGCAGGCTGAATGATCTCGACCCAGTAGCCATCCGGATCCTTGATGAACGCCAGGCTCTTCATGCGGCCATCGGTCAGGCGCTTCTGGAAATCGCAACCCAGCTCTTCAAAGCGCGCGCAGGCCGCGACGATATCCGGCACCGAAATGCAGATGTGGCCGAATCCGCGCGGGTCGGTGTTGCCGTTGTGGTAGGAGAAGTCGGCATCGTTTTCGGTGCCGTGGTTGTGGGTCAGCTCAAGAATGCCCGGGATTGATTTCATCCACTCGGTACGCGCTGCGGCGTCGGCCGGGATCTGTGCTTTGTCGACCAGTGCGAGGAAGTACAGGCTGAACTCGGCTTCCGGGAAATCACGCTTCTCGACCAGCGAAAAACCCAGCACGCGGGTGTAGAAATCCAGCGATTTGGTGATGTCCTTCACGCGCAGCATGGTGTGGTTGAATACGAAGTTGCGGGTTGCGCTGTCTGGCGTGGCAGTCACGCCAGGGAAAGTGTTCAATTCGTTGAGGCTCATGGGCCCTCCAATAACAATGGGCGAGTGAATGGGCGCAATGATACGCATGCCGGCCGGCATCGCCAAATGCAAGGCGGGCTTGCCCTGCGCGAAGGCGGGGCTCAGACTTTGCCTTCTATCGATGAGTGCGTCCGGCAATGATCCGACTGTTCAAATCCGTGTTTGTTTTTTTTGCTTTGTCATCGGCTGTGGTTTTCCCGGCCATGGCCGAACCAGGCATTACCTGGCCGGCGGGCTGGAAGGTTGAAGCGTTGCCGGACACCGCGCCGCCAGTCTCGCGGCAACGGGCGGTGAAGCTCGACGCCGATGGTAACCAGGTGATGGTGATGGAGTTGACCATGACTCAAGTGGAAGCGGGGCATCAGGTCAATTTGCAAGGCGTGCTGCTGGAAATGCGCAAATCGATCCAGAAGGATTTCTTCCGCAGTGGTTATCAGAGCGTTTGCAACAGAATTCATCCGGCTGCGCTCGGCTCATTGTCCGGGCTGGAGACGACGTGCACGGTCACCGAGAACGGTCGACACGTATTATCACAAACGTTGGTGGCAGCTGTGGAAACAGACAAGGCTTACGTACTTTCATATGCCGGTCAGGCCGAGGTTTATAAGGCGAGCGCCGACGACATAGAGGCGGCGCGCAACAGCCTGAAATTATAAACGTCCGTACTAACTTGCAATGATTTGAATGCCGGAAAGGATTAAGCACAAAGTTTGATCCAGCGTGTCCTAGCAACATTGCGCAGCAAAATGTTTAGCCTGATGATTCAGTAACGTTACACAAATTTCCAACTTGTTCGATGAAAATCATTTCATTTGTTAGATATTGTCAATAAAAAAGCCCTGCATCGAGCAGGGCTTTTTGTTGGCGTCAGATCAACCGCGCAACCATGAATCCACGGTGGCTGCACCGTACTGCTCTTTCCAGGCTTTCAGACCGCGATGGTTGCCACCCTTGGTTTCGATCAGCTCGCCAGTGTGCGGGTTCTGATAAACCTTGACCACCCGAGCGCGGCGAGTCTTGGGCGCTGCGGACTGCTGGAGACCGGACTTTGCCGGGTTTGGATCAAGGATGGCGATGATGTCTTTCAGGCCTTTGCCATAGGTTTTCATCAGTCCCTGGAGCTTTTCTTCGAATTCGATTTCTTTCTTGAGCCCGGCATCGTTCTTCAGCGATTCCAGCTGTTTGAGCTGTTCCTGAAGGGCCTTTTCAGCTGCGCGAAATTCGGCGAGTCTGGACAATATCTTTACTCCAATAGTGTGTTTGGCTGATACCAACCGCAAACAAAGCTATAAGCCAAGAGCCTGGAAGCGACTCGGTGATAATTGGCTCACCTGCCAGTCTGGCTCAGGTTGAAAAATTGTAGTAGTTAATGCGACAAGAGTAAATCCTGATGTTGTCGTCATGTAACAACAATGACTTTTTGTATCAATTTGGTGCGGCTGTTCGGCGGGCCATGTCGGCGACTTAATGATGAGTTAATGCGTCGAGGAACTCAGCGCCAGGCATTGGTCTACCGTACAAATAGCCCTGCAAAAAATTAACGTTATGCTCGGTCAGGTAATCAGCCTGGACCTGAGTTTCGACACCTTCGGCAACAATGCGCAAGTCCAGTTTGGCCGACAGCTCGATAATGGAGTCGAGGATATGCCTCGATAACGCGTCTATGCCGATCATGGCCACGAAGCTCTGATCGATCTTTAGAAAGTCGACATTGAAGGTGCGCAGATAACCAAGGCTTGAATGTCCGGTACCGAAGTCGTCGATTGCGATTTTCACACCCAGTGCATGCAGCTGCTCGAAGAGCTGCAGGGTGATGTCATTCGGCTCGACCAGCTGGCGCTCCGTCAATTCCAACACCAGTTCGATGCTGCCAGGCGCAAATGCAGCCAAGAGGTCACGACAATCCTCGACCAGCTCCAGATCCTGGCAATGGCTGGCGGTGATATTGATGCCGATATGGAAAGGTTTGGCGAAGCTTGTGGATTGCGGCCCCAGCAGCACCGCAGTCTGTTGCATCAGGGCGCGGGTCATCGGCACGATCAAGCCCGAGTGCTCGGCAAATGGAATAAACAGATCCGGCCGTACCAGGCCCTCTTTCGGATGATTCCAGCGCATCAGCACTTCGGCACCCGACCATTGCTTGCTGTCACCGTGAACCACGGGCTGGAAATAAGGGATGAACTCCCCGGCTTCCAGCGCACGCAGCATCTCATGGCTGGGCGAGGTCGATCGCTTCTGGACGAAGTGGCCGATTGCACCGGAGACTGCACCGAAGAAAATCAACAGGCTGAACAGCGGAGGATATTCAGCCGCCATGTAACGCCGGATTTCGCCCTCGGGGAACCCCGCGGAGACCTTGAAACCGTAGCGTTCGGATTCCAGCAGGCTGTGCGCGACCGGCGGGGCAGGCAGTGATCCCTGATGAACTTTGCCGTCGGCGGACAGCCAGTTATCGCCTACTTGCAACATCAGTAATGTCTGGCGGCCGATCAGGCGCAGGATGTTACTCAAGTGATAGCCATCCAGTGTGGTCAGTGCGCCACCACGACCGTCGCTGAGACGGTAGATCAATAATGCCGTATCGGGCGTCACCGGATTGCCATTCATCAGCCACAGTGTGCCGTCGTGGTAGTTTCCGGCATCGACGGCTTCGTTGAACTGGCCGAACAGCGAACTACAGTAGAGATTGTTGTCCCAGACCAGATTAGTTGAGCGCACGAAGGGGCGACGGGTCACCTGTTCGCGCAGGGCGAGTTTCACTTCTTCGCAATTTTTCCCGGCAAGCGGCAACAGAATCCGGGCAGCTTCTGCGGTGTTATCGAGCATCAAGTCGAACTGTCGCAACGCTTGCTCGGCAGTTTCTCCGGCGCTTTGTTGCAACGTGCGTTCTGCCTGCATATAGAGAATCACACTGCCCAGCACGATTGGCAGCAGGCTGCTGAGCAAAGTCACAACGTTGCGGGTGCTGCGCTTGCGGCGGGGGCGGCGGGTCAGCGGCATGGACACATCCTGTGGCTTCGAAGTCGGGCCCGGTAAACAATCGAGCCAGAGGGAGAATAGATGGCAGATGGCTCTTGTGCCGTATCCAAAAAACAGGATTTTATAGAGAGGGCAGACAGGCTCGGTTACGCTGTGTAGAATCGGTTTACGCATACAATAATAATCGTCTTCTGGCAGCAGAAGCCTCGCCCGCAAGAGCCTTGGGTCGACAATGAAGATATTCGGGTTTCAACTGATCTACGGAGACTTCCTCGCTCGCAGCGTGCGTGGCATCTCCTGTGCGCCTCCCACTACATCACTTTCCTGACAAATAACCCTGGTTAATTGATAAGAAATGATGAGGCGTCACCATGGCAGATTTATACGAAAACCCAATGGGCCTGATGGGCTTTGAGTTCATCGAGTTCGCAGCGCCGACCCCTGGCACGCTGGAGCCGATCTTCGAGATCATGGGCTTCACCAAGGTCGCGACCCACCGTTCCAAGAACGTGCACCTGTACCGTCAGGGCGCGATCAACCTGATCCTCAATAACGAACCCAACAGCGTCGCCTCGTACTTCGCGGCTGAGCACGGCCCGTCCGTTTGCGGCATGGCGTTTCGCGTCAAGGATTCGCAAAAAGCCTATTCCCGCGCACTCGAACTCGGCGCTCAGCCGATCCACATCGAAACCGGTCCGATGGAGCTTAACCTGCCGGCGATCAAAGGCATCGGTGGCGCGCCGCTGTATCTGATCGACCGTTTCGGCGAAGGCAGCTCGATCTACGACATCGACTTCGTGTTCATCGAAGGCGTTGATCGCAACCCGGTTGGCGCCGGCCTGAAGATCATCGATCACCTGACCCACAACGTGTATCGCGGTCGCATGGCCTACTGGGCGAACTTCTACGAGAAGCTGTTCAACTTCCGTGAAATCCGTTACTTCGACATCAAAGGCGAGTACACCGGTCTGACTTCAAAAGCCATGACCGCACCGGATGGCATGATCCGCATCCCGCTCAACGAAGAGTCGTCCAAGGGCGCCGGGCAGATCGAAGAGTTCCTGATGCAGTTCAACGGCGAAGGCATCCAGCACGTTGCATTCCTCACCGACGACCTGATCAAGACCTGGGATCAGTTGAAGAAAATCGGCATGCGCTTCATGACCGCGCCGCCGGACACCTACTACGAAATGCTTGAAGGTCGCCTGCCGAACCACGGCGAGCCGGTCGATCAACTGCAATCGCGCGGCATCCTGCTCGATGGCGCGTCGGAGCAGGGCGACAAGCGTCTGCTGTTGCAGATCTTCTCGGAAACCCTGATGGGCCCGGTGTTCTTTGAGTTCATCCAGCGCAAGGGCGACGACGGTTTCGGCGAAGGTAACTTCAAAGCCCTGTTCGAATCGATCGAGCGCGACCAGGTGCGTCGTGGCGTGCTGACCACCGAGTAATCTGGAATGAGAAAATCCCGGCCTGCAGAGATGCAGGGCCGGGATTTTTTTGCTTCATACAAAACCTGTGGGAGCGAGCCTGCTCGCGAATGCGGACTTTCATTCAACAGTCATGTTGACTGGTCTGACGACTTCGCGAGCAGGCTCGCTCCCACATTTGTCTTGTGTTGGATTCAAGAGCGGCGTTGGCGCGTCAAGTGTTTGAAGCCTTCGAAAACCAGCACCACCACCGCCAGCCAGATCGGAATGTAGGTCAGCCACTCGCCCGACTTGATGCTTTCCCCAAGCAACAATGCCACCGCAAGCAGCAACACCGGTTCCACATAACTTAACAAACCAAACAGACTGAACGGCAGCAAGCGGCTGGCGATGATGTACACCACCAGCGCGGACGCACTGATCAGGCCGAGCAGCGGAATCAGCCACATCAGTCCCGGATATTGATCGAACACGGCCAGGCCCTGTTCGCCACCCTGCACAAACCAGTAGGCGACCGGCAGCATCAGGGTCATGTCGACCCACAGGCCACCGAGGTTGTCGGTTTTCAGGTATTTGCGCAGCACGAAGTACAGCGGATAGCCAACCACGACCACCAGCGTCGCCCAGGAAAAACCACCCACCTGGTACAGCTCGTTCAACACGCCAAGGCTGGCGAAAAATACGGCGATTTTCTGCAGGTAAGACAGGCTCTCGCCATAGGCAATCCGCCCGGTCAGCACCATCGCCAGTGGCAACAGGAAATAGCCCAGCGATACATCCAGGCTGTAGTCATTGAGCGGTGCCCACATGAACAGCCACAGCTGAACGCCGAGGAGGGCGGAAGAAACCAGCAGCCCGGCAATCAGCTTCGGCCTGGCCGCCATCAATCGAACCAGCTCCAGCACCCGCCGCCATTCCCCGGAAACCAGCATGAACACGGTCATGCACGGCACGGTCAGGAGCATGCGCCAGCCGAAGATTTCCACGCCGCTCAGAGGCGTCAGCAGCGACGTGTAGTAATACATGACGGCAAACAGCACCGAGGCTGAAACCGATAGAGCGATACCTTTAGACAAACTGTCCTCGCGACGTGATGGTTGAACGGGGCGCGCAGGATACGTGGTTTTTGTGCTGAATATTGAGCGGGCGCTCATTATTTCCCACATCCAGGAGCCACAAATCCTGTGGGAGCGAGCCTGCTCGCGAAGCGGCCGGCAGATTCAGCATAGATGTTGCGTCGACTGGCGCTATGCATGATTGCACCGATTAAACGCAAAAAGATCGCAACCTTCGGCACTTCCTACAGGGAACGCATTCCACAGTAGCTGCCGTAGGCTGCGATCTTTTGATCTGCGCCTCTGATCAAGCCCGCAACGTGCGCGTCATCCGCAGCGCCAGCAGACTGCCGCCGACGATCACCGCCGCCAGCACATAGAGCGCCGCATCCGTCGAGCCAGTGCTGTCCTTGACCCAACCTACCAGGTACGGGCTGAGGAACCCGGCCATCTGCCCCATCGAGTTGATCAACGCCAGACCGCCAGCCGCCGCGCCCAGTATGGCCGTAGGAAATGCTCCAGAACCCCCGTCAGTTTTGATCGTCCATACCATTCGTCGCGACTGTCAGATCTGACAGTAGGCAGAACTAAATGTCTAAGCGCCAAATCATAGACGGCCGCCGGATCTGGAAAGGCCAAAATCCCATGGACCAAGGTGCTTATCATGACAACCGAAACCTCCGATGAAATGCCGACCTACGAACACGTGTTGCACCTGTACCCGCCAAAGCTTCCCGATAGCAATACGCAAGTGACCGGCGCTGACTGTGGTATCGCGATGAGGTTCTATGGTTCAAGCGGCGCTAAAGTTATTGTCGATCCCTATCTTCAGCAAGCCCCGTTGGATACCGTTCAGCTCAACCTGAACGGCGAGATGAATATTGCCAGTACCCAGACCACTGCATCAGACGATGCGGTTGTGCTTTTTATCCCACCCAACAAATTGAGATCCGATCCGGGCTACCTCAATGAGCTTTCTTATACTGTTATTCGTGGGAGCAACATTGAAGGCACTTCCCAACCGCCCCTTAGTATCTTATACAACGACGTCCCACCTGGTATGAAAGACCAGAACGAGGGTGTTGGCGGGCATTCCGAATTGAAAATGGATTTACCTGCGGACGTGCTGGAAGACGGCATCGACGCTGACCGCGCCGAGCAGGGGGTTCAGATTTTCTTGTCTTATCCCTATTGCCGGTCGGGCGATCGTATCCTTCTCAGTTGTAAAGGTCGTGACATTTTCCATGACGTTCTGCCGCACGAAGCGCCAGCCCAGCCTACAGATGTGCCGACCCGGATCGGTTTGTTACTCGAAAAAGAGGTTTTCGAATTAGCAGGTGATGATCCGCGGTTCCCTTTCAAATTTACGGTTAGTGATGAAATAGGTAACGCAACCGATCGAAACTCTTGGTCTCCCGTCATCACGGCAGATGTCGATCTGCGGTCTCGAATGGCGGCACCTGATGTTACCGAGAATCCGGATGATCCCAATGATGCTCCTGATACAATCGACCTGAACAAGCTCGGTAACAAAGATTTGACTGTACAAGTCCATGTTATCGCTCCGTTATGGCAGATGATGGACAGTATCCGCGTAACTTATGTAGCCACGCAGGGTAATGGCGAGACAGTCGAGCATAAGGAAGCAGCGACCGTTGAAAGAGTACCGTTCATTCATAAATTATTGATACCCAATGCCAAAGTCGTTGCCGACAGTCTAGTGAAGGTTACGTATGAGCAAGTCCGCAATGATATAAGTATCGCCAGATCAAAAATTACACGGGCAAGGGTTGTCGTTAGGCCAGTCATTACGTCAGTCAAAAATTCGGTTGGCGCGGAACTGCAAAATGGAGGAACGGTTTCAGACAATAAAGTTACATTGGCGGGCTCGGCGCTGGCGGAAGTCTTATTGCAAATTTTCGACGGTGACACATATATCGCGGACGTTCAGGCTGGCGCCGATTATAAATGGCAAAGCAATGCGATACCGATTGGCGTAGGGCAGCGGATATTCAAGGTTAAAGAGAAAAGTAGTAGTCAGCTTGAGTCCGAACCTTGGTTTGTTGAGCGACTGGCATTCGATATTGATCGGACTCAAATGAAGCTTAACGGATTGTCTATAAAGGTCCCGCAGTGGCCGAAAACCGGTTTGGATTCTATCGGTAATACGGCTGTTCGCTTACCCACCGGCGGGGTTCCGCCTTACGACTATGCGTCGTCGGACCCGCTGACGGTTTTGGTCACTACAGGAGGGAAAGTCACTGGGCTGAAACAAGGTGTCGCGACTATCTATGTCACTGATCAGGAGGGTACGACTCTTTCTTACTTGGTGGCGGCTACTAATATATTTAGATTGATGATCAGCAAGGAACCGCTTCGGGCGGATGATGCTGTCTTATGGATGAATGAATTAGGTGGGCAGAACGTTTTTAACTACCAGTTCATAAGAGACGCTCTCCGCGTATATGTGCCATCCGTACCTGCGCACATCAATACGTGCGCCTATGATGGTCGGTCGTACTGGTATATGCGAGCAGACTGGAGTCACTTTGGTTGGATTAAGCAACTAACTTTATTATCGTGGTGCCTTGTCCCATATTAGTGCATATCAACGATATATTTTATGCTGACTCTTCTGACGCGCGTTCAGTGGGAGCGCGTGCTTTTGTATCTCTAAGATTGGCCGGACTGGTCTTCAAGAAACGGCCCTTGAGAAGGCCGTTTCTTATGTATAAGCCTAAGCCCGCAACGCCCGCGTCATCCGCAACGCCAGCAAACTCCCGGCGACAATCACCGCCGCCAGCACATACAACGCCGCATCCGTCGAGCCTGTGCTGTCCTTGACCCAACCCACCAGGTACGGGCTGAGGAACCCGGCCATCTGCCCCATCGAGTTGATCAGCGCCAGACCACCAGCCGCCGCGCCAGCGCTCAGCATGGCGGTCGGTACCGGCCAGAACATCGGCAGACCGGTCAGTGCGCCCATGGTCGCGATGGTCAGGCCGAGAATCGCAATCGCCGGATTCGCTGCGAAATTCACTGCGATCACCAGACCGACAGCGCCCATCAGCATCGGCACCACCAGGTGCCAGCGGCGCTCCTTGCGCAAGTCCGCCGAGCGGCCGACGACCAGCATGAACACCGCTGCAAGCAGATATGGAATCGCACTCAGCCAGCCGATCACCAGGTTATCGCTGAAGCCAAGGTTCTTGATGATCGACGGCAGCCAGAAATTGATCGCGTAAACGCCGCTCTGGATGCAGAAATAGATCAGGCCGAAGGCCCAGATCGCAGGGTTCTTGAACACCGCGAGCAGCGAGTCGGTGGCGGTTTTCGGTTTGTTGGCGAGGTCTTCGGCGTGGTCGGCTTCGAGCACCGAACGTTCATGGGCGGTCAGCCATTTGGCATTGGCGAAGCTGTCGCTCAACAGGAAATACGCCAGTGCGCCGAGGATTACCGTCGGGATGCCTTGCAGCAGAAACATCCACTGCCAGCCGGCCAAGCCACCCTGGCCGGCGGCGAAGTGGTTGAGGATCCAGCCGGAAAACGGGCTGCCGAGCAAACCGGAGACCGGGATTGCCGACATGAACAACGCCATGATCCGACCACGGCGGAACGTCGGGAACCACTGCGAGAGATACAGCACGACGCCCGGGAAGAAACCGGCCTCAGCGGCACCGGTGAAAAAGCGCAGGGTGTAGAACTCGGTCGGGGTGGTGACGAACAACAGGCAGGTCGACAGCGTGCCCCAGGTGATCATCATCAAGGCAATCCAGCGCCGAGGACCGAAGCGGGTCAGTGCCAGGTTGCTCGGCACGCCGCACAGCACGTAACCGATGAAGAAGATGCCGGCGCCGAGGCCATATACGGTTTCGCTGAATTTCAGTGCGTCGAGCATCTGCAGTTTGGCGAAGCCAACATTGACCCGGTCGAGGTAGTTGAACAGATAGCAGATGAAAATGAAGGGAATCAAACGCAGGGTGATGCGTTTGTAGACGGCGTTTTTACCGTCGTCGATGGTCTGGGTAGCTGCGGCGCTCTGCGACATAGCGGCTCTCTCTTTATTATGATTTTTTGCGATGCAAAGGGTAACGTTGATCGCCCTGAGAGTCTCGGCCACCTTTGGCCGGATTGTCTTTGTGCCTGAGCACAGGGTTTGCCGCCAGACCCTGTGCGGCTGAACAACCGTCCGTGCCTGAAATGAAGGATTGCCGCCGCTATGTTCGAACTCGATCACGACCTTGCCCAGGATATCGTCGACCGGGCCATGGCCATTTTGCCGTACAACGTCAACGTCATGGACAGTCAGGGCCTGATCCTCGGCAGCGGTGAACCGGAACGCATCAACACCCGCCATGAAGGCGCGCAACTGGTGCTGGCCAACGGGCGCGTGGTGGAAATCGATGCGCAGACGGCGGTACACCTCAAAGGCGTGCAACCGGGCATCAATCTGCCGCTGCTGCTCGACCAGCGCTTGATCGGCGTGCTCGGCATCACCGGTGAGCCGGAGCAGTTGCGCACCTACGCCGAACTGGTGCGCATGACCGCCGAAATGCTCGTCGGCCAGCGCAACCAGCAGGCCGAGCAGCAATGGCGACGGCAGCGTTGCGATGATCTGCTGGCGCTGCTGTTGAGCGACGCGGGGGATTCGCCACGTCTGATCGATGAGGCGCAGCAGCTTGGGCTCAAACCGCAACTGACGCGGGTGCCGTACCTGTTCGAATTGGGTCTGGAACACGGGCCGGGGCAAACCGTCGAGGCTCTGAGTGCATGGCTGACCTCGCGTTATCCCGACAGTTGGTGTGTGAGTTCGGCGAAGTCTTCGCTGTTGTGGTGTCGCCCGGCCAGCCAGAACGTCGAGCACGATCGACTGCTGGAAAAACTCGACGGTCTCGGCTGGAACATTTTGCGCATCGCCGTCGGCGGGCAGGCAGATGGTCTGGCCGGGTTGCGCCGCTGTTACCGGCGGGTCGGCGATTTGCTCGCTTATGGTCGCGACGTGCTGCCGAGCTCGCGGCTGCTGACGCTCAATCGTTATCGCTTGCCAGTCATGCTGTGGCGCCATCGCAACGATGATGCGCTGGATGAACTGCTCAAGCCGCTGCGCAAGGTCATCGCCAAGGACAGCAACGGCCAGTTGCTGGCGACCCTGCGCAGTTGGTGCGAGCACGATGGGCAGAGCCAGGCCTGTGCCGAAGCGCTGGGCATCCATCGCAACAGCCTGCGCTATCGCATGGAGCGGATTGCCGAGTTGAGCGGGGTTGATCCGTTGAAGCTGGACGGGATGCTGGCGTTGTACCTGGGGGTGCAGCTGTTGCCGCAGACGGATCCGAACTGATCGGTGTATTCAATGGCCCCTTCGCGAGCAGGCTCGCTCCCACATTTGGAATGCATTTCAAAATGTGGGAGCGAGCCTGCTCGTGAAGGGGCCGGAACATCCAATGCCAGCCTTTTGTGGAAATGAACAATAAACGCCGACGCCACTTGTGCAGCCGACCGGCGTCAAGGCGCAGGCCGACTGGCAGCATGAATGCCACTGCAACCGGAGAATTCCCATGAAGATCGTCATCGCCCCCGACTCGTTCAAGGACAGCCTGAGTGCCCAAGGCGTTGCCGAAGCCATTGCCCTCGGACTGGCGCAGGTCTGGCCGCAGGCGACGCTGATCAAATGCCCGATGGCCGATGGCGGCGAAGGCACGGTCGAGTCGATTCTTGCAGCCTGCGAAGGTGAGTTACGCCGCACCCGCGTGCGTGGTCCACTGGGCGCGCCGGTCGATGCTGCTTGGGGTTGGCTACCGCACAACCACACCGCGATCATCGAAATGGCGGAGGCCAGCGGTCTGCAACTGGTGCCGCCGGGGCAGCGCGATGCCTGCATCAGCAGCACGTTTGGCACCGGTGAATTGATTCGTGCAGCGCTGGATGCCGGCGCGCAACGAGTGATCCTGGCGATCGGCGGCAGCGCGACCAATGACGGCGGTGCGGGTGCGATGCAGGCGTTGGGCGTGAAGTTGCTGGATGCGCAGAATCAATCGTTGGTGCCCGGCGGCCTGGCCTTGGCGCAACTGGCGCGACTCGATGTGGCTGGGCTTGATCCGCGTCTGGCCGAGGTGCGTTTCGACATTGCCGCCGACGTCAATAATCCGCTCTGCGGCCCCCACGGTGCCTCGGCCATTTTCGGCCCGCAGAAGGGCGCATCGCCTGCGCAGGTTGAGCAGCTCGATCAGGCGCTAGGGCACTTTGCCAAACTCTGCGCGCAAGCATTGGGCAAAGACGTGCGCGATGAACCGGGCAGCGGCGCGGCGGGTGGTCTGGGCTTTGCCGCCAAAGCTTTTCTCGGCGCGCAGTTTCAGGCGGGCGTCGAGGTGGTGGCGGAACTGGTCGGGCTCGCTGACGCGGTCAAAGGTGCGGATCTGGTCATTACTGGAGAGGGCCGCTTCGATGCGCAGACCCTGCGCGGCAAAACACCGTTCGGCGTGGCGCGAGTTGCCAAACAATACGCTGTGCCGGTGATCGTGATTGCCGGGACCTTGGGCGAGGGTTATCAGGAACTCTATCAACACGGCATCGACGCCGCGTTTGCTGTTACCAGCGGGCCGATGACTCTGGAGCAGGCCTGCGCCGAAGCCCCGCGCCTGCTGCGTGAACGCGCCACCGACATCGCCCGGGTCTGGCAGCTCGCCGCCAAACGCTGAACCGCTGGCCTCTGTAGGAGCTGTCGAGTGCAACGAGGCTGCGATCTTTTAATCCTGCTTTCAAAAGTCAAAAGATCGCAGCCTCGTTGCACTCGACAGCTCCTACCCAAGGCAGCGAACCTTGGTTGATTGTTGTAACGTCCCGAAAAATATTTACTGCGGACCCGAAACCTTCCTCAAGCCTGGCCGATACAACGGTCAGGCGCACACAAAACCAAAACCCAGTGACGCCGGACTGTCGCCCGCTATGGGCCAGTGCTCACGGCATGGATGCTCGTAGTTTCTTTCTTTCGAGAGTCCGACCATGTCCCTGCGTAACCTGAATATCGCGCCCCGTGCTTTCCTCGGTTTTGCCTTTATCGCCTTGCTGGTGATTGTCCTCGGCGTGTTCGCCGTCAGCCGCATGACGGTCATTCGTCAAGCGTCGATCGACATGGACACCAACCAGTTGCCAAGCGTGACTCACCTCAGCGTGGTCACGGAAAACGTCCTGCGCATGCGCATTCTCTCGTTCCGTGTGCTGGTCAATCGCGAACCGGTCAGCCTGCAAGAGGCAGAAACCCGCATCGCGGTGCTGGTCGACAAGGTGCGCAAAGCTCAGGCCAGCTACGCTGCGTTGCCGGCAGGTCCTGAAGAGCACGCAGTTTTCCAGACGTTTTCGACCACCCTCGATAACTATCTGCAAGCTCAGAACCGGATGCTTGAGCTGTCGCGCCAGGGCGATCTGGAAGCGATGCGTGCGTTGATCAACACGCGCATCAAGGAAGGCACCGATCAGATGGGCGAGCAGCTCAACAAGCTGATCGGCATGAATACCGCCGGGGCCAGAGCGGCGGCCACCAAGGCCGGTGAAAACTATGACAGCGCGATCACCGGGATCATCATCGTCGCCGTGATTGCGGCGCTGGCCACCGTGTTGCTCGCCTGGTTGCTGACCCGCAGCATCGTCACGCCGCTCAACCGCGCCGTGCTCGCCGCGCAAACCATTGCCAACGGCGACCTCAGCAAAGCCATTGAAGACGACGGCAAGGACGAACCGGCGCGTCTACTCGAAGCTTTGGCCGCGATGCAGACCAACCTGCGCAAAACCATCGAGCAGATCGCTGGTTCCGCCACGCAACTGGGCGCCGCTGCCGAAGAGCTCAGCGCTGTCACCGAAGAAGCGTCGCGCGGCCTGCAGCAGCAGAACAACGAAATCGAGCAGGCCGCCACTGCCGTCAACGAGATGACCGCTGCGGTGGAAGAAGTGGCGCGCAACGCCGTTTCGACTTCCGAAGCTTCCAATCAGTCGACCCACGCCGCCCGCGAAGGTCGCGATCAGGTGGTGAAAACCGTCGACGCGATCCAGACCATGACTCACGACGTGCAGAACACCGCGCAGATGATCGAAGGCCTCGCCGCGCAAGGTCGTGACATCGGCAAGGTGCTGGACGTGATTCGGGCCATCGCCGAGCAGACCAACCTCTTGGCGCTCAACGCTGCGATTGAAGCGGCGCGTGCCGGCGAGGCTGGCCGCGGTTTTGCCGTGGTGGCTGACGAAGTGCGCGCCTTGGCCCATCGCACCGCACAATCGACTCAGGAAATCGAAAAAATGGTCGCCGGCATCCAGAACGGTACCGGAGAAGCGGTTTCGTCGATGCAGCAAAGCAACCAGCGCACCCAGTCCACATTGGAAATGGCCCGCGCGGCCGGTGTGGCGCTGGAACAGATCACGCAATCGATTCACCAGATCAACGAACGCAACCTGGTTATAGCCAGCGCTTCGGAAGAACAGGCGCAAGTCTCCCGCGAAGTCGATCGCAACCTGGTCAACATCCGCGACCTCGCCACGCAATCGGCCGCCGGCGCCAACCAGACCAGCGCCGCGACCCACGAACTGTCGCGGCTGGCGGTGGATTTGAACGCCATGGTGGCGCGTTTCGTGATTTGAGATACGGTGAAGGCTGGAAACCCGCGCTAACAGGAGACGTACATGCGCTATTCAGCCTTGACCCAACGAATTGCCGGGGAGGGTGCCGCTGCCTGGCAGATTCACGACCGAGCGCTGGAACTGCGCGCCGAGGGCGTTGATGTTTTGTTGTTGAGCGTCGGCGATCCGGATTTCGATACGCCGTTGCCGATCGTCCATGGCGCGATCGATAGCCTGTTGGCCGGCGATACCCATTACGCCGACGTGCGTGGTCGGTTCGAGCTGCGCAGGCTGATTGCCGAGCGTCATCGCCAGCGCAGTGGTCAGCGTGTTGATCCTGATCAGGTGATTGTCCTGCCCGGCGCGCAATGCGCGGTGTACTCGGTGGCGCAATGTCTGCTTGATCCGGGTGATGAGGTGATCGTCGCCGAGCCGATGTACGTCACCTACGAAGGTGTGTTTGGCGCCTGCGGTGCCAAGGTGATTGCGGTGCCGGTGCGCCCGGAAAACGGTTTTCGTGTCGACCCGGCCGATGTCGCCGCGCGCATCACCCCGCGAACTCGCGCCATGCTGCTCAACAGCCCGAACAATCCCAGCGGCGCCAGTTTGTCCTTGCTGATCTGGCAGGAACTGGCGGCGCTGTGCATTCGCCATGACCTGTGGCTGATCAGCGATGAGGTGTACAGCGAGCTGTTATATGAAGGCGAGCACATCAGCCCGGCGAGCCTGCCGGGCATGGCCGAGCGCACCGCGACGATCAACAGTCTGTCGAAATCCCATGCGATGACCGGTTGGCGCATCGGCTGGATGATCGGCCCGAAACCCTTGGCCGAGCATCTGGTGAATCTGTCGCTGAGCATGCTCTTCGGTCTGCCGGATTTCGTACAGAAGGCCGCACAAGTTGCGCTGCAAAGCGATCTGCCGGAAGTCACGCAGATGCGCGAAGAATATCGATTGCGCCGCGATGTGGTCTGCGAACGTTTGTACGGTTGTCCTGGATTGCAGCCGATTTGCCCGGATGGCGGCATGTTCGTGATGGTCGATGTGCGCCAGACCGGCCTCGGCGCTCAGGCGTTTGCCGAGCGCTTGCTGGAAGGTTACGGCGTGTCGGTGCTGGCCGGCGAAGCGTTCGGGCCGAGCGCGGCGGGGCATATTCGCATCGGGCTGGTGGTGGATCGGGTCAAACTGGCGGATGCCTGCGCGCGGATTGCCTTGTGTGCGATGCAGCTGTTGCAGGCGCGGAGTGCCTGATGGATTTGCGTAGTTTGTAAAGGCCTCTTCGCGAGCAGGCTCGCTCCCACAGTGGAATGCATTCTGCTGTGGAAGCAGGCTTGCTCCCATTTTGAAATGCATTCTCTGTGGGAGCGAGCCTGCTCGCGAAGGCGGCTTTACTGGCGCCAGAGATCTCAGCTTTGCCACGCAGAGGCATTCACCAGATTCCCCGGCCGCTGTCCATTCAACGCCGCCAACAGATTCTCCACCGCACACCGCGCCATTGCTTCCCGGGTTTCATGGGTCGCCGAGCCCATATGCGGCGTCGCCACCACATTGCTCAACTGCAACAACGGCGAATCATGATTCAACGGCTCGCGCTCGAACACATCCAGCCCCGCCGCGCGGATACGCTTGCTGCGCAACGCCTCGATCATCGCCGCCTCATCGACCACCTTGCCGCGCGAGATATTGATGAAGATGCTCTCCGGCCGCATCAGCGCAAATTGCTCGGCGCCGATCAAGCGTTCGGTCTGCGCCGTCAGGGGCAAGGTCAGGCAAATGAAGTCGGCCTGCTGCAGCAATTCTTCGAGACTGCGATATTGCGCAGCGAACCGCTCCTCGACCGCCGGTTTGCGCGACTGACTGTGGTAGATCACCGGCATGCCGAAACCGAAATGTCCGCGCTGGGCCAAGGCCTCGCCGATGCGGCCCATGCCGATGATGCCCAGCGTCTTGCCATGCACATCGGTGCCGAAATGCGCCGGGCCGATGTTGCGGCTCCATTGCCCGCCACGGACCATGTTCGCCAGTTCGACTACACGGCGGGCGGCGGCGAGGATCAGGGCGAAACCGGTGTCGGCGGTGGTTTCGGTGAGCACATCCGGCGTGTTGGTCAGCAGGATCTTGCGCCGGCTCAGATAGTCGATGTCGTAGTTGTCGACGCCCACCGAGACGCTGGCAATCGCCTCCAGTTGCGGCGCCAGATCCAGCAACGCCGCATCCAGTTTCAGGCTGGCGCCGAGCAAACCGTGGGCGCGGGGCAGGGCATCGCGCAGCTGCATGAGGCCATCGGCGTCGAGGCTTTCGATCAGCGTTACGTCAAATTGCTCTTGCAGGCGCGCCATCAGCGCGGGCGAAAGTTTCTTGTACAGCACGACCTGTTTTTTCATGGCAAAAGTCCTTTCAGGAATGCGCCGGCACACGCGGCGTGGCGGCGGCTTTGGCGACGACGCGATCACTGGCGCCGGGCTTGAGGAAAATCGTCAGCACCACCGACAACAGCAATGCACCGCTCATCAACAGGTAGGAGGCGCCGGGCGAACCGGTGGAGCTGTTCAGATAACCGACCAGATACGAACCGCCGAACGAGCCGAGCGCGCCCATGCTGTTGATCAGCGCCATGGCGCCACCGGCAACGTTGGCCGGCAGGATCTCCGGGACGATGGCGAAAAACGGACCGTAGGGCGCGTACATGCAGGCGCCGGCAATCACCAGCAGCGTGTACGACCACCAGAAATGCTCGGCGCCCAAGGCATACGAGCCATAGAACGCAATCGAGGCGATCAGCAGCGGCGGCCAGACGAAGCGTTTGCGCTTCTGCAATTTGTCCGAGCCCCACGACACCGCGAGCATGCCCAGCACTGCCGCCAGATATGGCAGCGCCGAGAGCCAGCCGGCCTCGATCATGTCCATTTGCGCGCCGGCCTTGAGGATTGATGGCAGCCACAGCACGAAACCGTAGACGCCGATGCTCCAGCAGAAAAACTGCAGCGCCAGGATGATCACCTTCGGTGAACGGAAAGCCTCGGCGTAGTTCTTCACAGCCTTGATGCCGACCTGCTCTGCGGCGAGGGCGCTTTCCAGATCGTGCTTTTCCTGGTCATTGAGCCACTTCGCCTGGGCCGGGCGATCGTCGGCCAGGCGCCACCAGATAAACGCCCAAAGCACCGCCGGCAGACCTTCGATGATGAACATCCAGCGCCAGCTGAAATGCTGCACCAGATAGCCCGACACCACCGACATCCACAGCATGGTCACCGGGTTGCCGAGGATCAGAAAGGTGTTGGCCCGTGAGCGTTCGGCACGGGTGAACCAATGGCACAGATACACCAGCATCGCCGGCATCACCGCCGCTTCGACCACGCCGAGCATGAAGCGAATGACGATCAGCCAATAGGCGTTGGATACCACGCCAGTCAGCGTGGCGAGCCCGCCCCAGAGAATCAGGCTGACGAAGATCAGCTTTTTCACGCTGTGCTTTTGCGCGTAGATCGCGCCGGGGACCTGAAAGAAAAAGTAACCGAGAAAGAACAGCGCACCAAGCAGCGAGGACAGACCCGGTGTGATCATCAGGTCTTCGGCCATGCCCGATGCGGCGGCAAAACCGTAGTTGGCGCGATCTAGATAGGCCAGGCTGTAAGTGATGAACACAATCGGCATGATGTACCACCAGCGGCGGGTGGCGAGGGTTGCAGTTTTCATCGGTGTAACTCCTGAGCTTGTTGTTTTTGTCGCAGCAGGTTCATTGATTTGCGGTGATCAGGCGGGCTTCTTAGCGAGCAGGCTCGCTCCCACATTTGAAATGCACTCACCTGTGGGAGCGAGCCTGCTCGCGAAGGCGGCCTTTAATTCAACCGATAACTCCTGACGGGTTGGGAGGCCTTCCATATCCCCACGACTCTGCACCGCGCGACTGCCAATCCAGTTCGCCCGTTGCACCGCATCGGCAAAACTCTGATGCTCGAGCAGGGCGCTGATCATCCCCACCGCAAAGCCATCACCGGCGCCCACGGTATCGACCACGTTGCTTACCGGCACGCCAGCGACAAAACCCTGATCCAGCTGCGTGCGGTAATAAGCGCCTTCAGGCCCGAGCTTGATCGCCACCGCCTCGGCACCTTGATCCAGGTAAAACGCAGCGATGTCCGCCGGGTCATCGAAACCGGTGAGCAAGCGGCCCTCGCTCAACCCCGGCAGCACCCAGTGGGCGAGGGCGGCGAGGCGGTTGATCTCGCGAATCATCTCGCTTTCGCTGGCCCACAGGCTTGGGCGCAGATTCGGGTCGAACGACACGCTGCGTCCGGCGGCGCGCATGCGGGTCATCAGTTCGACGGACATTTCCCGCGCCGAGGCGGATAGCGCCGGTGGGATACCGGTGGCGTGCAAATGGCGGGCGCTGAGCAGGTTGTCGTTGATGGAGTGCGGCGACAAATGACTGGCCGCCGAACCACGGCGGAAGTATTCGACTTGCGGGTCGCTGCCATCGTCGTTGCGTGATTTGAACTGGAAGCCGGTCGGATGGGTTTTATCGACTTCAACGTGGCTGCAATCCAGACCTTCCTTGATCAGTGTCTCGACTACAAAGCGCCCGAGTGAATCGTTACCGACCCGGCTCAGCCACGCGACGTTGAAACCCAAGCGCGACAAGCCGATCGCGACGTTGCTGTCGGCCCCGGCAATACGTTTATGAAACTGCTCGACCTTGGCCAGATCACCGGTCTGCTCGGCGACCAGCATTGCCATGGTTTCACCGAAAGAAAGAATATCGATCTCAGACATGGGCTGGCTCCAGGCGCGATTGACCGAGGCGGGCGAGGGCGGCGACGTGTTCGCGGGTCAGTTGCACCAGGTCATCGCCTTGCAGCGGGTATTCGGCGGCGCGCATAACGCCTTGGTCCATGTGCCGCAGCAGTTGTTCCCACAGATGCAGATCGCTGATGGCCGGCGGTACGGCGACCAGTTTGCCGTCGGCGCGGCGCGCCACGGCTTTGCAATGCACGTAACCGACATGACGCCCAAGCGCGCGGGCGGCGCTGGCGGCAGATTGGTCCTGCCAGTGCCAGTTACCGATGTCGAAAGTCATCTTGATCGGCAGGTTGTGCTGCTCGACGGCGGCGAAGAAACGCTGGAATGGCTCGATGCGCCCGCCGTGCAAGGTCTGGTCGTTTTCCACCAGCAGTTGCACCGGGCTCTGCTTGAGTCGCTCGGCCAGTGCCTGCAAATCAGAGTTGTCAGTGAAATAGCCCAGCGACACTTTCAACCATTTCGAACCGAACGCCTGGGCCTGTTGCAGAGCTGTGATTAATTCGGGATTCGGCTGTGCTTGCCCGGCCAGCCACAGTTCGGTGGGGGAGGAATAGATGCTTTGCAGGCCCTGCGCCTGGGTGGCGTGCGCCAGTTGCGCCGGGTCTTCGCGGGTAAGCAGTTCTTCGCGCCACTCGATGCGATTGGCGCCGGAGGCCGCGAGGATCTCGATAAAAGAATCCTGCCCACGCTGGCGCACAAGCTCGGCACCGTAGCTGGACAGACTGATGGAAACGGCTGGTTTATTCATTGTTATTGACCTCTGAAACCGGTTTCATTTTTGTTCAAAAAAAATCAGGTGATTCTGTAGTGTTTTTGCAGGCCGTTTCGCGAGCAGGCTCGCTCCCACAATGGAATGGGATCAACCTGTGGGAGCGAGCCTGCTCGCGAAGGCGTCAGATCAGACTCCGCCAACCTCACGGGTCGACCCACGCTCAACCAGCACCGGCGCAAAATCCACCACCCGCGCCATCTCATCATCCCCACGCAAGCGCTTGAGCAGACACTCAAACGCCCGCGCGCCTATCTCTTGCGTCGGCTGTGCCAGCGCGGTGATCCCGCTGCCTACCAGCGGATACCAATCCAGATCATCCAGGGCAATCAACCCGACATCTTCAAATAGACGCACGCCCAGCGCGCGCAGCGCATGCGTTGCCGCAAGCGCTGCGACACCATTGGCGCAAAACAGCGCTTTCGGGCCATCACCTGGTGTGTTTAAAAAGGTTTGAAGTCGCGCGTTCAGATCATCACCGGTTTCCAGCACCGCGCCAGTCAGAGTCGTGCGCTGAGCAATCTGCGCCTGAAAACTGCTGACCCGCTCGATCCGCGAGCTGGTGCCGTCATACGGTTCAGTCACCAGCAAAAGATCCCGATATCCGCGTTGCTCGAGATGCGCGAGCGCCATCTCTACTGCTTGCGAGTTGTTCAACCCGACCATATCACTGTCGAGCCCATCGACCTTACGATCGACCAGCACCAGTGGCATCTCGCGGCGCAGCTCATGCAATTCGTCACGGTGATGGCCCAGCGTGTTCACGATCAGCCCTTCGATGTTGTACGAGCGCAACAGCGCCAGATGCTGGCGCTCCTGCTCGTCATCGCGGTCGGTGTTGCAAACCACCAGGCTGTAGCCGTGCGCCCGGCATGCGGTTTCCACCCCGTGCATCACGGCAATCGAATAGGGGTTACGGATATCGGCGACAAGCATGCCGATCAGGCGTGTGCGCCCGCGCTTCAGGCCGCGAGCCATCTGGTTGGGGCGGTAGCCGAGTTCGCTGATGGCCAACTCGATGCGCAGGGCAATGGCGTCGGAGAGCAGGGCGCGATCATCGCCGATGAAGCGCGAGACACTGGCCTTGGACACCCCAGCGCGTTCGGCGACGTCGAGCATGGTCACGCGGCTGCGCTGGGCGGCGGAGAAGTCGTTCATTGCGGACCTTTTTGTTATTGGGGTAGCGCTGAAACCGGTTTCAGTGAACGACAGTGATGTGATTTCGTCAAGCGCAGGATCAACAGCAATCCTGAGTTGACCCGACGAACGGTGCAAATACCTGTCAGATATGACAGTAGGCAAACATCGCGCGGAGCCTTCTAATCCTTACACACCGATATTCACTATTTAGAGCAATTATCTGGCTTGTAAGGACTTCGCTATGTCGATGCATCGCAAGAGTGATAACGCTGGCATATTACTGGCTGATCCTCCGACCGTAGATGGTGTCCCGGACAGTGATCCTGATGGACGGTTACCCGCAGAAGTATTGCTCAACGGTGGTGTGGCAAGAGTGCCTCGATGGCCAATCTATGCCGATGCTCCCGAAAAGACCGATTTGCTGGAAGTGTTCTGGAGGCCAGATGGTGGCGTCGCAGTCCGGATTTACCACGACCCCAAAGTAGGACCAATTACTGAAACCGAGTTTATGATCCCGCTCGATAAGGGGCTGTTTCAGAATGATGGAGTTGCCTTCCTTTATTATCGGGTGTCGCCTCAGCCATTTGGTAACCCATTAACCTCCGAAGAAAAGAGGTTAACGATTGATCACAGCGTTATTCCACTGCCGATTCTGTTGAGTCCGAGCTTTACGGGTGTGGATTTTTACGGTTATTTGAACTGCGCTACCAAAAAACCGATATGGGAAGGTGTGTATGTGAAAGTGCCTTTCCAGAACTTTAGAGAAAACGACGTTTGTGAACTTTCATGGCGAGGTTTTTCCGAGCTTACTAATAGTGAAGAATTCTATGTAGAGGGTTCGGCGGGAGAGTTGAGTCATACTATGAGTCTTGCTGAGGCAGGAAACAGGGACGGGTTTGAATTGCCATCTATTCCGTTTTCCCCGTATTTGGAGCAGCTGATTGATAAATGCTCTATCACCGCGCGATATAGAGTCAAAAGGGATGGGCGTTATATTGGTCAATCCAGGGATGAGTTGGCAAAAATCGACCGTATAATACCGGGTGAAGATATTCCCTGTGGGCCGGTTTGAAGAAAAATATTAATTCGCTCTGAAATTGAATATTGGTTGTATCAATGTTCGTGCGAGGTTGTGGTGTTGCGTAAACGTTGAATTCTCATCTGTGAGAATTTGGGTAATGGGCGAGGAGAAAATCAAATGAATGCTAAGCAAGAGCTTTCCGAAGTTGATCGGTTGGCAGTCGAGAGCAGAATGAATGTGCCTTTGGCCGGCCCGCCGCCTGTGGTGGACGACATCATTAGCCCCGCGGACCGACGTGTATATGCAAACAAACTCTTGCCGGGTGCAAAACTCCCAGTAAAGTTGCCAAGATGGCCTATCGATATGCCTAACGACAAAGTGGTGACGCGCATTCGCCAAGCAGGCACTACGGCATGGACAATCGTTAACTCTTTCGACGCTGAAGCTGTTGATGGAAGACCTTCAGAGTATGAAATCTCCATTGACTCGGATCTGTTGTTGGAGGTCAATCCGCCCGAAACACCGACCACGTGGGAACTTCAATACCGTGTAGAACCGCAACCGGCCGGTAATCCATATTCCTCAGATATTACAACAATCATCATTGACAGGCGTGCGCCTTATCAAGCCGTGCCGGGTGGCGCGAAAGCTCGTCCGACAATTGGCAGGCTGCCTATCCTATCGCCTGGCAATCTGATCGACGAAGATTTTATCGAGCGCAACTCACCAAACGCTGTTATTAATTTTACCCATAACTATCAAAATCCTTTGCCGGGTGACATTCTGCGTTTTTGGATAAGCAGGGTCTATTCTGCAAGTAATACGGAGGAACCGATTTATGAGGGGCCTGCGGCAGCACTTATTAATGTCAGTATCAACAAGTTCAGGTTGCTTGACCCTCTGGCTGTCTATGCGTACTACACGATTACTGATGAAGTGGGGAATGTCAGTAATTTGTCGTTCGCCGCCGGAGTGAAAGTACTGTTTGCGCCACTGCCAGTGCTTGAAACGCCTATTGTTGATCTGGCGGAAACTGATAAGTTGATTGATCTTAAAGATTCAGCCAATACCACCGTAAAGTTGAGGAGAGTAGATAATATACTGGATGATGATGAAGTCAGAGTAGAGTGGGGCGGCCAAAACCTTGGCGAGTTTGCATTCGGGACTAACGACCCATTATCGGTGCCAGTGCCCTTTACTGATATTTTCACTGAGTACTACGATGGTGATGCGGATATCACGACGGACAAGCCGGTAACTATTGTTGCAACTCTCTTGCGCGGCACCGAAGTCATCAGTGAGTCCGAGCTTGAAATTGGTGTAAATATCTACTATCCAGGTCCCGTCAACCCCACTGACCCTGTTCCTCCCAATGATTTATTGGAAGAGCCACACATCACGAGTACCGCAGTACCAGACATCCTGGAACCTGCGGACTATGACAAAGATCACACGGTGACTATCCAGCTCTGGACGGACGTCGACAAACCGGTGAAGACTGGACAACAAATTCACGGCGAGTATGAGGGGGTGCGTTTCGGACCTGAATTCCTGACTGATGGGGATATCAGTGTAACAATGACCCTGCCGTGGTCTGTTATTAGTGCTGGTGGACTGGGGATCAACAAGAAACTTCGATATTTCGTATCCGATATCGGTGGGGTCAATGAAAATCCGTCTCCGATTACCGATGTCACCAATAACGCGATTGTGGTTGAGCTGGATCCACCAGTCGTTGCGCGAGAGTCTGGCACGACTATTTATTGTGAGGATCTCACAGAAGCTGGTTTCGGACTGAAAGTTGGTATTCCAGGCAATGCAACTCATCTGCTGGACGGTAGAACTGTGATTCTCTACGCCCAAGGGTATCGCGATGCGGCGATGACTGAGGAGTCTCCGAATACAGCATTCGAGTCTGCGCCACACCCAATAACCGGAGGGGAAGGCGCTGCCGGATTCGATATGACAATTACGCCATATGACCCAAACATCAGAAATATTCCGGTGCCACCTCCTGATCCGATTCCCGTTCCACCCGGCGATTACCGTGGGTATTGGAAGATCTGGTACACGGTGGAGATCAACGCGACGGAATATCCGTCGGTGGAGTTCGATAGCCCGATATACCTGGTCAATCCGAAAGGTGAGTACTGCGAGGATCAGTAAAGCGTTTTAGTTGTTTCCCGCCACGACAGCAGGTTGTACGTCGTGGCGGGAATCGTTGCGTTAAAATTTCCGACACCTCAGGAGGATAAAACCCTCACCATATCAGACTTTTCCTACATCGAATGTGCGTGTGTGACGATAATCTTGCCGCCCTTCGGTTGGGCATTCTGATAGGGAGTTGTCGAGCCGATTCTTTATATTCGGTAAGTTCGGTGAACTCTTATGTCGACGTTTAGCAAGCATAGAATTATCAGAAAGTGGTCGCCCGGTTTGATCTTGATATTTTTCTGTTCCTCTGCCGCGCAAGCACGAGTACTCAATCCTGGTGAAAGTGAAACCCTTACGCCCGCATCCCCGATCGAGAGCTGGAGTTTCGGTACAGGTTCTACCTTGACTGTCAACGGAGCAGAGACTCACGATATTTCTACTTTCGGCGGGACGTTGAATGTCAACGCGGGCAAAACCCGAGAAATAGAGGCTACAGAGGGAACTCTAGTCAATCTGAATGGCGCGACGATATCTGGTACAAGCGGCTCCATCACGCTGTCGCTGGTTAACAGCTCAGCAAACATCGAGAGTTCCACGATATCAGGTTTGGCTATTGGTTTGCAGGCTGTCCGGGAGCAGGGCACCCAAACTGGCTCGGTTGTTCACTTGCAGGACAGCACTGTTCAGGGAGCCGCGGGCGGGGCGTTTTTGACCTCTTATAGTGTCCTTGACATGAGTAACAGCACTGTCGAGGGAACTGGTAGCGATAGCTTTGGTTTGTCACTGTCTGGTGGTTCTGCTAATTTGAGTGCCAACTCGAAGGTAATCGGTGATCTTAACGGCGTGATTTATGGGCTGGATGGTTCGGATGAACTACTCAGCCAGCTGGTATTGGACAAGTCGAGCATTGAAGGAAAAACCGGCGCGGCGATTGTCGCTGACCTGGGTCTCAATCCGTTGGGGCCGTTGGTCATACAAGTGCTGAATGGTTCTACTCTTTCAGGGGGTAACGGTTCGATTCTGGAAGTCGCGGGAGGTACGTCTGTTGATTTCAGTGTCGCGAATAGCCAGCTGAACGGCAATGTCACTGTCCAGCCAGGCAGTGCAGTGAGTGTTTCGTTGGATCAAAGTGCTTCCTTAACCGGTGATCTATTGAATGTCTCTGCATTAAAGCTCAGCAACAACAGTGCGTTTCACGGGCTATTCAAAGGAAATGCAGTGGATGGCTCAAGCGTGAGAGTCGAAAGCGGTTCGACGTTTACCGGGAATGTCGAGAATGTAACGAGCTTTACCCTTAATGATTCTGCCTGGGTTCTGGCCGGTAACAATCAAGTCGGCAATCTGGAAATGGCAGGTGGCACGCTCGATTTCGCTCCGGGGCAGACCTTCTACAAGCTGGATGTCGAAAATTTGTCTGGCAATGGCGTAATAAAAATGGCCACGGATTTTGGCAGTCAACAGACGGATTTCCTCAATGTCACCAACCGCGCAGACGGCAACTATCAGCTGTCAGTGACAGCGACTGGCAGCAAACCCACGAGTGACGAGCCGATTCAGTTGGTCAAGGTGGCCAGTGGTGATGCGAAGTTTGCGTTGAACAACGGCTCGGTAGACGCAGGCGCTTTCATCTACAAGTTGTTCGAGGAAGGCGACGGCTGGTTTCTTCGACCTGATACGCAAATCAGCACCAGTACCCGCTCTGTATTGGCCATCGCCAATACTGCACCTACAGTGATTGATGCGGAGCGTACGCTGCTCAATACGCGAATGGGCGATCGTCGGTTGACGGGCAGGGCCGGCGGCTTCTGGATGCGCACCTATGGCAATCGTTACAGCGTGCAGAACGGATACGGTGATGGTTATAGCCAGACTCAACAGGGGCTGGTTATTGGAGCCGATACCCGTCTGGCGGAGAGCGAATGGTTAGTGGGGGCGATGGTTGGCTATGGCAAAACCGATCTCGATTTGAAACATGGTAGTACTGGCACGGTCGATAGCTATTCGGTAGGTGGCTACCTGACAAAGTTTGATGCCCAGTCCGGTTTCTACATCGATGCAATCGTGAAGATCAACAGCTTCGACAACAAGTTGAATGTCAGCATGAGCGATGGCGAACGCAGCAAAGGTGACTACAACACGTATGGTTTAAGTGGATCGCTGGAAGTGGGTAAGCAATATGATTTGACCGCTGATCTGTTTCTGGCCCCGTTTGTTCAAGTCAATGCCGCGGTGATCTCTGGTAAGCATTACTCTCTGGACAATGGGCTTGAGGTCGACAGTCAACTTACACGAACCCTTGTTACCAAGGGGGGGATGTATGTGGGTAGCCAGATCGATTTGGGCAATGGCCAGAAAATTCAGCCGAGAGTTCGTGTAGCGATGGGCCATGAGTTCATTAAGTCCAATGAGGTCAATGTCAACGAGAGCCGCTTCAATAACGACACGTCGACAACCAGTATGGAGCTCGCTGGTGGTGTCAATTGGGCTTTGCCGAACGGAGTACAGATTTTTGCCGAAGCGGGGTCGAGTCAAAGCAAGACGGTCAGTCAGGATTATAATGTGAGCGCTGGCTTCAGCATTGCGTTCTAAATGCATATCTTATAAAAAAGGAGGCGAAAGCCTCCTTCTTATTGTCTTGCAAATGTCATTTAATACGTTTTACCCAATTCTCTGCGATCAAGTTGAAAGCGATAGTTAGTTCATGAGTCTTTGGTGTTTCCAAGCCGTCACTGACAGTTGCGCTGATATTGCCACTCACTGAACCAGCCGCCGAATCAAAATCTATTGCCGTTGTCGCAGCGCTTGTAGAGTACTCAGAAGGTGGATCTTCTGCGGTATTGCTGTAGAGAATTCGCAGATTTTCATTTGCAAGGACCGGTTTGTTATTTTCCGGAGTCTTCAGAAAAATAATCCTGATGCTCTGGATCTGGTTGGTTGTCGAGTCACGATAACGTGCCTCAATCGTCCAGCGAGGAGGTTCCCCCTCCTGTGGATAGATAACCTTTTTAAACGTCGCCTGAAAATCAATAGGCTCCGATTTGTCGATAGATGCGCTGAAGCTATTATCGAGAGGGGAGTACTTCGTAATAGGTGTACGCAGTTTCCGTGCTGTACTCATGAGTTTGTCTCCATCATTGAAGTCGCAAGTGGGTCCAGCGGATCAGCATTCAAATCGAGCCACGGGAACTGCATCAGAGCGCGATTAGATGAGTCTGTAAACTGTCAGACTTCACAGTTTACAGAATGCGTTTTTTATGATTTGTCAGGAACGTTGATGGATTGCAGAATGGCGATGCATCAACGCATACACAGACATCCTTGATGTCTGTTATTTCCCTGAATATCCAATTACGCAACAGCGATAGCGAATGCCGCCTGAGTAAAGACAACCAATCGACTATATTTCTGCAGTTTCGGAGATTCGCTGAGTTTCAGCCAAACAACCCTGCCGCAATATTAATCGAAAACCCCAAAATCGCGGTGTTGAACACAAACCCGATCAACGACTGCGCCAGCACGATTTTCCGGATATCCCGAGTCGCCACGCCGACATCCGCTGTCTGTACCGCCACGCCGATGGTGAAGGAGAAGTACAGGAAGTCCCAATAGTTGGGCGTGGTCAGCCCTTCGGCAAAGCGCAACGCCGGTTCTTTGCCATCCCAGGTGTAATACAACCTCGCGTAGTGCACGCAGAAAATCACCCCGATCAGCAGCCACGAACCGATTATCGTCAGCGCGGTAAAACCGTAATGCATGAGTTTGCGCGTGGTTTCCAGATCCTTGCTGCCGGCAAGCTCGAAGGTAATGGTCGCCAGACTGGCCAGTGCGGCGATGCACACCACGAACAGTACCAACCCGGCATTTTCGTCTTCGACTTCAGCGATGCGTTTGACGTCCGGTGCCTTGGCGCGCACGGTCAGCCAGAACATCAGGATCAGGTAAGTCCAGACACCGGCGTTCCAGCCGATGAGGATTTTGCTGACGATGGAGTCGGCCGGGACCAGCAGGCCGGTGGCGAGGCCGAGCACGGCGGCAACGGAAAGGCGAGGGTGGGTGCGGGAGAGCAAGCGCATGGGGACTCACGTTGGTGAACTGTCAGCGCACCATAGCGCAGACGATCCGGCTTTTGTAATAGCTGCCGAAGGCTCGGGCCGCGATCGGACGATCTTTCGACTTTAGCTTTTCAAGATCAAAAGATCGCAGCCTCGTTGCACTCGACAGCTCCTACATTTGGATCAGTGGGGTTTGGTGAAGCGTTGTACGAGTTTGATGACGACGACGAAAAAGACTGGGACGAAGATCACCGCCAGCGTGGCAGTGATCATCCCGCCAATTACGCCGGTGCCGATCGCTTGCTGACTCGCCGAGCTTGCGCCAGTGGCAATCGCGAGCGGCACCACGCCAAGAATGAACGCCAGCGAAGTCATCACGATTGGCCGCAAGCGCAAGCGAGCAGCCTGCAACGTTGCATCGATCAGGTCGTGACCTTCGTCATACAGGCTCTTGGCAAATTCGATAATGAGGATCGCGTTCTTCGCCGACAGTCCGATGATGGTGATGAGACCAACCTTGAAGAACACGTCGTTAGGCATCCCGCGCATTGTCACCGCCAGCACCGCGCCGAGCACACCCAGCGGGACAACGAGCAGCACCGACGTCGGAATCGACCAGCTCTCATACAGCGCCGCCAGACACAGAAACACCACCAGTAGCGACAAACCGAGCAACATCGGCGCCTGATTGCCTGACAGGCGTTCCTGCAACGACAGACCGGTCCATTCCTGGCCCAGACCTTTCGGCCCCAGCGCTACCAGTCGCTCGATTTCCGCCATCGCTTCGCCGGTGCTGTGCCCCGCCGACGGTTCGCCAGAGATGGCAATCGCCGGATAGCCGTTGTAACGAGTCAACTGCGCCGGGCCTTGAATCCAGTTGGCCTGGACGAATGCGGACAGCGGCACCATGTTCCCGGTGTTGTTGCGCACGTGCATTTTCAGCAAGTCGTCCACCTGGCTGCGCTGGTCGCCTTCGGCTTGCACGACGACGCGCTGCATGCGGCCCTGATTCGGGAAATCGTTGATGTAGCTGGAACCCACCGAAGTGGACAGCACGCTGCCGATTTCGGCAAACGATACACCCAGGGCATTGGCCTTCTTGCGGTCTACAACCAGCTGCACTTGCGGCGCTTCGGCCAGAGCACTTTCGCGCACGTTCATAAGCACCGGACTTTTCTCGGCGGCGGCCAGAAGTTCGGTGCGCGCCTGCATCAGCGTCGCGTGACCGAGGCCTGCGCGATCCTGCAATCGGAACTCGAAACCGCTGGAAGTGCCGAGACCATCCACCGGCGGCGGCAGCACCGAGAACGCCATGGCGTCCTTGATCTGACTCAACGCAGCATTGGCGCGATCGGCAATCGAGCTGGCAGCATCGTCACTGCCACGTTCCGACCAATCCTTGAGCGTCGAAAACGCCAGCGCCGCATTCTGCCCGCTACCGGAGAAACTGAAACCCAGGATCACTACGCTGTCACTGATTCCCGGCTCACCGGCGTTGTGCGCTTCGAGCTGTTCGGCTACTTGTACGGTACGGTTCTTCGTTGCGCCTGGTGGCAGCTGGATATCGGTAATGGTGTAACCCTGATCTTCTGTGGGCAGAAACGAAGAGGGCAGGCGCGCAAAACAAAACCCGAGCCCAATCAGCAGCACGACGTAGATCAACAGATAACGACCAGTGCGCTTGAGCGCGTAGCCGACCCAACCCTGATAGCGGTCGGTCAGTTGTTCAAAGCGACGATTGAACCAGCCGAAAAATCCGGACTTCTCGTGATGCTCACCCTTGGCGACAGGCTTGAGCAATGTTGCGCACAACGCCGGCGTCAACGTCAGGGCGAGAAACGCCGAGAACAGAATCGAGGTGGCCATGGACAGCGAGAACTGTTGGTAGATCACGCCGACCGAGCCCTGCATGAACGCCATCGGAATAAACACCGCGACCAACACCAGCGTTATGCCGATGATCGCCCCAGTGATCTGCGTCATCGCCTTGCGCGTGGCTTCCTTGGGCGACAGGCCCTCGGTGGCCATGATCCTCTCGACGTTCTCTACCACGACGATGGCGTCATCCACCAGAATGCCGATGGCGAGCACCATGCCGAACATGGTCAGCACGTTGATCGAGAAGCCCAGCGCGAGCATGGTCGCGAACGTGCCCATCAGCGCCACTGGCACCACCAGCGTCGGGATCAGCGTGTAGCGCACGTTCTGCAGGAACAGGAACATCACCGCAAACACCAGCAGCATCGCTTCGCCTAGGGTGTAAATCACTTTGGTGATCGAGACTTTGACGAAGGGCGAAGTGTCGTAAGGAATCTTGTACTCCACGCCGGCCGGGAAGTAGCGTGCCAGTTCATCCATCTTCGCCCGCACCAGCGTCGCGGTGTTCAGCGCGTTGGCACCCGGAGAGAGCTGCACGCCGACGGCGGTGGACGGCTTGCCGTTGAGGCGCGTGCCGAATTGATATTCCTGACTGCCGATCTCCACTCGCGCTACATCACCGATGCGCACCGTGGAGCCATCGCGATTGGCCTTGAGCACGATGTCGGCGAATTCCTGCGGCGTCGACAATTGGCCCTTGACCAGAATCGTCGCAGTGATTTCCTGCGTCGAAGGCGACGGCAGATCGCCGATGCTACCGGCGGAAACCTGGGCGTTCTGCGCAACGATGGCCTCGTTGACATCGGCCGGCGTCAGGTTGAAGGCGATCAGCTTCTGCGGATCGATCCAGATGCGCATGGCCCGCTCGGCACCATACAACTGAGCCTTGCCGACACCGTCCAGGCGCTTGATCTCGTTCATCACGTTGCGCGCCAGATAATCGCTGAGCGCCACGTCATCGAGCTTGCCGTCGCTGGAGGTCAGGGTAATCAGCAAGAGGAAACCGGAAGAGACCTTTTCCACCTGCAAACCCTGCTGATTGACCGCTTGCGGCAGACGCGACTCGACCACCTTCAGGCGGTTTTGTACATCGACCTGCGCCAGCTCGGGGTTGGTGCCCGGCTGGAAAGTTGCCTTGATCGTCGCGCTGCCCAGGCTGCTCTGCGATTCGAAGTAGAGCAGGTGATCGGCGCCGTTGAGTTCCTCCTCGATCAGGCTGACCACGCTTTCATCGACGGTCTGCGCCGAGGCGCCTGGGTAGACGGCATAGATTTCGATCTGCGGCGGTGCGACGTCCGGGTACTGCGCGACCGGCAACTGCGGAATGGCCAGCGCTCCGGCCAACAGGATGAACAGGGCGACCACCCAGGCAAACACGGGGCGGTCAATAAAGAACTGCGGCATATAGAAGCGTCCTGCTTACTGACCAGCGGTCTGGGCAAGTGGAAGAGGGGTTTCGTCGATCTGTACTTTTTCCCCGGGACGGGTGTGTTGCAGGCCTTCGATGACAATGCGGTCGCCGGGCTTCAGGCCACCGGTGACGATCCACCGATTGTTCTGCACCGCACCCAGTTGCACCGGTTGCTGCGCCACGCGCATCTGCTCATCGACGGTCAGCACTTGGGCAATGCCGGCACTGTCACGCTGCACCGCGCGTTGCGGCACGGTGATACCGTTCTGGATGGTTGCCTGCTCAAGGCGTACGCGGATGAAACTGCCCGGCAGCAGGTCGAGATCCGGATTGGGGAATTCACTGCGCAGGATGATCTGGCCAGTGCCTGGATCAACGGTGATGTCGCTGAACAGCAGCTTGCCGGGAAATGGATACAGGCTGCCGTCATCCTGAATCAGCGTGGCCTTGACCTGATCCTGACCGACTTCCTGCAACTGCCCGGAGCGAAATGCGCGACGCAATTCATTGAGCTCGCGGGTCGACTGGGTCAGGTCGGCATGGATCGGGTTGACCTGCTGGATCAGTGCCAGTGGCGTGGTTTCGTTCTGTCCGACCAGCGCACCCTCGGTGACCAGCGCGCGACCGATACGCCCGGAAATCGGCGCGGTGACGGTGGCATAACCGAGGTTGAGTTTCGCTCGTTCAAGTGCTGCCTTGCTGGCGGCAACATCAGCTGCCGTTTGCCGGGCGGCGGCGCGGGCGTTGTCGTAATCCTGGCCGCTGATGGCCTTGTCATCGATCAACTGCGCATAGCGTTGTTCTTGCAGTTTCGCCTGAAAGGCGTTGGCCTCGGCTTTGCGCAACGCTGCTTCGGCACTGTCCAGATCGGCCTTGAACGGCGCCGGATCGATGCGGAACAGCACATCGCCTTTTTTCACGTCGCTGCCTTCGCGATAGGTGCGCTGCAACACTACGCCAGCCACCCGTGCACGCACTTCGGCAATCCGTGGTGCGGCGATGCGGCCACTCAGTTCGCTGCTGATCGACAATGGCTGGGTTTTGATGGTCTCGATGCGCACCGTGGCCGGCGGCGCCTGCTCTTCGGCATTCGATGACGAATCACAGGCGCTCAGTGTCAGTGCCAATGCGATCAGGCCGAGCCCGGCCAGCAGTTTTCCAGACATGTACAACCCCCAATATTGAAGGCCGCATCCTACGGCCAGACGGGGAGGTTAGCGGTGAAGCTTTGTAGTTGCTGTGTGAAATTGTGTAAGGGTTTTGCTCGGTGGTGCGCGAGGGCGTATATCCTGCAAACCTTGAAATTTATTGCGACAGTTCGATCGCTTTCGCGAGCAGGCTCGCTCCCACAGGAGATCGCATTTCAATGTGCGAGCGAATGAGTCCTGACTGTCGCCCCAGCATTTTCTGGAACACCCCATGCCCAATATCCTGCTGGTCGAAGACGACACCGCCCTCGCCGAACTGATTTCCAGCTACCTGGAGCGCAACGGTTATTCCGTCAGCGTCATCGGCCGTGGCGACCATGTGCGCGAACGGGCGCGGATCAGTCCGCCGGATCTGGTGATCCTCGACCTCATGCTGCCGGGCCTCGACGGCTTGCAGGTGTGCCGCTTGCTGCGGGCCGATTCGGCGACACTGCCGATCCTCATGCTCACGGCCCGCGATGACAGTCATGATCAGGTGCTGGGCCTGGAAATGGGCGCTGACGACTACGTCACCAAACCCTGCGAGCCACGAGTGCTGCTGGCGCGGGTGCGTACCTTGTTGCGGCGCAGCAGCCTCGGCGAGCCTTTGGCGGTAAATGATCGGATCGTCATGGGCAATCTGTGCATTGACCTGTCCGAGCGCACCGTGACCTGGCGTGATCAAGCGGTTGAGCTGTCCAGCGGCGAATACAATTTGCTGGTGGTGCTGGCCCGGCACGCCGGCGAAGTGCTGAGTCGCGATCAGATCCTTCAGCGGCTGCGCGGTATTGAATTCAATGGCACCGATCGCTCGGTGGATGTGGCGATTTCCAAGCTGCGGCGCAAATTCGATGATCACGCCGGCGAGGCGCGCAAGATCAAGACCGTGTGGGGCAAGGGCTATCTGTTCAGCCGCTCCGAATGGGAATGCTGAGCTGATGTTTCGTATCCTGTTTCGCCTGTATCTGGTGACGATCGTCTCCTATAGCGCGGCGATCTACCTGGTGCCTGATCTGGTGGTCATGGCCTTCCGGGATCGCTTCGTCACCTACAACCTGGACTTTTCCCGAGGTCTGCAATCGCTGATCACCAAGCAGTTTCATGCTGCGCCGCAAGAGCAATGGCCGGCGATTGCGGCGGCTATGGACAAGGAATTCCAGCCCCTGCACATCGTCCTGACGCCAATCGACGACCCGGTGTTCACTCCCATCGAGCAGGAACGTCTGCACCGTGGTGAAAACGTGGTGCGCATCGGTGATTGGGGATGGCGAACATTGGCGGTGACGCCGCTGAATGCGGACATGGCCGTGCGCATGGTTGTGCCGCCGGATCCGGTCGACGTCGATCTGTTGTACTGGAGCATCAATGTGCTGATCGGCGCCATGTTGCTCGGCTGCCTGTTGCTTTGGCTGCGTCCGCACTGGCGCGATCTTGAACGTCTGAAGGGCACTGCCGAACGCTTCGGCAAGGGGCATTTGAGCGAGCGAACCAGAATCGCCCCGAGTTCGAACATCGGCAGCCTCGCCAACGTGTTCGACACCATGGCCGGCGATATCGAGAACCTGCTCAACCAGCAGCGCGACCTGCTTAACGCTGTTTCCCATGAACTGCGTACGCCGTTGACGCGTCTGGATTTCGGCCTGGCCTTGGCGTTGTCCGAAGACTTGCCAGCCGCCAGTCGCGAGCGCTTGCAGAGCCTGGTCGCGCATATTCGTGAACTGGATGAACTGGTGCTGGAGTTGCTTTCCTACAGCCGCTTGCAGAATCCCGCGCAATCGCCCGAGCGCATCGAGGTGTCGCTGGACGAGTTCATCGACAGCATTCTCGGTAGTGTCGACGAAGAACTGGAATCGCCGGAGATCGTCATTGATGTTCTGTTGCACGGTCAGCTCGAACGCTTTGCGCTGGATCCGCGTCTGACCGCCCGGGCTATCCAGAACCTGTTGCGCAATGCCATGCGCTATTGCGAAAAGCGCATTCAGATTGGCGTACAAGTCATTGCCGGCGGGTGTGAGATCTGGGTCGATGATGATGGCATCGGCATTCCCGACGATGAGCGCGAGCGGGTTTTCGAACCGTTCTACCGGCTCGACCGCAGCCGTGATCGCGCGACGGGTGGTTTCGGCCTCGGTCTGGCGATCAGCCGCCGAGCGCTGGAAGCGCAGGGCGGCACTTTGACAGTTGAGGATTCGCCATTGGGTGGTGCGCGGTTCAGATTATGGCTGCCTGCGACCGCCTGACACGTCTAACGGATATCGGATGACTGAATCAGGCCGACGCCGGCCTCTTGCATCCGGGTAGTCGCGGCTGCCAGCGAACCGTCCAGATCAATCGCTCGGCAAGCATCCATCACTACAAAGGCATTGAAGCCTGCCGCGCGCGCATCCAGCGCCGAAAACATCACACAAAAATCCAAGGCCAGGCCGACCATGTACACGGTGTCGATGCCGCGTTCTTTAAGATAACCCGCAAGACCCGTAGTGGTGCGTCGGTCCGCTTCAAGAAAGGCCGAGTAGCTGTCGATGTCGGGATTGCAGCCTTTGCGGATGACCAATTGCGCGTGTGGCAAATCCAGTTCCGGGTGGAATGCGGCGCCGGCACTGGCTTGCACACAATGATCCGGCCACAACGTTTGTGCGCCGTACGGTAACTCGATGACGTCGTGGGGCTGCCGGCCCGGATGGCTGGATGCGAACGAAACATGCCCGCTGGGATGCCAGTCCTGAGCAATAACGACTTGCCTGAACTGACGCGCGAGCCGGTTGATCAGCGGCACAATCCGGTCACCTTCAGGCACCGGTAACTGGCCGCCGGGAATGAAGTCGTTCTGAACATCGATGACCAGCAAGGCAGTGCGAGATGAAATTGGCAAAGGGCGATCCTCCTTGGAATAAAACCTCTGCCAGTTTAGCAGGGCTGTGTTCAGCCGCTGGTCTGCAACACGCATTGCTGGGTTTTACTGTCCCAGACCTGGCCTTTCGGGCATTCGGGTTTCTTGACGGCGTCGCTTTCATCGACGGCGAAAACAGCAGGGCTGGACAGGACGGCGGCCAGCAGCGGTACAGCGAACAGCGCTTGGCGAATGTTCATGGTTGATCTCCACTTTCATCGGCTTGGAGCGAAAGTTGTTGTTCTCCTTTGCAGTGACGGTTCCGTTCTGTGCAAGATTCAAAGTTCTGCAGCGGCCATTGACTTGTCATCTGTCGGCAGGCTAATTTCCAGCCCATGACTTTCACCGTATCGCGCTGCCAGCCAAGCATTATTACCGCCATTCCTCATTTGGCGGGCTAGCTCACGACTGCAGCACCCAACCCGCCCTAGAGGCGGGTTTTTACTTTCTGTCTCCGGGGTTCTGAAAAATGTCAGGAGACGACCATGCCGCACAGCCCCGACCAGCAAGCCCTGCTTGAGCACTACGTAAAGAAAATCCTGGCCGCGCCGGTGTACGACATTGCGGTGCGTACCCCGTTGCAGCCTGCGCCGGCATTGTCGCAAGCACTGGGCAATCGGGTCCTGCTCAAGCGCGAAGATCTGCAACCGACGTTCTCTTTCAAGATCCGTGGTGCTTACAACAAACTCGTGCAACTGAGCGATGAGCAGCGAGCGCGGGGAGTGATCACTGCGTCGGCGGGTAATCACGCGCAGGGTGTAGCGCTGGCGGCACGGGAGTTGGGCATCTGCGCGACGATCGTCATGCCGTCTACCACCCCTGAGCTCAAAGTTCTCGGCGTGCGCAGTCGCGGTGCCGAAGCACTGCTGCATGGCGAGAGTTTCCCGTTTGCTCTGGCCCACGCGTTGCATTTGGCCGAGCAGAGCGGACGCACGTTCGTTTCACCGTTCGATGATCCTGACGTGATCGCCGGACAAGGCACCGTGGCGATGGAAATACTGCGCCAGCATCAAGGCGCGCTGGATGCGATCTTTATCCCGGTCGGCGGCGGAGGCTTGATCGCCGGAATCGCGGCCTACGTCAAATACCTGCGCCCGGAAGTGCGGATCATCGGCGTCGAATCCGAACATTCGGCCTGTCTGCAAGCCGCTTTGCGCGCGGACGAGCGGGTGGTTCTACCAAGCGTCGGTACCTTTGCCGATGGCGTAGCGGTGGCGCAGATCGGCGCGTATGGCTTTGAGGTTTGCCGTTTTTGTGTAGATGAGGTAATCACGGTCAGCAATGACGAGCTCTGCGCCGCGATCAAGAATATCTACGACGATACACGTTCGATCACTGAACCTTCAGGTGCTCTGGCCGTGGCGGGGATCAAGCAGTACGTGGCGCGCAGTGGGGTTCGCGATCAGACATTCGTCGCCATCGACTCCGGGGCCAACATCAACTTCGACAGCCTGCGCCATGTCGCCGAGCGCGCCGCTGCTTGCGGCGTGCCGGCGTAACAAGCGCTCGGGTTATTCCTGCAGGGCGGTGCCGTCTTTGTCCGACGCCGACCAGATGCGATAACGCACTTCGACGTCTGACGGCGCGTACACCACAACCGGCAATTTGCTGTTGTAACGCAACATGAAGCCGTCGCCGACGACCGGAACGAAAGCGCGCTTTTTCTGACTGCCAGGCGGGCAGGCCATCATCGTGCTCATTGGGCCGATGACCTTTTCCAGGCGATAGAACGGATAGCCCCAGCCTTGCAGATTCTTTTCATCGAGAACACCGCCCAGACGTTGACGGTTGCAATCTACTTCCAGAGTTTTGCCGGCGAGAATTTCAACCTGGAAATTCTCTTCCTGCTCTTGTTTGGGCAGATGGATGACTTGACGGGTAAACCCGGCTTCGGCTTTGGGATACGGCGCGACGTCTTCGAGTTTGGCGGCGTGGGCGAGGGTGGAAAGGTTGGCGATTAACAGGCCGGTGATCGCGCAAATACTCAAGGAATTCATGGAAGCCTCCGTGCGGGTTGAATTGCATTGGGAGACATTCTTGCCGTCATGGTCGTCGAAAGCAAATTCAGCCGGAGATTGCAGATTGCAGGGGACAGGTGGTCGGTTCATGCATTTTGCAAATAGCAGGATACTGGCCACTTTTCCAAGTGCTTGATTTTGAAAGAAGCAAAACGAACCGATCAAAGGCACGTTTTATGCGTTCTTTCGGTAAGGCGCACCGGATTTGGGCGCCTACACTCCAATGGGCATTTCGCAGTACCACCACTTGCTGCACCAAGGAAACAGCGGGGGCACACCCGTGAAGGCGCAGCAAAGGGTCAGCGTGAATACTTGATTGGCAATCGCACAGAAAGGAGAGGGTTCGCCATGTTTTTATCTGCCTTGGAATTACGCAATATCATTGAAAGCAGCTTCCTGCCGAAACGCTGCCAGTGCACGCTGTCACCCGACTTGTCGATGTCGGTCAAAGTGTTTGGCGACCATCGAACCGACCAAGCCGATCTCTACGTCAGTGGCATCGATGCCAGCCGCTTGAACAGCTGCCGTGAAATCAACAACCTGGTCGCAGGGCTGCGTTCCGATCTCGCGCAACAAACCACGACACATCAAAACAGCGCTCGTTCTCGAGCCGTTTAACCCACCGTTTCACCCAGTTCGACCGTCACGCGCCGGGCCTTCACGAAACCAAGGCCCAGCGCGAACTCGACCAGCACCGCGAGCAAGATCCCGGGGCCGGCATGACCATTGAGCCATTCGCCAAAACCCAACGCCGCCAAACCGAAACAGCCGACGATAAAACCATTGCTCAGTGCACTGCGTGCCGCTGACGGCGGAGCATTGCGCAGCAAATAAAACATCACCCCCAACGCCGCAAACAGCACCGCGCTGCGCCTTGCGACTACGCCCGTGCCCTCCGAATAGCCAATACTCCAGATCGCCAGCAACACCTCTGGAAAAAATCCCCAGACCAGCGCCAGCAGAAAACACAGGATTGAAGTGAAGCTCGACAACGTGCGGAACGACAACTGCATGGCCAATCCTTGCGGCAGTAGGGAAGGCCCCGAGCATACCCGCCGAAACCACCCCACGCCTATGGCCAACCGGAAAATCAGAAGCGTCTGTCAGTTCTGTTGACTGCAAGCGTCAGATAATTTCCTGTAGCTGATTTGTGCGGGCTTGCCGGTGTTGTCGATGTATTTCATGTCGGCGGTGATGACTTTGCACTAGAGGGTCGGCGGCTCGGTTAGCGAAAGCACCTTCGCCACGTGGAGTGGCATGCCGTATTGGTAGGGTGTTTGATTCGATGTGGCGGAGGTGTCGTTGGCTTGGGCCAGTGCGGCGTATGAGCAGCAGGCGAGGGTGGCGGTGAGCAGGAGGGGACGAATGTCCATGAGAGGACTCCAGCGTTGCGGGTAGGCGCCCGGCACGAAGCCGGGCGAGCCTGCCGCACTGGGCGTCAGCGGGGGAGAGCTGAGGGTGTGCGGTGATATGGAGTCTCTGACTGTGGCGTTAAGGCTGAGTTAACCGATGTGAACATGAGCTGAGTTATTTACGGTTGCTTTTCCCTTGCCTCGGGCATTTGTCGTTTGCGATATGAATCATTAGGGTACGGGCTTTGACGTGCTCGAAAAAATTAATGATAAGGCTGTACTGCTAAATTTCAGTACCCTAACTTATCTGGAAAAAACGAGAGCGGTGGGTGAGTGGCCTTCCACGTTTTTGCGAGTTCTTTTGCTTTTTCTAATTGCTCTTTTGACAGCTTTTTTTCCACTTCCGGCAATACGTCGTTAACGTTGTTTATTACGTTTCCACCACCATCGAGCTCCAGTAGATTCGACAATAGTGCGTATGACTTCACCGGGTCTGATTCAAATCCGTATTCTGGTTCAGCTTCGCCAATATATGACGCATAACCAAAAACTGCTGATGCATAGCCTGAGGCTGCAGCTTTTTCATTCCATTTTCTAAATGATGAAAAATCGGCTTTTTCAATCCTGGTAGCGGCAAATCCCATCATGGCTGGTGGATAACCATTCTCTGCAGCGGCTTTCATCCATTTTTCGATTTCATCTGATCTGCTAGAGGGTAGTAGGAACATGCCTCCCCCCTCTTGATACTTGGTCGCTAAACGAAATTGCGCTAATGCAAAACCTTTTTCTGCGGATTTTTCAAGCCATTCATCGTTTCCTGTTATCTCCCATAGCAGGTACATCGACTCAGCGTCACCATGAGATGCCTGATCTGTAGCAAGGTTTTTGGCTTTGTTCATCCAATCTTTAGGTGATTGCTCGGAGGAAGAACAATTGTTCATAGTTACGCACAAATCTTGATCCGCGCCGCCGAGCCGAATCATAGAGTAAATATTGCCTTTTTTTGCTGATTCCTCGTAAGCCTTTTGCGCTTCTTGGGTCATATATCTGTTGTTTTTTCTTATTGATTCTCCTAGATAGTAAAGTGCTTCATTGTCACCACCCTTTGCAGCGATTTCTAAAAACTCGATTGCGGATATTGCTTTGTATTGATTGTAGAGCTCAATGCCTTTCTTCTTCGCTTCTTCTTGCTCTTTTGTTAGTGTTGCATTAGCGGTATTGCAGAGAAATATAAGGAGGACACAGAAGGTTGTAGCAAACAATTTTTTTAAGTTTATCAATTTGATTTTCCTGCTGGAGCTGAAAATTTCACAGAAGGCCTTGGTATATAGCTGTTTTCATGCATAACAATTTTGCAGGATCCATCAATCGGCCCACCTAATATCGAAGCATTTTTCTTATATCGAGCCCTGGTAGTGTTTCCGAGTGCTTCAGTTACCGCAAGCACTGGTTCGCTCATGAAATTGTCCAACAAATAGCGGTTTTCACAGTATTTTTGACCGGTATCAACCGGTTCGACCCCGAATTTGTTCATGCATGCGCAGGCTAGCTCAAATTGTTTTTGAGCCTCCGGTAGGCTTCCTTTCTCTTGAGCGTTAGTAGTTATATGAGTAATTATCATCTCAATCGCTGTCTGTTGCGCTAAATATGCTGTATCTCTCGTATATTTTTTCTTGCCATCGTTTGAAGCGCTAATGCTAGTTTGTTTCGCTGTGGCTATGGCGAACTCCTCCGGATTAGACATCAGTGTCAACAAAATCGGGCCTAACGCGGCAGGGGTGGCCTCTACCACCCATTTTTTTAACTCGTCTGGGTTTTGGTATTCAATAATAGCATGAGCAATCGGGCCACCTTTTCCTCCGCTGGTCATCGCGTCATACAAGTCCATGACAACACTCCAACCCATCAGGTAAGACATTTCCACACTAAGCCCAGCAGCTCCTAATGCGTTCAGCGCCGATGCAAACTGTCCCGCTTCTGTCTCCATCCACTCCACTTTTCTGCCTTTGGCTCTGTGCAACTCCCTGCGATACAAGTTGACAAGGTCAACCACTGCCTCATAACCAACTTCGAACTTGAAGCTACCATTTGCACCTGGGCCAAGTACCACAGCCGCTTTCAAGTTCAAAATAAAACGCCCCTTATCGAGAGACACCTGCGCCGTTCCCTGAAAGCCCGCGCCAAACGCCACCCCAACTGAACCGCTCAACTTGGCCAGCGTCAACCATGGATTTGCATTTTTCGCGTCTTTAGCGCTGCCAATCCCCGTTGAAGGTGCGATGCGTAAGGCGGCGAGTTCTTTTGGCGGTGCCCAGTTCAATACGCCGGTAAGCTCAATGGCGGCTTGCAAACCCCCAAAGACATTGAAGCTGGCTTTTGCGCCGTTTTCGATTTGTACTTTGGCGAAACGTCCGCCGCGCAGTTGCTCTGTGCTTTTGGAGTCGGCGTAGGTGCCGGATTTCGACGTGTGTTCAAGATCAGGAGTAGGACTATCGTCACCGCTATCGGTTTTTGCTTGCTTGGCGGCTGCGTGATCGGCGCGTTCTTCTTTTGCAGAAGCGTCTTCACGTTGTGCGCGTTTTACCGGGCTCAGCGACGCTCCATATTTGACGTTGCCGAAGATAGGGCTCAGCTCTACGCTGCCAGCTAACAATAACGACGCTCCAGCGTAACCCCAGGCCTTTACACCAAAGTGAAAGGAGAAGCGGCCGAAACTCATTTGTCGTGGGCTGCCGTCCAAGAGATAGTCAAGCATGATTTCTTGAGCGTTGGCCTTGGCAGGCATGTCCACTTTCATTAACTGAACTTCGCCCCGTGCCAAGTCCAGGCTCAATCCCATCTCCCCAGATATCTGGAAGCCTTCCGCGGCGGACATCTTCGGGCCTTCTAGCTTCAGTTCACCGTGAATGTTCGGCTGTGGAGGAGTCAGGCAGCGGACGAATTGAGCCTGAGGACTTGCATCAAACAGCCTTACCTCGCCGCGCACACTTTTCTGGAACACTAGTTGCTGAAGGTGCTTGCCCCAGTTAGTTAGGGCCGCGTCGTCTTCTAGTTCAGTAACCTCATAACCTTGCTTTTTCAAGTACGCGTAAAAGTCTTTAGCTTTGAACCAGCCTTTTTCGTCGAAACAGTCGCCAGCCTGATCACTGATTTTTTTTGCACCCTGATCCAAGAGCCATTGGCGGAACGAACTGATTTCACTGTTTTTATCGGAGCCTTCGGTAGCATCGGTTGGTAGACTTTCTTTTACCTTCTTTATCGAGCCAGCTGCCTTTTTCAAATCTTCTTCGATTATTTTTTTTGCGTCTTTCAGGTTCGCCATGCTGAACCATCCAAGGGGCGTGCCCTTGGCGTCAGAAAGGCTGACTTCGCGCAGTGGAAAGCCTGGCTTTACCATACGGTCGATTGGTTTCGGTTGGAACTCTTCTGGTTCCCAAATTAAATAGCGCCTAGGTTTACTGGTGCTGACATTTTTTTGGGCTGTGGCCTGGAGGTCATCCTTGATTTTTTGTAGTTGATCCCACTTGGCACGTTCTGCATCAACGAGGCCGGCTGGCGCCTGTGCATTTTGGCCTGTTGCCTCGATCCAGCGTTTGTATTTCTCCTGAAGTTGCGCTGTAACTTCTACCTGTTTTTTCTCTGTGTCCAGATACAGTTTGAATTGCTCGATACCGGAAGGGAGTCCGTCACTGATCAAGGCGAATTCCGGAAGAGCAAGACCATACTCGGACGCTTTGATGATGGATTCAGTGTAAGCGTGGTAATCAAGCGCTTCGGCATTTTTGTGTAGTGTGTAGACATAACCGACCAGATCGGCGGTGCAGTCAGTCATGCCACTGCAGATATTGTCGTAACTTTTTTTCTTTTCCGCCAAGGCTTTGGCAACGTCTTCCAGCGATACCTGCTTGAAGTCTTTGTTGCCGAGGAACTTCTTGCGAGCCTCCAGATAAGCTTGCACACGTGCCCGCGCTTCAATCGCCTCCTTGGAGTACAGCGAGCCGCTTTCGTAGGTGTAGCCTTCCAACTTAGCGGCCGCTACCGCTTCTTTTTTTAGCGCGACCCACTCAGCCCGCCGCTTGTAAAAGTCGGCATATGCTTCGTGAACGCGCTGGTCAGTAGCTATGTCTGCCGCTAGACGGTCGAGGCGAGATACCGGCGTCTCCTCCTCCGTGGACTGAGCAGGAGCGACTGCCGGTTTGTTCCCATCAGCTTCGTTCTGCCTTTTTTTAGCGGTGGCGGGATCGATTTCGATCTCATCGCCCATCGCTTCAAACTCTTCCATACGAGCACGCTGCGCGCCCGTGAGAAAGTTGCTCAACTTGGGCTCAAGGAAGTATTCCAGCAAACCAGATTCCTGCAACCCGTTCAGGCGTGCATCACGTGATTTGCTGGGCGCAATCATTTTATCCAAGGCAAACATGGATTCTTTGATGGCGGACTTTGCCCGTTCGGGAAGCAGCCAGAACTCTTGCTCTTCGGTGGCATATATGGCACTGGCAAACTTTTGCGAGCAGGCAGACGCGTGCGGGTTGAAAGTTTTTGAGCATTGATCTGGGGTATCTCTGACAGGCTCCAGTACAATCAGATTCTCCGCAGAGCACTGAGTTGCGGCTTCCGGGGTCGTCTGCGCAGGCGGTTGAGTTGCGGCGGGTGTCTGAGCGGCAGGCGCAGCAGGCGGTAGTGCGCTTTTCGGAACGCTCAGGTTCCATCCGACTTTGACATTATCCGGGTTGGTGATGAAGGGGTTCATCTGACGAAGTTGCGCCACAGTAGTGTTGTAGCGCGTAGCAATCTGGCCCAGAGTTTCGCCGGGCATTACGGCGTGATTTGTAATTTCCATGGTGATTCCGTTCTGTTGTCGCGTCGCCTTAGTGTTGGGCAACGGCGGCTGATTCCAGGAGCCGATCTACTTTGATAAACGACTCGTCCTTTGATTGCAGGATCGCCATGATCCCAGGCTGGGTCTCGAACAGCGGACCGTTCACGACATGGCCAAGCTTGAGCAGGTGATCGCCATCATAAATGTTGTTTTTGAGCAGCATGTCGAGGTTGTCCGCCATGTCATTCAAGCGGTCATCGGATGGCTCATTGAATGCTGTGTATTCCTCATCGATCCAGTACATCCAGCCCAAGCGCGCTTGTACTTTCGCGGCTGTCTCGGGCAAATTGAACGCCGCTCTGTCGCCGTCCCACGTTGATTGATCGGTGGCCTTCCAGGTCAGCCATCGCCCACGCTCTTGACCGAAATGAATCGGCGCAGGGCTGTAGACCGCCTCCCAGCAGCCTAGTAACTGGTCGAATGCTTTATCGGCGGTGTAGGCCAGCGCAGCCCATAAACTCGGCTTGTGGAAACTCAGCAGAGTTTGGCCACCTGAACCATCGTTTGCCTTAAGCAGCCAGCGCGCATGAGCCAGAGCTTTTTCAGGATCCCGGGTTGAGATTGCAATTCCCGAAAAGCGTTCCTCACATAGTTCCACAGCGACCTTTGCCACTTTGCCGCCCTTTGGGGCGACCAGCCACAATGGCTCGTCAGGAATCCCTGCAAGGTCTGTCCCGACAAACAGACCTTGGGCGACAACGGGTTCGCCTAATCGATAAAGACGACCCAAAGCGTCTGGCTGGAGCCCTTGGTCGATGATGAAACACAGCGATTCGCTTGTAGCGGGCAGGTCTGAAAAGTCGTAACGAGGCTCTGCGAGGAGGGCGCTCAGCGTTTTTACATGCATGTGCAATCCTTACGGCTGCAAGCGCCGTTACTCTGTTTTCCGCACAGCGGGGTGATACCTGACTCATTAAGACGGGCAGGGAGCGGTGCTTTCCCCGCCTTATCCGCATCCGCAACCTTCATCGGCCCCGGCAACAACGGCGCCGCCGGCGTGCCCACCCCCGGCGCACCACCGGTATTCACCTTCACCTCAGCGCCGCTGATGGTCACGCCACCCGCATCGACCTTGACGAAGCTGCCGCCAGCCTTGGCGGTCAGTTCCATGGCGCCTTCGACCACGACTCTCTGGCCGGCGTAGTAATGTATTTCGTTGCCAGCCTCAACAAACTGCCCAGTCCCCACCTTCACATGCTGCGTCACACCCACTGTCAGGTGATCATCCGCGCGCATTTCGCTGATTCGGTCCAGATGAGTGATCCGGTGCTCTTCAACCTTGAACTCGCTCAACACGTTGGCTTCAACGGTGTCATGCCGTTCGTTGCCGACGCGGATTTTCTGGTCGTGTTCGATGTTTTCGTCCCAGTCGCGCTGGGCGTGGATGTAGATCTGTTCGGCGCCTTTTTTGTCTTCAATGCGGAATTCGTTGTAGCCCTTGCCGCCGGGGGAGCTGAGGGTTTTGAAAGTGCTGCGGGTCTTGTTGGCCGGCAGGTCGTAGGGGACGACGTTTTCCTTGTGGTACAGGCAGCCGGTGACGAGGGGCTGGTCGGGGTCGCCTTCGAGGAAGGTGACGAGCACTTCCATGCCGATGCGCGGGATGGCGATGCCGCCGTAGGCGCTGCCTGCCCAACCGCTGGCGACGCGCATCCAGCAGGTGGTTTTATCGTCGGACTGGCCGTCGCGGTCCCAGTGGAATTGGACTTTGATGCGGCCGTACTGATCGCAGTGGATTTCTTCACCGGGCGGGCCGGTGACGATTGCGGTCTGGCTGCCGAGGACTTTCGGTTTCGGGTGTTCGAGGGCAGGGCGGTAGTGCGCGTCCCACGGGGTGGCGAGGAAGCTGTTGCGGTAGCCCTGGTGGAAATCGCTCTTGTTGTCGGTGACCTCGCTGGTGACGTTTTCACCGAGCACTTGCGGTTGTTTGCCTTCGTGGAAGACTTCCAGCAGCAGCCACAGGTCGTTCCACTCGGCGCGCGGGTGTTCGGCGAGCGTGAGGAAATGGCCGCTGGTCAGCGTCGGTTCATCACCTTTGCCTTCGGCGAGTTTGTAGTCGCTGCGATGGCGTTCGAGGGCGCGGGTCGAGAGGAACTTGCCGCGCTCGCGGGTGGTGAAGCGGCCGGGGTAATCGTAGTCTTCCAGGTCCGGGGCGAATTCGGATTTGACCGCGCCTTCGGGCAGCAGCTTGGGTTTTTCGAAATCGTAGTCGCGCCGGCTGACGCGGGTGGTGCGAGTTTCCAGGCGCAGATTGAAGCGCTTGATCACCGGTTTCTCGGCGGCCATGCCGGAGTCCTGCTGGTAGCTGACCGGCTTCAGTTTGCGGAATACCGTCTGATCGTCGCCGAACACCAGTTTGTGGCCGCTGCTGCTGTGCTGGAAGTGGAAGTGAATGCCTTCCTCTTCGCACAGACGCTGGATGAAATGCAGGTCGGACTCGTCGTATTGCACGCAATACTCGCGTTCCGGGTACTCGGCGCCGAGCTGGAAGCTGTAGGCGTCAGAGAGAATGCCGCGATCTTCCAGCACCTGGGCGATGATTTTCGGCACCGTCAGTTGCTGGAAGATCTGCTGATCATGGTTGTGCTGCAGATAGGCCAGTTGCGGCATCAGGCTGATGCTGTAGCGGGTCAGGGTCTTGCCGGAGTCGCCCTGCTCGATACGATAGACCTGACCGTGAATCTTGCCTTCGCCGGTGGCGCCGAACGTCAGGCAGGCGCGCTTGTGCAGCAGCTCTTCGAGCTTCAGGTCGGGGCGGGCGCTGACCAGTTCGAGGTCGAAACGGAACGGTTCGTTGAGGGCTTCGCGACCGGTGAAGCTGAGGACTTGCAGGTCGGCGTTGGCGTCTTCGATCGAGAGGGTGATGTGGGTTGCATTGGCGTCCAGCATGCCTTGAATTCCGTCCGTTGAATAAGCAGGTGATGGATGTTGCAGGATTAGACGGCCTCATTCAAGGCGCAAATGGCGTAGGTGTGGGGCCTTGATGCCATAGGGAAAACCCTTAGGAGGGCGGTTTGGGCCAGTGAAATCGGGCCTTTCATAGACTTTGATGGTGTTTGAGAGATTGCCATCGCGGGCAAGCCCGCTCCCACAGGTTTCTCGGGTGTAGACAAAATCGGCGTTCACTAAGGTCCTGTGGGAGCGAGCCTGCTCGCGAAGGGCTTCTACAACCAATGCCAGAACCGGCTCCAGAACCCGCGATTGAGGTCTTCCTTGCAGCCGGCATACTGCTGCGCATACAGATCCGAACGGTTCTGCACCTTGCGCGCTGTCGGCGGTAGCCAGGCCTTGCTGGCGTAGGTCTTGTTGCGGAAGCCGCCCCAGCCTTCGTGGTAGTTCAGGTATTGGTTATAGGCGTCGTATTTGTACACGCCGTTGATCGAGGTGGTCTTGTCCATGTACCAGCCGACGAAGTCGATGGCGTCGTCGAAGTCTTCGCGGTCGGCCCAGTTGCGACCGGTGCTTTTCTGGTAGTCGGCCCAGACTTCGTCCTTGGCTTGCGCGTAGCCGGACGCGGTGGAGACGCGGCCCCACGGAATTACCCAGAGCAGGTATTTGCGTGGCGTCTTGGCGTCGTAGCGATAGCCGGATTCCTGATACATGATCGCGAAGGGCACCTGAATCGGCACGCCCCAGCGTTTCTGGGTGACTTGCGCAGCGTCGTACCAGTCGCTTTTCTCGCGGAAGATTGCGCAGATGTCTTCCGGTGAGCGGGGCGGCGAGGTGCCGCAACCGCTCAGCAGAGTGGCCAGGGTCAGGAGGGCGAGGATGTGCCTGTGATTCAAGAGCTGTTTTCCGTCGTGCGCAAAAAGGCCGACAGTCTACGCGCTCAGCTCAATTGATGACGATAGGGCAGATCCGGACCGGTTTTGCTGCAGGTCAGCGCGGCGGCTTGCACGGCGAACCTGAGCATGCCGTCGATTTGCTCTCGACTGAGCTGCTGCACGCCTTCGACGGAGTCCAGCGAATGTTCGGTCAGCCAGGTGATCAGCGCGGCCTGGAAGGTGTCGCCAGCGCCTACCGTATCGGCGATTTTCACTGGGTTGGCCGGTACCGACCACGAGCCATGGGCGCGACTGAACACGGTCGCGCCGTCGCCGCCGCGAGTCAGGAAGACGATCTGGCAGCGATGTTCGAGCCAGCCTTCAATCGCATGCTGCGGATTCTGCTCGGGATAGAGCAGGCTCAGATCCTCGTCGCTGACTTTGATCAGATCGGCCAGGCGCACCAGCGTGGCGATGCGCTCGCGCCATAGATCGATGTTCGGCTCGGGATTGAGGCGCACGTTGGGGTCGAGGCTGATCAGGCGTTCGCCGCTTTCGCGCTGAACCAGCTTAAGCAAGGTGTCGCCGATCGGCTGTACTACCAGCGAAAACGAGCCGATGTGCAGGCCGCGCACCTCGTCGCCGAGCGTCGGCAAATGTGCCTCGCTCAGTTGCCGGTCGGCGCAGCCTTCGCCACGGAAGCTGTAATGCGGCGAGCCATTGGCGCCTACCGCGACCATTGCCAGAGTGGTCGGCGCGGCGAAATCCACCAGATAGTCCGGGCGCACACCTTCGTCCTGCAGCACTTGCTGCAAGCGGCGGCCAAGGTAGTCGGTGGACAGCCCACCAAAGAGCGCCGAGTCCACGCCCAAGCGGCGCAGACCGACGGCGACGTTGAAGGGCGAGCCGCCGGCAATCGCCTTGAAATTGACTTTCGAGGCCAGCCCGCTGGCATCGTTTTCGCTGAAGAAATCAAACAGGGCTTCGCCACACACCAGGTACATAGTTGTTTGCTCGTTATAGGGTTGCGACATGCTGTTGATAGCGTCCGTAGGCCTGCTGGAACGCCGCGACATTGGCGGCGATCGGCAGGGTTTCGCTGCCCGCGTCGAGTTTCACGCAGCGCTCGCACAGCTCGGCCAGGGAGACATCATCGCCGTTAGAGCGCGACGCGCACCACGCCGCTTGAATCGCCGCACCCAGTGCGGCGGCTTCGCTTTGTTCGGTGCAGATCACCGGGGCGTTCATGATGTCGGCGACGATCTGCCGCCACACCGGACTCTTCGAACCGCCGCCGATCAGGCAGATGCGCAGGCTTTGTAAACCATTCTGGCGGAGCAAATCCAGCCCGTAGCGCAAACCGAAGGTGGTGCCTTCGACGGCGGCGCGGCACAGATTGGCTTGGGTCAGGTTGTCGATGGTCAGGCCATGCAAACTGCCGGTGGCGTGGGGCAGGGCGGGAACGCGTTCGCCATTGAGAAACGGCAACATGCTCACGCCCTCGGCGCCGATCGGCGATTGCGCGACCAGTTCGTTGAAGGTCGGCAGATCGAGCTTGAACAGCTCGCGAATCGCGCCGGTCGCGTTGGTCAGATTCATGGTGCAGATCAGCGGCAGCCAGCCGCCGCTGGAGGAGCAGAACGTCGCGACCGAGGCATCGGCGCTGACGTTCGGCTCCTCCGAATAGGCGTAGACCGTGCCGGACGAACCGAGGCTCATGGTGATCGCGCCGGGCTGGATATTGCCGGTACCAATGGCGCCCATCATGTTGTCGCCACCGCCGCTCGAGACCACGGCGTTGGGGTTGATGCCGAGTTGCTCGGCGATTGCCGGGAGGAGAGTGCGGACGGCGGCGTGCGCGTCGATCAGCTCCGGCAGCGCGGCTTGCAAACGGCCGCTGGCGTCGATGTCGCGCAGGATCTGCACATCCCACTGCCGCGTGCGCACGTTGAAGTAACCAGTGCCGGAGGCGTCGCCGTATTCGCTGCAGGCGCGGCCGGTGAGCCAGTAGTTGAGGTAGTCGTGGGGCAACAGAATGCGCGCGATGCGTGAGAAAACGTCAGGATGCTGCTCTTTGGTCCACAGCAGTTTCGACACCGTGTAGCCCGGCGCGATGACCACGCCGAGGCGTTCCAGCGAGCCTTCCTCGCCGCCCAGTTGCGCGAGCAAGCGCTGGTTTTCCGGCGTGGTTTCGGTATCGCACCAGAGCTTGGCCGGGCGCAGCACTGCGCCTTGCTCATCGAGCAGGACCAGGCCGTGTTGCTGGCCGGAGACGCCGACACCGAGGATCGCCTGGCCGTCGACGTTCGCCGCTTGCAAGGCCTGGCGGGTGGCGCTGACGAATGCATCGAGCCACTGCTGAACGTCTTGTTCGCGGCGGCCGTTGGCGCCGCTGATCATCGTGTGCGGCGCCGCGCCCAGACCGAGCACCTGCCCGCTGTCGGCATCGAGGATAATCGCTTTGGTGCCTTGGGTGCCGCAGTCGATACCCAGGAAGAGTTGTTGGCTGGTCACAATGAGGTCCTCAGGATGTCAGGGTGTTTCCGAGTATGGCGGCTATTCGCGAGCAGGCTCGCTCCCACAGGTCAGTGTTCCAACATCACTTGTGGGAGCGAGCCTGCTCGCGAAGACGTCAGTCGCATCGCCGCAGGATCAGGCTAGAACTCGTCCCAGAGTTCGCGAAACCCCAACCTCGCGCAGACTCTGGCAGCACCACTCGAATGCCGCAACAAACTCCGCCGACTTCGGTATCGCCGTGCCGAAAATTTCTTCCACGCCCAACAGGCGCTCGGTGATCAACTCATCGTCCGCCACCAATCCCTGACAGAACGCCGCTCGCGGGTCCGGAATCGAATACGTATCGCCATTCTCATCCACGCCCTTCAAATACAGCGCCCACGCCGCGACTACCAGTGCCGCGCGTTTGGTCTCGCGGCCATCGGCAATCAGCCGATTGATCGTCGGCACGGTGAACTTGGGAAACTTCGACGAGCCATCCGAACACACGCGCTCCAGTTGATCGGCAATCGCCTGATTGGAAAACCGCGCGACCAGCGTGTCCTTGTATTCGCTCAGATCAATGCCCGGCACCGGTGCCAGTTGCGGCGTGACATCCAGATCCATATAAGCGCGCATATAGCGCACGAACAGCGGATCGTTCATGGTCTCGTGGACGAAGCGATAGCCCTTGAGAAAGCCCAGATACGTCAGCGCCAGGTGACTGCCGTTGAGCAGTTTGATTTTCATCTCTTCGTACGGCGACACATCGTCGGTGAACTGCACGCCGACCTTTTCCCACGCCGGGCGACCGTTGACGAATTTGTCCTCCAGCACCCACTGTACAAACGGTTCGCAGACCACCGGCCAGGCATCGTCGACGCCGTGTTTGTCGGCCAGTTGCAGGCGATGCGCGGTGCTGGTCATCGGCGTGATGCGGTCGACCATGGCGTTGGGGAAGCTGACGTTCTGGTCGATCCAATCGCGCAATTGCGGATCACGCAGCGCGGCGAACGCCAGCAGCGTCTTGCGCGCGACCGCGCCGTTGTGCGGCAGGTTATCGCAGGACATCACGGTAAATGCCGGAACACCCGCCGCACGGCGTTTGGCCAACGCGGCGCAGAGGAAACCGAATACGGTGCCCGGCGCCTCGGGATGGGCGAGATCGTGTTGAATCTGCGGCAGGTGCGCCATGAACTCGCCGGTGCTGTCGTCGATGCAGTAGCCGCCCTCGGTGATGGTCAGCGAAACGATGCGGATCTGCGGTTCGGCGAGTTTGTCGATCAGCGTTTGCGCGCCATCTTCGGCCAGCAGCATGTCGCGGATCGCGCCGATGACGCGCACTTCGGTGTCATCGCTGTCACCCAGTTCGAACAGAGTGAACAGGTAATCCTGCTCGCGCAGATCATCGCGGGCGCGGCGATCTTCCGGGCGCAGGCCGACGCCGCAGATTGCCCAGTCCAGCGCTTCGCCAGTGTTCATCAAGGCATCGGTGTAATACGCCTGGTGCGCGCGGTGGAAACCGCCGACGCCGATGTGAGCAATGCCCTGGCGTGTGTCGCCGAGGTCGTAGCCCGGCAGTTGCACTTCGGCGGCGAGGCGGTTGAGGTTCTGTTGGTTGAGTTTCATCGGATAGTCTCGAAATCAGGCGGCAGCGCGCAGTGGGCGGGTCAGCGCCACACCTTCGGCGTCGAACAGGTGGCAGTGAGTCGGGTCCAGACGCAGGCTCAATTGCTCGCCATAACGGCTGGCCAGATCGCCGCGCACGCGCATGGTCAGGGCTTCACCGGCGCTGGTGGTGACGTGGCAGAAGGTGTCGCTGCCGAGGCGTTCGCTGACGTCGGCAGTCACCTGCAACGTGCAGTCGCCGGGTTGCGCCAGCTCTAGATGTTCCGGACGAATGCCCAACGTCACCGCGCTGCCGACGCTGAGGTTGGCGGCGTTGAACGGCAGGGTGATACGCGTGCCGGCGTCCAGCGAAACTTCGCAGCTGGCGCCGTCGATGCGGGCAATCTTGCCTTTGAGGAAACCCATTTTCGGCGTGCCGAGAAAGCCTGCGACAAACAGGTTGGCCGGGTTGTGATAGAGGTCCAGCGGCGAGCCGACCTGTTCGATTCTGCCGCCATTAAGCACCACGACTTTGTCGGCCATGGTCATCGCTTCGACCTGATCGTGGGTCACGTAGATCATCGTTGCTTGCAGGTCCTTGTGCAGGCGCAGCAGCTCCAGACGCATCTGCACGCGCAACGCCGCGTCGAGGTTGGACAGCGGTTCATCGAACAAGAAAATCTTCGGGTTGCGCACGATGGCACGGCCGATCGCCACGCGCTGGCGCTGGCCGCCGGAGAGCTGTTTCGGCTTGCGCTCGAGCATCGGCCCGAGCTCGAGAATCCGCGCCGCTTCGCCAACCTTGCGCTCGACCTCGGCTTTCGGCACGCCGGCCAGATCGAGGGCGAACGACATGTTCTTTTTCACCGTCATGTGCGGGTACAGCGCGTAGGTCTGGAACACCATCGCCAGATCACGCTTGGCCGGGCTGACTTCGGTGATGTCGCGGCCATCGAGTTCGATGGTGCCGCCGCTGACCTCTTCAAGGCCGGCGATCAGGCGCAGCAGGGTGGATTTGCCGCAGCCCGATGGGCCGACGAAGACCACGAATTCCTTGTCGTTCACTTCCAGGTCGATGCCCTTGATGATGGAAAAGCCTTCGAAGCCTTTTTGCAGATTCTTGATTTTCAGGTTGGCCATGAGATGGGCCTCCGCATTGTTGTTATTCGATTGAGCTGGATAAGCTCTTTTGTGGGAGCGAGCTTGCTCGCGAAGGGGCCGTGTCAGTCACCATCATTGTTGGATGACGCTCCGCTTTCGCGAGCAAGCTCGCTCCCACAGTGAATCGCATTAGATTGAGAGGCTTCATTTCACGGCACCAAACGACAGGCCGCGCACCAGTTGCTTCTGGCTGATCCAGCCAAAGATCAGAATCGGCGCACACGCCAGGGTCGACACCGCCGACAACTTGGCCCAGAACAGCCCTTCGGGGCTTGAATACGAGGCGATCAACGCGGTCAGTGGTGCGGCATTCGAAGAGGTCAGGTTCAGCGACCAGAACGCCTCGTTCCAGCACAGGATCAGCGACAGCAGCACGGTCGAGGCGAGGCCGCCCTTGGCGATCGGCAGCAGCACGCGGACCATTTCCTGCCACAGCGTCGCACCGTCGAGGCGGGCGGCTTCGAGGATGTCTTTGGGGATGTCCTTGAAGTAGGTGTAAACCATCCAGACCACGATCGGCAGGTTGATCAGCGTGTAGATCACGATCAGCGCGATGCGCGTGTCGAGCAGGCCGAAACTCTTGGCCAGCAGGTAGATCGGCATCAGCACGCCCACCGGCGGCAGCATCTTGGTCGAGAGCATCCACAGCAGCGTGCCTTTGGTGCGCTGGGTTTCGTAGAACGCCATCGAGTACGCCGCAGGCACCGCGATCAACAGGCACAGGGCGGTGGCGCTGAACGAGATCACCACCGAGTTCCAGGCGAAACTGAAGTAATCGCTGCGCTCGTTGATGTGCAGGTAGTTCTCCAGCGTTGGCGTGAAGATGAACTGCGGCGGTGTGGCGAAGGCGTCGATTTCGCTCTTGAAACTGGTCATCACCATCCAGAAGATCGGGAAGAAAATCACGATCGCGATGGCCCAGGCCAGGGTGCCGAGCAGCAGGCTTTGCAGGCGGCGGGATTGTTGGAGGGTCATGGCAGGCCTCACGCTTTGTCAGTCAGGTTTTTGCCGATCATCCGCACCAGAATGATCGCGGCGATGTTGGCGATGACCACGGCAATCAGACCGCCCGCCGAGGCCATGCCGACGTCGAACTGCACCAGCGCCTGGTTGTAGATCAGGTAGGCGAGGTTGGTCGAGGCGTAGCCGGGGCCACCGTTGGTGGTGGTGAAGATTTCGGCGAACACCGAGAGCAGGAAGATCGTTTCGATCATCACCACCACGGCAATCGGCCGCGCCAGGTGCGGCAGGGTCAGGTGCCAGAAGATCGCGATCGGGCCGGCACCGTCCAGGCGTGCGGCTTCTTTCTGTTCCTGATCCAGCGATTGCATGGCGGTCATCAGAATCAGGATCGCGAAGGGCAGCCATTGCCACGAAACGATGATGATGATCGACAGCAGCGGGTAGTGCGCCAGCCAGTCCACCGGTTGCGCGCCGAACAGCTTCCAGATGTAGGCGAGGATTCCCGAGACCGGGTGGAAGATCAGGTTCTTCCAGATCAGCGCACCGACGGTGGGCATGATGAAGAACGGCGAAATCAGCATCACCCGCACCAGGCCGCGACCGAGGAATTCGCTGGCCTCCAGCAACGCGCTGATCAACACACCGAAGACCACGCTGATGAGCAGCACGCTGCCAACGAGCAACAACGTATTGGTTGCGCCGGGCATGAAACCCGAGTCGGTGAGGAAATAGGTGAAGTTCTCCAGCCCCACAAACTCGTTTTCACCGGGGTAGAGCAGGTTGTAGCGGATCATCGAAAAGTACAGGGTCATGCCCAGCGGCACGATCATCCACAGCAGCAACAGCGCCACCGAAGGGCTGACCAGAAACCAGCCGGGATTGCGCACCCGCAGCTTGCGCTGGGGTGGCGACAGGTCGATGTGGGCTTTGGCAGTTGAAGTATTCATGGCATTCACAACCGAGTCATACAGACCTATGGAGATCCCCATGTGGGAGCGAGCCTGCTCGCGAAAGCGCCGGATCAGTGTCATGTGTACTGGCTGACACGACGCCTTCGCGAGCAGGCTCGCTCCCACAAGAGGCAGGAGCAAGTCGTGCAGCGCTTACTTGGGATAACCCGCGCGCTTCATCTCTCGTTCCGTAGTCTGCTGCGCCGCCGCCAGCGCCTGATCCACCGTGGTCTGGCCGATCAGTGCCGCCGAGAACAGCTTGCCGACTTGGGTGCCCACCGCCTGGAATTCAGGGATGGTCACCAGTTGAATGCCAATGTACGGCACCGGTTTCAGCGTCGGCTTGCTCGGGTCAGCGGCCTTGAGTGATTCCAGCGTCACCTTGGCAAACGGCGCGGCGCTCATGTAAGCATCGCTGTAGGTCGAAGCGCGGGTGCCCGGCGGTACGTTGGCGATGCCATCGGTCTTGGCAACCAGTTCGCCGTACTCTTTGGACGTGGCCCAGGCGCTGAAGGTTTTTGCTGCGTCCTTGGCCTTGGAACTGGTCGGAATCGCCAGCGCCCACGAATACAACCACGCCGAGCCTTTATCCGTGACCTGATGCGGAGCGAAGGTGAAACCGACGTGATCGGCGACTTTGCTCTGCGTCTTGTCGGTAACGAACGAGCCGGCGACGCTGGCGTCGACCCAGATCGCGCATTTGCCGCTGTTGAACAGGGCGAGGTTTTCGTTGAAACCGTTGCTGGATGCGCCCGGCGGGCCGGATTTCTTCATGGTGTTGACGTAGAAATTCAGCGCGTTTTTCCACTCCGGGCCGCTGAATTCCGGTTTCCACTGCTCATCGAACCAGCGTGCGCCATAAGCATTGGCGACCGTGGTCACCAGCGCCATGTTCTCGCCCCAACCAGCCTTGCCGCGCAGGCAGATGCCATATTGCTCTTTGTCTTTCTGGGTGAGCTTTTCCGCGAACCCGGCGATCTCTTCCCAGGTCGGCCGCTCCGGCATAGTCAGCCCGGCTGCCTTGAACAGGTCGGTGCGGTAATAGGTGATCGAACTTTCTGCGTAAAACGGCAGCGCATACAGCGAACCCTTCACCGACAGGCCCTCACGCACCGACGGGAAGACGTCGTCGAGGGCGTAACTGGCCGGCAGGTCCTTCATCGGCTCCAGCCAACCCTTGCCGCCCCAGAGTGCGGCTTCGTACATGCCGATGGTCAATACGTCGAACTGGCCGCCCTGAGTGGCGATGTCCGTGGTCAGGCGCTGACGCAGGACGTTTTCTTCCAGCACCACCCAATTGAGCTTGATGTCCGGATGCTCGCTCTCGAAGGTTTTCGAGAGTTTCTGCATGCGAATCATGTCGCTGTTGTTGACGGTGGCGATGGTCAGAGTCTGGGCGCCAAGGCTGACGCTGCTGAGGGTCATGCAGGTGAGAGCGAGCAGAGCTTTTGCAGTGGGTTGCATCGTGCACTCCTTTTCTGGCACCCGACGGGGCAGAAGGACAGTTATTGTTTTTGTGTCTTCCGAATGCAGGAAGAATCTGCGCTGATTACAGCCTTCAACGGCGGGGCTGACAAATCATCCCTAGCACTTATGTCGATACTTTTTTGCACTGGCGTTTGGTGGGGGGAACGCAGGGAAGGGGTTTTGCGCGAAGGATCGTTCGCGAATGCGTACAGATTTCGCCAGCCGGGGCACGGTTTTTTGTGGGAGCGAGCCTGCTCGCGAAGACGATATCCCTGTCACAGGGTTCTTGACTGACAGACCGCTTTCGCGAGCAGGCTCGCTCCCACAGGGATAGTGTGGTCAGAGATGGTTCTGTTCAGTCAGCCGCTGCACCGCCAGCCGCCGATAGTGCGACGGCGTCATGCCCTTGAGTTGCTGAAAGCGCCGATTGAAGTTGGAAATATTGTTGAAGCCCGACTCGAAGCACACCTCGGTCACCGGTTTGTCGCCATCGGCCAGCAACTCGCAGGATTTGCTGATGCGCAGGCGGTTGACGAACTCGATGAAGTTGCGCCCGGTCGCCTGTTTGAACACTCGGCTGAAGTAAGTCGGCGTCATGCCCAGATGCTCGGCCACTTCCTCCAGTGAAATGTCCCGGGCGTAATGGCTGAAGATGTAATCGACCGCGCGGTTGGTGCGGTCGATGTTATGTTCGTCGGCCAGTTGCGGGGTGGTGGCACCGGACAACAACTGGAAATCATCACTGGCCGCGAGCAATTCCATCAGGATGAAAAAATGCCCGAGGCGAGTGATGCCGGTGCTGTCGGCGATCCGCTGCATGAGCGTCATGGCCTGACGGATCGTGCGTTTGCAGCGGAATTCGATGCCGTACTGCGCACGCTCGAGCAGTGGCGCCAGGGTTTTCAACTCAGCAAACACCTGATGGCCGCTCTCGAACAGTTCGTCGGTGAAGTTGACCAGCATGTCGCGCTTCTCGACCACTTCGTCTTCGGCGACCTGACTGATCCAGTTGTGCGGCAAGTTCGGACCGGTCAGAAACAGCGTCTCGGGATAGAAATTACCGATGTAGTCGCCGATGAACACCTTGCCGGAGCTGGCGACGATCAGGTGCAGTTCGTATTCCTTGTGGAAATGCCAGCGCACCAGCGGGCACGGAAAGCCGTGCTGGCGATAGATGATGGATAAACCGTTATGGTCATCCATCAACTCGTAAGAGGGGTCGGTCACGCGAGCGGTTCGAGTCATGACGGGGCACTTTTTTATTATTGCTGCGCGATGATGCCTCGTTTTCCGACATTTGTGCCACTTCCACCTGATCGTGGCTGGGTACCGCGCTTAGCTGGGCTTGTCGTGAGCCTTTTGCAAGTTGGCCATTTGGCAAAAGCGCACAATGTTCGAGTTTTTGATGAAATCGAAATTGATGATATTGCACTTGCGCGCCCAGTCGGTCTTACCTGGGTCAAACCATTCGTCAAGGCTGTCGAGGATTCGCTGAGGACCACCGAGGGTGAAGCTGGTTGCCGATAATGACCATGGGCGGCGTGTGCTGACGGGGTTGCTTAGAACACCTTTGATATAGCCATGCAGATCCGTGGTGTTGACTTGAGTCTGCCCGATCCATTTGTGCTGGATCGGACTTTCGAAACGGGATTCCTGCGTTTCCCAGGTCATCGGCGCGGCCACCATGATGCGTTGCAATGGATTGATGGCTTTGAGCTGGCCAAGTGTCAGATGCAGGTTTTCGGTGGGAATGATTCGCTCCCCAAGCTGTTCCAGCAAAGCTGATTTGAATTGCGCATGATTGAATGGGTCGTTGACGCTGGAAAGTTCATGAAAGTCGAGAACGATAAATTCATTCCGGCTCCGTTCCTGAAATCCCTTCAGATCCCTGACGAGGTCTTCAAGAGTTCGCGAAGAGGTATAGCCATTGTGATGGAAGCGAAATCTCCCCAGATGGTTTGCCTCGCTGTTGTAAATGAGGCGCAGGTCAAGTGCGCGAGCACCGCGATTCAATTGCGAATAAAAGGACACGTCCTGACAGGCAAGCCAGTTTTTGCCGGGAATCAAAGCGTAGGAGGCTTCCCAGTCACACCCGGCGTTATGTGCGCCGGGCAGGGTCATCTCGAATAACGAAAGTTTGTCGAGTAGTGGAGAATCAGCCATCCATTGATGAGTTTGAAAAGTATCTTGGTCTTGCATGTTGAACATCCTGCCAGATCGTTAATGAAAGTTTTGCGCGCAGGATGGTTATAGGCATATTCGGTTTATCGCGATAGTTTGCTTTCAATGCAAGTCGTGTATGGGCTGTGACTACCGCTCCGTAGAATGTAACTGGTTCTTGGCTTCAATCCATTGAGCCATGTATTGGGTACTTTTGAGCGTGTGATGACGCAACATGGCACCGGTAAAGTTGTCGTTTCTAAGTTGTGCCAAATGTTGTCGGCAATCGTTGATCCTGTTGATGAGAAGAGGGCCGTGGACATTGCGCTGGTAGCGTTGTTGCAACAGTGCTTCAGCCAGAACCTGCGCGTGCTGCCAGCGTGACGGATCTTCGTGCAACTGCACCGCCTGTTCGGCGAACGTGTTCGCGTCAAGGACAACCGCTCCGGGCCAGGGACTGTCGCCGTGCATGGCTTCGGCGCCAGTCGGTGTGGTCACACTCGGGGTGCCGCAGAGCATGGCATCGACCAGTTTGCCCTTGATTCCCGCGCCGAAGCGCAGTGGCGCGAGGCAGACCCGTGCTGCAGACATCACCTCAAGCGCATCTTCGGCCCAGTTCATGATGTGAAAACCTTGAGCCGGGTTGTGCAAAGCAGTCGCCTTGGGGGGCGTGTAGGCCCCGTAGATGTGCAGTTGCGCGCGTGGCAAGCGCGCGCGGATCAACGGCCAGAGGGTGGTTTTCATCCAGAGCACGGCATCCCAGTTCGGCGCGTGGCGGAAGTTGCCGATGCTGAGGAAATGCGCGCGCTCGGCGAAACCACGCGGCGCCGTGGTTGGAATATCTATCATCAACGGACACCAGTGCAGAATCTGGCGGGGCACGCCGAACTCCTGCACCAGCAAATCGATTTCGACTTCGGAAATCATCAGGTTCAGGTCGCAACGATACAGCGCGGCGATTTCCCGTTTGGCCAGATCGGTACCCGCCATCAGCTGGAATTCTTCGTGCAATGCCGGGGAAAACAGTTCGCTGAAATCAGTCTGTTCGTCGTTGCTTTTGAGCCGGTCCTTCAGGCGCTGATGGCGCGCATGACGCAGACTTTGCAGATCGGAGGTCTCCAGAATACGAAGGGCATCCGGGCAGTTTTTTTCCACACGCCAGCCAAACTGTTCTTCCATCATGAACTGGTCGAACAGCACGATATCCGGTACCAACTCGCTGATGAACGTATCGAAACTGCTGTTGTTGAGCTCGATCGGTACTTCGCGAATGCCCAGCGATACGAGGTCAGCCTTGTGTTCACCCGGGCCGGCCGGGCTGCTGAACGTGATGTCCCAGCCTTGCTCGAGAAACGTTTCGAGGATCTGCATGACATGCCCGCTGGCCGCCGACGAACGCGGTTCTGGCCAGACGTAGCCGATGACCAGAACTCTGGTGGTACACGAATGGCTCACGACTGATCCTCTGACCCATGGAAAAAAGGGCGCAATTAAACCACAGCGAAGTGATTGAAATGCACCCTGTAGCCCTTTCACCGCCGATCGTTTGCGCGTTCAGCTGACCGGTTTGGCGAGATTTAGCAGCAGCGGCCCTTTCAGGAACTTGCCAGCAGCGGTCTTGCTCACGGCATATTCGATAGTCTTGATATTGAAGCTCAATATGGCCGGGCGGGTGTGCGCTTGATCGAGCAGGGACACCGCAAGCATGTAGGACTCCGCATTGGCCAGCGCGGGGTGATCCTGGACCAGTTTCGGCAGACTCGCCTTCATCTGGTCGAACTGGACGAAACCCGGTCTGTACGCCAGCGCGTGGTGCGGATTGATCAGGTTGTCCGGGTGAGCCTTTCGCGCATCTCGGGCCAGCTCCAGCAAACCGACCGCATCGAATTCCGCATGATACAAATCGGGGTACACCTGGCCGTAATACAGATCAAGGGTGTCCGGGCCACCGTGGGACATTTCATGGATGAGTACGTCGGCGACGCTACCGTCGTCGTAGCGGGACAACTTGTAGAACTCATCGAGATTGTCCGGGTAGATCGAAAGAAACTTGCCGGCGGATTCATCGATGGTCTTGCCGGTGCGCAGCGCCGTCTTCCAGCGCTTGTAGGCCGGTGGCGACAGCGATGCAATCACGCCGGGTTGATGCGGGCGGAAGGTGACGTTGCTGAAACTGATCGATTCCAGATCCCTGCGCATGGCGCGCAGGTGCTTGGACACATGTTCAACCACTTCATCGGAATCATTGCCGAACACATGCCTGAGCACTGCGGGAATGTCGTCATTGGAGGACAATTCCATCAGCGCGCTGATGGAATTGTCCAGCTTGCTGCGCGCCACAGGAATGGCTTTTTTCAGATAGCCACGGGTGTAACTGAACGGCTTGAAGCCGCCGAACAGACGCTTCAACGGTGCGAAGTTGCCCAGGTCGAGCAGTTTCAGGCGCGGTCCCCAGGCACCGCCGGTGCGGATGTTCAGCGCGTGCCAGTCCTGGTTGCGCTCGAGCACCGCGATATCGACTCCCTCGCCAAGCGCATCGCCCCCTCGCCACGTCGCCTGATACACATCGCGGGTGGGGGAGAGCCTGATCCAGTCATGACCGTCGGCGCCATGCATCAATCTCCTCAATAGCACGCTGGCGGTGTGCGCGGCATCGAGCGCGCTGGCTCCGGCAAACACGACGCCGCGCCTGGCCAGTTGAAAGCCTTTGCGGGCGAGGGCGGGCACGCCATCGAGCGGGTTGGCCAACGACACCGCCGCACGAGCGACAGCTTTGGCGACTTTCAGCAGTTTAAGGGTGGTCGACCCGGTCTTGGCGAGGATGCTCGCTGCCGACGCGCCAAGACCAACCAGCAGGCCGATCACCGACAGGCCATCCAGAACGCAGCCACCAATACCTTCGGAGACGCGGTCGGTGCGTCCGGAGCGGATGTCTTCAACGCATTGTTTGAATGGCACGATGACGTTGATTGCCAGGTTTTCGATGGTTTCCCTGGTGGTGCGCCATTCTTCCAAACCGTTGCGCACATCCAGTGCTGCATACAACTCTTCGCGGCTGGCGACAGGATGGTTGTCCAGCACGCACTCGGCGATCGCATCCAGTTGCGCTGAAAAGAACAGCGCAACCGCCCGCACATCAGTCGCGTCGAGTTGCAACTGCCAGAGCTTTTCCACCACCACTTTGGAGGTCATGCCCGGGCGTGATTCGCTGCCCTCGCGATAGGCGGCGTAATCAAGAGGCCACTGGCTCGCTTTGTTCTTGTCCTGGAAGTCGTACTTGCTACCGGTATACGAGAGGGTCGGACGTTGATGGATGAGGCCGGTGCTTTGCAACTTGAGCGCCAGATCGGGGCGCTCGCGACAAACGCCGCGCAACGTGAACAGCTCGTAAGCGCGGATTTGATCACCGTTGCCGCAGCAGAGAATGATCCCGTAACGCCCATGGGCTTCATCCCGCTGGATTTGCGTTTCCTGATTCGGATTCAGCGGATTGACTTCTTTGCGGACGGTGTAGAGGGTTGTTTTGCCGCGGGTCAAGGCGAGGCGATCGTCCTCCGGCATTTGCGTGATCGCCATTTTGATCAGGGACGACAAGCCCTCGCGCACGTTCCGGTAGTAACCATCGAATGCCTGATCAAACAGTTGCGACGGCGATTGCAGTTCGCCGAGGCGGGCAAAGGCACCGGCTGGAGCGCGGAAACTGTCGCGGGGCTTGAATTTGTCCGAGAGTTTTCCGTTTTCGACCAGGTCCCCGGAAAGGTACAGATCGAGAATCGACAGGCGCAGGCGCAGCAGGCCGTTGATTGCATATTCGTTGTTGCCGGTGGTGCTGGCGAGCAAATCCCAGAACTCGCTGAGAATCCCCGCCGGATGCGCAGCCTTCAGACCTTCCAGCCAGCTGCGCTCTTCGAAACTGCTCAAATACTTTATTTTGAAGGCTTTCTGTTCAAGGTAGGGGCCGGCGGGCATGACCTTTTCCAGCGCTTGCAAGGCGATTTTGCGCCGGTCGGGGGGCGTAGCGGACAAGCCGGTTTCAGACTGGGCAAGGGCCTGCATATAGCGCGAGAAATAAGCGGTAGCCTTGATCACCGCAGCGTTGTCGTAGTCTTTGGCACTGCGGTAAGAGATGACTCCGTTCAAAACCGCCCAGTCCACCACCGCCGGGATTGCCACCGCTTCGTACAATTTGTCGAGGTCAGTGGAAACACCTGTCAGCTCGGAAAATGCCTTGATTTGCGCAAATGTCATTGCTCGGCAGCTGCCTGGCGCGAGGTGTTCGATGACGGCAGCGGTCTGGCGCGCTGTTACCCAGCCAGGCTTGTCCAGCGTCAGCCCGGGCGGGATTTGCGCAATCAGCAGCTCCGGTGCCGCACCCGCCAGTAACAGATGCGCTGCCAGTGGCGCGTTGTGCGCCTCGCTCAGGCCGACGTCAACCAGATGCTGTTCGAACAGGATGCGTACTTCGGCCGCGCTCCGTGCGCTATTGGCCGGTTGATAGAAGTCATAGCCGGCGAGGAGGGGCTGATCGGAGCGCAATTGCATGTCGATGATCAGCGCAGCCAGGACTATCTCGTCGAGCTGGCGATCGCGGACGGCTGAATCATCGGCCTCCAGATGCCAGCCAAGCCGCTCGTGCAACGTGACCCCGAGTGCGCGAGCAGTCTTTCGACGCAGGAAGTTTTGCAGAAACTTGTCCGCATGCTCACGTATATCCTGCGCCGGGATCAGGTTGAAGTTGGCGAACGCCACTGCCTGCAACAGGCTTGTCGCACCTCGGGTCAGCTCATGTACGGTCTGGGTGATGACGTGGCGTTCTGCGATCGATAAATGAAACGGTGAGGATTGATCAGCGTGGAGCAACTCGTGGTAGTCGCCCAGGATGGGTGGTTCAGGCAGTTCGAAGACAAGCCACTCAATCAATACCCTGGTTTCGCCAAGCGTTGTCGGCAAGTTATAACCGTGAAAATTCAACCATTGCTCTATGCCGATCACTTCACCGGAATAAATAACGCCGCCAGTGTCCTCTGCCAACTCGGCGAGCATGTCGAGCTCTTCGCTGAATACGCTTGTTTCTTCACTATCAAAAGCAACGCTGAACCGATGGGATTCAAATTCCGAATCATAAACAATAAATAGCCTGGACTCGGTGTTGACCCCCAGCTGCATGTCATCGGCATATGAGTGTTTGCGCAGTAATTGCAAAAAAGCAGGCGCGTTGATTATCTCTTTGAAGACGTTCCGTGCTGGTTCGCAACGTTCGTCAAAGCTGCTGCCGACGACCCGAGGCATGAAACGATCTTGCACATTGAATACTGTACTGGAGGGGCGCGAGGCGCTTGCCGCATAGCTGCCGACGGAGACGTGAAGCTCGGTTGCTGCAATCGCCTCGGTCAGTGCCCGGGCCATTAGCGCGCGTTCCTGTTTGTCATACGCGCTGCGGTCGACGGTGACAGCCACGTCGGCTGAAATGAACTTCATGGGCTCTATCCTGAATTTATTGAATGGTGTTTGGCAAACGTTCCGTTATTTGCATGACGGGGCCAAGGATTACTCAGGATAGAGCTGGCAGGTTAAGTGATGGCAGTATTAGTTAGTTGCTGATTGTTTTTGGATGTGACAAGTTGCATCCGCGACGGGCAGCTATCAGGTTTATTTCAGAATGCTTTTAACTTTGTCGCGCAATTGGTCAATAGAGAAGGGCTTGCCAATGACCTGCATATCGCTGGGCACATCAATAGTCTCGGCATAACCGCTGGCGAACAGGATGGGCAGAGCAGGGCGCAGCTGACGGGCCCTTTGAGAGAGTTCGCGGCCATCCATGCCAGGCAGGCCGTGGTCGGTCATCATCAAATCGATGGCGTTACCAGAATCCGCAAGAATCGCAAGCGCCTTGCCGCCGTCTTCAGCCTCCAACACGGTGAATTCCAGCTCCTCCAGCACATCCACGATGAGCATGCGCACGATGTCGTCATCTTCTACGACAAGGATAGTGGAGGCATTGGCAGACATGGCAGGACTCTCAGAAAAATGAAATCGGGGGATACCGGGCAAGCGAATTTTGCCGGACTCTTGCATGAGTAAGTGGCGCATAGCCACAAGTTCCCGAGCTGATACGAAAAGAACAGGTCAGTGCGGTGCGGCAAGGATAACCGTTGGCGTCGTCCAATGCGCAGGCGTGTGTAGGAAAATGCCATCATTTGTGTGAGAAAAATGGATCCATGGCGGGGTTTTGGGGCAAACTCTCGGGTTTTCAACAGTTCGACAAGGCTGCCCCATGTCCTCTCCGTCCTCGGTTGATGAACAACGGTTCCGCAAACTTCTGAGTCGCAACGTCAGCCTGCCGCTGGGCGTCGGCGTGCTTAGCGCCGTGTTCTTCGTCTCGCTGATCACTTATTTGCTGTCGGTCATCCAATGGGTCGAGCACACCGACCGGGTGATCAATAACGCCAATGAAGCGGTGAAACTCACCGTTGATCTGGAAACCGGCATGCGCGGCTATCTGCTCAGCGGTGACGAGCATTTTCTCGACCCGTACGAAGTTGCCAAGCCGCGTATCGAGGTCGCTCTCAATACGTTGCTTGAGCTGACCGCCGATAATCCGGTGCAGACCGATCGCCTGCGCCGTTTGCAAGCCTTGCAGGTGGAGTGGGCCAACTACGCGCAGTCGATGATCGATCTGCAGCGCAGCAGTGGCGACTATCGCGGCGCGGTCAAGGCCGGGCGGGGCAAGCGCCTGACCGATGAGATCCGCAAGCAGTTCGAGGACGTCATCGAGACCGAGCAGGTGCTGCGCGCCACGCGCAACGAAGATGTGCGGCGCACCACGATCTGGAGCATCACCCTCTACCTGATCTTCATCGTTGGCATCAGTGGTTTGCTGGCTTACATCGGTCGGCGTGATCTGGTCAACCTGTCGACCAATTACAGCGCCAATCTGGCTGCGCAGCAGGCTAGCGCCGAACGCCTTGAAAAACAGGCGTGGCTGCGCAACGGCCAGACGCAACTGGCCGAGCAGGTACTGGGGCAGCTGACACTGAACCTGCTGGGGCGCAACATTCTGCAATTCTGCGCGCAATACCTCGGCACTGCCGTCGCCGCGCTTTATGTGCGTGAAGAACATGGCGGCCTCAAACGCGTGGCCACTTATGGCTTCTCCCGCGAGCAGGAAGAACTGAATCAAACGATTTACAGCGGCGAAGGCATCGTTGGCCAAGTCGCAGAACAAGCACGGCTGATCCGTCTCGACGCGGTACCGGGCGACTATTTCAAAGTCAGCTCCGGCCTCGGCGCAGGCCTGCCGCACAGTGTGCTGGTGGTGCCGACCAGTGATGACGACCGCGTCAATGGCGTGATCGAACTGGGTTTCCTGCGTCCGCTGTCCGAGCGCGACATCGAACTGCTGGAGCTGATTGCCGGCAACATCGGCACCTCGATCGAAGCGGCGCGCTACCGTCAGCGTTTGCAGGAAGTGCTCGCCGAAACCCAGCAGCTCAACGAAGAACTGCAAGTGCAGCAGGAAGAGCTGAAGACCGCCAACGAAGAGCTGGAAGAACAGTCGCGGATTCTCAAGGAATCCCAGGCGCATCTGGAAACCCAGCAGGTGGAACTGGAGCAGACCAACGAGCAGCTCGCCGAGCAGCGCGACGCGATGGACAAGAAAAACACCGAGCTGAATCAAGCGCAGATTCAGCTCGAAGAGCGTGCCGAAGAACTGCAGCGCTCGAGCAAGTACAAGTCCGAATTCCTCGCCAACATGTCCCACGAGCTGCGTACGCCGCTGAACAGTTCACTGATTCTGGCCAAGCTGCTGGCGGAAAACCCGCAGCAGAATTTGTCGGCGGAACAGGTCAAGTTCGCCGAATCGATCTACTCGGCCGGCAACGATCTGCTCAACCTGATCAACGACATTCTGGATATTTCCAAGGTCGAGGCCGGCAAGCTCGAAGTGATCGCCGAAAACACCCGTGTCGATCGACTGGTCGACGGCTTGCGCTCGATGTTCGAACCGTTGGCGGCGGACAAGAAACTCGCCTTCAGCGTCGAGGTTCAGCCGGACGCACCGGGCTTGCTGTTCACCGACCGTCAGCGTCTGGAGCAGGTCATCAAGAACCTGCTGTCCAACGCGATCAAGTTCACCGAGCACGGCGCCGTGAGCCTGACCATCACCGCGCAGCCGAATGATCACATCGCCTTCAGCGTCAAGGATTCCGGGATCGGTATCGCCGCGGATCAGCAGGAAAGTATCTTCGAGGCGTTCCGTCAGGCGGATGGCACCACCAATCGCAAGTACGGCGGCACCGGTCTGGGCCTGTCGATCTCGCGGGATCTGGCGACGTTGCTGGGCGGTTCGATCAGCGTCGATAGCGTACCGGGGCAGGGCAGCACGTTCACCCTGGTGTTGCCGCGTCAGTATCACGAGTTCGGCGAAACGCCGGCCGCGCCGCTGACCTTTCACCCGACACCTGTGACGCCTGCGCCAGTCGCGGTTGCGGTGCCGGTGGCATCAGCGATTCCTGCGGTCATCCCGCGCTTCGCCGATGACCGCGACAAGGCGCCGTTTGCCACTCGTTGCATTCTGGTGGTGGAGGACGAGCCCAACTTCGCTCGCATCCTCTATGACCTCGCCCATGAGTTGGGTTACATGTGTCTGGTCGCCCACGGTGCTGACGAGGGTTACGACCTGGCCCGCGAATTCGTGCCGGATGCGATCCTGCTCGACATGCGCCTGCCGGATCATTCCGGCCTGACCGTGCTGCAACGCCTGAAAGAACGCGCCGAAACCCGGCACATTCCAGTGCACGTGATTTCCGTCGAGGATCGCGTCGAAGCGGCGATGCACATGGGCGCCATCGGCTACGCAGTGAAACCGACCACCCGCGAAGAGCTCAAGGACGTCTTCGCCCGTCTCGAAGCCAAGCTGACGCAGAAGGTCAAACGCGTGCTGCTGGTTGAAGACGACGATCTGCAACGCGAAAGCATCGCGCGGCTGATCGGCGATGAAGACATCGAAATCACCGCCGTCGGGCTGGCCCAGGACGCGCTGGAGCTGCTGCGCACGACCATCTACGACTGCATGGTCATCGATCTCAAGCTGCCGGACATGCTCGGCAACGATCTGCTCAAGCGCATGTCCACCGAAGACATCTGCTCGTTCCCGCCGGTCATCGTCTACACCGGCCGCAACCTGACCCGGGACGAAGAGGCTGAACTGCGCAAGTATTCGCGCTCGATCATCATCAAGGGCGCGCGCTCCCCGGAGCGATTGCTCGACGAGGTCACACTCTTTCTGCACAAAGTCGAATCGCAGCTGTCCCATGAACGGCAGAAGATGCTCAAGACCGCGCGCAGCCGCGACAAGGTCTTTGAAGGTCGCAAAGTGCTACTGGTGGACGACGATGTGCGCAACATCTTCGCCCTGACCAGCGCGCTGGAACACAAAGGCGCAGTCGTGGTGATCGGCCGTAATGGCCGCGAAGCGATTGAGAAACTTCATGAAGTCGAGGACATCGACCTGGTGCTGATGGACGTGATGATGCCGGAAATGGATGGCTTCGAAGCCACCATGGAAATCCGCAAGGATCCGCGCTGGCGCAAGCTGCCGATCATCGCGGTGACGGCCAAGGCCATGAAGGACGATCAGGAGCGCTGCCTGCAAGCGGGCGCCAACGATTACCTGGCCAAGCCCATCGACCTTGATCGTCTGTTCTCGCTGATACGTGTGTGGTTACCGAAAATGGAACGCATCTAGTGGAACGCAGCAGTCCGGCCGAGCGCAACAGCGAGATCGAATTACGCTTGTTGATCGAGGCGATTTACCTGAAATACAGCTACGACTTTCGCGACTACTCCGGCGCTTCGATCAAGCGCCGGGTGCAGCACGCGCTGAGTCAGTTCGAGTGCGCGACCATCTCGGCCCTGCAAGAGAAAGTCCTGCACGACCCGACGGCGTTCATGCAGCTGCTGCAACTGCTGACGATCCCGGTCAGCGAGATGTTCCGCGATCCGTCGCACTTCCTGGCGATCCGCAACGAAGTGGTGCCGCTCCTGCGTACCTATCCATCGCTGAAGATCTGGATCGCCGGATGCAGCACGGGCGAGGAGGTCTATTCGATGGCGATTCTGTTGCGCGAGGAAGGCCTGCTCGACCGCACGATCATCTACGCCACCGACATCAACCCGCGCTCGCTGGAGAAGGCCAAGCAAGGGATTTTCTCCATGGAAAATGTCCGCGCCTACACTGCCAACTATCAGCAGGCCGGCGGTCAGCGTTCGTTTGCCGATTACTACACCGCAGCCTACGGCTACGCGATTTTCGACAAGAGCCTGTGCGAGAACGTGACATTCGCCGACCACAGCCTGGCCACCGACAGCGTGTTCTCCGAAACCCAGTTGATCTCTTGCCGCAACGTGCTGATCTACTTCAACAAGAAGCTTCAGGACCGGGCGTTCGGGCTGTTCCATGAATCGTTGTCGCATCGCGGTTTTCTGGTGTTGGGCAGCAAGGAAACCCTGGATTTTTCCAACTATTCGAACCAGTTCGAGCCGTTGGTCAAACAAGAACGGATCTACCGCAAATCATGAACGACACCCCGAGCCTGCCTCGCATCGAGGCCGTCGTGATCGGCGCCTCCGCAGGCGGTGTCGAGGCGTTGCTGACCCTGCTCGGGCCGTTGCGCAAAGGCTATGTGCTGCCGATCATCATCGTTCTGCATCTGCCGGAAGAGCGCCGCAGTCATCTGGCCGAAGTGTTCTCCCGTCGTGTGGCGATGCCGGTCAAGGAAGCTGAAGACAAGCAGGACATTGAAGCCGGCACGGTGTATTTCGCCACGCCCGGTTATCACTTGTCGGTCGAAGCTGATCGCAGCCTGTCGCTGAGCCTGGAGGATCGCGTGCATCATTCGCGGCCGTCTATTGATTACCTGTTTGAATCGGCCGCTGAGGTTTACGGCGAGACACTCGCCGCCGTGCTGCTGACCGGCGCCAATCACGATGGCGCGCGCGGGTTGGCCTGCGTCAAGCACTGCGGCGGTCTGACCATTGTTCAAGACCCCGATGATGCACAAGTCGCCACCATGCCCCAGGCTGCACTGAACGTTCTGCAGCCGGATCATGTCCTACCCATTCACGGCATCGGCCGTCTGCTAGTCGAGCTGGAACGAATCGCATGCTGAGTAATATCCAAGCCAAACTGTTGATCGTTGACGATCTGCCAGAAAACCTGCTGGCGCTGGAAGCGCTGATCAAGCGCGAGGATCGCACGGTCTACAAGGCTCTGTCGGCGGACGAAGCACTGTCGCTGCTGCTGCAACACGAATTCGCCATGGCCATTCTCGACGTGCAGATGCCCGGCATGAACGGCTTTGAACTGGCCGAGTTGATGCGCGGCACCGAGAAAACCAAGAACATCCCGATCATCTTCGTCAGCGCCGCCGGCCGTGAACTCAATTACGCGTTCAAGGGCTATGAAAGCGGTGCGGTGGACTTCCTGCACAAGCCGCTGGACATTCATGCGGTGAAGAGCAAGGTCAACGTTTTCGTCGATCTGTATCGCCAAAGCAAAGCCATGAAGCAGCAGGTCGAGGCGCTGGAGCAGGCCCGACGCGAGCAGGAAGCGCTGCTGCAACAACTGCAAAGCACTCAGCTTGAGCTCGAGCAAGCGGTGCGCATGCGCGATGACTTCATGTCGATCGTCGCACATGAGGTGCGTACGCCGCTCAACGGGCTGATTCTCGAAACCCAGCTGCGCAAGATGCACCTGGCCCGGGACAACGCCTCGGCGTTTACGCTCGACAAGATGCAGGCGATGGTCGACCGCGATGAGCGGCAGATCAAAAGCCTGATTCGCCTGATCGAAGACATGCTCGATGTTTCGCGAATCCGCACCGGCAAACTGTCGATCCGCCCGAGTCGTTTCGATCTGGTGCAGTTGGTCGGCAACCTGTTGCAGAACTTCGCCTCGCAAATGGAAGCGGCTGAGACCAGTGTTTCCTTTGAAGCGCCCGAGCCGGTCGAAGGTTGCTGGGACGAGTTCCGCATCGAGCAAGTGGTATCCAATCTGCTGACCAACGCCTTGCGTTACGGTGGTCGCAGCCCGATTCAGGTGCGCGTCTATCGCGAAGGTGACGAGGCGCGGGTCGAAGTTCAGGACCACGGCATCGGCATCAGCGCCGAGAACCAGAAGCGTATTTTCCAGCAGTTCGAACGGGTGTCCGCCAAGACGGTGGTGGCCGGGCTCGGGCTGGGTCTGTTCATTTCCGAGCAGATCGTCGCCGCCCATGGCGGCTCCATCGTCGTCGAAAGTGAAATCAACGAAGGCGCCCTGTTTCGCGTTTGTCTGCCGATCCAGGAAAACGGCATATCCGACGCAACCTCTGAGTGACCACACGGTCGTATCAGCAGCTATTGACCGAACATAGGCTTCCCATGAGCGTAGATGCGCAAGATGTAGTACTCGTCGTCGAAGACGAACCGGTTATCTTGATGGTCCTGACAGATTACCTGTCAGGGCAGGGCTATCGCGTGTTGCAAGCGGAAAACGGTGAGCAGGCTTTCGAGATCCTCGCCAGCAAACCTCACCTGGACATGCTGATTACCGATTTCCGCCTGCCGGGCGGAATCTCCGGCGTGCAGATCGCCGAGCCGGCAGTGAAACTGCGACCGGACCTGAAAGTGATTTTCATCAGCGGCTACCCGCAGGAAATCCGTGAGACCGGCAGCCCGATCACCAGCAAGGCACCGATCCTCGAGAAACCGTTCGATCTGGATGTGCTGCAGGAAAAGATTCAGGAATTGCTGGCCTGATTAAAACGACGGGCGCCGTAATCCCAATCACGGCGCCCGTTGTTTTAGCTATTGATCATCTCGCGCACCTTGGCGGTGAGCAGATCAAAGGTGAAAGGCTTGGTGATCATCTGCATCCCCGAGTCGAGGAAGCCACCGCGCACCGCCGCGTGTTCGGCATAACCGGTGATGAACAACACTTTCAGACCTGGTCGGTATTGCCGACCGACCTCCGCCAGTTGCCGACCGTTCATCCCCGGCAGACCAACGTCACTGATCAGCAAATCAATACGTTGCGTCGAATTTAGAATCGGCATGGCGCCATCGGCATCACCGGCCTCCACAAACGCGTAACCCAACTCACTGAGCACGGCGCTGACCAACACGCGCACAGCCGGATCGTCTTCGACGATGAGTACGGTTTCGCCATCCATCGCATACGGAGCCTGCTGCGAATCCGAGACGGGGATTTCTACTTCCTCACCGCGGAAACGCGGCAGGTAGAGTTTTACCGTGGTGCCTTGATCGACTTCACTGTCAATCGACACATGCCCGCGTGATTGCTTGCTGAAGCCATAGATCATCGACAGTCCGAGGCCGGTGCCCTGGCCGATCGGCTTGGTAGTAAAAAACGGATCGAACGCACGGCTGACCACGCTTTGCGGCATGCCGCTGCCGTTGTCGGTGACGCTGAGCATCACGTAATCGCCCGGCTCCAGATTGCTGTAAGCGGCGGTGAAATCGCGATGCAGCACCTGATTGCTGGTTTCCACCACCAGTTTGCCACCCTCGGGCATCGCATCGCGGGCGTTGATTACCAGGTTGAGCAGGGCGCTTTCCAGTTGATTGGGATCGGCCTCGGCAACCCAGAGGTTGTCGTCCAGGCGCATTTCCAGATGAATGCTTTCATTGAGGCTGCGTTGCAGCAGCTCGCCCATCGACAGCACCAGCGTGTTCATCTGCACGGCTTTCGGGTCGAGGGATTGCCGGCGGGAGAACGCCAACAAGCGGTGAGTCAGGCCGGCGGCGCGGTTGGCGGAGGTAACGCCTAGATCGATCAGACTGTCGAGGTCTTCGGTGCGGCCCCGGGCCAGACGCCGGCGCAGCAGTTCCAGGCTACCGATGATGCCGGTGAGCATATTGTTGAAGTCGTGAGCAATGCCGCCAGTAAGTTGGCCGACCGCTTCCATTTTCTGCGATTGGCGCAGCGCTTCTTCGTTGTGGCGAAGCTGTGCGGTGCGCTCTTCAACCTGTTGTTCGAGGGTTTCCAGCGTCGATTGCAGGCGGCGTTCGCTTTCACTCAGGTCGATCAGCCGATCGCGCGCTTCATATTGTCGTCGCCGCCCGCGCAGGGCGGCGGAGACCAGACTGACCAGAGTCGCGGGATGGAAGGGGCGCTCGAGAAAAGTCACGTTGCCGAGCAGGGTGCTGAGGCGCGACGGCGGCCCTTGTTCATCGCCGCCATGATGAGTCAGCAGCACGATTGGCATGTCCGACCACGCGGGCTGCTGGTCAAGGTAGGCGATAAGTCCTTCCAGTTCCGGTCCGCGCAACGCTTCAGCAGCAATCAGCAGCAACCCGGCACCGACCTCCAGTTCCATGCACAGAGCGCCGAGATTCGGCGCCACCATGCCGCCGTAACCGGCTTCGTTGAGAATCATCAACGCGATCTGGCTGTCACGACCCATGGGCGCCAGCACCAGCACCCGCTCGGCCAACGGCGTGTTGACCGTCACAAGCTTTCATCCTCGAGCAATGGATTGCTCGCTCCCATATAAGTCGGCACGCCACGCAGCACGCCCTGGAAGGACTCCAGCGGCTGGCCGATGGTCATGCCACGCGAGGAGATCCGGTATTCACGGATGGTCGACTCGTGGTTGCCGGTACGTTTTTTGATAATCGAGATCGCCCGGCGGACTTTGCCGAGGGCTTCGAAGTAGCGCAACAGAATCACCGTGTCGGCCAGGTAAGTGATGTCGACCGGCGCCTGCATATCGCCCACCAGACCGTGCTGGGCGACCGTCATGAAAGTCGCCGCGCCTTTGCGGTTAAGGTACAGCAGCAGCTCGTGCATGTGCAGCACCAGCGCGTTTTCTTCCGGCATCGCCGCTTGATATCCGTTAATGCTGTCGATCACCACGGTTTTGATACCCAGCTCATCGACGCAACGACGCACGCGATGGGACAACTCACCGGGAGACAATTCGGCGGCGTCTACCTGTTCGATCAGCAGGTTACCGGTGGCCTGCAAGGCTTTGAGGTCGATGCCCAGATGACGCATGCGTTCGAACAGCAGGCCCAGCTCTTCATCGAAAATGAACAGCGCGGCTTTTTCGCCTCGGGCCACCGCTGCGGCGGCGAAGATCATCGAAATCATCGATTTGCCGGTACCGGCCGGGCCGAGAATCAGCGTGCTTGAGCCGGTCTCGATGCCGCCGCCGAGCAGGGCGTCCATTTGCGGGATGCCGCTGGACAGCTGCAGACGTGGGTAGTCACCGCGATGTTCCGCCGCTACCAGGCGTGGGAAAACATGGACGCCGTCGCCCATGATGGTGAAATCGTGGAAACCGCCACGGTATTTCTGCCCGCGATACTTGACCACTCGTACCCGACGACGCTCGGCGCCGTAGCTTGGCGTCAGCTCTTCAAGGCGAATCACTCCGTGGGCGACACTGTGCACGGTCTTGTCGAGGGACTCGGTAGTCAGGTCGTCAAGCAGCAGGACGGTGGCGTCGTAGCGCACAAAGTAGTGCTTGATCGCCAGAATCTGCCGACGATAGCGCAACGAGCTCTGCGCCAGCAGACGGATCTCCGAAAGGCTGTCGAGCACTACGCGGGTCGGTTTGAAGCGTTCGACAACTTCGAAAATCTGCCTGGTCGCCTCGCCCAGTTCAAGGTCCGAGGAATACAGCAGGCTTTGCTGATGCTCGGCATTGAGCAGGCTTTCCGGCGGTGTCAGCTCGAAGATCTTGATGTTTTCGTTCAGCTCCCAGCCGTGGGAGAGCGCACCTTGACGCAGTTCTTTCTCGGTTTCCGAGAGAGTGATGTACAAGCAACGTTCCCCGGCCAGCGCACCGGCGCGCAGAAAATGCAGGGCCACGGTGGTTTTGCCGGTCCCGGGTTCCCCCTCGAGCAAAAACACATGGCCGCGAGACAGGCCACCGGCAAGGATGTCATCCAGACCTACAATGCCGACGGCGGCCTTTGCACTGATCAACTCGTTTGATGTAGTCAAAAAACGCCCTCTTATGACTAGGGTAATCCGGCGGCTGGCTAAGTGAGCCGCCTGAATAACTTGACCTCAGGGCATGTTCACGGTTCCGCTTTTTCTTTCGACAGGTGGTTGATTGCACCCGCTTTACCTTGATTAAAGACCCTGTTGGAGGGCCGGGTCGTCCGGATTGAGCTGCTCCAGTTGCGCCAGCAGAATCTGCACATTCTGCAACTGGCCGCTTTCCTTCCAATAGTTGATCAGCAGCACCCGCGCCTTGCGGTCGGCGGGGTGGCGCTGGACGATTTCCTGCAATTGTTTCTGCGCCGCTTCCAGTTCTTCCGCACTGTGCAGTGTCGTGGCGAGGTCGTAGCGATAATCCTTGTTGTCCGGTTCCAGTTCGACCGCTTTGGACAGGCCGAGCAGGGCGTATTCGCGCTGGCCGTGATGCAACAGCCACAGACCCAGGGCATGTTGCAGATAGGCCGAGTCAGGCTGCGCCTTGAGTTGTTGTGCAAGTAACTGGCGGGCCGCATCGCTCTGGCCCTGGCGGTCGAGCACATCGATCTGCATGACCAGCGCCGCCAGGTTGCCCGGTTCCAGGCGCAACGTGTTGTCCAGCGCTTGCTGTGCCTGTTTGTATTCGGCGTTATGAATATAGAGACGTGCCAGTTGCGCATAGTTGGCAGCGCTTTCCGGCTGGCTTTCGAGCGTCTGCTGCCAGCCGTCGATGGCTTGCTGTAGCGGCGCGAAATACAGGCCCAACTCGTCCGGGGTAAGGCCGAGCAGGGCATTGATCGCAGCGAAACGGACAGTTTGTTCTTCATCGTCGAGCAGCGGCCCGAGCAACAGGCTGCGTTGCCCGCCGGGCACCAGGCCGACGATGCTTTTGATCGCTGCGACGCGCACTTGCGGCGCTTCGTGATGCAAGTCGATGTCAGCCAGTTTCAGTGCCTGCGGGCTGGGATAGTTGGGCAGCTCGCCATGCAGCCAGACGCGGCGCTTGACCGAGATGTCCGGGCGCCCCAATTGCTGGTACAACTGGCGCGCCGCTCCGGGCTCACCGGTGCGCGCGGCGTTCAGCGCTTCGCTGTAGCCATGTTTGATAGCATCGGGAATAGTCGGTGCATTGCTGCGCCAGGACAGCCAGACGACGCCGAGGATCAGGACGAGGCCTAGGCCGATCAGCAGGTTGCGGCGGGACTGAGTCATGCGGGTTTCCGAAAGCTTCGAACTTGAGCAGAGCGGCAAGCTTCGTTCAGCTTGGCGCGTGAGTCAAACCGTTGCCAGCGAATCGTCCTACAACACGTGTCGACTGTGAAATCCGTCAGGCTTTTGCTGCAATGTCTACGCTTGCAGAAGTCGTTTTGAAGAGTGTGCCCATGCCAGCGCTGTTTGCTTATTTCAAGGCTCTGATCCATCCCGGTCAGGCTGTTCTGCTGTTTGCCCTGCGGACTATCGCCGCTGGCCTGTTGACCCTGTATCTGGCGTTCATTTTCGATCTCGAACAGCCGAAGTGGTCGATCATGGCCGTGGTGATTGTCAGCCAGCCATTGGCGGGGATGGCACTGGCGCGCAGTTTCGGCCAGGTGATCGGCACCACCGTGGGGGCGGCGGTGGCGGTGTTGATCATGGCGATTTTCCCTCAGGCGCCGCTGCCGTTCATTACCACATTGGCGTTGTGGCTGGCGCTGTGCACGGCGGGCGGCACCTTGCTGCGCTACACCAGTTCCCAAGCGTTCGTGCTCAGTGGTTACACCGCAGTGGTCGTGGCCTTGCTGGCGATTCCGGATCAGGACGGCACGTTTCTGCTAGCGGTTACCCGTGTCACCGAAACCTTGTTGGCGGTGGCCTGTGTCTGCGTGGTCAGTTTGCTCACGGCACGGCCTGAAGCTGTCGCCAAGGGCTATTTCGCCAAAATCGATCAGGTCATCAAACTGGCCGCCAGCCACGCCGCCGAGGTGCTTCGCACGGAAGAAAGCGAAGCCGATTTCCAGCGTAGGCAAATGCAGCTGCTAGGTGAAATCAGCGCGCTGGAAGGTTTGCGCCGTCATTTGTATTTCGACGCGCCACGGTTGCGCAGCGCGGACAACCTGGTATTGCTGCTCGGCAATCAACTGATGCTGCTGACCTCGCGACTGACCGCGCTGCGTCATCAGCGTGAATTGCTCATCGAACGCTGGGAGGGCGATCTGCCGCTTGAGGTTCAGCAGTTGCGGGCCGAGGAATTGGCATTGCTGGAGCAGCTCGCGCAACAGGGGCGCGCGCTGTCTGGCGCCGATCGGCAGCGTTTCGTCACCTTGCAGCAACAGTTCGAAGCGTTGGCGTACAAGGCCGAGCAGCAGACCGAGAACATGAGCGCGACCCTGCGTTCACTGGCCTGGGCGCTGCGTTGGGAGCAGGCGCGCCTGTTGCAGCAACTTGAGCAGATCCTCGAACTGAGCGACGCGATTCAGGAAGGGCGCCCGGCCAGCTGTCTCTATCGCGGCCAGAGCAGTCCTTTGCATCTGGATTTCACCCTGGCCTCAATGAACGCCATTCGCGCCTTCACCGCGCTGTTGGTGTCCGGCCTGATCTGGATCGAAACCGCGTGGGATGGCGCGCGTGGCGGGATGATTCTGGTGGGGATTCTCTGCTCGCTGATGGCGACTTTTCCGCGCCCGCTGATGGCTGCGCAAAGCTATGCGCGCGGACTGGGCCTGGCACTGGTGGTATCGGCGTTGTACCAATTCATGCTGGTGCCGGCGATCAGTGATTTCGAGCTGCTGGCATTGCTGCTGGCGCCGCTGCTGTATGCCATTGCTGTGGGCATTTCCAGTCCGGCCACCGCCGGTATCGGCATGGGCCTTGGCCTGTCCAGTTTCCTCATGCTCGGACCGCAAAATACCGGCACTGGGCAGAACACGGCGATCCAATGGTTCGAATTCGCCGGCGCCTACGTCAGTGCAGCGATGCTGGCCCTGATCGTTTATGCGCTGATCTTCCCGTTCCGCCCGGCCTTGCGCATCCGCCGCCTGTACGGCGAAGCGCGGGAGCAGGTGTACCAACTGAGCAAAATGCCGGCGACCGATGAACAACAATTCGCTTTCGAGAGTCGGATGACCGATCGCCTGACCAGCATGCTCGGCCTGCTGCCAGCGGCGAACGATCGTGCCATGCAGCGCTTGTATGAAATCAGCCTGGCATGCGTGGCCTTGGGCGTGGCCATGCATCAGCTGCGGCAGCAGGCGCAGAACAATGGGTTACTCACCGATGCGTTCGGCCAACGCCTGGCGTCGGCGTTGCGCAAGACTGGTCGTTTGGTTGCCGGTCGCGACGATGTCCAGCTTGCGGCGCTGCTGGCCACGTTGCACCAACTCGGCGATGAGCTGGACGAGCTGCACGCCACCAGTCATGAACATCTGTGGTCGGTGTTCCGTATGCGCGTGGCGCTGCTGATTGTGGTGTCGTTCCTCGAGCGGCACGGCGAATATTTGCAACCTCAAGGCCTGGAAGGAGAACCGCAACTTGCCCATTGATTTCGAAATTGGCGGGGTTTATCTGCCGCCGATTGCCCAGGCACTGTTACTGGCGATTCCGATCTTCATGTTGCTGGACTGGTGTCTGCGGCGCCTCGGCGTGCTGCGCCTGGTGTGGCATGAAGCACTGTTCGAAGGCGCACTGTATGCCTGTGTCTGCGCCACGCTGATTCTGTTGATGGGAGCCTGATGTCTTGAAAGCACTAGTTGCACGAATGATGACCGTGGCAGTGGTGATCCTGGCGATCGTCCTTGGCTGGTTTGCCTGGGAGTATTACACCCGCGCGCCGTGGACACGGGATGCTCGGGTGAGGGCGGATGTGGTGACGCTGTCGGCGGATGTTTCGGGGCGAATCGTCAAACTGGCAGTGCAGGACAACCAGCATGTCGACAAGGGCCAATTGTTACTGGAGATCGATCCGGCGCGCTATCAGCTGGCGGTCGAGCACGCCCGGCGTTCAGTGGAAGTGTCCAAGGCGTCGCTGGGGCAATCGCAAGCGGCAATCGTCGCCAGTGAAGCGTTGCTCAAGCAACGTCAAAGCGAGGAGCGCCGCCGCCGTACGCTGAAGCAGGGCTTCGCGATTTCCGGTGAAGAATGGGAGAAGGCCAGTACCGACGTGGCGGTTGCCCAGGCGGATCTGCTGCGCAATCAGGCAAACCTCGGGCTGGCCGAAGCCAATGTGCAACTGGCAATTGCCGCGCTGACCCAAGCCGAACTGGACTTGCAGCGCACCCGCGTTGAATCGCCAGTGAGCGGTTACGTGACCAACCTGCTGACCCGCCAGGGTGATTACGCACAGGCGGGCGGGGCACTGCTGGCGCTGGTCGACAGCGATTCCTTTTATGTCAGCGGTTATTTCGAGGAAACCAAGTTGCCGCGAATCGAGGAGGGTGATCGGGTACGCATTCAATTGATGAGCGGTGAGCGTTTCGGCGGCACGGTAGAAAGCATCGCCTTCGCCATCGCCGACCGCGAAAACGCGCCGGGCAGTCGTCTGCTGGCGAACATCAACCCGAGTTACACCTGGGTGAAACTGGCGCAACGGGTGCCGGTGCGTATCGGCATCGATGGCGACTTTGCCGGCAAGCATCGCCTGCGCGCCGGTACAACCGCCACCGTCACCGTCCTGGAACCCTGATTCCCCTGTAGGAGCTGTCGAGTGCAACGAGGCTGCGATCTTTTGATCTTGGGACGCAGAGCGTCCCCGGCTGCATTCCCATCAAGGATCGCAGCCTCGTTGCACTCGGCAGCTCCTACACGGGATTGGTGAATCAGGCAGGCATAAAAAAACCCCGCGACCGAATGATGCGCGGGGCAAAAAATTTGGTTGGTTGCGGCCAACCAAAGGAGCTCTTTAACAATCTTTACTTGCTGGCAACTGTCTCCGGTTGCCAGCCACCGCCGAGGGCCTTGTAGATCGCGACAATGCCGCGATACAACTCGACTTCGGCCTGGGCCTGACTGTCTTCGGCGTTCAGGCGCTCACGCTGGGCGTCGAGCAGGACAAGGAAGTCGGTGGTGCCTTCGCGATAGCGGATTTCCGCCAGATCGGCAGCCTTGCGACTCGATTCGCTCTGACGGATCAGCGAGATCAGGCGTTGCTGACGCTTGCCGTAATCGCTGAAGGCGTTTTCCGATTCTTCGAGAGCCAGCAGTACCTGTTGCTCGTAGTTGGCCAGCGCGCCCTCGGCGTCAGCATCTGCGCCACGCAAACGAGCGCGGACGCTGCCGAGGTCAAACGCGGCCCAAGTGATGCTCGGGCCGAGTGCCCAGGCGTTGGCCGCCGAGGAACCGATTTGCGAGCCACGTCCGGCCGTCCAGCCGAGGAAACCGCTGAGACTGACCCGGGGGAACAAATCGGCCTTGGCCACGCCGATGCGCGCAGTGGCCGAAGCCAGTTGCCGCTCGGCGCTGAGGATGTCCGGACGACGTTGCAGCAGTTCACCCGGATCACCGATTGGCAGCGCCTTGGCGATGGCCGGCAGGTCTTTCGGGCTCAGGTCGACGGTCAGCTTGTCCGGGCGCTCACCGAGCAGGGTGGCGATACGGTTTTTCTGCCGAACCTGTTCCGCCTGCAACTGCGGCACAGTGGCTTCAACGTTGGCCAGACGCGCATCGGCGCGCTCGACATCGAGCTGATCACCGACACCGGCGTCACGAAGGCTGATGGTGATCTTGCGCGACTCCTCCTGGTTGTTCAGGTTGGCCACGGCGATCTTTTCCCGCAACTGTGCGCCGCGCAGTTGACCGTAGGCATCGACCAGTTCGGCAATCATGGTGACTTGCAGCTGGTACAGATCGGCTTCGGCGGCTTGCTGGTCGGCATCACTGGCTTCCAGGTTGCGCTGGATGCGGCCGAACAGGTCAAGCTCCCAGGCCATGTCCAGACCGAGGTCATAGCGTTCGCTATTGACCCGGTCGGTGGTCTGGCCAGGAATCTGGCCTTTGCCCAGGTCACTGCTGGCGCGGCTGGTGATGGTTGGCATCGCGTCGTTGCTGGCGTCGTCGCGGATTGCCCGGGCGGCTTTCCAGCGGGCGAACGCCACGCGTAGTTCACGGTTGCCTTGTAGCGACTGACTCACCAACTGGTTGAGGGTCGGATCGTCGAATTGCTGCCACCAGATGCCTTCGAATTTCGAACGGTCGAAATTTTTTTGCCCGGCGGCGCCGTCGGTGGCGGTCGTAATATTGGCCGCCTCCGTGGCTGGGGTCTTGTAGTCGGGGCCGACGGCGCAGGCGCTGAGGGCCAGCACCAGCAGACTCGGCAGGAAGACTTTCAGACTCATTGTTGCGCCTCCAATTGCAGGGCTTTGGCTGCTTTGCGCTGCTCGCCGCGTTCGACAAAGTTACGGATCAGTACGTAGAACACTGGCGTCAGCAGCAGACCGAAGAAGGTCACCCCGAGCATCCCGGAGAACACTGCCACACCCATGGCGTGACGCATTTCGGCACCGGCACCGCTGGAGAACACCAGTGGCACCACACCCATGATGAACGCGAAGGAGGTCATCAGGATCGGCCGCAGACGCAGGCGGCAGGCTTCCAGTACCGCTGCGAGCGGGTCGAGGCCTTCTTCCTGTTTATCCTTGGCGAACTCGACGATCAGAATCGCGTTTTTACAGGCAAGTCCCACCAGTACGATCAAGCCGATCTGGGTGAAGATGTTGTTGTCACCGCCGGAGATGATCACACCAGTAATGGCCGACAGCAGGGTCATCGGTACGATCAGGATCACCGCCAGTGGCAGGCTCCAGCTTTCGTATTGTGCGGCGAGCACCAGGAACGCCAGCAGTACGCAGAGCGGGAATACGAACAGCGCGGTGTTGCCGGACAGAATCTGCTGGTAGGTCAGGTCGGTCCACTCGTAGGTCATGCCGTTCGGAAGTTCTTCCTTGAGCAGTTTCTCGATGGCTTTTTCTGCCTGGCCAGAGCTGTAGCCCGGGGCTGCGGCACCGTTGATTTCAGCGGTGATAAAGCCGTTGTAGTGCATCACGCGATCCGGCCCGGAGGTGTCGCTGACCTTGATGAAGGTTGCCAGCGGGATCATCTCGCCTTTGTTGTTGCGCACTTTCAGCTGACCGATCTGGTCGGACTCAAGACGGAACTGCTGTTCGGCCTGAACGTTGACCTGATAGGTGCGCCCGAAGCGGTTGAAGTCGTTGGCATACAGCGAACCCAGGTAGATCTGCAGGGTGTCGAAGATGTCGCTGACGGCCACGCCATGGGTCTTGGCTTTTTCCCGGTCGATGGCGGCATCGACCTGCGGCACGTTCACTGTGTAGCTGGTGAACAGGCCGGCCAGTTCCGGCACGTTGTGGCTCTTGTTGATGATGTTCATGGTTTCTTTGTACAGCTCGTCGTAGCCGAGGTTGCCCCGGTCTTCGATCTGCAGGCGGAAACCACCAATGGTGCCCAGGCCTTGTACCGGCGGTGGCGGGAAGATCGCCATGTACGCTTCCTGAATGTTCGCGTACTGGCCGTTCAAGGCACCGGCAATCGCACCGGCGGACATGCTCGGGTCTTTACGCTCGTCGAACGGTTTCAGCGTCACGAAGACGATGCCGGCGTTCGGGCTGTTGGTGAAGCCGTTGATCGACAGCCCTGGGAACGCTACGGCGCTTTCCACGCCTGGCTGTTTCAGCGCGAGGTCGGACATGCGCTTGATCACGTCTTCGGTGCGATCCAGGCTCGCGGCGTCCGGCAATTGCGCGAAGGCCACCAGGTATTGCTTGTCCTGGCCGGGTACGAAACCGGTCGGCGTGCTGGAGAAACCGAAGAAGGTCAGCACCATCAGGCCTGCATACACGAGCAGGGCGATGCCGCTGCTACGGATGACCCGGCGCACGGTGCCGACGTAGCCATGACTGGCACGGTCGAAGAAACGGTTGAACGGACGGAACAGCCAGCCACCGAAGATTCTGTCGAGTACTTTCGAGAAGCGGTCTTTCGGCGCGTCGTGACTTTTCAGCAACACAGCAGCCAGCGCTGGCGACAGGGTCAGCGAGTTGAATGCCGAGATTACTGTCGAGATCGCGATGGTCAACGCGAACTGTTTGTAGAACTGCCCGGTGAGGCCGGAAATGAATGCCGCCGGGATGAAAACCGCACACAGTACCAGTGCCGTGGCCACGATCGGCCCGGTCACTTCACGCATGGCGCGCTTGGTCGCTTCGACCGGCGTCAGTCCAAGTTCGATGTTTCGCTCGACGTTCTCCACCACCACGATTGCGTCGTCGACCACGATACCGATGGCCAGTACCAGGCCAAACAGCGACAGGGCGTTGAGCGAGAAACCGAACAGGTGCATGACCGCAAACGTACCGATCAACGATACCGGCACCGCCACCAACGGAATGATCGAGGCGCGCCAGGTCTGCAGGAACAGGATCACCACCAGCACCACGAGGATCAGCGCTTCGAACAAGGTATGAACCACCGCCTCGATCGAGCCACGGACGAAGATCGTCGGGTCATACACGATGCTGTAGTCCATGCCCTGCGGGAAGCCTTTCTTCAGCTCCTCCATCTTGCCGCGCACTTCGTTGGAAATGTCGATAGCGTTGGAGCCAGGACGCTGGAAGATCGGGATTGCCACCGCCGGCTGATTGTTCAGCAGCGAGCGCAAGGCGTATTGGCTGGAACCCAGTTCAATGCGCGCGATGTCCTTCAGGCGAGTGATCTCACCGTCGTCGCCTGCGCGGATGACGATGTTCTCGAACTCTTCCTCGGAGACCAGACGGCCTTGAGTGTTGACCGACAGCTGGAAGCTTTGCGCGGTCGGGGCAGGGGGCGCGCCCAGTTGACCGGCGGCGACCTGACGGTTCTGCTCGCGAATCGCCGTGACCACATCGGTCGCGGTCAGATTGCGCGAAGCGGTCTTGTTCGGATCAAGCCAGACGCGCAGCGAGTAGTCGCCCATACCGAACAACTGCACGTCACCGACACCACCGAGGCGAGCAAGCTCATCCTTGATGTTGAGGATCGCGTAGTTGGACAGGTAGAGCATGTCGTAGCGTTTGTCCGGCGAGGTCAAGTGCACAACCATGGTCAGGTCGGGCGAAGCCTTGTCGACGGTGATACCGATGCGCGTCACTTCCTCGGGAAGCTTGGGCTCGGTCCGGGTCACCCGGTTCTGCACCTGCACCTGCGCGTTGTCCAGGTCAGTGCCCAGGGCGAAGGTGATGGTCAGGGTGATCTTGCCGTCAGCGGTCGATTGCGAGGACATGTACAGCATGTTCTCGACGCCGGTGATCGCCTGCTCCAGAGGAGCGGCCACGGTTTCACCGATGACTTTGGGGTTGGCCCCCGGGAAGTTGGCACGCACGACCACGGTCGGCGGCACGACTTCCGGGTATTCGCTGATCGGCAACTGGAACAGCGAGATCGCACCGGCGATCAGGATCAACAGCGACAGCACCGCTGCGAAGATCGGCCGGGAAATGAAGAATTGGGAAAAATTCATCGGAGTTGTCGTCCCTTAACCGCGTGGGGTCGTAGCAGCCAGCTTCGCAGCCGAACCCGATGCACCCTTGGCAGGGGCAACTTTGGGCAGGTTGCTGGCTTCCAGCGCTTGACGTTGTTGAGCGAGGGCGGCGAGGGTCTGCTCGCTGGCCATCGGAATCACCTCAGGGGTGACCGGGGAACCAGGACGAACCCGTTGCAGACCCTTGACGATGATGGTGTCGTCCTTGTTCAGACCGTTGCGGACGATGCGCAGGCCTTCGATTTTCGGACCGAGTTCGACGGCGCGGTACGCAGTCTTGTTGTCGCCATCCATCACCAGCACGAACTTCTTGCCCAGGTCAGTGCCCACGGCTTCGTCATTGATCAGCATGGCGTTGTAGGTGCCGCTGCCGACCAGTTTCAAGCGAGCGTAAAGGCCCGGGGTGTAGGTGCCGTCAGCGTTGTCGAAGACGGCACGGCCACGGATGGTGCCGGTTTTCGGGTTGACCTGGTTGTCGACGAAGTTCATCTGGCCCAGGTGCGGGTTGCCGTCTTCGTTGGACAGGCCCATGTACACCGGCGTGGTGGCGCCGCGCTGACCGTTGCGGGCCAGTTGCGTGTATTTGAGGAACACGCGTTCGTCGGCGTCGAAGTAGGCGTAGACCTTTTCGGTGGAGACGACGCTGGTCAACGCGGTGGTGTCGGCGGTCACCAGGTTGCCGGCAGTGATTTCGGCGCGGCTGACGCGGCCGCTGATCGGTGCGGTCACGCGGGTGAAGCTCAGATTCAGTTTGGCCAGGTCCAGTTGTGCCTGCAGGGCACCAACGGCGGCGCGGGCCTCTTGGGCGGCGCTGGTGCGCGAGTCGGCCAGTTCAGCGGAAATGGCGTTGCTGGTACGCAGGCGTTCGCCGCGCGCCGCTTCGTTTTCGCTGCGAGTGGCGGTGGCGCGGGCTTGAGCAACCAGAGCTTCGAGGCGGCGTACCTCGGCCTGGAACGGACGCGGGTCGATCTGGAACAGCAGGTCGCCTTTCTTGACCAGCGCGCCTTCGGTGAACGCGACTTGATCAATCTGGCCAGAAACCCGTGGACGGATTTCAACGGTTTCCGGCGCCTCGAGGCGCCCGGTGAATTCGTCCCACTCGTTGACCGGTTGTTCGATAACCTTCGCCACGCTGACTTTGGCAGCGGGCGGGGCGCCGGCAGTCTCAGGGGTTTTGCCGCAGGCGCTCATCACCAGTACGGCCAGCATGGCCAACGGGAAGCGCAAATGTTTGAGTGATTGTTCCATGGATGCAATCCGCCGAATTGTTGAAGATGGGCGGATGATGCTCGGCGCGGGTGTGATGGCACGAATCGAATGAAGCAAAGGTAACTATCATTCGGAATGATATAAGGGCCGAGGCAGCCCTCTAGCATGCACCTTTCGTTAGGGGGCTATCAATTGGTTCCCTGGCAAAAGTTTGTTGCCTGAACCGCAACGATCCAGCGCGGCCCCGAAAACGATAACCCAAAACAAAGAAACGGCCATAAAGGCCGTTTCGATCCGCGATGCGGCTGAGGGTCAGTTGAAACCTTTGCGATTCGCACCAAAACGGTTGGGACCGGGTTGGCTGTCCTGCGCCAGGAACACGATGTTGACGATAGGCAGCAGAATCCACCAGCCGCTGCGGTCAGTGTCGTGCATGCGCCGTACGCCAACAGCGAGGCTCGGCAACAGCATTGCCAGGTTGTACAGGCTCTGCAAAACGCCACCGGTCTTGAGCATGGCGTCAAAAACGCTCATGACAATAGCGATGCCCATGTTGATCAGAAAGAACATCCAGTATTCACGGCGCGTGGCGCGTCCGGTGAACACGGCATATTTCTTCAGCGCTTCCACGTACGGGTTGCCGCTTGCCATGACGGGGCCATTGGCAATCGAATGCAGTGGCGCTTGAGGTGCGCCGCACTGTGGGCATGCCAATGCCAGTGTACTTATTTCCTTGGCGCAACCACGGCAGAAAACCAGGCTCATGTTTTTTTCCCTAAAAAATGGTCAGTCGAAAGACGGGACAGATACGCCCCGGTGTTTTCGTTGGTGCAAACATCGCCGCCAACGAGAGCAGAGAGACTGAATGCCCGACTCTCCATTGGCGGGGCGGCGGTAATCTAATCGTTACCATAAGGTTTGTCATCGGATCTCGGCTTTCGATTTGTGGGTCTGCGGCTAAACCGAAACCCGATCGTCACCAAATCCACTTGGGGCGAGAGGCATGCGAAAGCATTCCGCTCTAACATGAGCTGATATTCATGCCGTCAGCTTCTGCCAACCCCGGAACTTTCATCTATGCGCGACCTGCCCCCGACCGCGACCCTGCGGGCTTTCGAAGTGGCCACCCGGCACCCGACGTTCACGGCTGCCGCTCAAGAACTGCACGTGACCCAAAGCGCCGTCAGTCATCAGCTCCGGCACCTTGAAGAACTTTGGGGATTGCAATTGTTCGAGCGCGGTAAAGCGTTACGACTCACCGCAGCGGGGGCGACGCTGGCGCCGATCGTGCGCGAATTTTTCATGAGCCTTGAAGCAACGCTGGAGGATCTGCGCGAGCAAAAGGACAGGGTTCGCCTGTCTGTCAGCACCACCTATTCGTTCGCGTTGAAGTGGCTGCTGCCACGCTTGCCGAACCTGTCACGCCAACACCCGGAGCTGTTGGTGTCGCTGGATACCACGGACAAGATCATCCACTTCGCCAATGGCGAAGCCGATGTCGCGATCCGCTTGGGCAAAGGCAATTATCCCGGTCTGTATTCGGAGTTTCTGTTTGGCGAGCAGGTGTTTCCCGTGGCAAGTCCTGAACTGCTGCAGCGCGTCGGCACGCCCGGCACTCCCGCCGAGTTGCTGCAGATGCCGTTACTCATTCGCGACGGCGCCGAGTTGGCGCCGAAATGGGAGGTGTGGTTTCAGTCCGTCGGGCTGGAGTTTTTACCGCTGCGCGAAGGCGTCAGGTTTGGTGATACCAATATGACGGTGGAAGCTGCGTTGCTCGGCCAGGGTGTGGCGCTGGTGCGCAGCGGCCATGTCGAGAATGAAATCGCCGATGGCCGCCTGGTGAGGCTGTTCGATGTGCCGTTCACTTCGCCGCTGGCCTACTATTTCGTCTGTCCCAAAGGCATTGAAGCACAGCCACATATCGTCAATTTTCGTGAATGGTTACTGGGTGAGGCGTTGAAGGTGCAGAGCGCCCAGTGCTGAGGCATGAGCTTTTACTCATGCTTCAATGAGGAAACTTCGCTGTAATGCCAATGCCAGTGATGCCTAGAATGCCGCATGCCAATCCATCTCGTACTTCTTGTTCTGTTCGCCGCGCTCCTGCACGCTAGCTGGAACGCGCTGCTGCGCGGCGGCGCCGACCGGCTCTGGTCGATGACGATGATGTGCGTGGCCATCGCCATCGTCTGCGTCATCGCCGCCTTTTTCATGGACGCGCCTGCACCTGAGAGCTGGGGTTATGCGCTGCTCTCGGCACTGCTGCATGTCGGCTACAACCTGTTTCTGGTGCGCAGCTATCGGGTCGGCGACCTTGGGCAGATCTATCCGATTTCCCGTGGCTCCTCGCCGGCGCTGATCACCCTCGGCGCCGCGCTGTTTGCCGGCGAAACCATTACCCCCGGCGAACTGCTCGGCATCGGTCTGGTATCCGGCGGAATCATTTCCCTGGCCTTTCGCGGGCGCAGCCTGTCGGTGCCGAGCCTTCCGTATGCGCTGGGTACCGGTTGCTTTATTGCCGCCTACAGCGTGGTCGATGGCATTGGCGCCAGACTGTCGGGGGCGCCGCTGGCTTACACGGTTTGGATGAGCGCACTGTGGGGCGTGCTGATGCCGCTGGTGTATATCGGCCTGCGCGATGCTCGCAGTCTGTTTTCCGTACGGCCCGGAATGCTGACCGCTGCGGTCGGCGGACTGGTCTCGTTGCTGGCCTACGCAATCGTTATCTACGCCATGAACGAAGCGCCACTGGGCGCGGTGTCAGCCTTGCGCGAAACCAGCGTGTTGTTCGCGGCGTTGCTCGGCTATTTGTTCCTCGGTGAAAAACTCACCGTCCGCAGGATTCTGGCGTGCGTGGTCATTGCCAGCGGCGCCATCATCATCGGCTGACACAGCCCAACTGCTCAGGAGAACGTCGCATGGACAAAGTCTCGCAAGCACCGCTGATTCTGATCACCGGCGGCAGTCGCGGAGTCGGCGCGGCCACCGCCCGACTCGCCGCAGCACAAGGCTACGACGTTGCCATCAGCTACGTCGCCAACGAGTCCGCTGCGCTGGCGGTGGTGGCCGATGTCGAAGCAATGGGTCGCAAAGGCCTCGCGGTGCGTGCTGACAGTTCTGACCCCGAGCAGGTTGCTGAACTGTTCTCGGCCATCGATCGCTCGTTCGGACGCATCGATGTTCTTGTGAATAACGCTGGCGTGCTGGCGAAGCAGTCACGCATGGAGGACCTGAGCTTCGAACGCATGCAACGCATCTTCGCGGTCAATGCTCTGGGACCGATCCTGTGCGCGCAGCAAGCGGTGAAGCGCATGGCTTATCGGCACGGCGGCACAGGTGGGGCAGTCATCAACGTTTCTTCTGCCTCGGCGCGCTTGGGCAGCCCCAATGAATACGTCGACTACGCAGCATCGAAAGGCGCGCTGGAAACCTTCACCATCGGCTTTGCCAAAGAAGTCGCGCGCGAGGGTATTCGGGTCAACTGCATTCGCCCGGGCCACATCTATACCGACATGCACGCCAGCGGCGGCGAGCCGGGGCGGGTGGATCGCGTGAAGGACTCGATCCCGATGGGCCGAGGCGGACAGCCGGAAGAGGTGGCGCGGGCCATCTTGTGGCTGGCCAGCGCGGAGGCTTCGTTTGTTACCGGGACTTTTCTTGACGTGACGGGTGGCAAGTAGTTCCTAGAGGCTATCGGGGTCGCCAAAGAACATCTGAATCCGCGACCGTAACCACCGCTCCCCCGGGTCGTTGTCCTGCGACCCGCGCCAGGCCATATGCAATTCAAAGGTCCGCGTAGGCAGTGGCGGGTCTTCAGCACGCAGACCGCCGGCCGCCGTCAGTGCCTCAGCTGTGTAATCCGGCACGGTCGCGACAATATCGGTGCCTGCCAGCAACGTGCCCAATCCGTTGAACTGCGGCACGGCCAGCACCACGTGGCGTTTGCGTCCGAGCTTTTCCAGTTCTTCATCGACAAAACCACTGAGGTCGCCTGCGAACGACACCAGTGCGTGCGGTCGGGCGCAGTAGTCGTCGAGGCTCAGCGGCCCCGGCACGGTGTCGGCGCGCAGCAGCTTCGGTGCGCTGCGGCGCAGGACCTTGCGCTTGGCGTTCGCCGGCAGGTCGGTGGTGTAGCTGACGCCGATCGAAATCTCGCCGGAGGCCAGCAGGCCCGGCATCAATATGTAGTTGACCCGTCGCACCACGAGGACGATGCCTGGTGCTTCGGCACGCAGGCGCTTGAGCAGCATCGGCAGCAGGGCGAATTCGACGTCGTCGGATAATCCAATGCGGAACACCGACGTGCTGGTCGCGGGATCGAAATCGGCGGCACGACTGACGGCGGTCGAGATCGAATCGAGGGCAGGCGAGAGCAGGGCGAAGATTTCCACCGCGCGCGCGGAGGGTTCCATGCTGCGGCCGGTGCGGACAAACAAGGGATCGTCAAACAGGCTGCGCAGGCGCGATAAAGCGGCACTGATAGCCGGTTGGCCGAGGAACAATTTTTCCGCGGCCCGGGTCACACTGCGTTCGTGCATCAATGTTTCGAACACGATCAGCAGGTTCAGGTCGACACGACGCAGGTCATTACGATTCATCTGGAGTCCTGGCAGAGTCATCAAACTTGACGAGGGCGGCCATATGAGAACAATGGCCGGCATGAATCTTACGGGGAAAGGCTGGTACTCTGCACCGGAAAATTCAGCTTTACTGCGACGGTGGCAGGCCTTTTTTCATGGAATTTGCCAATGCCGCCCTTGATGCGGAATCAATGACAGGCATGTCGACTATTAATAGCCACTGATGGTCTTGGGTCAAAAGCCCAGATAGAGTTCATGGCATTAGAGGTTACTTTGACGAGGTTTGCGATGTCCCGCACGATCCGTTTTCACAAGTTTGGTCCGGCCGAGGTGCTCAAATGCGAAGAGCATGCGGCTGCTCAGCCAGGTCCTGGCGAAGTGCAGGTACGTGTCGAGGCAATCGGCATCAGTTGGTACGACACCCTGTGGCGCCAGAATCTGGCGTCGTCCCAGGCACGTCTGCCTTCGGGTCTCGGTCATGAAATGGCTGGCGTGGTTACTGCGGTGGGCGCTGATGTCGACGACCTGTCCGTCGGCGACAAGGTAGCCAGTTTTCCGGCTGAAAGTCCGAACGATTATCCGGTGTACGGCGAGTCGATCGTTCTGCCGCGCACCGCGCTGACCCGCTACCCGGATGTGCTCAGCCCGATCGAAGCGAGCGTGCATTACACGCCGCTGCTGATCGCCTACTTTGCCTATGCCGATCTGGCGCGGGTCAAACCCGGTCAATTTGCGCTGGTGACTGACGCCAGCCACTGCGCCGGCCCGTCGTTTGTCCAGCTTGGTAAAGCGCTGGGTGTGCGAGTGATCGCCGCGACCAAATCGGCGGAGGAGCGCGAGTACCTGCTGTCCCTCGGCGCGGAGAAGGTCATCGTCACCGAAGAGGAAGATCTGTTGATGCGCATCAACAAGATCACCGACAACCGCGGCGTCGATGTGGTATTCGATGGTCTTGGCGGTCCGCAGATGTCGTTGCTCGGCGATGTGCTGGCGCCACGCGGTAGTCTGGTTCTGTACGGCCTGCAGGGCGGCAATCAGACTCCGTTCCCGGCGTGCGCAGCGTTCCAGAAGAACATCCAGTTCTTCGTGCACTGCATCGGCAACTTCACCGGCAAGCCGGAGCTGGGCATTGTCCAGGATCACGTCGCTCTGCAACGTGCTCTGCGTGACATCAACCAGTTGACCGCTGACCGCGTGCTCCTGCCGCTAAAGACTCGTGTATTCGCGTTCAACGAGTTCGTTGAAGCGCATCGCTACATGGACGAATGCCCATGCCGCGAGCGAGTGGCCCTGCAAGTGGAAACCGCGTAAATCCGCTCATCAGAGTCCGTGGCCGCCACGGACTCTTTTCTGTTTAGATCCTCCGCTGTCAGTAAACCCTTCCCGATATCGAAGCATCGGCCCTTCAGCAACTGAACTGGTTTTTGCCTTCGATCTGTATCTTCTAATCACACTATAAGCACTGATAATTGAATGATTACTTTCATCTCAAGGAATGAGCTATGGCTGTGCATTCAATTTGTCCAGGGCAATATCAAATGGCTGGCTCGGCTGGCTTCGTCAATTTCTGTTTAATTGCTGTAGGGCGTTTCGGAAGTTGCTTCTCCTTTTCTTGTAATGATTTGTCGTGGGACGTTGTGGGAAGTTTCCTCAGATCATTTGTGGATGGCAAAAGGTCAATGAATACGGGCGGTTGAGCGCCATGCTTGGCATCTGGGAGGATTTTTTCAGGTCAAGTGTTTCAAATAACTACAACTTTGTAAGTGTTAGCATTTCAGCGTCTATTACTTATTGATCAAATTGTCGCGCGCTCATTGTCATGTCTGCGCGGCATGAAACTTTTGATACCGGGTAAATACCGATGAGCACGATCCATGATCAGGCAATGAATTATGTCTATCAGCAAGTATTGCAGCGTCTGCTGAGTTTCTTTTCCCGAGCCGAGCGCACGGCATTGCAGTTGCTGATACAGCGCCTGGTGGTGGCCGCTGGCGGCATGGAAAACATCGGGCAGTTCAAGGTGCTGGTGCATCAGTCCGGCCTGCGTGACAGCTGTTACACCCTGGCCCTGCTTCGGGCGGCGCAACTGACCATTGCCGGCCGCGCCCCGGCGACTTTCCAGCTGCGCGTGGCCTCCCTTCGCTGGAATGGCGACAGCCCGGTCGCCCTGCAGAACCTGCATCGCAGCTACAGCGCTCTGTTTCTTTATGACGATCCGCGGGTCGAAGTGCTGATGGTCGATAACCGCGAGGTGCTGCCGTTCGACCATCGCACGCCTGTCAGCGATGAGGGGCGTGAGGCCAGTCGCGTCAATCTGCTGCTGGTCGGGCACTGTCGCACCTGGCTTGAAACCCCTGAATTATGGGATGAAGCCTATCTGGCGACGGCCGAGTACTACAGCCAGATTGCCCGTTGGAACAATGGTGTCGACGCCATGATCAGCACTGAAAACAAAGGCAGTCAGCAGCAATTTCTCGAGGGTCTGAACCGCGCCATGCAGCGTGTGGCGATAGCGGGGCCAGGCAACGTCAATGCCGGATTCGAAGCGCTGTTTCCTCTGCTCGACGGGCTTGGTGACAATTTCTATGGCGAGCTGCTCCCGGAAGGTGACCGCATTGCCTGGCGCCCCGAAGGCGAGTTCGAGGCCTGCCGACGTACCAGTTTTATCGACATCAACGACATGATGGTTGGCAAAATCGAAGATCGTTGGCTACTGCTGGGAGAATTTCTCGGTTATGAACCCGACGACCTGGCGCTGTACCAGGGCGAAGCGATTTTTGCTGACCCTTTGATCTCGGCACATGTGCGAGGTTTGTACGCCCGGTTCATCGAAGGGCGCGCCTATGAGGCGGGCATCGACGACTACGTCCGGCACACGCTGGCCGACATGCGGCGAAAGCAGGTTGCCGAGCCTGTCTGCGAGCACTTGCTGTCCAGCTACGACAACGCCGGCGGACCAGAGCAGCTGCGCACGCTTGCCGAGGATTACCTGAGCAATGGTTTCGGATTGAACGAAACGCAGTTGGCGTGCCTGTTGTTCGCACCATTCATCGACAGTGGCAAAGGCCTCGAGCGGTTCCTGCGCAACTGTCATCCCGGCATGCTCGTCGCCATGCCTGACCTGCACCGCGCCATGCAGGGCTTGCACGCGCCAGAGCAAGTGTTGAAGTGGCTGACGGAAGTCAGCGGTTTGCCGGTGAGGCTGGTGATCCGTCTCTATGCGATGGGCCCCGTACAGATTCAAGCACCCGCCGAATGCGCCTTGGAAAATGCGGGATCGGATGAGGTGGGTTCCGCCTCGCCATTCGAGCGGTCGACGGAACGCTGACCGTGAGCCAGGAGGTGGATTGTGAACCGCTGTGTACAGGAACAAGGTTGTGAAAGGCGCGCGGGACAATGACTTCGTTTACCAAGCCGTTTATCGATATCTGACAATGCTGATTGATGATGCAGGGGGGAGCACCACGGTGCGCCTGCCATCGCTGCGTCAGCTGGCTGATCGGCTGAATGTATCCATCTCGACAGTGCAGTACGCCTATTCGCTTCTGGAGAAGGAGGGCCGGGTCTATTCCATAGCGAAATCCGGGTATTACGCGCAAGCGCTGTTCCATCTGGATGCGCCCGGCAACGGCAATGATTTGCTGGAGACCGTATACGTCAACGCCAGACGTCCCGGGATGTGTGTGTTGAGCGCCGACGAACCGGCCTCGCTGCAGCCGCTGGACAGTCCGTTGCTGACATTGGAGCGTGAGCTTTTGCGTCAATACCCGCGTCAGCTACAGACATTCGTACAGCCTTGCGGTGAGCTGGAATTGCGGGTTGCGCTGGCGGCTCGGTACACCAGCTCCACAGAGCATTTCTGGCACGCCGATGACATCTACATCGGAGCTGATCTGCGCGGGGTCCTGGAGATCCTGATTTCGGTCCTTGAATTGCGCCAGGCCACCGTGATCGTCGAATCGCCTTGCGACTGGGTGATATTGCGCCTGCTCGAATCGTCCGGCGTACGCGTGATCGAGTGGTCATTGCTGGCCGAAGGCGTGCTCGATCTGTCGACACTGGAATCACTGTTGCAGAACGAGCCGGTGCGTTTGATTCTGTTGTCTTCGGTATTGAGCATGCCCCAAGGCAACGGCCTCACCCATGAAAATCAGCAGGCCACCGCGCAGTTGCTCAATCAACATGGCGTCTGGGTGCTGGAAAACGACTGCTACAGCGAACTTGACGAGCGCAACGATTCGCAGCGATTGCGAACCTGGCTTGATCCTGATCGCCTGCTGGTGTTTTCCACTTTCGAAAAATTCATCGGCGCTGAAGCGCCATTCGGTTTTGTCTTGTCGCGTCACTGGCGCGAGGCGTTGCAGCGCCATTTTCTGCTGCGCGCGTTTCGATTGTCACCCATTCGCCAAAAGGCCATTGCCCGGCTGTTGAATGGCGGGCGGCTTGATCAGCATTTATGCGTGTTGCGGCGAATGCTGGGCGAACGGCGGGCGGTGTTGATCCAGGTAATGCGCGAGCGTCTGGGCGATGCCCTGCATGTCATCGAGCCGCAGGGCGGGGCGACGGTGTGGGTGCGTTCGTTACGGCCGGTCGACATGACGAATGTGTTCCACCGCCTGCTCAAGCAACAGATCATCGTGGCGCCCGGCGAGCTGTTCAGTCTGCAAGGGTTGCACTCGGATCATCTGCGTTTAAGCGCGTTGAACCACGGCGAGCGCGACTTGCCGAGTGTCATCGGCCTGCTCGGCGATGCCTTGCGCCTGTCGCCCAGTCAATAACGTTAAAAAACATCGGGCGAGTTTCGGATACATCCCGTCGCACAGTGGTCAAACTGCCAGTAAACTGCGCTGCATTTCCTGAACCACTCCGATTTCAGAGGTTTTTGCATGACACTCAGTCCTTTTGCGGGCAAACCGGCACCGGCAGAACTGTTGGTCGATATCCCGCGACTGGTTACGGCCTATTACACCGGCCAGCCTGATGCATCGATTTCTACCCAGCGAGTGGCGTTCGGCACCTCCGGCCACCGCGGCAGTTCGTTCGATTTGAGTTTCAACGAATGGCATGTTCTGGCCATCAGCCAGGCGATCTGCCTGTATCGCGAAGCCCAGGGCATCACCGGCCCGCTGTTTGTCGGCATCGACACCCATGCATTGTCGACCCCGGCCGGCGCCAGCGCGCTGGAAGTCCTCGCCGCCAACGGCGTCACCGTGATGATCGCCGAAGGCGATGAGTACACGCCGACCCCGGCAGTTTCCCACGCCATTCTCTGCTACAACCGCGGCCGTACCTCTGGCCTGGCGGACGGTATCGTCATCACGCCGTCGCACAACCCGCCACAGAGCGGTGGCTACAAATACAACCCAACCAACGGTGGCCCGGCCGATACCCACATCACCAAGTGGATCGAAGCCAAGGCCAACGAGCTGCTGGCGAACAAACTGGCCGGGGTCAAACGCATCAGCTACGAGCAAGCGCTCAAGGCCAGCACGACCCATCGTCACGATTACTTGAACACTTATGTCGCCGACCTGATCAACGTCATCGACTTCGATGCCATCCGCGACGCCAAGCTGCGTCTGGGTGTCGATCCGTTGGGCGGAGCAGGGGTGCGCTACTGGTCGGCCATCGCCGAACACTACCGTCTCGACCTGGAAGTGGTGAATAAACAGGTCGATTCAACGTTCCGTTTCATGACCGTCGATTGGGACGGCCAAATCCGTATGGACCCGTCGTCCAGCCACGCGATGCAGGGCCTGATCGGCCTGAAAGAGCGCTTCGACGTGGCGTTTGCCTGCGATCCTGACCACGACCGCCACGGCATCGTCACGCCGTCCGGTGGTTTGCTTGCGCCGAACAACTATCTGGCGGTATCCATCGACTACCTGTTCCAGAACCGTCCGCAATGGCGCGCTGATGCTGCTGTCGGCAAAACCGTGGTCAGCAGCGGTTTGATCGACCGCGTGGCCAAGCGCCTGGGCCGTCGCCTGTACGAAGTGCCGGTCGGTTTCAAATGGTTCGCCGATGGCCTGTTTGATGGCTCGCTGGGTTTTGGCGGTGAAGAGAGTGCTGGCGCTTCGTTCCTGCGCAAGGATGGCGGTGTATGGAGCACCGACAAGGATGGCCTGATTCCAGCCTTGCTCGCCGCCGAAATGACGGCGCGCACCGGACGCGATCCAAGCCAGGCCTACCGCGCCCTGACCGATGAACTGGGCGAACCGTTCTCGGTACGCGTCGATGCCAAGGCCAACCCTGAGCAGAAGGCATTGCTGAGCAAGCTGGCGCCGGAGCAGGTCACCTCGACCGAGCTGGCGGGCGAAAAGATCCAGAGCATCCTCAGCCACGCACCGGGCAACGATCAGGCCATTGGTGGTCTGAAAGTCATGACCGAGAACGGCTGGTTCGCCGCGCGTCCGTCGGGCACTGAGGATATCTACAAGATCTACGCCGAAAGCTTCCTCGGCGACGACCACCTCAAACAACTGGTGGCCGAAGCGCAAACTTTGGTGGATGGCGCCATTTCCAGCAAATAATGCGCACATGAAAAAGGGCAACCGTAATGGTTGCCCTTTTTTATTGCCTGCAGATCAAGCCAGGTCGACCAGTACGATCTCGCTGTCTTCGATCGCCGTGACCGTCAGCACTTGCTCGTGTGCCACCGCCACGCCGTCACGCGCTTGGGCACGCAAGCCATTGACTTCGATCACGCCGGTGGCCGGAACCAGATAGGCGCGACGCCCCTCGTCCAGTCGGTACTCAGCGGTTTCACCGGCCTTGATGTTCGCGGCGACCAGACGCGCATTGGCGCGAATGTGCAAGCTCTCATCGTCGCCGTCCTTGCCGCTGGCCAACGTCACAAAACCCTCACGCTCGCCTTTGGGAAACGGCTTGGCACCCCACGACGGCGGCGCACCGGTTTCGGTCGGCAGAATCCAGATCTGGAAGATCTTGGTTTCCTTGTCCTCCAGGTTGTACTCGCTGTGAGCAATGCCGGTGCCAGCGCTCATCACTTGTACGTCGCCAGCTTCGGTGCGGCCCTTGTTGCCCAGATTGTCCTGGTGCGTGATGGCACCTTCTCGCACGTAAGTGATGATTTCCATGTCGCGGTGCGGATGCTGCGGGAAACCGGTGCCTGCAGCGATGATGTCATCGTTCCACACGCGCAGGTTGCCCCAGCTCATCCGTTGCGGATCGTAGTATTCGGCAAACGAAAAGTGGTGATGCGCGTCCAGCCAGCCGTGATGGGCACCGCCCAGCGAGCTGAAGGGTCTGAGTTCAAGCATGATCGTCTCCTTAATAAGGTTCGTCAGGGCGAGGCCCGTGGTTGATGACGACGATCATCTATCAGGCAATCATCGATAAAAAGCGCAAAAACTGCCGCATCATGATCAGGTTATTTGATGGGAATCCCCCTCGACATCGTCTCATCCGACTTTCAATTCGTCGCCTAAACCGATGACCTGTAAGCATTTCGCTAGAACTCATCAGCAAATCCAGACACCATAGCCGCCACAGCCTCACACCCTGGAGTCCGTCAGCGTGGCGCAACACATCCCCGATCTTCCCCCTGAACTTCGTCCACTGGCCGAGATGCCCTGGTTCAAACGTCTGGCCGCGCGATTCTTTGGTCACGGTCTGACCAAGCTGCGCGCCCAGCACCGGGCGTCGTGGCTGCACGGGCAAGCCGACGGATTTCGCAGTGGCCACACCGCTGGCGTCGAATACGGTTTCAAGGAGGGCAAGCTTGAGGGGTTGGAGGAAGGCCGCCAGGTTCTGCTCATTCGAGACAGCCGCAACACCGAGCATCGGCCGCCCAGCGTCGATAACAACCTGTTCGATGACTGGCGCCTGCCGCTGACGGCGGAACTGAAGAAGCGCATCAAGGCTGACGTCGCCCGTTTGCTTCCGGCCCACGCCCAGCCCAGCGCCGCGCAGTGGAAAATGATCTTCAGCGATACGCCGTCCACCTCGGTGGTGGCTGGTGCCGGCGCCGGCAAGTCGACCACGCTGGTGCTGCGCATTCTGTTGCTCAGCCATTATCTGGGTTTTGAGCTGGATTCGATGACCGTGGTGACCTTCACCCGCGAATCGCGTAAGGACTTCATCAACAAACTCATCGAAATCTTCACGCTGTGGGGCCAGCCGCTGAACCTCAAGCAGGCCCGCGAGCTGGTCAGAACCTTCCACTCACGCATTCTGCCGATGGTCCGCAGCCTGCCGGGTTTCGAGCGTTTGCAGGCCTTCGAGAATCTCAGCGATCGCCCGCAAAGCGGCGCAGAGGAGGTCGACAGCAATCCGTTTGACCTGCGTATCAATGACGCACAGCGCCAGCAACTTAATGCTTGTTATCACCGGCTGTTCAACGACGATGAGCGTTTCCGCCAGTTGATCCAGCCGCTGTCCCGCGCGGGTTTGCAATTAAAGGAACTGGAACGCGATCACCCCGATGTGCAGAAACGCATGGCGGTCACCGAACTGGCGGCCAAGCGCGATGAAGAGCTCTGCGATGTCATCGAGGATCTGTGGTTTCGCGCCGGTGCGTGGCCTATCCAAGGCATTGAGCCGAGTCGGCAAACGTTTGAAATCAACGGCTCGCGTTTCCACGCTCACGGCTATATTCCCGGTCTCGATGCCTGGGTGGTGCTCGGCTTTGATCCCAGGGAAAACGCCCAGCTGACCCGACCCAACGCCAAGCTGAGTGTCCGTGCAGAATGGGCGGTCAAGCGCACCCTGTTTCAAGCTTTCTGCCGTAAACCATTGATATGGATGGATAGTTACGAGTCATCCAGGCGCGTTCTTGCTACGTTGGCCGGAGATGCCAGCGCCGGTCCCGGCTTTGATTACAAGGTCAAAGGCGAGCTGGCATCCGCGCCATTGCTGGACTGTTTTGTCGCCGCAGCGGGCTTCATCGAAAACCTCGGCCTGGATGTGCCGGACGCGGTCAGTCGGATGAGCTTCGCCAGGGACGATCCCGATCGGTTTTTCTTTGAAGCCCTGAGCCTGTTCTGGCGCGCATTTGAAGATCACCTGCTGGATCAGAAGCCGCCGGTGATGACCTACAACCGCATGTTCGCGTTGTTCAGCGAGCACTCGCCGGAAAACCTCAAGCTGCTCAGCGATGAGTTGCTGCGGCCGATGGCGCATTTGATGATCGACGAATTCCAGGACGTCTCTCCGCAGATCGTTTCGTGGATTCGTGCCAGCCTCAATGAAATCCGCAGCCGTGGCCCGGCCATGCATGTCGGGCGAGGGGCGCAGCGGTCGTCGCTGCTGTGCGTCGGCGATGACTGGCAATCGATTTACGGCTGGCGCGGCAGTTCGCCGAGCTACTTCATGGAGTTCAACAAGGAATTCCCTTCACCGAGCACAACGCGGGTCATGCTCAGTGACAACTACCGCAGCCACCAGCACATCATCGACGCCGCCGAACACATCGTCCGTGCCGCGCCAGCGATAGCGGGCAAGAAGGCCAAGGCCAGTGGTGAGCCCAAGCCGCTTCACCCGGTCAACGTGCTTGAGCGGGATGATGAAGCATTGGGTCAGCGCCTGGCCGAGCATTACCGGCGCGGCGATTCAATCTTGATGCTTTATCGAAAAAGTAGCGATAAGTTGTTGATAGAGCGGCATATTCAGCCTGTACTTAATGTAGATTCGAGCTTGCTCTACGACGCGCGGCGGCTGAAACAACTGACCTATCACAGCGCCAAAGGCTTGCAGGCTGATGCAGTATTCCTGCTGGGTGATTGCCAGCATCTGACCAGCTCTCCGTACAAGAATCAGGTTTATCGCATGGCGGGATTGGGCGAAAGCGGTGACAGCGAGCCATACGACACTGCACAAAAGGACGAAATCCTGCGCCTTGCCTACGTCGGTATCACACGCGCCGTCAGTCATTGCTACTGGTATGTCGAGCCGCAGGACGCCCAAGCGGTAAACATGCCGCGGGCCTCGGATCGAGTTGCCAGGGGCAAGCCTTTCTTCGTCGATCATCGGATCGAAAAGGCCAGCGCCTGATCAATAAAAAGCCCGCATCACTGCGGGCTTTTTATTTTAAATCAGGCACTTATGCGTAGTTCTTGAGAGATTCCGGAGGAGTGAAAGCTTCCAGCTCATCCTCGATGGCTTCGATGATTCGCTCGACGTCCGCCGCGTTCATCACCGTTGCGCAGGGAATGCCGGCGATGGCGATCATGGTTTCGCCGCTGGCACGATCAAACAGACGGGCGATCATGCTGCCCGGCGCATCCATCGTTGCCTCGAAACCCATTGGATGAAAATGCCAGCGCATCAGCTGGCAAGCGTTGGGGAAAGTGACCTTGCTGAACCCTTTATTCATGGTGTTGCCCGCCTGCTTCATCGAGCGCTTCCTTTTGCTCATGTTAGGTGGGAAGAGCCTTCATTGGCTCAACCAGTGCTTGAGCTTTAAAAGTAGCATCCGTGTGTGAAAAAACTGTGAGTTTTTTCAGTCCGTTTAGCGATTGATTCGCATTTTTTGATGTAAGTCACTGGCTCATCGATTATCGCCAAAACGCCACTATGGATTTTTCGTTGAAGCGGCAGAGGAAGTTGGGCAAGCTCGGTTCTTTTTCGCCGAGCCGCTTATGCACGCCGATGACGACGGCCCAGAACAGACCCAGGCCACGGCCGCCACGGTCATGCGCTATCACCTGAGCTGGAAACACCGGGATCTGGACAGCGTGATGGCGCTTTATCACGCCGATATCCAGTACAACGATTTCTTTCAGAATCGCGTACTTGGTCTGAACGAGTTGCGCGAATACGTGCGCGTGAGCATGCCGCGAGAATCCGACGAACTGCTCGAGCATTGCGACCGAATCCGGGTGGACGGCAACACCGCGTTCATTCAGTACGAGGTGACCTTGCGCGGCGGCGATGGCCTGGTGTCGTTTCGCTCCAGCGAAGCGATCACGGTCAAGGACGGTTTGATCTGGCGCGTCAACGAGTATGCCTCGCTGGTGCGTACTCAAGCCGACGGCAGTTCGGCACAGAGTCAGCGTCCGGCGGTCAGTCGGCTGGGTCTGTCACCGCGGCAACTGAGTTTCATGGCCGAAGACCTGCAGCAGTATTTTCAAAAGCAGCAGCCCTATCTGGACCCTGAGCTTGACCTGCAACGGGTGGCGAAGGAGTGCGGGTACAGCCGCAATCAGATTTCCTATCTGCTCAATCAGGTGCTGGGGCAAAGCTTCTATCGCTACGTCAATCAGGCGCGCCTGCAGCATTTGCTACGTGCGCTGGACAGCGCCACGCCGCCGTTACGTGTCGACGAGCTGGCGTTTGCCGCCGGCTTCAATTCGCTATCAGCGTTCTACAAATGCTTTCGCGAGCACACCGGTCAGTCGCCCAAGGCCTACGCCAAACAAATTTCTCTGCGGGCACGCGCGCAAGACATCCACTGAAGGCAGCCACTAGGATCGACGCCATCGAAAGTTTTCAGTGGCGGAGTCTGGCATGTCGGCGTGGCGCACGATCAGTTTGTGGATGGATCAGCTCGATGAGCCGCTATTGGCGCGGCCTGCGCTTGAGCGCGATCTGGACGTCGACGTGGCCATCATCGGCGCCGGTTACACCGGACTGTGGACGGCGTACTACCTGAAAAGACAGGCGCCCGGCCTGGATATCGCCATCGTCGAGGCGCAAACCGCCGGGTTCGGTGCTTCCGGGCGTAACGGCGGCTGGCTGATGGGTAATTTGCTGGGCGAGGATCGCTTGCTCGCAGGCTTATCGCCGCAGCAACGGCGGGCGTCGTTTGATCTGCTGCACAGCATCCCCGATGTAGTGGAGATCGTCCTCGAACGCGAAGGCATCGACTGCGATTACCGTAAGGGCGGGGTGCTTTATTGTGCTGCGCGCTATCCAGAGCAGGAAACCGTTCTGCGCGATTACCTGAGCAAGCTGCATGCCCAAGGTCTGACTGACGACGATTACCGCTGGCTCAGTCCCGAGCAGTTGGCCCAGCAGATCCGCGTGGCCAAGCCCTACGGCGGCATCTTCGCGCCTCACGTTGCGACCATTCACCCGGCGAAGCTGGTCCGTGGTCTGGCGCGGACCGTGCAGAACATGGGCGTGAAAATCTACGAAAACAGCCCGGTCACCCACTGGCAACCTGGCAGTCTGCGTACCGCCAAGGCCAGCGTGCGCAGCCGTTGGATCGTCCCGGCGGTGGAAGGTTATTCGGTGACCTTGCCGCCACTTGGCCGTTATCAATTGCCGGTGCAAAGCCTGATTGTCGCCACGGAACCGCTGTCCGCTGCGACCTGGGATGAAATCGGCCTCAATCGCGGCCAGGCCTTCAGTGAATTCAGCCGCCAGGTCACCTACGGCCAGCGCAGTGCCGACAATCGTCTGATCTTCGGCGCCCGTGGCGGGTATCAGTTCGCCGGCAAGCTGCGCCATGACTTCAACCTCACCCGCGATGAAGTCGAGTTGCGCCGCTATCTGTTCGGCGAACTGTTCCCGCAGCTGAAAAATGTGCAGATCACCCATGCCTGGGGCGGCAACCTTGGCATGTCGCGGCATTTCAAGCCGCACATGCTTTGCGACCGCGCCAACGGCATCGCGTTGTCCGGCGGATACGGCGGGGAGGGTGTTGGTGCCAGCAACCTCGGCGGACGCACCCTGGCGGATCTTATTCTGGAGCGCGACAGCGAACTGACCGAGCAACCGTGGGTGCTGCCCGACGGCGGCATTCACGCGCTGCGTGCCTGGGAGCCAGAGCCATGCCGCTGGCTCGGCTACAACGCGATCATCAAAAGTTTCGTGCACGAAGACCAGACTCTGGCCAATCCCGCGACCGCACCTTGGCGGCGCAAGCTCGCCAGTCGGGTCGCCGGATTCATGGAAGGTTTCATGCATTAAACGCCGTTTCCCTCAATAAACAGGTCACGCCATGAGCATCACCCACTTCAAGAACACCGCCACGCTTGAGCTCGAAGAATCCAACCCTGTCGCCGTGCCCCTCGGCGAACCCGTCGCAATTGCCTCGACCACCGGTGTCGAGCGCGACGACGGTGTCGAAACCGGCGTCTGGGAATGCACCCCGGGCCGCTGGCGGCGGCAGATCACCGCGCAGGAGTTCTGCCATTTCATTTCCGGGCGTTGCACGTTCACTCCTGACGGTGGCGGCGAAACCCTGCACATACAAGGCGGCGACGCACTGATGTTGCCAGCCAACACGCTCGGGGTCTGGGATATCCAGGAAACCGTGCGCAAGAGCTACGTGCTGATTTTCTGATTGTTTGATCCTTTGATTGCCTGCCAACAAAAAAAGCCCATACAGGAATCGCCTCATGATCCAGAAAACCCTCGCATTGGCGCCGCTGCTGCTGGCCGCTTCCGTCAGTCACGCGGCCGAGACGGTCAAGGTCTACAACTGGTCCGACTACATCGCCCCGGACACCACGAAGAACTTCCAGAAAGACACGGGCATCGGCGTCACTTATGACGTCTACGACAGCAACGAAACCCTCGACGGCAAGTTGATGACTGGCAAATCCGGTTACGATGTGGTTTTTCCGTCGAACCACTTCATGGCGCGGCAGATTCAGGGCGGGGCGCTGAAGAAACTCGACAAGAGTCAGTTGCCGAACTGGAAGAACCTCAACCCGGCGCTGCTCAAGGCCTTGCAGACCAACGACCCTAATAACGAGCACGGCTTCCCTTATCTGTGGGGCAGCACCGGTATCGGCTACAACATTGCCAAGGTCAAAGCGGTGCTGGGCGACAACGCGCCGGTGGATTCCTGGGATCTGATCTTCAAGCCCGAATACATGGAGAAACTGCAGAAGTGCGGCGTGGCGATCCTCGACAACGGCCCGGAACTGCTACCGGCGGCGCTCAACTACCTCGGCCTGCCGCACCACAGCAAGAATCCCGAAGACTACAAAAAAGCCGAAGCGCTGCTGATGAAAGTGCGGCCTTACGTCAGCTACTTCCATTCCTCCAAGTACACCAGTGATTTGGCCAACGGCGACATCTGCGTAGCAGTAGGCTTTTCCGGCGACATCCTGCAAGCGGAGAACCGCGCCAAGGAAGCGAAGAACGGCGTCGAGATCGGTTATGCGATTCCCAAGGAAGGCGCGGCGATATGGTTCGACATGGTCGCCATGCCCGCCGACGCACCGGACGAAAAGGCCGGCTACGCCTTCATGAACTACCTGCTGCGCCCCGATGTCATGGCCGGGATCAGCAACTACGTGCATTACGCCAATGGCAACGAACAAGCCGACAAACTCATCGACCCGGCGATCAAGAACGACACCAAGGTTTACCCGAGCCCGGAGATGATGGGCAAGCTGTTCGCGCTGGAAGCGATGCCGCTGAATATCGACCGGATCCGGACGCGGGTGTGGAACAAGATTCGCACCGGTAGCTGAGTTTTTTCAGGCCAACATACAAGACCCCTGTGGGAGCGAGCCTGCTCGCGAAGCGTTTTGTCATTCGACACTTATGTTGACTGGCTTGGCGCCTTCGCGAGCAGGCTCGCTCCCACATTCGTTATTCAATGAATCAGGATAGTTGATATCAAAGCACTGGCACCGCTGACTGAAAGTGTGACTTGCCCAACAAATCCAAACTTACCTATATTTAATATTTAAATAGAAAATCGTCAGACAATTTCCACCCTCATCGCAACTAAAAACAATCTTTCCTCCCCGCGCGCTTTGTTTACGGCAGTTTCCTGATACCACCAAATTGGATCGCAAAAAAACTCTTTACGACAGATTTCCAATTGTGTCAGGTTCGTTACGCCTTCATTGGGCGAGTGATAGGACGATCTCGCCAAAGATCGTCCTGTCGGACAAAAACTGTTCCATTGCTAAACAAGGAAGTGTGTTTATGTCGAAAGTTAAAACCAATGCTGTTGATTCCGCCGAACAGGCTTTCCAACTGGCCGCGTTCAGCTCGGCGTACAACCAGATCAATAGCTTCAGCCATCAGTACGACCGCGGCGGCAACCTCACGGTCAATGGCAAACCCTCGTACACCGTCGACCAGGCGGCTACGCAATTGCTGCGTGACGGCGCTGCCTACCAGGACAAGGACGGCAGCGGCAAGATCGACCTCACCTATACGTTTATGACTTCGGCCTCGAACAGCACGATGAACAAGCACGGCATCAGCGGGTTCAGTCAGTTCAGCGCGCAGCAGCAGGCGCAGGCCAAGCTCGCCATGCAGTCGTGGGCCGATGTGGCGAATGTCACCTTTACCGAGAAAGCCTCGGGCGGTGACGGGCACATGACCTTCGGTAACTACAGCGGTGGTCAGGATGGCGCTGCGGCGTTTGCCTATCTGCCGGGGACCGGCGCTGGTTATGACGGTACTTCGTGGTACCTGATCAACAGCGGTTACACGCAGAACAAGAACCCGGATCTGAACAACTACGGGCGTCAGACCCTGACCCACGAAATCGGCCATACCCTGGGCCTTGCTCACCCTGGCGACTACAACGCCGGCAATGGCAACCCGACTTACAACGACGCGACTTATGGCCAGGACACCCGTGGCTACAGCGTCATGAGTTACTGGAGCGAAAGCAACACCAACCAGAACTTCAGCAAGGGTGGCGTCGAAGCCTATTCGTCCGGCCCGCTGATGGACGACATCGCAGCCATCCAGAAACTCTACGGCGCCAACACCACCACCCGCACCGGCGACACCACCTACGGCTTCAACTCCAATGCCGGCCGCGATTTCCTCAGCGCGTCGTCGTCGAGCGACAAGGTGGTGTTCTCGGTCTGGGATGCCGGCGGCAAGGATACCCTGGACTTTTCCGGGTTTACCCAGAACCAGAAAATCAACCTCAATAGCGCTTCGTTCTCCGACGTTGGCGGCATGGTCGGCAACGTGTCGATCGCCAAGGGCGCAGTCATCGAGAACGCGATTGGTGGTTCGGGCAGTGATCTGTTGATCGGTAACAGCGTGGCCAACGAACTGAAGGGTGGTGCCGGCAACGACATCCTCTTCGGCGCTGGCGGTGCCGACAAGCTGTGGGGCGGCGCCGGTTCGGACACCTTTGTGTTCGCCGCCAGCTCGGACTCCAAGCCGGGGGCGATCGATCAGATTCTCGATTTCGTCAGCGGTCTGGACAAAATCGACCTGACCGGCATCACCAACGGCGCGGGCCTGCACTTCGTCAACAGCTTCACCGGTTCTGCCGGCGACGCAGTGCTGACCTCGTCGGGCGGCAACAGCCTGTTGTCGGTGGATTTCTCCGGGCATGGCGTGGCTGACTTCATCGTCAGCACCGTTGGCCAGGCAGCGACCAGCGACATCGTGGCGTGATGTGAAAGGAAAGCGGCGCCTCGTGCGTCGCTTTCTTCGCTTGCATCGGCCTGATCGCCGAGCAAGGCTACGAGCGGAAGTGAAATGTCCTATGCGCGGAAATGTTTTTACGTACACAACGATGGCATGGCTGATGGCAGTCACGCTGATGATGACCGGAGCGACAAGCATGGCGAGCAGCCTCAGACTCGATGACCCCTCGGCATTTGCCGGGCGCTGGCAGGCCACATTGACCGGTCACAACGACACACCCGAAACGCGGTCGTTGCAAGACAAGCCGTCGAACACTTGCCTGGTCGAGCTTGCGCCGAACCAGACTTTGGGCGAGGGCACTGAATGTCTGGCCGCGTGGTTGGGCGAAGCGCCGATAAGCTGGTTTCCGGAGCCCGATGGCATTTCCATCACCGGCAAGGAAGGTTCGAGGATCGCCTTCTTCAGCCGCCAGCGTGATGGCATTTATACAAAGGCCTTGAGCGCCGAACTGCTTATTACGTTAGAGCGCGCAGCGCAGTAGGCAATGGTTGTCGAGTGAAAGAAAGTTGATATAAGCCAGTGGTCGTGCGTTATAAGCGCGGCATCGGATCAAGTTGTTATGAAATTGTAAGCGCTACTTGCAAGTCATCTTTGGCAGGCAGGCGGAATATCAATGGAATGCTCGTCCGGTAATGACGAGGCATGAATTCAGGAAGAATCAATGAAGATGGCGAAGTCTCCTGCCACCGCTCCGTTAATCAAGGCATTGGGCGACTATAAAAGCATTCTGATCAGCGTCGGTTGTTTCACCGCGCTGATCAACGTGTTGATGCTGGTACCGTCGATCTACATGCTGCAAGTCTACGACCGGGTGCTCTCGTCGCAGAACGAAACCACCCTGGCAATGCTGTCGTTGATGGTGGTCGGTTTCTTCGCCTTTATCGGGCTGCTGGAAGTGATCCGCAGCTTTATCGTCATCCGCATCGGCAGCCAGCTGGAGCGTCGCTTCAATCTGCGCGTCTATCAGGCCGCGTTCGAGCGCAACCTGTTCAAGGGCGAAGGCAACGCCGGGCAGTCGCTGGGCGACCTGACCCACATTCGCCAGTTCGTCACCGGCCCGGCGCTGTTCGCCTTCTTCGATGCGCCGTGGTTCCCGGTTTATCTGTTTGTCATCTACCTGTTCAACGTCTGGCTCGGCGTGTTGGCGACGGCGGGCGCGTTGCTGCTGATCGCGCTGGCGTGCCTCAACGAATACATGACCAAAAAGCCCCTCGGCGAGGCCGCCGGTTTTTCCCAGCAGTCCAGCCAGTTGGCCACCAGCCACTTGCACAACGCCGAAACCATTCAGGCGATGGGCATGCTCGGCTCGCTGCGCAAGCGCTGGTTCGGGGTGCATTCGCGCTTCCTCGGCTTGCAGAACCAGGCCAGCGACACCGGCGCGGTGATCAGTTCACTGAGCAAGACCCTGCGCCTGTGCCTGCAATCCCTGGTGCTGGGCCTGGGCGCGTTGCTGGTGATCAAGGGTGACATGACGGCGGGGATGATGATCGCCGGTTCGATCCTGATGGGCCGCGTGCTGAGCCCGATTGATCAGCTGATCGCCGTTTGGAAACAGTGGAGCGGGGCGAAGCTGGCTTACCGCCGTCTCGATGCGCTGTTGCAGGCGTTTCCGCCCAGCGACGAGGCGATGGCACTGCCGGCACCGAAAGGCCAGATCACCTTCGAACAAGTCAGCGCCGGCCCGCCCGGGCAGCGTGCAGCCACTTTGCACATGGTCAATTTCAATCTGAGTGCTGGTGAAGTGCTGGGTGTGCTCGGCGCTTCCGGTTCCGGCAAATCGACGCTGGCTCGAGTGCTGGTCGGCGTGTGGCCGGTGCTGGGCGGCACCGTGCGCCTCGACGGCGCTGATATTCATCGCTGGAACCGCGATCAGCTTGGTCCTTACATCGGTTACCTGCCGCAAGACATCGAATTGTTCAGCGGCAGCATCGCCGAGAACATTGCGCGCTTCAGCGAAGCCGATCCGCAAAAAGTCGTAGCCGCCGCGCAGCAGGCCGGCGTTCACGAAATGATCCTGCGCCTGCCGCAAGGCTACGACACGCAACTGGGCGAGGACGGCAGCGGTTTGTCCGGTGGCCAGAAGCAACGCGTGGCCTTGGCCCGCGCGCTGTACGGCACGCCAAGTCTGGTGGTGCTGGATGAACCCAATTCCAATCTCGATACCGTCGGCGAAGCGGCACTGGCCAGCGCCATCGCGCAACTCAAGGCTCAGGGCACCACGGTGATTCTGGTCACCCATCGTTCTTCGGTGCTGGCTCAGGCTGACAAATTGCTCGTGCTCAACGACGGCCGTTTGCAGGCGTTCGGCCCGAGTCAGGATGTGCTCAAGGCACTTTCCGGTCAGCACGAACAGCAACGTGAAAAAGCCGCACAAACACCGGGCGGGCTCAGCATGAGCCGGCAGTATCAGCCCTCGACAAGGAATTCGGGTGTATGAGCAGCGCCAGCATGAACACTGAAAACGAAGCGACCATGGAACACTGCTACATCACCGAATGCCCGGAACGCGACGCGAAATTCTTCGCGCGCATGGGCTGGATTCTGGCCATCGTCGGCGCTGGCAGTTTCTTCACCTGGGCCGCACTGGCGCCGCTGGATCAGGGCATTCCGGTGCAGGGCACCGTGGTGGTCTCGGGCAAACGCAAGGCTGTGCAGTCGATGAGCAGCGGCGTGGTCAGCCGGATTCTGGTGCGCGAAGGCCAGATCGTGAAGCAGGGCCAGCCACTGTTCCGCCTCGATCAGACGCAGGTCGCCGCCGATGTGCAATCGCTGCAGGCGCAGTACCGCATGGCTTGGGCCAGCCTCGCGCGCTGGCAGGCCGAGCGCGACAACCTCAAACAAGTGACCTTTCCGGCCGAACTGAGCAACGACCCGGATCCGCGCCTGGCGCTGGTGCTGGAAGGCCAGCGGCAACTGTTCAGCAGCCGCCGCGAAGCGTTCTCCCGGGAACAAGCGGCACTGCGCGCCAACATTGAAGGCGCCACTGCGCAACTGGCCGGCATGCGCCGCGCCCGCAGCGACCTCAATGCCCAGGCCAGTTCCTTGCAGCAACAATTGAGCAATCTGCAACCGCTGGCCGACAACGGCTACATCCCGCGCAACCGCTTGATGGACTACCAGCGGCAACTGTCGCAAGTGCAGCAGCAGCTGGCAGAAAACACCGGTGAAAGCGGCCGCGTGGAGCAGGGCATCCTTGAGTCGCGCCTGAAGTTGCAGCAGCACGGCGAGGAATACCAGAAGGAAGTGCGTACGCAACTGGCCGATGCGCAGTTGAAAAGCGTGACGCTGTCCGAACAGCTGACCTCCGCCGGTTTCGATCTGCAACACAGCGAGATCCTCGCCACCGCCGATGGCGTGGCGGTCAACCTCGGTGTGCACACTGAAGGCGCCGTGGTGCGTCAGGGCGAAACCTTGCTGGAGATCGTTCCGCAGGGCACCACCCTGGAAGTGGAAGGGCACTTGCCGATCAACCTGATCGACAAGGTCGGCACGCATTTGCCGGTGGACATCCTGTTCACCGCGTTCAACCAGAGCAAAACCCCGCGTGTGCCCGGCGAAGTCAGCCTGATCTCCGCCGACCAGATGGTCGATGAGAAAACCGGTATGCCGTATTACGTGTTGCGCAGCAGCGTCAGCGATCAGGCCATGGAAAAGCTCAACGGCCTGGTGATCAAACCCGGCATGCCGGCGGAAATGTTCGTGCGCACCGGTGAGCGTTCACTCCTCAACTACCTGTTCAAACCGCTGCTCGATCGCGCCGGTTCTGCGTTGACCGAGGAATAAGGATGTTCGGCTGTATGAAAAAGCTTTGCATGCTGGGGGCCGCAATGACGCTGCTCGCGAGTCACTGGGCAGTCGCGGCCATGGGGCCATTCGAGATTTACGAACAGGCATTGCGCAACGATCCGGTCTTTCTCGGTGCAATCAAGGAGCGCGATGCCGGCCTGGAAAACCGCGTGATTGGCCGCGCCGGCCTGCTGCCTCGGATCGGCTACACCTACAACAAGGGCCGCAACTCGTCCAAGGCTACGTCTCTGGATGATCGCGCTCGCAATCGTACTGATGAGCGCAACTACAACAGTTACGGCTCGGCATTGACGGTGCAGCAACCGCTGCTCGATTACGAGGCTTACGCCGCGTATCGCAAGGGCGTGGCGCAGTCGTTGTTCGCCGACGAAGCGTTTCGCGGCAAGAGTCAGGAGCTGTTGGTGCGCGTGCTGGATAACTACACCAAAGCCTTGTTCGCCCAGGACCAGATCGACATCGCCCAGGCGAAGAAGAAGGCCTACGAACAGCAGTTCCAGCAGAACGAACACATGTTCAAGCAGGGCGAGGGCACGCGCACCGATATTCTCGAAGCCGAGTCGCGCTATGAGCTGGCGACTGCCGAGGAGATCGAAGCGCGCAACGAGCAGGATGCCGCTTTGCGCGAGCTGGGCGCGCTGGTGGGCGTGCCGGCAGTGGACATCGGCGATCTGGCGCCGCTTGGTCAGCAATTCCAGACCTTCACTCTGCAACCGGCCAACTTCGACACCTGGCATGAGCTGGCAATCAGCAACAACCCGAATCTCGCTTCGCAGCGTCAGGCCGTGGAAGTGGCGCGCTATGAAGTCGAGCGCAACCGCGCCGGGCATCTGCCGAAAGTCAGTGCTTATGCCTCGATGCGCGACAACGAGTCCGAAAGCGGCAACACCTATAACCAGCGCTACGAAACCAACACCATCGGCCTGGAAGTCAGCGTGCCGCTGTACGCCGGCGGCGGGGTGTCTGCTTCCACACGGCAGGCCAGCCGCACCATGGAACAGGCCGAATACGAGCTGGATGGCAAGACCCGCGAAACCTTGATCGAACTGCGTCGACAGTTCAGCGCCTGCCTGTCCGGGGTGAGCAAATTGCGCGCTTATCAGAAAGCCTTGAAGTCGGCCGAGGCGCTGGTGGTCTCGACCCGACAAAGCATTCTGGGCGGCGAACGCACCAATCTCGATGCGTTGAACGCCGAGCAGCAATTGTTTACCACGCGCCGCGACCTGGCCCAGGCGCGTTATGACTATCTGATGGCGTGGACCAAATTGCATTACTACGCCGGGACTTTGAACGAACAGGACCTGGCGCGGGTGGACGAGGCATTTGTGGTCGCGCAACAGCCCTCACCCTAACCCTCTCCCAGAGGGAGAGGGGACTGACCGAGTGGCCTGCGATAGCTGCATCGACCTGAACGACCGAGCCGGACGCAGGTTTTGACATCAATAGAAATCGGCTCCATTTCCCACAGGGAGAGGAAACCGATTCGGGGAAATTGGCGAGATGCATCGACCTGAACGACCGAGCCGGACGCAGGTTTTGACATCAACACAAATCGGCTCCCTCTCCTCGGGGAGAGGGCTGGGGTGAGGGGAACAGGCGACAACGCAATTCAGCCCTGAACAAAACAACAAAAACGAGAGTGATGACCATGGACGTACGCATCAAACCGATTTCGCTCGGCACGCTTTTGCTGGTGACCTCGGCGACTCAGGCGCAATACCTCGAACCCGGCGAGCCCGGCAATCCGGCAAGTTGGCGCAGCGCCGAGTTCCTGCGTGACTGGGGCCTTGAACGCATGCAGGCTGATCAGGCCTATGCCGCCGGCATCACCGGCAAGGGCGTGAAGATCGGCGCGCTCGATTCCGGTTTCGATGCCGCCCACCCGGAATTCGCCGCCGATCGCTATCACCCGGTAACGGCCAGCGGCAGCTACGTCGATGGCTCAGCGTTCAACGTCGACGGCACGCTCAACCCCAACAACGATTCCCACGGCACCCACGTGGTCGGCACCATGGGCGCCGCCCGTGACGGCAGCGGCATGCACGGGGTGGCGTACAACGCGCAGATCTACGTCGGCAACACCAACAAGAACGACAGTTTCCTCTTCGGTCCAAGCCCTGATCCGCGTTATTTCAAAGCGGTGTACGACAGCCTCGCCGATGCCGGGGTGCGGGCGATCAACAACAGTTGGGGCAGTCAGCCGCCGGATGTCAGCTATCGCACTCTCGCGGATCTGCACGCCGCCTACGCGCAGCACTGGAACAAGGGCACCTGGCTCGACGCCGCTGCCGATGTTTCCCGGCGCGGTGTGATCAACGTTTTCAGCGCCGGCAACAGCGGCTACCCGAATGCCAGCGTACGCTCGGCGCTGCCGTACTTTCAGCCGGATCTGGAAGGTCACTGGCTGGCGGTGTCCGGGCTCGATCAGAGCAATCAGCAGAAATACAACCAGTGCGGCATCGCCAAATACTGGTGCATCACCACACCGGGGGCGAAGATCGACAGCACCATTCCCGGGGGCGGCTTCGCGATCAAATCCGGCACCTCGATGGCGGCGCCGCACGCGACCGGCGCCCTGGCGCTGGTGATGGAGCGTTATCCGTACATGAACAACCAGCAGGCGCTCGAAGTGCTGCTGACCACCGCCACGCAACTTGATGGCTCGGTCACCGACGCACCGAACGAGCGCGTCGGCTGGGGCGTCGCCAATCTCAATCGGGCGATGCGCGGGCCAGGGCAATTGCTCGGTGCGTTCGATGCCAATCTGGGGGCAGGGCAGCGCGATGTCTGGAGCAATGACATCTCCGACAAGGCGCTGCTCCAGCGCCAGCGCGAAGACCTCGCCGAGCACAGCGCCTGGCAGCAAACCCTGCAGGACAAAGGCTGGCAGAACGGTGTCCCGGCCGGCGCCAGTCAGCAGGACCAGACCGATTACGCGGTCGGCATGCTGCGTGATGCGGCAGCGGCGAACCGGGTGTACGAGGGCAGCCTGATCAAGTCCGGTGCCGGACAATTGCTGCTCAGCGGCGCAAACACCTATCGCGGCCCGACCACGGTCAACGGCGGGCTGCTGACGGTCAACGGTTCGCTGACCTCAGCGGTCACCGTCAACGACAGCGGCACCCTCGGCGGTTCTGGACGCATCGGCGCGTTGACCGCCAACAGCGGCGGCCGGGTCGCACCGGGCAATTCCATCGGCACCTTGAACGTCGGCGGTGATGTGACATTCGCCCCGGGCTCGACCTACGCCGTCGAGCTATCGCCCACCAGCAGTGACCGCATCGTTGCCGGCGGCACGGCAACCGTCAGCGGCGCCAGCGTCAGCCTGGCGCTGGAAAACAGCCCGACCTTGCTCAGCAGCGCCGAAGCGCAAAGCCTGCTCGGCCGCCAGTACAACATCCTGCAAGCGGCCGGCGGCGTGCAGGGGCAGTTCGCTGCGGTGGTGCCGAACTACCTGTTCATCGGCGGCGCCCTCGACTACGCCGCAAGCGGCATCCAGCTGAATATCCAGCGCAATGCCACAAGCTTCGCCAGCGTCGGGCAAACGCCGAACCAGCGTTCGGTGGCGGCGGCAGTCGAAGGGCTGGGCGCTGGCAATTCGGTTTACGAAAGTGTGCTTCGTGCACCGACTCAAGCCTCGGCGCAGCAAGCCTTCCAGCAACTGAGCGGCGAGATTTATCCGGCACTGGGGACGATGCTGATCAACGACAGCCGCCAGTTGCGTGATGCGCTCGGCGAGCGGCTGCACGATGAATCGGCGACCCGCAGCAACGGCTGGATCAAAGCCCTCGGCGCTTGGGGCAGCACCGATTCCAGTCACGACACGGCCGGCTACAACACTTCGATCGGCGGTCTGCTCGCCGGTGTCGACGGCGCGCTGGACGAGCAGACCCGCATCGGTCTGGTCACCGGTTATAGCGACAGCTCCTTGAGCATGGGCTCGGGCACGCATTCCTCGGCAAAAGTCGACAGCTATCACCTCGGCGCTTACGTCGGGCACGACATCGGCGCCTGGCGCTTGAGCAGCGGTGCGGCGTACAGCTGGCATCGCGGCGATGTGAAGCGCGATCTGCAATACGACGAGGTCAGCGCCAAGCAGAAAGCCAAGCTCGATGCGACCACCACTCAGGTTTTCGCCGAGGCGGCGTATCGCTTGCAGTTGCAAGCGTTGGCGCTGGAACCGTTCGCCAACCTGACCTACCTGCATCTCGACACCGAAGGCTTTACCGAAAAGGGCGATGCCGCTGCGCTGAAAAGCGCTGGCGATCAGCGCGATGCGGTGTTGAGCACCTTGGGCGTGCGGGCGAGCAAAACCTTCAATCTGGCGAACCAGCAAGCGCTGGACGTCAGCGCCCGTCTCGGCTGGCAGCACAGCCTCAGCGATATCGAATCGGAACAACATTTGCGCTTTGCCAGCGGCGGCACGCCGTACTCAGTGGAGAGCTCGGCGCTGGTTCGCGATGCCGCACTGGTTGGGGTGCAGGCCAGTCTGGCGTTGAGCAAGGACGTGCGGGTCAACCTCGATTACAACGGCCAACTGGCCAGCCGCGAGAAGTTGCATGGCGTTGGCCTGAGCCTGAACTGGCAGTTCTGATGGCATGTGTTTGAGTCGCTGTGGCGAGGGGATTTATCCCCGCTCGACTCCGCAGCAGTCGCAAAACCTGTGTTTACGTAGGTTGGAAAAATTGCCGGGGGGTCGCTTCGCAACCCAACGGGGATGAATCCCCTCGCCACAGGTGCGGTTTGTCATTGGCTACCGCGGACAAAGGTGCCTCTCGCCACAGCTATTGAAACAACCGGATTTTTCGCAACATCACTAAGGAAGGTCGTGGATGGATAACAACAATACCCCCGCGCAATCGGGCGGCCGCTTTGCCCTGAAAACCCTGACAGTCGCGATGCTCTGTGCCAGCGCGATGGCGCAGGCAGCGCCTTACGTTGAGAACGGCCGCAGCGGCGATCCGTCGAGCTGGCGCAGCAATGAATTCAGGGCCGACTGGGGCCTGGGTGCGATCGGCGCGGATTACGCCTACGCCGCCGGCTACACCGGCAAAGGCGTGAAACTGGGCATCTTCGATCAGCCGGTCTACGCCGCGCATCCGGAGTTCTCTGGCAGCAACAAAGTCGTCACCCTGGTCACCAGCGGTATCCGCGAATACACCGACCCGTATATTCCGGTGAAAGCCGGCGACGCGTTCCGCTATGACGGTTCGCCCTCGGTCGGCTCCGACGGCAAGCTCGGCGCCCACGGCACCCACGTCGGCGGTATCGCGGCGGGCAGTCGCGACGGCGGGGTGATGCACGGCGTCGCATTCGGAGCGCAGATCATCAGCGCCGACAACGGCGACCCAGGCCCCGAAGATGGCATCGTGCGTGGCAACGACGGCGCGGTGTACAAGGCCGGTTGGGATGCGCTGATCGCCAGCGGTGCGCGGATCATCAACAACAGCTGGGGCATCGGCATCACCGACCGCTTCGACCTCGGCGGTCGCGATCCGGCGTATCCGCACTTCACCGTCAACGACGCGCAGTTGCAGTTCAACGAAATCCGCACGCTGCTCGGCACCAAACCCGGCGGCGCCTACGACGGCGCGATTGCCGCCGCACGCAGCGGCATCGTCACCATTTTTGCCGCCGGCAACGACTACAACCTGAACAACCCGGATGCCATTGCCGGCCTCGGTTATTTCGTTCCGGACATCGCGCCGAACTGGATCACCGTCGCCGCATTGCAGCAGAACCCGGACACCGCCAGCGCCAATCCCTACGTGATCAGCACGTTCTCCTCGCGTTGCGGCTATACGGCGAGTTATTGCGTGTCGGCGCCGGGCACCAAGATCTACAGCTCGATCATCGAAGGTACCAACGCCGACAACCTGACCACCGGCTACAAAAACTACAACGGCACCTCGATGGCCGCGCCACACGTGGCCGGTTCCATCACGGTGTTGATGGAACGCTTCCCGTATATGTCCGGCGATCAAGTCGCCAGCGTATTGCGCACCACCGCCACCGACCTTGGCGCACCGGGCATCGACGCCTTGTACGGCTGGGGCATGATCAACCTGCGCAAGGCCATCGACGGCCCGGCAATGTTCGTCACTGAGCAGGACATTCCCGAGGAGTTCCGCGTGCAGGGCGCTTACGGTTCCGGCCAGTTTGTCGCCGATCTGCCGGGCATCGGCGCGATCATCGATCAGGGCAAACCGACCGAACGCGTGTGCAGCGACATCACGTGCGGCCTCGACACCTGGCGCAACGACATCGGCGGCCACGGCGGTCTGACCAAGCAAGGCATCGGCACTTTGGTGCTGACCGGCAACAACACTTACAGCGGCCCGACCCTGGTCAATCAAGGCCGTCTGGCCATCAACGGTTCGCTGCAATCGGCGGTCACCGTCAACAACGGCGGCATCCTCGGCGGCAATGGCCGCATCGGCGCGCTGGCGGTGAACAGCGGTGGTACGGTGGCGCCGGGCAACTCCATCGGCACCCTGAATGTGGCGGGGGACGTGACCTTCGCGCCGGGCTCAACCTACGCCGTAGAGCTGTCGCCAACCAGCAGCGACCAGATCGTCGCGGGCGGCAAAGCCGTCATCGACGGCGCCACGGTGAGCCTGTCGCTGGAAAACAGCCCGACCTTGCTCAGCACCGGCGAAGTGCAAAGCCTGCTCGGCACCCGCTACAACATTCTGCAAGCGGCGGGCGGCATTGAAGGGCGCTTCGGGCAGGTCTTGCCGAATTACGCGTTCCTCGGCGGCACCCTCGATTACTCGGCGGGCGGCATCCAGCTGGCGGTCGGGCGTAATGAGGCATCGTTTGCCAGCGTCGGTCTGACACCGAACCAACGCGCCGTCGGTGCCGCCGCCGAAAGTTTGGGCGCGGGCAATGCGCTGTTCGAAACCCTGTTGCTGTCGCCCAACGCGGCGTCGGCGCAGCAGGCCTTTCAACAGTTGTCCGGCGAGATTCACCCGGCCATCGGCACGCTGCTGATCAACGACAGCCGCTACCTGCGCGAAGCCGTCGGCGAGCGCCTGCGGGAGCGTGATCTGTTCAACGCCGATGCGCCGACTGATGAGCGCAGCAACGTCTGGGTCAAGGTCCTCGGATCGTGGGGCGAAAGCGATGGCGGGCATGACAATGCCGACTCCAACAGCTCCATCGGTGGGCTGCTGGCCGGTGTCGACGGGCTGATCGCTGAAGATACCCGTCTCGGTTTCGTCACCGGTTACAGCGACAGTTCGTTGAGCATGGGCAGCGGCACGCATTCCTCGGCGTCGGTCGACAGCTACCATTTGGGTGCGTACCTGGGCCACGAAATCGACGCGTTGCGCCTGACCGTCGGCGGCGCCTACAGCTGGCATCGCATCGATGTGAAGCGTGATCTGCAGTTCGGCGACGTCAGCGGCAAACAGAAAACCAAACGTGACGCGACCACCGCGCAACTGTTCACCGAGGCCGCATACGACCTGGGCCTGCAACCGATGAACCTGGAGCCGTTCGCCAATCTGTCCTACGTGCACCTCAACACCGACAGCTTCACCGAGAAAGGTGACGCGGCCGCGCTCAAGGGTGGTGAAGACAACCGCGACGTGGTGCTGTCGACCCTCGGCGTGCGCGCCAAGCGCAGCTTCGCCGTGTCGGATCAGCGTCAGCTGGAACTGGGCGCCAGTCTCGGCTGGCAGCACAACCTGAGCAGCGTCGATGCCGACAGCCATCTGGCCTTCGCCAACGGCAACAGCGCGTTCACCGTGCAGAGCGTGTCGATGGATCGTGACGCCGCTGTGGTGGGCGTGCGCGCCGGGCTGGCGCTCAATCGCGACGTGCGGGTCAACCTCGACTACAACGGTTTGATCGGCTCCAACGAGAAAGATCACGGAGTCGGTCTGACGCTCGACTGGCAGTTCTGAGGCGTAACCGGCAGCGCTTCTCGGGCTGCCGGTTTTTCAAGAAAAGGGAGCGCTGCTCATGGGATTGTTCGCGTACAAAAATCCAAATGTGCAGAAGATCCAAATGTGGGAGCGAGCCTGCTCGCGAATGCGCTGGTTCAGGCGATTGTGATGTTGAATGTGCTGCCGCCTTCGCGAGCAGGCTCGCTCCCACAGGTACGGCGTACACATGACATTTGAGGGACCATTGAACGACAAATGAAATGCTCCGGAGCCCTGCGCTCTGGCTGTGAGCTATCTCTGACAATTCCAACAACAAGAGAGGCAATGGCAATGGGTGTATACGATTACAAGAACTTCGGCACAGCCGATTCCGCGGCGCTGTTCAGCGATGCCATGGCGATCACGCTGTATTCCTATCACAACCTCGATAACGGCTTCGCCGCCGGTTACCAGCACAACGGCTTCGGCCTCGGTCTGCCGGCGACGCTGGTTACCGCGCTGATTGGCGGCACCGATTCGCAAGGGGTGATCCCCGGTATCCCGTGGAATCCCGATTCGGAAAAACTCGCCCTCGAGGCCGTGCAAAAGGCCGGCTGGACACCGATCAGCGCCGCGCAATTGGGCTATGAAGGCAAGACCGATGCACGCGGGACGTTCTTCGGCGAGAAGTCCGGCTACACCAGCGCACAAGTGGAAATCCTCGGCAAGTACGACGCTCAGGGTCACCTGACTGAACTGGGTATCGCCTTTCGCGGCACCAGCGGCCCGCGCGAAATCCTCATCGGTGATTCGATTGGCGACGTGATCAACGATCTGCTCGCGGCCTTCGGCCCGGCCGATTACGCGAAAAACTACGTCGGTGAAGCCTTTGGCAATCTGCTCAACGATGTGGTCGCATTCGCCCGGGCCAACGGCCTCAGCGGCAAGGACGTGCTGGTCAGCGGTCACAGCCTCGGCGGCCTGGCGGTGAACAGCATGGCTGACTTGAGCGCTGGCAAGTGGGGCGGGTTCTTCGCCGACTCCAACTACATCGCCTACGCCTCGCCGACGCAAAGCAGCGGCGACAAGGTGCTGAATATCGGATACGAAAACGACCCGGTGTTTCGCGCCCTCGACGGTTCGACCTTCAGCAGTGCCTCGGTGGGCGTGCACGACGCGCCTCACGCATCGACCACCGACAACATCGTCAGCTTCAACGATCACTACGCCTCGAACGCCTGGAACGTGCTGCCGTATTCGATCCTGAATATCCCGACGTGGATTTCGCACCTGCCCACCGGTTACGGCGACGGCATGACCCGCGTGCTGGAATCGAAGTTCTACGACCTGACCAGCCGCGACTCGACGATCATCGTCGCCAACCTGTCCGACCCGGCGCGGGCCAACACTTGGGTGCAGGACCTCAACCGCAACGCCGAAACCCACAAGGGCAGCACGTTCATCATCGGCAGTGACGGCAACGACCTGATCCAGGGCGGCAGCGGAAATGACTATCTGGAGGGGCGCGCCGGAAATGACAGCTTCCGCGACAGCGGCGGGTACAACATCATTTTGGGTGGGCAGGGCAGCAACACCCTCGACTTGCAGCAGACGGTAAAGAACTTTGATTTTGCCAACGACGGCGCTGGCAACCTGTACATCCGCGATGCCAACGGCGGGATCAGCATCACCCGTGACATTGGCAGCATCGTCAGCAAAGAGCCGGGGTTTCTCTGGGGCGTGTTCAAGGACGACGTGCTACACAGCGTCACGGCCAGCGGTTTGAAAGTCGGCAGTAACCTCACCGCTTATGAATCGAGCGTTAGAGGAACGGCCGGCGCTGACACACTGAAGGCGCATACCGGCGGCGACTGGCTGTTTGGCCTTGAGGGCAACGATCATTTGCTCGGCGGCGCGGGCAATGACGTGTTTGTCGGTGGCGCCGGCAATGATCTGCTGGAATCGGGCGGCGGAGCGGATACGTTTCTGTTCAATGGCGCGTTTGGCCAGGATCGTGTGGTTGGCTATACGGCCGATGACAAACTGGTGTTTCTTGGCGTGCAGGGGGTGTTGCCGGGGGATAATTTGCGCGCCCATGCGTCGACGGTCGGGCAGGATACCGTGCTGACGTTCGGTGGGGATTCGGTGACGTTGGTGGGGGTGGCGCTTGAGAGTTTGAGTGCCGACGGGGTTGTTATCGCCTGAGGTTGATGCGGGGCCTTTGGCGGCCCCTTCGCGAGCAGGCTCGCTCCCACAGGGGATTTGTGGACGACGCAGATCCAGTGTGGGAGCGAGCCTGCTCGCGAAAAACGATCATTCAAGCCAAGTCAGTCTTCCTTGCGCACGGTCGCGACTTCATCGGCGCGAACCTTGACCTTGGCGCCGGAAATATCCTCGAACTCATAGAAACCGTCTTCGGTCTCGGTCTTCGGCATGTCCTCGGTCAGGTACTGGGTGCCGTTCTGCAACGTCACCACGGTCTGGGTCGAACAGCCGCCCAGCGCCAACAGGGCTGCGACCGCTACAGGAATACCCAGCATCTTGATTTTCATACCCACCTCTGACTCCTTGCTTGAATGTGATTGCGGGCATTGTCGGCCCTGTAACGCGGTTGGTGCCAGCATCGGCGGAAAAGTTCGATGGCGGCGCAAAAAAATGCCATTGATCTTTTTCCGTTTGCGCCGGGCAGGGCTGAGCTGGTATCTGTACGCATAACCAGTGTTCGCTTGCCGTGGCTTTGAATTCCCGTGACCTCCAACCCTCTCGACGATCCGTTCTATTACCTCAACAACTTCCGGCAAGTGCTTGATTGGCTTGGGCTTCGCTATGCCGATCTGATGAATGAAAGCGAGCACGGCTTCATCCGCGACTTCAACACGCTGCCGCAAACCTCGCAGGGATTGCTGGTACGCATGGTCATGCGCAAGGGCATTCACTTTCGCGCGAGCAAACTCAATTATCTGGAAGTCGGGGACATTGCCGAGGCGGCGCAGCCGTTGCTCGATCGCGGCTGGCTCGATGAACAGGCGGATTTGACACTGGCAGAACTGTTCGATGTCTTGCTCAAGGCCGAGCTTTTGCAGGCATTCGGCGCCTCTATCGAACAGCCGAAAGGGCGCAAGGATGAATGGCTGCCGGTGCTGGCCGAACAGTTCACCGACGCGCAAACCCTGCGCGCCTGGGCGCCGCAACTGGCTGAGCGGCTGTTCAGCCTGACCCTGATGGACCTGTGCGATCGCCTGCGCCTGATGTTCTTCGGCAATCTGTATCAAGACTGGTCGGAGTTCGTGCTGGCCGACCTGGGCATCTTTACCTATGAAAAAGTCGAGTTCTGCGCCGATTCCCGAGGCCTGCGCAGTCGCGAAGACGTCGACGCCTGCCTGTTCCTGCATCAGTGCCAACTGCGTTTCGAGGCCGGCGAACCGCTGGACGAGATCGTCGAGCAGATCAACGCCGTGCAATTCGACAACCCGTGGCTGCGCCGCCGGCAAGCCAAGGCGTTGTTCCAGATCGGCCAGTACGCCGAGCGCATCGGCGACTTTGCCCTGGCCCTGAGTGTTTACCGCGACTGCGCCTACCCGGGCGCACGACTGCGGATGATCCGCGTGCTTGAACGTTGCGGCGAATACGCATTGGCGCTGGAACTCGGCACGCTGGCCGAACAGGCACCGCAAAGCGCGGCCGAGCAGCAAGGCTTGCAGCGCATCGTCCCGCGCCTGCGGCGTAAACTCGGCGGCCCGCCGCTCAAGCGTGCCAAGGCCAGAGAGGTCGAGCGCCTCGATTTGCACTTGCCGCGCATCGATCCGGCGCGGTCGGTGGAGTTTCATGTACAAGCGCACTTGCATGCCGATGACGGCCCGGTGCATTACGTCGAGAACAGCCTGATCAATTCGCTGTTTGGCCTGTTGTGCTGGCCGGCGATCTTCGCGCCGTTGCCGGGCGCGTTCTTCCACCCGTTCCAGCGCGGCCCGGTGGATCTGCTCAGCGAAGACTTCCTCGAGCGCCGCGCCGAGCTGTTCCAGGCCTGCTTGGGCGAACTCGACGACGGCCGCTACGCCGAGACCATCCGCCAGCGCTTCGTCGACAAGTGGGGCATCCAGTCGCCATTCGTGTTCTGGGGCGCGCTCAATGAAGACTTGCTGGAGCAGGCGCTGGCCTGTCTGCCCGCCGAACACCTGAAACACTGGTTCAATCGCCTGTTGCTCGACATCAAGGCCAACCGCGCCGGCATGCCCGACCTGATCCAGTTCTGGCCGCAGCACAAGACCTACCGCATGATCGAAGTCAAAGGCCCCGGCGACCGCTTGCAGGACAATCAACTGCGCTGGCTGGAGTTCTGCCACGAGCACCAGATGCCAGTGGCCGTGTGCTACGTGCAATGGGCGGAGCAGAGCGCTTGAGTTACAGCGTTGCCGTGCGTGCATTGTGCGAGTTCACCGCCAAGACCGGCGACCTCGACCTGCGCTTCACCCCGTCACCGACCGCGCTGGAAGGCATCGTCGGCCATCGCACCGTGGCCTCGCGGCGCAGCGAGCAATACCAGAGCGAAGTGGCCCTGCAAGGTGAGTTCGGCGAGTTGAAGGTCAAGGGCAGGGCGGATGGCTACGATCCGGCGCAAAACTGCCTGGAAGAAGTCAAAACCTATCGCGGCGACCTGAGCAAGCAACCGGCCAATCACCGCCAGTTGCACTGGGCGCAGGCGAAAATCTACGGCTGGTTGATGTGCCAGAAGCTGCAACTGCAGCAGATCAATCTGGCGCTGGTGTATTTTGACGTCGTCAGCGAAAAGGAAACCTGTCTGGTCGAATCCCACAGCGCCGAATCGCTCCAGGGGTTTTTCGCGCAGCAGTGCGCTTTGTTCCTGCAATGGGCCGAGCAGGAAATGGCCCACCGCGAGGCGCGCAATCTGGCCGCGCAGCAACTGGCGTTCCCGCACGCGGATTTTCGTCCCGGCCAACGGCATCTGGCCGAATCAGTGTTCAAAGCCGTCAGCACCGGCCGCTGCCTCATGGCCCAGGCGCCGACCGGCATCGGCAAAACCCTTGGCACGCTGTTTCCGATGCTCAAGGCCTTGGCGCCGCAACAACTGGACAAGGTGTTCTTTCTCACCGCCAAGACTCCCGGACGCAAGCTGGCGCTGGATGCCAGCCAGGTGTTGTTCAGGCAAACGCCGGACTTGCCGCTGCGGGTGATGGAAATGGTTGCCCGCGACAAGGCCTGCGAACATCCGGACAAGGCCTGTCATGGCGAATCCTGCCCGCTGGCCCAGGGTTTTTATGATCGCTTGCCGGCCGCCCGCGGAGCCGCCAGCCGCATCAACCTGCTCGATCAGGCGGCGATGCGTGAAGTCGCCGCGCAGCACAGCGTGTGCCCGTACTACCTCAGTCAGGAAATGGCCCGCTGGGCGGATGTGGTGGTTGCCGACTACAACTATTACTTCGACTTCAGCGCGCTGCTGTTCGGTCTGGCCCAGCTCAATCAGTGGAAAGTCGCGGTGCTCGCCGACGAGGCGCACAACCTGGTCGAGCGCGGCCGGCAGATGTACAGCGCCAGTCTCGACCAGTTCACCCTCGCCAGCGTGCGCAAAACCGCGCCGGCCGCGCTGAAGAATTCGCTGCAACGGGTCAATCGCGAATGGAACGCGCTGCACGCGCCGCAACTGGCCGCGTATCAGGCCTACGACAAGGCGCCGGACAAGCTCCTGCACGCCATTTCGCTGTGTTGCGCGGCCATTGGCGATTACCTCAACGAACATCCGCAAGGCCTCGACAGCGGCCTGCAGAATTTCTATTTCGACTTGCTGCAATTCGCCCGGGTCGCCGAGCTGTACGACGAGCATTACCTGTTCGATATCAGCAAACGCGACCTCGACCGCAAGCGTCCACTGTCGCAACTTTGCCTGCGCAACGTGGTGCCGGCCGTGTTCATCGGCCCGCGCCTGAGCGCGGCGCGCAGCAGCGTGCTGTTCTCGGCCACGCTGAGCCCGCGCAACTATTACGCCGACCTGCTCGGCACGCCCGCCGATACGGTGTGCATCGACGTTGAATCGCCGTTCAGCGCCGAGCAATTGCAGGTGCACATCGTCAGCCAGATCTCCACGCGTTTTAACCATCGCCAAGCCTCGCTGGAGCCGATCGTCGAGCTGATCGCCCGCCAGTTCAGCGAGCGCCCGGGCAACTATCTGGCGTTCTTCAGCAGTTTCGATTACCTGCAACAGGTCGCGACCTTATTGGCCGAGCGCCATCCGCACATCACCCAGTGGTTGCAATCGCGGGGCATGGCCGAGGGCGCGCGGCAGGCGTTTCTCGACCAGTTCAGCGCCGACAGCCAGGGTGTGGGGTTTGCGGTGTTGGGCGGCGCGTTTGGCGAGGGCATCGATTTGCCCGGCGCGCGGCTGATCGGCGCGTTCATCGCCACGCTGGGGCTGGCGCAGCTCAACCCGGTCAACGAGCAGATGAAGCGGCGCATGGCCGCCATTTTTGGCGCTGGCTACGATTACACCTATCTGTACCCGGGCATGCAAAAAGTCGTACAAGCCGCTGGGCGGGTGATCCGCACCCGTGAAGATCGCGGCACGGTCATGCTCATTGATGACCGCTTTGCCGAGAGCCGCATCCAGCAACTGCTGCCGCGCTGGTGGGCGATCAAAAGCGAACCGGCGCTGTTCAAATCGACGGATTCACGCATACTTCAGCCCATGACAGTGGCTGGTGAGTGTGATGAGTGAAAACAACAGAACCGCAGCGATCGAAGACAGCCGTTTCCGGCTGCTGATCGACGCGGTTGTCGACTACGCGATCTACATGATCGACCCCGACGGTACCATCACCAGTTGGAACTCCGGCGCCAAACGCTTCAAAGGTTATGAAGAAGCCGAGATCATCGGCGAGCACTTCTCGCGCTTCTATACCCCTGAAGACCGCGCCAACGGCATGCCGCAGCGGGCGCTCGACACGGCAATTCGCGAAGGTCGCTTCGAAGGCGAGGGCTGGCGCGTGCGCAAGGACGGCACGCACTTCTGGTCCCACGTGGTGATCGACCCGATTATCGACCCCAACGGCAAGCTGCTCGGGTTCGCCAAGATCACCCGCGACCTCACCGACCGCAAAATGGCCGAGGAAACCCTCAAGCAAAGCGAACAGCAGTTCCGCCTGTTGGTGCAGGGCGTCACCGACTACGCGATCTACATGCTCAGCCCCGAAGGCTGCGTCAGCAACTGGAACCAGGGCGCGCAGCGCATCAAAGGCTATTTGCCGGAAGAGATCATCGGCCAGCATTTTTCGATTTTCTACACCCCCGAAGACCGCGAACTCGGCGAGCCGCAGCGCTCGCTGGAGATTGCCACTCGCGAAGGCCGCTTCGAGAACCGCAGCTGGCGGATGCGCAAGGACGGCACGCGCTTTCTTGCCCACGTGGTCGTCGATGCGATTCGCGGCGACACCGGCGCGTTGCTCGGCTTCGCCAAGATCACCCGCGATGTCACCGAGGCCCACGAAGCGCAGCAGGCCCTGGAAAAGACCCGCGAGGCGTTGTTCCAAGCGCAGAAGATGCAGGCGATCGGCCAACTCAGCGGCGGCATCGCCCATGACTTCAACAACCTGCTGACGGTGATTCTCGGCAACCTCGAGATCGTGCAGAAACGCATCGGCGACGCGCCGAAAATCGCTCGTCTGCTGGAAAACGCCACCCAAGGTGCCTTGCGTGGCGTCTCGTTGACCCAGCGCATGCTGGCCTTCGCCCGTCGTCAGGAGCTCAAGACCGAGTCGGTGGATATCCCGCAACTGGTGCAAGGTATCACCGGGCTGCTGCGCAGTTCGCTCGGGCCGGGGATTCGCATCGAAACGCGCTTTCCCGAAGATCTGCAGCCCGTGCTGGCGGACAGCAATCAGCTGGAACTGGCGATCCTCAATCTCGCCACCAATGCCCGCGATGCCATGCCCGACGGCGGCACGGTGATCATTCAGGCGCAAGCCGAAGTGGTGCTGGAACAAACTCATTCGACATTGGCGGCGGGGCGTTACGTGTGCCTGAGCCTGATCGACAGCGGCGAAGGCATGGACGAAGCCACGCTGGCCTGTGCCCGTGATCCGTTCTTCACCACCAAAGGCCTGGGCAAAGGCACCGGGCTGGGCTTGTCGATGGTGCACGGCTTTATCGAACAATTGGGCGGGCGCTTTATTCTGAAAAGCGAGAAGGGCCAGGGTACGGCGGCCGAGCTGTGGATTCCGGTGGCGCTTGAGCGTACGGCCAGTCGCTCGGCGTACAGCAACGCCGCGCCCATTGCGGTGCCGAGGCTCAGTGTGCTCGTGGTCGATGACGATTCGCTGGTGCTGACCAGCACCAGTCTGCTGCTGGAAGATCTCGGCCATCGAGTCATCGGCGCAACGTCCGGCGCCCAGGCGCTGGCGCTGTTCGATCAGGGCGAAGTGATCGATCTGGTAATCACCGACATGGCCATGCCAAAAATGAGCGGCGCGCAACTGGCCCATGCGTTGCGCATGCTCAAGCCGGATCTGCCGATCATTCTCTCCACTGGATATGCCGAACGCCTGGAAGGTTTTGCCGCTCAACTGCCGCGTCTGCCGAAACCGTTCACCCAAGCGGGTCTGGTGCAGATCATCGCCCAGTCAATGAAATGACGCGCTGGTCGATCCGGCTGAACTAGTGCTGACGCGTGCCTTTCCAAAAGTCTTGTTCACTTTTGGAGGGCACTTCTCTTGTCTCGCATATTGACCCAGCCAAGCGCTGCTGAAGAAGCCTTGGCCGAACACGACGCCAAGATGTTTGGCTCACCCAAGGAGCGCCTGGATTTCTATCGCCGGGAAATCCAGTACGAAACCAGCATCCTCGCCAACCGCACCGACGCCTACCTCGCGGCGCAGTCGTTTCTGGTGATCGCTTTCGCCTCGTGCATGGCTAACCTCAATCCGGAGTGGGGCAAGATGTTCACCCTCGTCGTGCCGCCGTTTCTGGCATTGCTCGGCGTGCTCAGTTCATTGAATGCCTGGCCGGGGATTCGTGCGGCGTACGACATCATCGACCACTGGCACTTCAAGCAGAGCCAGTTGCTGCACAGCGAGCCGGTGATGGGCGCGGCGTATGACGAGTCCCCGCTGTTCAGCGAGATGGAATCGAGCCACAAGGGCTATCGCAAGTCGCTGCTGTTTTCGGTGCGCACGCCTTGGATTTTTGCGACGTTCTGGGTGATGTTGGGGGTATATGCGGTGTTTATTCAGGTGACCAATCCTTGAGGTGGATTGGTCGGGACAGGTGCTGGATGTTGTGGTGTTAATGAGATTTTACCCCCTTCCCCCCAGCCCTCCCGAAACGTCGGACCGCCCCCAAGGGGGCGAGGGGGAAAGGGAGCAGATTTTCACGCTTTTCAAAATTTGTATTCGACTCGATTTTCAGGTCGATGAATAACGAAAAAACACACCGGTCAGTCCCCTCTACCCTAGAGGGGCGAGGGGGAAAGGGAGCAGATTTTCACGCTTTTCAAAATTTGTATTCGACTCGATTTTTCAGGTCGATGAATAACGAAAAAACACCCCGGTCAGTCCCCTCTCCCTCGGGGAGAGGGCTAGGGTGAGGGGCTTTTGACTTTTATTACGCAGTTTCCAGCTCACGCCGCGGCGTAACAGCATTCTGCACCGCCGCCGGAATCGGCGGGAAATCCTCATTCAGTACACACAGATGATCAATCGCATCTTCAAATTTCGCATCGGCTTTCTTGCGCAGTGCCCGGTATTGCTCAAAGCGTTCGAAGTCGGTCGGCGTCTGTTCCAGCAGCGCGTTGGCCGCTCGGTTCAGTTCGTGGGCTTCTTCGAACAGTTGACGATTGCGTTCCAGAGCCAGTGCTCTGCAAGCCTTGATTTGCGCAGGAGTCGAGCATTCGTTCATGACCGTGACCTTGTTTGTGTCGGGGTTCCGTTTAATAGGCTGTTCACCGCAGGGGAACCGAACCTGCCGGGCCGCGCTGATGATTGGCGCGGTTAAAGTTGTGACCGTTGGGTCGCGCCTGGCGATCCATTTTTTTGCAGAAAAATCTTCGATAAATTTCAGCCAAGCGCAGCGGCTGAAGAATCAGCTTTTTCGTTGCTTCAGGCGTTCATAGCGCGCCAGCATCGGTTGTGTGCTGATGCCATGCAGCAGAATGCTCAGGGCCACCACCGACAAAGTGACGTCGGTGCAGACCTTGGCCACGTCGGAATCCAGGCCATGGTTCAGGGCGAAGAACAGATAGAACAGGCTGCCGATGCCACGAATGCCAAACCAGCCGATCAACAAACGCTGCGGCCCGCTGAGCAGGTTGCCCCACGGCATCAGCGCCACGCTCAGCGGGCGAATCAGGCAGAACAGCACCGCGCCGATCCACAAGGCCCGCCAGTCCCAATGCGCTATCAGCACAACACCAAGCAGGGTTACCAGAAACACTTCCATCGCCCGCTCGACCAGACTGCCGAATGCGAGCATGTCGCCCATCATGATCCCGGCCGCGACCTGGCTGTCTTCCAGTTGTTCGGTGTCGCCATGCACGGCGTTTTCAGGTTCGATGTTCTGATGGCCGACCACCGGCTGCACCAGATGCTCGGCAGGGGCCTGAGTGATGCCGGTGGATTTCACTTCTTCCTGACGCAGGCCGAGGCCGGCAGCGAAGACCGCGAGGAAGCCGTAGCCGCCAATGGCGTCGGCCACCACGTAGGACAGCGCGATCAGCGCCAGCGTCAGGTAATCGTTCGGGCCGAGGGTGCTGTCCTCGTTGTGAATGCGCAGCAGCAGGGCGATCCGGCCGATGCCGCGACCCATCCAGTAACCGGTGAGCAAACCCGCCGGCACCGCCCACAACAGACTGCGAATTACCCAGTGCTGCCACTCGCCGGCGCTACCGTCACCGTGCAGCAACAGCAGGCCGAGAATGACGAAAGGGAAGGCCACGCCATCGTTGAGCCCGGCTTCACCGGAGAGGCCGAAGCGCACGCGATCGACGTCCTGCGCATCATTGACCTGCACCAGCGCGGCGAGGACCGGGTCGGTTGGCGCCAGCATCGCGCCGATCAGCAAGGAAGGCCCCCACGGCAATTGCAGGCCCCAGTGCAACAGCAGGCACACGCCGATAATCGTCAGAATCATCACCGGCCCGGCCAGACCAAAAGCGATGCGCCAGGTCTTGTTGCCTAGCGGGAGGCGCAATTTCAAACCGCAGACGAACAAGGAAAACAGCACCGCGACTTCCGTCAGGTGCTCCATCCACAAGGATGATTCTTCCAGCGACAGTTTCAGCAAGTCGAGGCCGCTGGGGCCGATGGCGATGCCCAGCAGCAGGCACACCGCCGAGGTGGTGACCGGCATCCAGCGCAACCATGACGATGTCAGGGCCAGCGTCAGCAGCACGGCGCCGAGCACCGCGACCCATACGCCGAAACTCATGACCGCTCACAGCAGCGAATTTCCAAGGGCAGGCGCACCGGGTCAGCTCACGGTCGTGCGCAGGTACTCGGGGATGAGCACGTTGAACCACAGCAGAATCATCGACACGAGCATGGTCACCAGCACCAGCAGGCCAACGCCCCACACGCACGCCGAATACAGCAGGCCTTGTTCCTTGCGCTCATGCATGAAGGTCGGCAGGCCGACAAACAGCAGGAAGGTCGAATAAATCGACGCTGCGCCGAGCACCAGAATTGCCAGCCAGCGGCTCGGATACAACCCGGCAATCCCGGCGAGAAAAAACGGCGTCACCGTGTAGGCGGCAAAACCGATGCATTGATTGAGCGTTGGCCGCGCATCGAATGATCGCGACATCCATCTGATAAACCCGCCGATAATCGCGACACCGGCCACGATCGTCACGTACAGCAACACGCTCAGTTGCAAGGCGCTGGCCGTGCTCAACCGCACGTTTTCACCGACGGCGAGGCTCCAGCCGACCTGGGTGGTGCCAATGAACAGGCACACGGCCGGAATCAACGCGAGCAGCAGCAGATGCGCGAGATAGTGGCGGGGATGGGTTTCTTCTTCGCGGCGGATATCGGTCCAGGCGAAGTTGGGTTGAGTGAAGAGTCTGACGAGGGGGGCGGACATGACAACCTCCTGTTCCTGTTGGCCCGTAGGCGCTTACAGGTATGGAGAGATGCCATGCCGCTCGGGTTCAGTTTTTCTGCTGCACGGTTACAGCATCGGTTTGCCGCCGGTCACGCCGTAGCGCTGGCCGGTGATGTAGCTGGCTTCGTCGGAGGCCAGCAGCACGTAAATCGGCGCAACTTCCACCGGTTGGCCTGGACGGCCGAGCGGAGTGCTGCCGCCGAAGTTCTGTACTTCTTCATCAGGCATGGTCGAGACGATCAGCGGCGTCCAGATCGGGCCAGGGGCGACGCTGTTTACACGAATTTCCTTCGGCCCGAGCATTTGCGCCAGGCCACCAGTGAAGTTGGCGATCGCGCCTTTGGTGGTGGCGTAGGCCAGCAGGGTCGGCTTGGGCATGTCCGAGTTGACCGAGCTGGTGTTGATGATCGACGAGCCGGGGCGCATGTGTTTGATCGCCGCCTGGCAGATCCTGAACATGGCCGTGATGTTCACATCGAAGGTCATCACCCATTCGTCATCGGGAATTTCCTCGAAGTTTTCGTGGGTCATCTGGAACGCGGCGTTGTTGACCAGAATGTCGATGCGGCCAAAGCGCTCGACAGTCTTGTCGACCAGCGCTTGGCACTGTGCTTTCTCGGCGATATCGCCCGGCAGCAGGATGCACTGACGCCCGGCCTGCTCGACCCAGCGTGCGGTTTCCTTGGCGTCTTCGTGTTCATTCAGGTAAGCCACGGCGACGTCGGCACCTTCACGGGCGAAGGCAATCGCCACCGCGCGACCGATGCCGCTGTCGGCGCCGGTGATCAGGGCAATCTTGCCGGCCAGACGGCCGGAACCGACGTAACTTTGCTCGCCGCAGTCTGGATACGGCTCCATCTTGCGTTGCGAGCCGGGCACCGGTTGGGCTTGTTTCGGGAAGGGTGGTTTTGGATAGTCAGTCATCGCAGGGTCTCCTGATTTCAAGGCCAGTGTTCCGGGTTGACCCGGTGGGTTTGCCTTGAGTTCGATCGGATTTGCGCTGGATTTAGTTGGCTATGCAAAACCAATGTGGGAGCGAGCCTGCTCGCGAAAGCGATCTGTCAGACGATAAATATGTCGACTGACAGTACGCTTTCGCGAGCAGGCTCGCTCCCACAGGGGATCATTTACACAGGTGAATCTAGGGGCAGGATCAGAGATTGCGGTTAGCCAGCGCCCGCTCCATCCGCGCAATCCCTTCTTCCAGCAACGCCCTCGGGCAACCGAAGTTCAAGCGCACGAACTGCTGGTGCCGGTCACCAAAATCGAGCCCGGCACTCAGCCCGACCTTGCCCTGTTCGAGGAAGAACCGCTGCGGATCCGGCAGGTCCAGCGCCGTGCAGTCGAGCCACGCCAGATACGTGCCCTGCGGCACATTGATGGTCACGCCCGGCAGGCGCGTGCGCACCGCGTCAACCAGCCAGTCGCGGTTGGCCTGCAGGTAGGTTTTCAGTTCGGCGAGCCACGGCGCGGCTTCGCTGTAGGCGACGCGGGTGGCTTCCATGCCCAGCGGGTTGACGCTGTCGACCATGCCGCAGCGGGCATGGTTGACGCGCTCGCGCAGGGCGGCGTCCTGAATGATCATGAACGAGGTCTTGAGGCCGGCGATGTTGTAGGCCTTGCTCGCCGACATCAGGGTGATCGTGCGTTTGGAAATCTCGGGGCTCAGCGATGCGGTGGGAATGTGCAAGCGGCCGTCGAAGCACAGTTCGGCGTGAATCTCGTCGGAGATGATCCACGCGTCCTGCGCTGCACAAATATCCGCCACTGCCTGCAATTCTTCGCGGGCGAAGACCTTGCCGATCGGGTTGTGCGGGTTGCTCAACAGCAGGGCGCCGCCGCCTTTCAGCGACTCGCGCAGTGCGTCCAGCGGCGTGGCGTAAGTGCCATCGGCCTGGGCTTTGAATTCCAGCTCGACCTTGTTCAGGCCCCAATGCCCCGGCGCATGACGCAGCGGCGGGTAGTTCGGCACTTGCACGACGACATTCTGCTGCGCCTGGACCAAAGCCTTCAGCGCCATGTTGAAGCCGGATTCCACGCCCGGCAGGAAAATCAGCTCCTGCGGTTTGACCGGCCATGCGTACTTGTTCCACAGGTCGGCGACGATGGCTTCACGCAGGTTGTCCTGGGCCACGCTGTAACCGAGCAGCGGGTGCAGCAGGCGCTGTTGCAAGGCTTCGACGATGACCGGCGGCGCGGCGAAATCCATGTCAGCGACCCACATCGGCAACACATCGGCCGGGTAGCGGCTCCACTTGGTGCTGCCAGTGTGGTGGCGGTCGAACAGCTGATCAAAATCGAAAGTCATGCGCGGTCTCGTCAAGGCGGAGTTGGTTCTGCCGGACATTCTATGCGCAACGCCATCTGTGTGGGAGCGAGCCTGCTCGCGAATACGTCGGGTCAGGCAGCATCGAGTTGAATGACCCACCGCTTTCGCGAGCAGGCTCGCTCCCACAGGGGTTGTGTGCTGGCTGGAAATCCGGGCCAGACACCCGACGGTCGGTTTTCACACAATCGGCAAGGTCTTTGTCTACAGTGAAAAAGTCGGCGCCAAGGCGTCGCAACCGTGATTGTCCAGATAAAGCCCGGCGCAAGTACCGGGTTCCACCTGATCAGGAGTGCACGATGGATCTCAGCCGTCGTCAGTTCTTCAAGGTCGCCGGTATCGGCCTTGCAGGCTCAAGCCTGGGCGCGTTGGGCATGGCCCCGACGGCGGCCTTCGCCGAGCAGGTGCGTCACTTCAAGCTCGCCCACACCCGTGAAACCCGCAACACCTGCCCGTATTGCTCGGTCGGTTGCGGTTTGATCATGTACAGCCAGGGCGATGCCGGCAAGAACGTGGCGCAAAACATCATTCATATCGAAGGCGATTCCGACCACCCGGTCAATCGCGGCACCCTGTGCCCGAAAGGCGCGGGCCTGCTCGACTTCATTCACAGCCCCGGCCGCTTGCAGTACCCGCAAGTGCGCAAGCCCGGCAGCAATGAATGGACGCGCATCGGCTGGGACGAAGCCCTTGATCGCATAGCCGACCTGATGAAGGCCGACCGCGACGCCAACTTCATCGAGAAAAATACCAACGGGCAGACGGTGAATCGCTGGCTGACCACCGGTTTCCTCGCGGCATCGGCGGCATCCAACGAAGCCGGCTACATCACTCAGAAGGTGATTCGCAGCCTCGGCCTGCTGGGGTTCGATAACCAGGCGCGTGTCTGACACGGCCCGACGGTGGCAAGTCTTGCCCCGACGTACGGCCGTGGTGCCATGACCAACACCTGGACCGATATCGCCAACGCGAATCTGATCCTGGTGATGGGCGGCAACGCAGCAGAAGCGCATCCGTGCGGCTTCAAATGGGTGACCGAGGCCAAGGCGCACAACGCCGCGCGGCTGATCGTGGTCGACCCGCGTTTTACCCGGACCGCTTCGGTGGCCGACTATTACGCGCCGATCCGCACCGGCACCGACATCGCCTTCATGGGCGGGCTGATCAATTACCTGCTGACCGAGGACAAGATCCAGCACGAATACGTGCGCAATTACACCGACGTGTCGTTCATCGTCAAAGCCGGTTATGGCTTCGAAGACGGCCTGTTCAGCGGCTATGACGCAGAAAAGCGCAGCTATACCGACAAGTCCGGCTGGGGCTACGAGTTCGCCGAGGACGGTTTCGTCCGCGTCGACCCGACCCTGCAAGACCCGCGCTGCGTTTATCAACTGATGAAGCAGCATTACAGCCGCTACAACATCGACCTGGCGAGCCAGATCTGCGGCATGCCGGTCGACGCGATGCAGAAAATCTGGGAAGAGATCGCCACCTGCTCGACACCGGGCAAGACCATGACGATTCTCTACGCCCTCGGCTGGACGCAGCACTCGATCGGCGCGCAGATCATCCGCAGCGCGGCGATGGTGCAACTGCTGTTGGGCAACGTCGGCATGCCCGGCGGCGGCGTCAACGCTTTGCGCGGGCACTCGAACATTCAGGGCCTGACCGACCTCGGCCTGCTGTCCAACGCCTTGCCCGGCTACCTCACGCTGGCCAGCGACAGCGAGCAGGATTACGGCCAGTTCATCCACAAACGCACGCAGGTTCCGCTCAGACCGGGGCAGCTTTCGTATTGGCAGAACTACAGCAAATTCCACGTCAGCCTGATGAAATCGTGGTACGGCGCCAACGCCACCGCCGAGAACAACTGGCTGTTCGACCATTTGCCGAAGCTCGACATCCCCAACTACGACGTGCTGAAAATGTTCGACCTGATGAGCCAGGGCAAGGTCAACGGTTACTTCTGCCAAGGCTTCAATCCGATCGCGGCGTTACCGGACAAGAACCGCGTGATGGGCGCGTTGGCCAAGCTCAAGTGGTTGGTGGTGATGGACCCGCTGGCCACCGAGACTTCGGAGTTCTGGCAGAACGTCGGGCCGTACAACGATGTGAAAACCGAGGAAATCCAGACCGAAGTCATTCGCCTGCCGACCACTTGCTTTGCCGAGGAGGACGGCTCGCTGGTCAACAGCAGCCGCTGGCTGCAATGGCACTGGAAGGGCGCCGACGGCCCCGGCGAAGCGCAGACCGATATTCGCATCATGAGCGAACTGTTCCTGCGCCTGCGCCAGCGTTATCAGAGCGAGGGCGGCAAGTTTCCTGATCCGCTGCTGAAACTGTCGTGGCCGTACAAGATCCCCGACGAGCCTTCGCCGGAAGAACTGGCGCGGGAAATCAACGGCACCGCTGTCAGCGATTTCACCGATGCCAGCGGCGTCACGGTCAAGGCCGGTACGCAACTGGCCGGCTTCGGTTTGCTCAAGGATGACGGCAGCACCGCGTCCGGTTGCTGGATCTTCGCCGGCAGCTGGACCGAGGCCGGCAACCAGATGGCCCGGCGTGATAACGCTGACCCATACGGCATGCACCAGCATCAAGGCTGGGCGTGGGCATGGCCGGCCAATCGGCGAATCCTCTACAACCGCGCCTCTTCGGACCCGGCGGGCAAACCGTGGGATCCGAAAAAGCGGCTGGTGTGGTGGAATGGCAAGACCTGGACCGGCACCGACGTGCCGGACTACAAGGCCGACGTGCCGCCGGAAGCCGGGATGAACCCATTCATCATGAACCCCGAAGGCGTCGCGCGGTTCTTCGCCGTCGACAAGATGAACGAAGGCCCATTCCCTGAGCACTACGAGCCGTTCGAAACGCCGATCGGCATCAACCCGCTGCACCCGCAGAACAAGAAGGCCACCAGCAACCCGGCGGCGCGGATCTTCGATTCGGTCTGGGAAACCCTCGGCGAAGCCAAGGACTTCCCGTACGCCGGCACTAGCTACCGGCTCACCGAGCATTTCCACTTCTGGAGCAAGCACTGCAAGTTGAACGCGATCGCTCAGCCCGAGCAGTTCGTCGAAATCGGCGAGGTGCTGGCGAACGAGAAGGGCATTGCTGCCGGTGATCGCGTTCGGGTCAGCTGCAAGCGCGGCTTTATCGAGGCGGTGGCGGTAGTGACGAAACGGATCCGGCCGCTGCAGGTCAACGGCCAGGTCGTGCATCAGATCGGCATCCCGCTGCACTGGGGTTTCACCGGCCTGACGCGCCACGGTTACTTGACCAACACCCTGGTGCCGTTCCTCGGCGATGGCAACACTCAGACCCCGGAATCCAAGTCATTCCTGGTCAACGTGGAGAAACTGTAAATGGCCAGCCAAGACATCATTGCCCGCTCGGCCACCACCACCGTGCCGCCGTCGGTGAGGACCCAGCAAGGCGTTGCCAAGCTGATCGATACGACCAAATGCATCGGCTGCAAGGCCTGCCAGGTCGCCTGCTCGGAATGGAACGAGCTGCGCGACGAGGTCGGCCACAACCACGGCACCTACGACAATCCGCAGGATCTGACGGCGGATTCGTGGACACTGATGCGCTTCACCGAGCACGAAACCGACGCTGGCAACCTTGAGTGGCTGATCCGCAAGGACGGCTGCATGCACTGCGCCGAACCTGGTTGTCTGGCCGCGTGCCCGAGCCCCGGGGCGATCATTCAGCACGCCAACGGCATCGTCGATTTCGATCAGGACCACTGCATCGGCTGCGGCTATTGCATCACCGGTTGCCCGTTCAACATCCCGCGCATTTCGCAGAAGGATCACAAAGCCTACAAATGCACGCTCTGTTCCGATCGCGTGGCGGTAGGGCTGGAGCCGGCCTGCGTGAAAACCTGCCCGACCGGCGCCATCGTCTTCGGCACCAAGGAGGACATGAAAGAGCACGCCGCCGAGCGCATCGTCGATCTGAAAAGCCGTGGCTTTGAGAACGCCGGTCTGTACGACCCGGCCGGGGTCGGCGGCACCCATGTGATGTACGTGCTGCACCACGCCGACACGCCAAAAATCTACGCCGGCTTGCCGGATCACCCGGCCATCAGTCCGCTGGTGGGTTTGTGGAAAGGCATCAGCAAACCCCTCGGCCTGCTGGCGATGGGCGCGGCGGTGCTGGCCGGATTCTTCCATTACGTGCGCATCGGCCCCAATCGTGTTGAGGAGGATGAAGTTCCGCCAGCGCCCGACACCTCGGTGCACGTGATCGACCCGGCGGTGCACACCTTCGATCCACGCGGGGAGGAGCGGCCATGAGCAACAAGACGATCCTGCGTTACAGCGCCAACCAGCGCACCAATCACTGGCTGGTGGCGATCCTGTTTTTCATGGCTGGGTTGTCCGGGCTGGCGTTGTTTCATCCGTCGCTGTTCTGGCTGAGCAACCTGTTCGGCGGCGGCACCTGGACGCGGATCCTGCACCCGTACATGGGCATCGCCATGTTCGTGCTGTTCCTCGGCCTGGTGTTCAGCTTCTGGCGCACCAATTTCTTCATCGCCAATGACCGCCAGTGGTTGCGGCGGATCAACCGGGTGATGGTCAACGACGAGGAAAGCGTGCCGCCGGTGGGCAAATATAACGCCGGGCAGAAACTGCTGTTCTGGACTTTACTGCTGTGCATGCTCGCGTTGCTGTTCACCGGGCTGGTGATCTGGCGCGCGTGGTTCAGCACGTATTTCGGCATCAGCGTGATCCGTTGGGCCATGCTGTTGCATGCACTGGCCGGGTTCGTGCTGGTGCTGAGCATCATCGTGCACATCTACGCCGGTTTGTGGATCAAGGGTTCGGTCGACGCCATGTTGCATGGCTGGGTCAGTCGGCCGTGGGCGAAAAAACACCATGAACTGTGGTACCGCGAGGTGACCCGCGACGAACAGCCTCGGGACCTGCCCGAGCGACCGCTGACGAAAAAGGGCTGACTTTTGCCAAGCATTCTTGAACCTGGGGAAATCGAGGCGGCGGCCAGTTCGCCGCCGTATCTGTATCTGCCGCCGCGTGACCTGTTTGCCCTGCGTGCAGAGCGGCTTGAGCGTCTGGCCGAGGGCAATGGGTTGGCGGATTATCTGCGGCTGATGGCCGGTTTGTGCCGGGCGCAGCAGCAGGTCTTCGACGATCCGCCGCTGACCGCGCCGTTTGATGCGCAACGTTTCGAAGCCTGTCAGCAGCACGGTCTGCCGCCGTTCGCCGCGGACACCTTGGTGCGAGAGGATGCCTGGCGGCCGTGGCTCGACGCCTTGCTGCAGCGCTATGTGCCAGCGGATCAACCTGCGGTGATCGACGCGCTGGACACGCTGCGCACCGCCAGTCCCGGCCAGTTGCGGGCGTGGGCGGTGGCGTTGGTCAGCGGTCAGTATTCGCTGGTGCCGGCGGCGCTGGTGCCGTTTCTCGGCGCGGCGCTGCAAATCGCTTGGAGCCACTGGCTGCTCAGTGTGCCAAATCTGCAACTCAAGCCTGGCGATAGCCTCAGCCAATGCCCGGCCTGTGGGTCGCCGGCCATGGCCGGGGTCATTCGCCATCGCGGCAAGCACAACGGTTTGCGCTATCTGGTGTGTTCGCTGTGCGCCTGCGAATGGCATGTGGTGCGGGTCAAGTGCGTGTATTGCGAGCAGAGCAAAGGCCTCGAGTACCTGAGCCAGGAAGACGATCGGCACAGCGCCGAACAGGCCCCGCTGCGCGCCGAAGTCTGCCCAAGCTGCAACAGCTACCTGAAATTGCTCTATTTGGAGAACGATGCCGAAGCCGAGGCGTTGTCGGCAGATCTCGGCAGTTTGCTGCTGGACATGCGCCTGGCCCAGGACGGCTATCAGCGTCTGGCGCCCAATCTGCTGCTGGCGCCGGGAGACGACTGACCAGAGCAAAATTGTGGGAGAGGGGTGTGCTCCCACAGGGACTGGCGGTGACCAACAATGTTCATTCCACTCCGAATCCCTGTGGGAGCTGGCTTGCCAGCGATTCGGTCGACACAGCCACCGCCTTCTTTGACTGACCCACCGCAATCGCTGGCAAGCCAGCTCCCACAGATTTGTATGCCGAATCACAAAGCCCGGTCAGCCCCGGATTTCTCTGTGGGAGCGAGCCTGCTCGCGAAGGCGTCAGGTCAGCGACAAGCACACCAACTGACACACCGCTTTCGCGAGCAGGCTCGCTCCCACAAGGTTTTGTGGGGGCCAACAAAGGTTCTTTCACCCCCAAACCCCGTGGGGGGTGGCTTGCCAGCGATTAGGTCGGCACATCCGCCGCCTTCTTTGACTGACCCACCGCAATCGCTGGCAAGCCAGCCACAAATTTGTGTGCCGAATCACAAAGCCCGGTCAGCCCCGTATTTCCCTGTGGGAGCGAGCCTGCTCGCGAAGGCGTCAGGTCAGCCACATCCACACCGACTGACACACCGCATTCGCGAGCAGGCTCGCTCCCACAGATTTGTGTGCCGAATCACAAAGTCCGGTCAGCCCCCGATTTCCCTGTGGGAGCGAGCCTGCTCGCGAAGGCGGCGGGTCAGCCACATCCACACCAACTGACACACCGCTTTCGCGAGCAGGCTAGCTCCGGCAGTGCGTCTACACTTCTGAAACCCTTTCGGGAGCAAGCTTGCTACCAAAAGGGATTGTTTCAGTGAAATCAGGAGTGGCTGATGTCTTCCAGCGTTGCCCTGCGGTTGCCGTCCATTGATGGCTTGTTGCGTCACCCGGCGTGCGTGCCGTTGGCCGAGCGCTACGGCCGGGATTCTTTGCTGACGGGCCTGCGTCAGTTGCTCGATGAGCTGCGGCCCGGCGTGTTGAGCGGGCAATTGGCGGCTGTGGAGATCGGTCCCGAAGTGCTCGCCGGCCGCGTCGGCGAACGCTTGGCGCAACAGCAGCGCAGCCAGGTGCGCCGGGTATTCAATCTGACCGGCACGGTGCTGCACACCAATCTCGGCCGCGCCTTGCTGCCCGAAGAAGCCATCGAAGCGGTGCAAATGGCCGCACGCTATCCGCTCAATCTCGAATTCGATCTGGCCAGCGGCAAGCGCGGTGATCGTGACGATCTGATCGAAGGCCTGATCCGCGAACTGACCGGCGCCGAAGCGGTGACCGTGGTCAACAACAATGCCGCCGCCGTGCTGCTGACCCTCAACAGCCTCGGCGCGCGCAAGGAAGGCATCATCTCGCGCGGTGAGCTGATCGAAATCGGCGGCGCTTTCCGCATTCCCGACATCATGGCCCGCGCCGGCGTGCGCCTGCATGAAGTCGGCACCACCAACCGCACCCATGCCCGCGATTACCAAGCGGCAATCAGTCCGCGCAGCGGTTTGATCATGCGCGTGCATGCCAGCAACTACAGCATCGAAGGCTTCACCGCGCGGGTGCCGACTGCGGAACTGGCCGAGTTGGCACATGCTCATGGCTTGCCGTTGCTGGAAGATCTGGGCAGCGGCAGTCTGCTTGACCTGACGCGCTGGGGCCTGCCGGCGGAACCGACGGTGCGGCAGGCGCTGCTGGATGGTGCGGATATCGTCACCTTCAGCGGCGACAAATTGCTCGGCGGGCCGCAGGCCGGTTTGATTGTCGGGCGCAAAGAGCTGATTGCGAAGATCAAGAAGAATCCACTGAAACGCGCACTGCGGGTCGACAAGTTGACCCTGGCCGCGCTGGAGGCGGTGCTCGGTCTGTACCGCGATCCTGATCGCCTCGCCGAACGACTGCCGAGTCTGCGGCTGTTGACCCGCCCGCAAGCCGAGATCTTCGCTCAGGCTTTACGCTTGCAGCCCTTGCTGGCCGAAATCCTGGGACCAGCCTGGCAAGTCAGCGCCGTCGAAGCCTTGGGCATGATCGGCAGCGGCAGCCAACCGGTGGCGCGTCTGCCGAGCGCGGCGCTGTGTTGTCGCCCGCAGGTATCGAAGCGTTGGCGCGGGCGCTATTTATTGAATCTCGACGCAGCGTTACGCGGCTTGCCGATCCCGGTGCTCGGGCGAATCGGCGACGATGCGCTGTGGCTGGATCTGCGTCAGCTCGACGATGAACCGGCGTGGCTGGCGCAGTTGCCGCAGTTGCAGGTCGACCGGTGATCGTCGGCACGGCGGGGCACATCGACCATGGCAAGACCTCGCTGTTGCAGGCGCTGACCGGGCAAACCGGCGACCGCCGCCCGCAGGAGCGCGAACGCGGCATGACCATCGACCTCGGTTATCTCTACGCCGAACTCGCAGCGGGCGCCGGGCTGACCGGCTTCATCGACGTGCCCGGCCACGAAAAATTCACCCACAACATGCTCGCCGGTGCGCAGGGCATCGATCTGGTGTTGCTGGTGGTCGCGGCCGACGACGGCGTGATGCCGCAGACCCGCGAACATCTGGCGATCGTCGAACTGCTAGGCATTCCCCGCGCGCTGGTGGCGATCACAAAATGCGACCGGGCCGGAACAGGCAGGGTGGAAGAGGTGCAGCGTCAGGTGCTCGACCTGCTGGCGCCCGGGCCATTCGCTGATGCGCCGATTTTTACCCTGTCGAGCGTGAACGGGCAGGGCGTCGATGAGTTGCGCGCGGCGTTATTGCAGGCGCACAACGAGGTGCACGCGCGCAGTTGCGAGGGCGGCTTTCGTCTGGCGATCGATCGGGCGTTCAGCGTCGCCGGCGCGGGGATTGTAGTCACGGGCACAGCGTTGTCGGGCACGGTTGCGGTTGGCGACAAACTTGTCTTGGGGCCTGCGGGCAAATCGGTGCGCATCCGTGGCCTGCACGCGCAAAACCAAGCCGCCGAACAGGCCTTCGCCGGCCAGCGCGTGGCATTGAACCTCAGCGGCGAGCGCCTGGAACTGGCGCAGATTCACCGTGGCCAATGGCTGCTGGCGGACTGGCTGCATGCGCCGACGCAGCGCATCGACATCGACTTTCAGCTGTTGCCCGGCGAGCGCACCTTTGAACACTTTCACCCGGTGCATCTGCACCTCGGCACCCAGGACGTCATCGCCCGCGTCGCCTTGTTGCAAGGCCCACGCCTGAGCCCCGGCGAGCGCATGTTCGCGCAACTGCTGATCAACGCGCCGGCGCACGCAGTGAAGGGCGATCGGCTGATCCTGCGCGACTCCAGTGCCCAGCGCACCCTTGGCGGCGGCGTTGTCCTCGACCCGTTCGCCCCGGCCCGCCAACGCCGCAGCCCGGAACGCCTCGCGCAACTGCAAACCCTCGCCCTCAGCGTCAGCCTCGAACAGGCCCTGCCGGTACTGCTCAACCACAGCCCCGGCGGCCTCGACCCGCAACGCCTCGAACGCCAGTTCAACCGCCCGCGCCCGCAGTGGACGCTGGCGGAAAACATCCGCCTGATCGACACCCGCCAAGGCCCGCTGCTGTTCAACGTGCAGCGCTGGGGCCAGTTGAAATTCACGCTGCTCGAACAACTGGCGCGATTCCACGAACAGGAACCCGACCAGATGGGGCCGGACCGCGATCGTCTGCGCCGCTTCAGCGCGCTGGCGCTGGAACGCTCGACGTTCATCAGCCTGCTCGACGAACTGCTCAACGCCGGCTCCATCCTCGCCAGCGGCCCCTGGCTGCACCTGCCCGACCATCAGGTGCGCCTGAATGCCGACGACGAAATACTCTGGCAGCAATTACAACCGTTGTTCGACCAGACCGGTTTCGACCCGCCGTGGGTCCGCGACGCAGCGAAAATGCTCGGCGAAGACGACGCCAGCGTCCGCCTGCTGCTGCGCAAACTCGCACGGCTGGGCCTGATGCACCAGGTTGTGCGCGACCTGTTCATCAGCGACATCGTCCTGCGGCAAATGGCAGCGCTGCTGCTGAAACTCGCCGAAGAAAAACCAGCGATTGAAGTGACAACCTTCCGCGATGCGCTAGGCTTGGGACGCAAACGCTGTATTCAGTATCTGGAATATTTCGACCGACTCGGCCTGACCCGCCGCCTCGGCGAATCCCGCCAGATCCGCCCAGACAACGCGCTGGCCAACGCCTGCGCACCCTGAGTTCAGGAAGACAATCGCGCCCGGTGGCGCGGCCGGGCTTCAAACCCGGTTGGGGACGGCATCCGTTCCCGGGCAGGTTCGACTCCGGCTGTCTTCCGCCAGTTTCCCCAGAGCAAAAGATCGCAGCCTTTGGCAGCTCCTACATCGATTTGTAGGAGCTGACGAAGGCTGCGATCTTTTGATTTTCGGTGATACGAGAAGGTCAGAGATTGCGCTGCGCTTCCATCCGGTCATGCAAGATTCTGATTATCGCGATCCCATAGGCGGTGATTCGAAAATAAATCATGTGACTCTCCACGCTGCAGCGTCGGTAACCGGGGCGGATAGCGTCGCATGCGGGTGCTGTTTTGGGACGATCAGCCAACTGCTCGAAAGACTCAGTCAGGATGTCGATGTAGCGATTGGCCTGATCCAAACCCCATTGTTGAGCTGTATAGGTCCAGATAGCCTCAAGATCCGCTTCGGCGGCGGGGGTAAGTCGGTATTCAGCCATGCGCCCTCAACATTTTCTTTTTGAAAGCATCAGCATCGAAAGGCCGGGGGGCACCACTGGATTCTCCTTCTCGAAGGGCTGCGCGGACGGTTTCCAGTTCAGCGTTTCGCTCTTGCTCTCGACGGATCAAATCGCGGATATATTCGCTATCGTTGGTGTAATGTCCCGCTTCTATTTGAGCTTTGATCCAATGGTCTTGCTGGTCAGTCACGGTTATGGTTTTGCGTACGGTAGCCATGATCGGGCCCTTTGCGGATGGGGAACTTTGCGCAAATTATCATACTAATGGTGCGCTAACGAGTATAAGCCTAGCCGTTACAAGAACGAATCACAGCCTTCGGAAGCTCATGCGTATATCGCTCGAACTGCCGCAGGCTGCATTTTCAGACCCGCAACCGCATCTGCTGCCCGAGCACATCCATCGGGTTAAATAAATCCGTCCCTTTGTGATCGCGACCAGGCTCGCTACCCCAAGTTCCTTCAGTGGTCGCAAAGTTTGCGTCCGACCAGGATCAATGTGGGAGCGAGCCTGCTCGCGAAGAGGCCGGCACGGGCATCGCATAACTCAGCCGGCCCGCATTAGCCCGGCAACTCCAGATTATCCAGCACCCGATTCACCGCCAGTTCCCCAAGCATGATCAGTTGCGCAATCCCCATCAGCGTCCGGCGCTGGGATGGCTTGACCAGCCCGGCGAATTCCTGGGCGATGGTTTTGGCCGAGGCGAGGGTTTCGCAGGCGTTGGCCAGCAGGTCTTCGTTTTTGGTGTCGGCGGTGACGGCGTACATGGCGCGGGGGCTGAACGGCGGTGGGGTTGAGCCGGGTGGGCAGAGGTAGTGGTCGAGGGCGCGGTCGGCGGCTTGGTGGAGTTTTTTGGAGTCGAGGGATTCGTAGGGGGAGGTGGGATCGGTTTCGGGTGGGTTGGGTGTTGGTTTGATCATGATAAAGCTCCTATTAAGTGGAGCCGTCAGGCACTGTCGCTAAACAGTAGGTGGCGGCTGTACGCAGGTTAGCGAACCGGTTATAGGTACCCGGCAGACCCGAAGGTCTCCCGCATACAGCCACCATAGCGCAGTCGCAGAATTGAACCTGCGACGAAGCATGGACCGCTGATGCACCTAATTAAGATCCGGGTCGCTAAACCCGATCGCTGATTCGTCAGCGACCGCACCACAATAGAACCCGCCCTCAAGGCGCACAAGCCGGCGGATTCTGGCGTAGCTGTAGGCAACGGCGCAAGGATTTGTAGCCTTGAGACCGTATCCGCAGGTGTCTTTTAAACAGCTTCGTTTAAATCAAAGAATTGCGCCGAACCTGATGGCCTCTTCGCGAGCAGGCTCGCTCCCTCATTGCAATTCATTGCGCCGCAGTCCACCGCACCAGCCCCCATCACCCAGCCTCACGGCTGATACGGAATCACCTTGTCCCGGTCCATTTCCACCAACAACTGGTCGAGCATCTGCCGTTTGTTCTCGACCCCGGGAATCGGCACATACCACGTCATCACGCTCCAGCCTTCGCGGGAGTAGTTGTAGGTTTTGAGCAGTTGGCCATCCTTGAAGACCGAGCCGCGCAGGTTGTCCTGGTAGTGGTAGGGCATCGGGAAGGTGAACAGGGTGAAAACGTTGACCAGCGCCAGCCAGTTGACCTTGCCGTCGCTGGGTTCGGTGATCAACAGGCTGTAGCCGTTGCGGGTGTAACCGCCGTCGAGCATCGAGAATGCGCCGGTCTTTTTCAGGACGCTGACGGTTTCGCGCTGATGCTGCTCGTCGATGCGCGTATACGCCGGCCCCATGCCTAGCGTGACCGGCACGTAGGCCTGATCGGCATGGTAATCGAGCGGCTGCAAGGTGTTGGCGCAGCCGCCCAGCATCAGTGAGGCACAGAGCAGGCCGGCGACTTTTATCATCGCGCGGCTCATTGCGCGACTGCCGGGATCAGCCGGTCCTGCTGCACATCCTGCGCGAAGGCGCGGGCGATGCGGCCGAGGTTCTGTTCGCGCATCTCGCCGCCCTGATCCAATAGCCAGACGTATTTTTGAGTGATGTTGCGATAGGTGTATTGCTTCAGTCGCTTGTCACCCTGGTACACGGTGAATTCGGTTTGCGTATCGAATTCGTTCGACAGCGGCAGCAAGAACAACGTCGCGGTGCTCAGCAGAATCACCGGAAACGGCGGCAGGTGACGTTCCACATTGAGTTTGACCTGCACGTTGTACTCGTCAGCTTTACCGCTGCCGGTTTCGATGGTGCGGAACACACCGGTCTGACGCAGGTGGTTGCGCAGGCTGGAGCCGTTTTCCGGGTCATCGACCATAACGTGAATCGGCTGCAGATAATCCTGAGCGTCCGTAAGCGTACGCTCGGGCAAGGTGTTGGTCGCCGCGCAACCGGTCAACAGAGCGGCGGCGGTGAGGGCGATGATTTTTTTCATGGTTTGGCGTCCACGGCAATACCCGGGATGGGGCCGGTGAAGATGTAGGGCTGAGCACTGTTCAGGTCGAGTTTCAGCGGTTGCAGCGTTGGCAATCCTGGCGCCAGACGTTGCGCAATCAGCGCATCGCGGGCGTTCTGATCACTCCAGCGGAACGCGCAGAAACCGGCTGTCAGGCAGAACGAGCGGAACTCGCCGATGTAATAGGCCTTGCCGGGTTCCAGGCGCATCGGCAGGTTGAATTTCTCCCGCGCCTCTCTCGAGGTGAAAACAGTGCCTAGCCCAGGTTGATAACGTGCGGAAAAGAACTGGAAATCATAGAACTCGTAATCGCCCGGCTTCAGGGGAAGCACGAATACGCTCGCTGCGCCGACACCGTCCTGAACATCCTGCGGCGTGGAGTAAGCGCCGGCCATTTTCCAGACGCCGGCCGCACCGTATTCGGAACCGCGTTTGCGGAAAAAGATTCGCTGGTTGTCAGCGGCTGATTGCTTGAGTGATTGCGGCCCGATTGAGCCAACGAGATAACTGACTGGCTCGCTTGCCTTGGGTTGCAAGGGTTCGCTGACCCAGGAAGCGCTTTCGGTAATGCAGCCGCTGAGCGTCGCGGCGAGCACGACGGCCGCTCCGAGTTTGAATAGCTGAAACATGTACATCCCTGAATCTGCTTGCGTTGATTGACTACAAACAGGAAGGTCAATCAATGCCTTCCTGGCTTGGCTTTTTATGCGGGGGCGCAGAATAAACGAGGTGATGGCACTTGGCTAGCCGCTGTAGGCGCTGCGGTACGCTGAAATCATTTGATTTTGATCTCAAGGAGCAAACTCATGGTTTGTGGCCGACGCAGGAACCTGTGGGCGGGTTGATCGTTTTACCTCAAAAACCCAACGGGTACTGAACGACCACGTAAATCCGGTCAATGTCATCCCCGGCCTGCGCTTCGTTGGCGCGGTGGGTTACGTGCGACAGTTGCACCGACAGATCCTTCGCGGCGCCGGATTGCACGACATATTTCAGGTCGATGTCGCGTTCCCAGTGCTTGCCGCCGCTGCCTTGTTGCGGTTGATAGTCGCCGCTCTCGGCGTCGAAAGGGTTATAGGCGCCGCCCCTCGGCGCGTGCGTGCCGTCGATGTGGCTGCCGCTGACGTAGCGGGTCATGAAGTTCAGGCCGGGGATGCCGAAGGCGCCGAGGTCGAGGTCGTAGCGGGCTTGCCAGGAGCGTTCGTTGGCGCCGTTGAAGTCGGCGTATTTGATCGAGTTGGCGAGGTAGATCGAGTCGCCACCGACGAAATCCAACGGCGTGTCGCCATTGATGCGTTGCCAGCCGAGCATCACCGTGTGCACGCCGAAGCTGTATTTGCCGGAGAGGCTGAAGGCGGTGTTGTCGATTCCGCCGGCCAGGGCGCGGCCGGTGTCGCGGGTGTGATAGAGGTTGGCGTCGAGCAGCACGCCGGACTGTTTGAAGTGCAGGTTGCCATAGTACTGGTGCCAGGTGTCGCTCAGTTCCGAGGCATACAACGCGCCGCCGATCGGGCTTGAGCTGAACAGATCGGCACCGACGAAGCTGATGCCACCCGCTTCGGTGTTGGCGCCGTAACCGTAGAAGTCGCCTTGGCCGGAAGAGCTGTCCTGGTTCTTGAACGCGGTGAAATGCCCGGCGACCAGATTGACGTTGTCGAACTCGGCGCTGTTGAGCAAAAAGCCTGTGGCGTATTCCGGTTGCAGGCGTTTGTCGGAAGTGTCGAAGACTGGGGTTTCCACGGTCATTTCGCCGAAGGCGACGGTGGTTCGCGAGACCTTCAGCTTGAACGCACCGCCGGCGCTGGAATAGTTGTTTTCGCTGCGACCATCGCTGTCGACCGGTAACAGGCCGGTGCCGGAATGGCCCTTGCCGCCGTCGAGTTTCAGGCCGGCGAAGGCGTGGGCATCGATACCGAAACCGACAGTGCCCTCGGTGAAACCGGATGAGAAGTTGCCGATAAAGCCCTGTGCCCATTCCTGTTTGTAGTTTTTTCCGGAGGGCGTGGGCGAGCGGTAGTCGTTGCTGAGGTAGAAGTTGCGCAGCAGGACATCGCTTTTGGCGTCGTCGAAAAAGCCGCTGGCATGGGCGGTGCCGGTCAGACCGCAGAGCATGGCGAGCAGGGTGAGGCGGGAGGGGGCGCGGTTGATCATGGTCAGGGCCGGTGGTCATCAGGATGGCGCTGATGATCGGCGGATTGGCCTGGAAAGGATTGGGCCGGTGTGCTGAGTTCGTAGCCTTCACACCAAACCCTGTGGGAGCGAGCCTGCTCGCGAAAGCGGTGTGTCAGTCAGCATTTTCGTTAACTGACACTCCGCATTCGCGAGCAGGCTCGCTCCCACAGTTTGAGTCGGGGTAGTCAGGTAGAAATGTGGCGTTTGTCCGGCCGCTATCGCTGGCAAGCCAGCTCCCACAGTATTTGTGGGAGCTGACACAGTGCATTAAGCCAGCGGCGGTGTACGCGGTGGGATCTGGCGTTTGCTGCCGGTGGATTCGAAGGCGGCGGCGAAGCGCAGCAGGTTCGAGTCGTCGTAGGCGCGGCCGGCGAAGGTCAGGCCGACGGGCATGCCGATGTCGGCCATCACGCCCATCGGCACGGTGACGGTTGGTACGCCGAGGTGGCGGATCGCGAGGTTGCCGTTGGCCACCCAGACGCCGTTGCTCCAAGCGATGTCGGCCGAGGCCGGGTTCACATCAGCATCCGCCGGGCCGACGTCGGCGACGGTGGGGAACAGCACGGCGTCGAGGCCGAGGCTGTCCATCCAGTCTTCGAGGTCAATGCGTCGGGTCTGTTCCAGACCGCGCAAGCCATCAGGCACGGTAGGGATTTCATTCCACGGCGTGATGCCGCGTTCGGCCATGCGCACGTATTCGTCCATGCCGGCGGCCAGATCACCTTCGCGGTTGGGCAGGGTGCCGGGGTCGTGCGGAAAGATCTTCGGCCCGTCGACGTCAACCAGACGATTAAGCTTCGGGTCACCGTTGGCCTGCAGGAAGTCGTCGAACGCCCAGGCAGTCAGATCCCACAATTCATGGTGCAGAAACTCTTTCGACACCAGCCCACGGGTGAACACGGTTGGCGCGCCAGGGCGGTCGCCCTCGCAGTTGGAGACCAGCGGGAAATCGGTTTCGACGACTTCGGCGCCAGCGGCTTCCAGGGCCTGACGCGCCTGTTTCCACAAATCGATCACGGACGCGCGGGTGTTGATGCGCTGGCCAGTCGGGCCGCCAATGCCGGGGGCTTCGCTGGTGCCGGCGTCCGGGTCGGCATTGATATACATCCGCGGAATGGCGAAGCGTTTGCCGGCCAGCGCTTTGGCGTCGGCGGCCAGTTCGCTGTATGCAGCCGGGCGCACTTCGCTGACGCGCGGGATCGGCACCCACGGTTGCAAGCGCCAAAGGTCGCCACGGGTGTCCGGGTCTTCGGCGACGACCACATCAAGCACTTCGAGCAGGTCGGCCATGGTCCGCGCGAACGGCACGACGACGTCCATGGTCGGGGTCAACGGCCAGTTGCCGCGCACCGAGATTACGCCGCGCGACGGGGTGTAGGCGCACAGGCCGTTGTTCGACGCAGGGCCTCGGCCGCTCGACCACGTTTCCTCGGCCAGACCGAACGCAGCGAAACTCGCAGCGGTCGCGGTGCCGGCGCCGTTGGACGAGCCGGAGGCGAACGGTGCGGTGAGGTATGCGGCGTTGTACGGGCTTTCAGCGCGGCCATAGACGCCGCGTTGCATGCCGCCATTGGCCATCGGCGGCATGTTGGTCTTGCCCAGGCAAATCGCCCCGGCAGCGCGCAGGCGCTCGATGGTGAAGGCGTCGCGATGGGCGATCAGATCGGCGAACGCCGGACTGCCGGAGGCGGCGGTCAGGCCCTTGACCAGATAGCTGTCCTTGGCGGTGTAGGGGATGCCATCGAGCGGGCCGAGGGTTTCACCTTTGGCGCGGCGGGCATCGGAGGCGCGGGCTTCGTTCAGTGCTTCGGGGTTGCGCACGACGACGGCGTTGAGTGCCGTCGAGGTGTCGGCGCCGTCGTAGGCATCGATCCGTGCCAGATAGGCCTGCACCAGCTCGACGGCTGTGGTCTGGCCGGATTCGAGGGCGGCGCGCAGTTGGGCGATGGAGACTTCGGTGACTTCGATCATCGGGTCACCTGTTGAGCGTGGATGTTCTGGGCAGGGGTTTTCATAGCGGTTCTCGTGGCACGGCTTGAAGCGACAAGGTCGGGACTGGCGCCTATTTAACACCATGCGGCGGGCGGAGTAATCGGTGGGGTGATGGTTTTGTTGGTAGATGGCCTGAGCATCCGTGCTGCTTGACCTTGCGCTTTCGCGAGCAGGCTCGCTCCCACACTGGATTTGTGGGCGGGTTGAGATTGAGGATTAACGCAAAGCCCGGTGGGAGCGAGCCTGCTCGCGAAGGTGCGGCAGATTCAAAAGGGTCTTGGCCCTGAAATACTGCTTTCGCCAGCAGGCTTGCTCCCACATGTGTTGTGTAAACCGATAATCCCGCGCCCCACAGGAAGACCAGCCCAACATGTTCTAGGCTCAGCGCATCCCGAATGCTGCGCCGCTCAGGAATGTTCCCATGGAAGAGAAGCCACTGATTGCCTTCAACAGTTCCAAAGCCTTGCTCGACGTACTGATCCGCGCCGGGTTGATCGCGACTTTGGTGCTGTTCTGCTACGACATTTTCCATCCGTTTCTCAATGTGATGCTGTGGGCGCTGATCCTTGCGGTCACGCTGTACCCGCTGAACCACAAACTTGGCGCGAAACTCGGCAACCGCTACGGTTGGGCGGCGATTGTGCTGGTATTGCTGGGGCTGGTGATCCTGATGGTGCCGCTGAGTCTGCTCGGCGCATCCGTGGCCGATTCGGTGAAGGTGGGCATGCAAACCGTGGAAGCGGGGCAGTTCGAGATTCCGCCGCCACCCGCCAATGTCGCCGACTGGCCGCTGATCGGTGCGCCGTTGTATGGCATCTGGATGCATGCTTCGCAGGACCTGAGCTGGGTATTCAAGGAACTGGCGCCGCACCTGACCAGTTGGGGCCGGGTGCTGTTGCATCAGGCCGCCGGCGTCGGCGCAGGCATCGTAGTGTTTGTCGTCGCGCTGATCGTCGCCGGACTGATCATGACCCACGGCGAACGCGGCCATCGCACGGCGGTGGCGATCACCACGCGGATTTCCGGCCCGGTGCGTGGCCCGCAGATCGCGCAACTATGCACCTCGACCATTCGCGCGGTGGCACAGGGTGTGGTCGGTATCGCTTTTATCCAGATGATCTTGATCGGTGTGGCACTGGTGATCATGGGCGTGCCCGCTGCCGGTGTGCTGGCGTTGATGGTGTTGCTGCTGGGCATCATGCAACTGCCGGTGCTGTTGGTTACCGTGCCGGTGGTGGTGTTTGTCTTTGCCCATGATGGCGTCGGCCCCGGCACGATCATCTTCACCGTGTGGATGGTGATCGCCGGGCTTTCCGACAACGTGCTCAAACCGATGTTGCTCGGCCGTGGCGTTGCCGTGCCGATGCCGGTGGTGCTGATCGGCGCGCTGGGCGGCATGGTCACCAGCGGCATCATCGGCCTGTTCACCGGGCCGGTGATCCTGGCGGTCGGTTATGAATTGTTCATCGGCTGGGTCTATCAACCGGCCGACGTCAGCGAAGTGCTGGACGAAACCTCTCACGACAATCAGCCATAAGGAACGGCGCATGCGTAACAGGCTGATGGTGCTGGCGATGCTGCTGGCTGCAACACTGTGGTCCGGGCTCGGCCAGGCACTGGAAGACACCACGACAGCAACGGACGAAGCGGTAGAACTGAAAGTGGCCAACCGCAGCATCATGCTGTTTCGCGCAACCATTCTTGGCGAGGCGCCGGCCTCACGGGTCAAGCGGGCGAAGCGGGTGATCAGTGAAGCGCTGGAGGAAGACCCTGAGCTGAAGATCAGCACTGATTCGATCCAGAACAGTTACATGGTGCTGATCGGCAATACCCGTGCGTTTATCGTTGCGCCCAAGGATGTCGACAGCCTGGCCTATTCCTCGGTGCAGGAAGCCGCCGAGGGCGCAGCGGAAAAACTGCGCCAGGTGGTCAACGAAACCCGTGAGGCGCGCAACGTGCAGATGATCGTGCGTTCGCTGGCGCTGGCGGCGGTGGCCACGCTGATCTACTTGGCGCTGCTGTGGTGCCTGTCATGGCTGCGCCACAAGCTGTTGGCGAAACTGCCGGCGCTGATGGATCGCCACACCCAGGCGCTGAAGGTCGGGCGGGTGCAACTGATCGATTCGAATTTTCTCTACCCGTTGGTCAGCCGCTGTCTGTTGTTCCTGCGTTGGTTGCTGATCCTGCTGCTGTCCTACGAATGGCTGGGTTTTGTCCTGTCACGCTTCCCGTATACGCGGCCGTGGGGCGAAAGCCTCAACAACTATCTGTTCGAGCTGGCCGGGTATCTGTTGCAGGGCATCGTCGATGCGATACCGGGGCTGGGCGTGGCGCTGGCGATTTTCTTCATCGCCCGGGGCGTGACCGCATTTACCCGACGCATCCTGCGCCGGATGGCCGCGCCGGGCACGTTCAGCTGGCTCAACCATGAAACCCTGCAACCGACGCAACGCCTGACCGCACTGGCAGTCTGGCTGTTTGCGCTGGCGATGGCTTATCCCTATCTGCCCGGCGCTGGTACCGATGCGTTCAAAGGCTTGTCCGTGCTGATCGGCCTGATGATTTCCCTCGGCGCCACCAGTGTTGTCGGGCAAGCGGCGGCCGGGTTGATCCTGACCTACACGCGGACCCTGCGCCCAGGCGAGTTTGTCAGGATCGGCGAGTACGAAGGCACCGTCACCGAGCTGGGCATGTTCACCACGCGGATTCGCACCGGCCTCGGTGAAGTGCTGACGCTGCCCAACTCGATGATCACCGGCACCGTGACCAAGAACTACTCGCGCACCGTGCAAGGTCCGGGCTACGTGGTCGATACGGTGGTGACCATCGGCTACGACACGCCGTGGCGTCAGGTCGAAGCGATGCTGCTGGAGGCGGCCAAACGCACGCCGGGCGTGCTCGAAGACCCGCCGGCGCAGGTGTTCCAGACCGCGTTGTCGGACTTCTATCCCGAGTATCGACTGGTGGCCCAGGCTATCCCCAGCCAGCCACGTCCGCGCGCGGTATTGCTGAGCATGCTCCACGCCAATATTCAGGATGTGTTCAATGAATACGGCGTGCAGATCATGTCGCCGCACTACCTGGGTGATCCGCAGCAGGAAAAACGCGTGCCGCCGGAGCAGTGGTTCACCGCACCGGCGCAGGCACCGAAGGATCAGTGATCCCTAGAAACGCCAGACCACGCCGCCGCCAAGCACATGCAGGGCGGCGTTTTTATATTCGCCGGAGACCGAGCCACCGGAGCGCGCTTTGGTCTGTTGCACGTCCATGTCGCCGAGGTAGATCAGCGTGTAGCTCATGTGCACATCGACATCGTCCTGCAATGCATAGCTGACCCCGGTCGCCAGGCGCCACGCTTCGTTCATCGGGTTGTCGACGGTGCGATCCTTGTCATCCACTGCCGAGGAGTCGTAACCGAGGCCGACGTTCCAGCGCAATTTCGGGTTGATCTGGTGCTGCGCGCCGATCGAGGCATGCCAGGTGTCCTTGTATTGCCGCTGCGCCGTTCTGGACGTCGAGCCCAGGTCGGTATCGACTTCCACGCCGACCTTGCCGAAATCGCTCCAGTCCTGCCAGCCGAGGCTGCCGAGCAGCGTCCACTGCGGATCGAGCTGGTAGGACACGCTGGTGGTGACGGTCTGCGGCACGTTCATGTCGACGTTCAGCTGATCGGCGTCGAGACGGTTGAGCGCCAGACGCAGCAGCGGATTGGTGATTTTCTTCAGCTCGGGTTTGTCTTCGAATTTGAGCTTGATCTTGCTGGTCCAGGCCAGCCCGAGCTTTGTGCGCTCGTTGAGGTTGTAGAGCACGCCGACGTTGGCGCCCGTGCCCCAGTCGGTGTCCTTGTAGCGCAACTGACCATCCTCGGCGTTGCCCAGACCGAGCACGTTATTGTTGACCGCCACTTCGGTGCGGAAGTAGCCAAGCATGAAGCGCGGGCCGAGGCCGACGGACAGGTCGTCAGTGATTTTGTAGGCATAGGTGGGCTGGAATGACACGCCGAGAATGGCCGACTCCTGGGTGAAATAGCGCCCGGCCCAGTCATCGTCGTAATCCACCGCCAGACCGAAATTGCCGTACATGCCGAAGCCGATCGAGGAGCGCTCATCGAGTTGATGGCTGATGAAAAAGCTGGAGCCGGGCAGGTACTTCAAGGCGTTGCCACCTTCGTTGCCGCCGAAGGTATTGGCGTTGTCGCGGGAGAAGCTGACGTCGCCGAGGATCAACTGCGCGTTGAAGTTGATCTGAGTGCCGGCCAGTTGGCTGATGCCCGCCGGGTTGGTCATCAGAATGCTCGGGTCGCTGGCCATGACCGCAGAACCGGCGTTGGCCAGCCCTGTGCCTTCGTGGCCGGCCTCGTAAATCATGATGCCGCCGGCTTCGGCCTGGAGGCTGGCGAAGAGCAATCCGCCAGCGACCGAACTTTTCATCAGCTTGAACATGTGGACTCCTTGAGTGGCATGCGATCCGGTTTCAAGGCTAGCTCAAGCTTGGCGCGGCGTCGGACCGATTGCCGACGCCGCACTGATCAATCGATGCGCGGATGCTGGAGCGCCAGTTCCTTGCGTTTGGCTTCCAGCGCGGCGATTTCGGCATCGATGTCTTCGATTTTCTGCTCGATGTTGTCGTGGTGTTCTTGCAACAGCTCCTTGGCCTCTTCGAGGTCGGAAGCCGCCGGGGCCGCGCCGCGCAGGGGCTTGTTGGCGGTTTCCTTCATGGTCACGCCAGTGACCAGACCGACCACGGCGATGACCATCAGGTAATACGCAGGCATGTACAGATCGTTGGTGCTTTCCACCAGCCAGGCCACGGCAGTCGGGGTCAGACCGGCGATCAGCACCGAGACGTTGAAGGCACTGGCCAGCGCGCTGTAGCGGATGTGCGTGGGGAACATCGCCGGCAGGGTCGAGGCCATCACGCCGATGAAGAAGTTGAGCAGCACCGCGAGGATCAGCAGGCCGGAGAAGATCAGGCCGATGCTGCCACTGTTGATCAGCATGAATGCCGGAATGGCGAAAATGAACAGGCCAATGCTGCCGACGACGATGAAGGGCTTGCGGCCGATCTTGTCGCTGATGAAACCGATCAGCGGCTGCACGAAGAGCATGCCGACCATGATCGCGATGATGATCAGCACGCCGTGGTTTTCGCTGTAGTGCAGGTTGTGCGTCAGGTAGCTCGGCATGTAGGTGAGCAGCATGTAATAGGTGACGTTGGTCGCCGCCACCACGCCGATGCAGGTCATCAGGCTGCGCCAGTGTTTGGTTGCGACTTCCTTGAACGACACTTTCGGGCCACCGGCGAGGCCTTCGCGGTCGCCTTGTTCGAGTTTTTCCACGTGCTGCTGGAAGGCCGGGGTTTCCTCGAGGGCGTGGCGCAGATACAGGCCGATCATGCCCAGCGGCAGGGCGAGGAAAAACGGAATCCGCCAGCCCCATTCTTCGAAGCGCTGTTCACCGAGAGTCGTCGAGATCAGCACCACGACACCGGCGCCGAAGACGAAACCGGCGATCGAGCCGAAATCCAGCCAACTGCCGAGGAAGCCGCGCTTACGGTCGGGCGCGTATTCAGCGACGAAGATCGAGGCGCCGGTGTATTCGCCACCGACCGAGAAACCTTGGGCCATTTTCGCCAGCAACAGCAGGATCGGCGCCCAGATGCCGATCGAGGCATAGGACGGAATCAGGCCGATGGCGAAGGTGCTCAGGGACATGATGACGATGGTCGCGGCGAGGACTTTCTGCCGTCCGTATTTGTCGCCGAGCGCACCGAAGAACAAACCGCCAAGCGGACGGATGAGGAAGGGCACGGAGAAGGTCGCCAGCGCGGCGATCATTTGCACGCCGGGATCGGCGCCGGGGAAGAAGACCTTGCCGAGCACATAGGCGACAAAGCCGTAGACGCCAAAGTCGAACCATTCCATGGCGTTGCCCAGTGCGGCGGCGGTGATCGCCTTGCGCATCTTGGCGTCGTCGACAATGGTGATGTCTTTCAAACCGATCGGTTTGACGGTGTTCTTGCGTGATTTCATTGCGCTGTTCCCGCTCGCTGATCCAGATTACCGCTGCGATGCCATCTCCATGATGGCGCCGGCTCTTCTGGCTCAGATACATGCGGACACGAAATAATTCACCGATGGGCTGGAATTAATTTCCTGCCCGCCGCAAATCCTCTGCATCCCGCTACGGCAGCGGCGAATCCAACTCTCCGACCTGATCCAAACCCCCTGTGGGAGCGAGCCTGCTCGCGAAGTCGGCGCTACATTCAACATCGCGGTCGCCTGACCCTGCGCTTTCGCGAGCAGGCTCGCTCCCACAGTGGTTTTGTGTTTTGCAGAGATTTTGCGCACGCCGCCAATCCTATAGGAGTGAGCCTGCTCGCGATGACGGCAGCCCTTTCACCACAAGGCTTAAAGCGCAGCCTTCACCTGCAACCCCACCACCAGCGCATTGTCGATGTCCTGCCCGGAAAACGCGCCCGGTTCGATGATGTATTGCAGGTTCGGCCGCAAGGTCAGCCATGGGGTCGCTTGATAGCCGTAGCCCAATTCGATCAACTGCTCGGCGCTGTCGATATTGGGAAACGCAGCACCACTGGCCAACGCGGCATCCTGCTGTACATCGCGGCTGCGCGGGTTCGGCACAGCGCGGCCGTAGCCCAGCGCCAGGGTGTCACGCGGACGGCCTTCGAACGGTTTGTACAAAACCACGCCGGTGCCGTACCACTTGCTGAACGGCGAGGCCGCTTCGCTGGCCGCCGAATACTGACCGAAAGCATGCAGGCTGCGGCCTTCGGAGGTCGGCGAACGCCATACGGCCTGATCGATCAACAAATAATGTCCGCCACGACCGGACACTTCATCGTCGCTGCCAATGCGTTTGACGTCGGAGCTGTCGTAGTAATAGCCGAGCTTGTACTCGCCCGGCAGCTCGCCGGCGTGCTTGTACACCAACTCGATCGGCACGACGGTGCCGGTGGTGTGCTTCGGTCCCAGATGCCAGGCGCGGCTGGAATTGCCGTTGCTCTCGGGGTCGACGTTGAACGCCGCCACACGCAGCTGCCAGGACGGCGACAGGTCGTATTTGACCCGCACGCCCAGACGCGCGTTGGGGTAGTTGGTCCAGCCGCTGCCGCCGGACATGTTCAGCGGGTGACCGCAGAAACCGGCGTTCATGAAGTTGCACAGAATGCCGCTGTCGAGGCCGCCGAGGTCGTTGCCCATGGCCATGTAGCCGAGCTTCACGTTCAGCGCCGGGGTGAACAGGCTGCGCTCATAACTCAGTTCAGTCAGGCGCGTGTACAAACCGCCGTAGTTTTCCTGAATCGGCAGGCGGTTGCCGACCAGATCTTCCGAAGCGCTGTTGCCGCGACGGTCATTGATGGTCAGTTGCACTTTGCCGGCGTTGTCGACGCCGTAGAGTTTGCTCAGATCAAACTGCACGCCGAGCTTGATGTTCTGCGAGTAGCGCGCCGAACGATGCAGGCCGCCGTCGGCGTTGTAAGCAGTTTCGCCGCTGTAATCGCCCGTGAACTTGACGCCATCTTCATCCAGTTGATGACGCAAGCCGCCCCAGTCACCGGTGAGGGTGCTGCGGGTCAGCAGATCGGAATCGCTGGCGGCCAGCGCGGGGAGGGCGGTGGTGCAGCTCAGGCCCAGCAACAGGCCAGTGGAAAGCTTGGTACGAGAAAAGCGAACAGCCGATGACATGTGAATCCTTCCTGCTGAAATCTTTAACGCAATAAAACAGCGACGCGGTGCTTTGGGGCACCGCGCGCTTGGAGGAGGTTGGTGGTGCGGCAGCGAGTTACGGCAGGGCGTAAGCCATCACGTAATCGCCACGATCGGTCGACTGGCGTGCGCCGCCAGCGGTGACGACGATGTACTGCTTGCCGGTCTTCGGCGAAACGTACGTCATCGGGCCGCCCTGGCTGCCGACCGGCAGACGGGCTTTCCAGACTTCTTCACCGTTGCCGCTGTTGAAGGCGCGCAGGTAGAAGTCCTGGGTGCCGGCAATGAAGATCAGGCCGCCCTGGGTCGACAGGGTGCCGCCGAGGGTTGGCAGACCGATCTTGATCGGCAGGTGCATGCGGATGCCCAGCGGACCGGTGTCTTCAACGGTGCCGACCGGAACCTGCCATGCGACTTTCTGGGTCTTCATGTCGATCGCGGTCAAGGTGCCGAACGGCGGCGCCTGGCACGGAATGCCGGCCACCGACAGGAAGCGGTTCTTGTTCACCGCGTACGGCGTGCCTTTGAGCGGAACAGCGCCCATGCCGGTGTTCAGCGCTTCGCCACCGCCAGCGGCCTGGCCTTTGTTCTGCGACGGGATCATCTGGATCCACAGACCCAGGCGCATGTCGTTGACGAAGATGAAACCGTGCACCGGGTCAGTGGAGATGCTGCCCCAGTTCATGCCGCCCAGCGAACCCGGGAAACTCAGCGATTTGTCGGTACCCGGTGCGGTGTACAGACCGTCGTAGCGCATGCTCTTGAAGTCGATGCGGCAGAGCAGCTGGTCGTACGGCGTGGCGCCCCACATGTCCGATTCGGTCAGGTGCTGCGCGCCGATCTGCGGCATGCCCACGGATTTCGGCTGAGTCGGCGAGTACGGCTCGTTGGGGATGTTCGCGGCTTTCACCGGTACTTCCTTGACCTCGGTCAGCGGCTTGCCGGTGGCGCGGTCGAGCACATAGATCTGCCCGGCCTTGGTGCCGATGACCAGCGCCGGAACGCTTTGACCGTCCTTGTCGAAGTCGATCAGGCTCGGCTGCATCGGCAGGTCGAAGTCCCACAGATCGTTGTGCACGGTCTGGAACACCCAGCGTTCTTCACCGGTGCTGGCGTCCAGCGCGAGGATCGAAGCGCCGTACTTGTGGTCCAGTTCGCTGCGCTCGACACCATAGATGTCGGTGGACGAGCTGCCCATCGGCAGGAACACCGTGTTGGTCGCCGCGTCGTAGGACATCGGCGCCCAGCTGTTCGGCGTGCTGCGCACGTAGGTTTTGCCGTCGGCCGGCGCGTTGCGATCCTGCGGGTTGCCCGGGTCGAACGCCCAGCGCATGGCGCCGGTGATCACGTCAAAACCGCGAATCACACCGCCCGGCATGTCGCTTTGCACGTTGTCGGCAACACGACCGCCAACCACCACGGTGGTGCCGGCCATCAATGGCGCGGACGACAACTGATAGTAGCTGTCCGGCACATCACCCAGACCGGCCTTCAGATCGACCTGGCCGTTGTTGCCGAAACCCTGGCAGAACTCGCCGGTGTCAGCATCGACCGCGATCAGGCGGGCATCGATGGTGTTGGTCAGCAGACGACGCTGGCAGTTGGCGGCCGGCTCGGGTTTGGATTCGATGATCGGCGAATTGGCTGGCTGCGCGATGGTAGCGGTGCGATCGAAATACGCCATGCCACGGCAGCGCTGCCAGACTTTCGACTGGGCGTTGATCTGGTTTTTCCAGATTTCCTTGCCGGTGTCGGCGTCCAGCGCGATCAGGTTGTTGTGCGGGGTGCAGATGAAGACTTTGTTGCCGACCTGCAGCGGGGTGAGCTGGTCTTCGGCGCCGTTGCCATCGCTCTCGGCGACGTCACCGGTGTGGTAGGTCCACGCGACTTTCAATTTGTCGACGTTGTTGCGGTTGATCTGATCGAGCGCGGCGAAACGGCTGCCACCTTCGGTGTTGCCGTAGTGCGCCCAGTCTTTCTGCGCCTTAGCCGGCTCGACCGGAGTCAGGCCCGGGCCAGTGCCAGTCGCGGCAACGGTTGGGTGAGCGACGAACATGTTGCCGGCAGCAACCGCGACACCTACCGCCAGCACAGCGGCCACGGCATACGCACCACGACCGGCCACGCGGCCATTGGCGCGCGCCAGCAGCGGGTAGACCAGAGCGACGACCATACCGATCGCGCTGAACATGAACAGCCGCGAGAACACCGGCCAGAACACCAGCCCGGCGTCAGCCACGGCCCAGATCGCGGTGGCCACGAGAAACGCGGCGAACAGCCAGGCGCCTGCAGTTTTCTTCAGTGCGATCAGCACCCCGGAAACGGTCATCGCCAGGCCGCCGACCAGGAAGTACCAGGAACCGCCCAGGCTGACCAGCTTCACACCGCCGGCCGCGAGCGCCAGACCGAGCAGGGCGATGATCACGCCAAGGCCGACCAGAATGAACGTTGAAACGCCTGAGACGCGTTGACTGTGGTTCACATTGAAAGTCCCGTTTGAATGAAGCGCGGGATTATAGCGGTAACTAACCATTCAGTTAACCGCAGTTTTGCCATGAAAACGTGCACTTCTGTGAATCAAGCGTGGTGCAGGATGGGCAAAATGCAAGGCGAGAGGGGTTTCTCGACGTTTCAGCGGGGATGGCGAGTCGGGCTTGCAGTTGTAACGCGCATGCCCGAACACCGCAGTGAATTCACCCCTCACCCCAGCCCTCTCCCCGGGGAGAGGGAGCCGATTGGTGGCTTTTCAGAACTTGTGTTCACCTCGGTATTGCAGGTTGGAATCACTCGATCAAACAACTCGGTCAGTTCCTTCTCCCTCGGGGAGAGGGCTAGGGTGAGGGGCTTTTGGGGTTGGCCGCGATGGCAACCTTGCCCTTGCCCCGACCTTGTTCAACGTAGTGCAAGGCGTCAGCTATCTGATCGAACGGAAAAGTACGATCGATCACCGGTTTGATCACCCCGGCCTCAATCAACGCAGTGATTTTTTGCAACTGAACGCCATCGGCGCGCATGAACAGAAACGAATAACCCGCCCCACGCTTGCGCGCCTTGCGCCGAATGCCACTGCTGAGCAGACGCATGACCAGCCCCAGCAGCCAGGACAAACCCTGCTCCCGAGCGAACTGCGCGGTCGGCGGCCCTGACAGGGAAATCAGTTGCCCGCCAGGTTTCAACACCTTCAACGATTTCTCCAGCACATCGCCGCCAAGGCTGTTGAGCACCACGTTGTAGTCGCGCAGCTCAATGGCGAAATCCTGCTGCTTGTAATCGATCACCACATCAGCGCCCAGCGCCTTGACCCACGCGACATTCGCCGTGCTGGTAGTGGTCGCAACAAAAGCGCCGAGGTGTTTGGCCAGTTGAATGGCGACCGTGCCAACGCCACCGGAGCCGGCGTGAATCAGCACCTTCTGGCCTTTTTGCACGTTGGCGACTTCGACCAGTGCCTGCCACGCCGTCAACGCCACTAGCGGCATGCAAGCCGCCTCGGTCATGGCGAGATTGGCGGGTTTTAACGCGATCGCTGTTTCATCGACAGCGATGCGTTCGGCAAACGTGCCAATCCTGTTATCAGGCACACGCGCATAAACCTCATCGCCCGGCTTGAAACGCTTGACCGCCGCACCGGTGCTGAGCACCACGCCGGCGACATCGTTGCCCAATATCAAAGGCATTTGATAGGGCAGGATCATCTTGAATTCGCCGCTGCGAATCTTCAGATCCAGCGGGTTGACGCTGCTGGCGCGCACTTCGATCAGCACGTCGTGCGCGCCGACCTGCGGTTCCGGGATGTCGCCGATCCGGCCGTTCTGCTTGCCGTAGCGCTCGATGAAAAATGCCTTCATTGCGGATGCTCTTGTCGGTAGAAACCCGCCGGCATAGCGGCGGGTCTGGATGAGGTCAGGCCTGAGCCAGATAACGTTGCGCAACAGCCGACTGGCGGATCTGCCCCAACAGCCCCTGACGCGCCGCTTGCAAGGCATCCCAGCGCTCGCCTTCGTGCAGCGGCGGGATGGTCACGACTTCGCGACGGTCGAAACCGACCAGCGCGGCGTCGACCATATCGCCGACTTCCATGATGTCGGTGAGGGTGTTGATGTCGATACCGGCGCGGTCCCAGATTTCCGTGCGGGTGGCGGCAGGCAGCACGGCTTGCACGTACACGCCTTGTGGCGACAGTTCCAGGCTCAGACCCTGGGAGAGGAACAGTACGAACGCCTTGGTCGCGCCATACACCGACATGCCGAACTCCGGCGCCAGGCCCACCACCGAACCGATATTGATGATTGCGCCGTCGCCAGCCTTGGCCAGACGCGGGGCGATAGCACTGGCCAGACGCACCAGCGCCGTGGTGTTGAGCGCGACCAGTTGCGCCACGCTGTCGGTGCTCTGCTCGATGAAGGTACCGGACTGCGCGGCGCCGGCATTGTTGACGAGAATGCCGATGCGCGCGTCGTCACGCAGACGCGCTTCGACGGTTTGCAGGTCGCTCAGTTGCGTCAGGTCGGCCTGTAGCACTTCGACATTGACGTTGTGCTCAGCGCGCAAACCGGCAGCAAGGGTGTCCAGGCGCGACTGGTCACGGGCGACCAGCACCAGATCGTGCCCGCGTTGGGCGAAACGTGCGGCGTAGACCGCGCCGATGCCGGTGGAGGCGCCAGTGATCAGAACAGTAGGGCGAGTAGTCATGGTGTGGGCTCTTTGTCAGTTGAAGACTGATTGCGGGCTTTTAGGATGATGATCGAAATCTAACCTGTCAACGGTTTTGATTATGGCCAACATCTATGTATCATCGGCCGATGAATTTTCAGCGCTGGAGGTATTCAACATGCGCGTATCCAAGGCTCAGGCTCAGGCCAATCGTGAGCACATTGTCGAAACCGCTTCAGTGATGTTCCGCGAACGCGGTTATGACGGGGTCGGCGTGGCTGACCTGATGGCGGCCGCCGGTTTTACTCACGGCGGTTTCTACAAACACTTCGGCTCCAAGGCCGACCTGATGGCCGAAGCCTCGGCCAACAGCCTGGCGCAGTCCACGGCCGCCGCCGAAAGCATGAGCGTGCAGGATTTCATCGACGTGTACGTGTCGCGAGACCATCGCGACGGCCGCTCCACCGGTTGCACCATGGCAGCGCTGTGCGGCGATGCGGCGCGGCAGTCGGGGGATGTCAAAGCGACGTTCGCTGAAGGTATCGAGCGCACGTTGCAGACGCTCGGCGAGAAATACCCCACCGCAGCGGATGCGCCGCAAGGTGAGGGCAGAACCCGGATGATCGACCTGTTGGCCCGCGCGGTCGGGGCGATCATGCTGTCGCGGGCCTGCCCGGATGATTCGGCGCTGGCCGATGAGATTCTGGCGGTGTGTCACGCTTCGATGACTGAGTCGCTGCCCGCGATCGAAACTGCGGAAGAAGCCACGCAGGACAGCTGAAGCGATCAGTGCTGGCGGTGCAGGGCCTTGTCGAGTGCCGCCAGCAAAACCTCTTCTTCGAAGGGTTTGCACAGGCATTCAAACGCCTGGTAATGCCCGGACTCAGCCAGCGCCGCTTCGTCCCAATGGGCGGACATGCAGATCACCGGAAACTGTCGCGGCAGTTGGCGCATCACGTCGATGCCGGACAGGCCGGGCATGCGCAGATCCAGCAGCAGGCAGGCGATCTCGGCGAAGTCTGCTTCGGCGAGAAACGCTTCGCCACTGGCATAAACCTGCGCGCGATACCCGACCGAACGCAGCAGATTCGACAGGCTTTTGCGCACCGACGCGTCGTCATCGACGATGCAGACAATCGTCGGTCGGGGGTTCTCGATCGCCGTCGGACGACCCGCCGGGGCGCTCACGACGGGCTCGATGGGCCAGGCGAAGGCGCAGCGCTGATCAGTCCGTAGAGTTCGACGAGGTTGACCAGCGAGCGGGTCTGCATCTTCGCCATGATGTGTTTGCGATGAACCTTGGCGGTCACTTCACTGGTGCCCAACTGGTTGGCGATCTGTTTGTTCGACAGACCGCCGACGATCAGCGGCAGCACCTCGCGCTCACGCGGTGTCAGTTGCGCCGCCAGCTGCCGCACGTGCTGAACCCGTTGCCATTGATTGAACGCAGTCGCGGCGTGTTGACGGGTGCTGCGCAGAATGCCGAGCAGTTCATCGTCATTGAATGGCTTGGTCAGGAACTCCACCGCGCCGGCCTTCATCGCCTGCACCGACATCGGAATCGTGCCGTGGCCGGTCATGAAGATCACCGGCCACGGCAAGCCGCGCTCGTTCAGCGCTGCCTGCAATTGCAGGCCTGTGGTTTCGGGCAGGCTGACGTCGAGCAACAGGCACGCCGGGCCGCTGGCGATGTCGGCCTCGAGCAGTTCTTCGGCGGACTGGAAAATCCGGTGCTCGATGCCTTCGGCGCGCAACAAGCGGCTCAATGCGCTGCGCACGCAGGCCTCATCGTCAACGATGAACACCGGCACCGATTGCGTATCGACCGACGGCGGCTGCGCCACCATCGGCGCCGAGGCCAGTGCGTTGAACACGGGCAGTTTGGGTTCGCGGTCTTTCAATAATCGGTAACCTCGACGGGCAACCGTCTGGATGATTTCTTTTTCCCCGAGCAGTTTGCGCAGCGAGGAAATCTGCACTTGCAGATTGTTCTCTTCGACGACGATGTCCGGCCACACCTGATTGATCAGCTCGTCCTTGCTGACGATGCGCCCATCGGCCTGCATCAGTACCGAAAGTATTTCGAACGCCCGCCCGCCCATGCGCAAGGGCCGGCCATCGAGAAAGGCTTCGCGCCGTTCCAAAGAAATCGTGGCTTGGCCGAGTCGGATCATGCGGGCCTCTGCGTTGCGGTGAGAAGGACAGGGCGCGGGCGCCGGGTTATCAGGTTCGTACGCTAGGGGACGGCCTGGCATAAAGCAATTATCCCGAGGGATAAGACGTGCGCTCCTATAGCGCAAGAAACAGCAGCGCAAGGCTCTGGACGGCCATCTTGAGGCTGCGGACGGACATCAGCGCAGCGGCTGGCCCTCTGGCAAAAAAACGCTGGGTATACTTCGCCACCAGCCCGAATCCCATTTCCAGCGGTGAATGCGTATGCCCGGCCAGCCATCTTCATCTGCAATTTCCCGTGCGGCCGATGCGCCGATGCTCGATGAAGCATGGCTGGAGAACTGTCGGTTCAGTCTGCTGCGCCGTGACCATGAACTGACCTGGTTCAGCCTCGAAGACAGCCACTCGGGCCAGAGCTGGTTCGCTGTGCGTGCGCCGATCCAGCGCCCGGCGCTGTGCCAGCGGCTGGAGCGCGATTTCCATTTGCAGTTGCCTTCGCAGTGGGCGCTCAACCCGCTCGCGCTGATACGTTCGGCGGACGGGCCGGTGCTGGTCTACCCGCAATGGGGCGCGCCACTGGCTGGACTGATCGACGCCGCCGGCTTACCACTCGGACGGGTGCTGAATATCGCCGTCGCCGCTGCCAATGCGCTGGTCCACTCTCGCCATCCGGAAACACCGCAAAACCCTGTGAGAGCGAGCCTGCTCGCGAAAGCGTCAGTCCAGCCGACATCACCCTTGACTGACCCACCGCTTTCGCGAGCAGGCTCGCTCCCACAGTGTTCTTTATTGCCTTGGCATCTGCTGGTCGATGCTGACGACAGCGTCAGGCTGATGGGCTTTCACACCCACGCGCAGGAAACGCCGGCGACTGAACTGCCGAGCCTGGAACACTGGCCTTATCTGGCGCCGGAACAGCTGCAGGGCGACGGCGTCGATTCCGATGAGCGCAGCGACGTCTATGCGCTGTCGGCAATCATCTACGAGGCGCTGACCGGGCGCCCGCCGCTGATCGCTCGCGACGCCTCGCAATGGTTGCATGTGCACGCCGCCGTCCAGCCTTTGTCGCCAGCGCAATACCAACCCGACCTGCCGCAAGGCATTTGCCATGTGCTGCTCAAGGGCCTGGCCAAGGAGCCGGACGCGCGCTATCAAAGCATCGAATCGCTGGCCGCCGATCTGACCTGGTGCCTGCGCCAATGGCAGAAAAAAGGCCAGATCGAAGCGTTCCGCCTCGGTGCATTCGATGCTCGCGCAACGGCCACGCGCGGCGATGTGCTGTTTGGTCGTGACGACGAACGTCAGCAACTGCTTGAACAGATCCAGCGCGTGCGCAGCGACGGCATCGCTCGCGTGCTGCTGGTTGCCGGCGCACCGGGAGCGGGGAAGTCGACGCTGATCCAGCAAGTCCTGCGTAGCCAGGCACCCGGTTATTGGGCCAGCGGCAAGATCGAACTGCTGAACAATGACCGGCCCTTCGCGCCGCTGGCGCAGATTTTTCAGTCGCTGATCAGCCAAGTGTTGACCAAGCCCACGCTGGCCTTGCAGGCCTTGGCCGAGCAACTGCGCGAAACCCTCAAGGGCCGTGGCCGCTTGCTGCTGGACTTGGCGCCGGAAGCCGAACTGCTGATTGGCGCCACCGCCGAACTGCCGAACATGCCGGCGCGCCACGCCCTGGATCGGGTCAATCGGGCGCTGCTCGATGTGCTCGAAGTCTTTGCGCAACCGGGGCATCCGCTGCTGCTGTTTATCGACGACTTGCAGTGGGCTGACGACTCGACGCAGGCGTTTCTCAAAGCCTTTATCGCCCGACCGACGCGGCATCTGCTGCTGGTTCTGGCGTATCGCGAGGGCGAGTTGACGGAGCATCCGGGCGGCTGGCTCGATGAGATGCGCAGAGCACCCGCGCTGCCAGTCAGTGGCCTTCGACTAGGGCCGCTGTCGTTGCAGGCCGTTGCGCAACTGATGGCGGTCGAACTCGATGCTGACGTCGACAACCTCGAGGCGCTGGCCCGCGTCGTGCATTTCAAAACCGCCGGCAATCCGTTGTTCGTCAGCCAGGTGGCGCGCGCGCTGGTGGACGAGCGTCTGCTGCGTTTCGACGCGACGACGCGGCGCTGGGTGTGGAATCAGGCCGAAGTGAACGGCTATCGCTACGCCGACAACGTGGCCGAATTGATGGTGCAACGCTTGCAGCGTCTGCCGGTCAGTGCCCGTGAAGTGTTGCGCACCGCGGGTTACGTTGGTGGCCGCTGTGACGAAACGCTGTTGGGCGATTTGCTGGGGGACGATCCGGCGCAATTGCTGCGTGACGTGGATTATCTGGTCAGCGCCGGATTTCTCCTGCGCGAGCCGGGCCAACTGGTGTTTCCCCACGATCGGGTGTTGGAAGCCGCCGCTGCGCTGACCCCACCGGCCGGGCGTTCGGCTGAGCATGCGCGCATCGCTGCCGCCATGCTCGATCAATGCGGCGAGCAGCGGCAGGCGCGGGTCTTCGACATCGCCAGTCAGATTCAGCGCAGCGCCGGCAATGCGCTGCAAGCGCCTCGACGCGCTGAATTCATCCAGTTATTGCTCGAAGCTGCCGAGCGCGCCCGCGATAGCGCCGCTGTCGAGCAGGCCGTGGATTATCTGCGCAGCGCCGAGGTATTACTCGGCGACAACGGCTGGACGCAGCTCTACCCGCAAGCCTTCGCGGCGCGCTGGCTGGCAGCCGACTGCGCGATGTTGCTGGCGGATCTGCCCGGCGCGCAACAGCGTCTCGACGACTGCCTGGAACACGCTGCCACCGTGCTGGACCGGGCGAAGACCTACCGCCTGCGCGCCAGCCTGCGCACCTTGCATTCCGATTACCACGGCGCGATCGGCGAAGCGCTGGCCGGTCTTGCATTGCTCGACATCGACCTGCAGCGACACCCATCGAAGGCGCAACTGGGCGAAGCGTTCGAACGGGTTCGGCAATTGGTCGGTGCGCGACGGATCGCTGAGTTGACGGCGTTGCCCAAAGCCAACGAGCCGCGAATCGAAGTGGCCATGGAACTGCTGAGCACGCTGATCGCCTCGTTCTTCGTGCAGGACGACATTGCTTTTCTGCACTTGGCGAAGATGGTTGAACTGACCCTCTTGCACGGCACCACGCCGAGCAGCGGCTACGGTTTTGCCTGGTACGGCGTGATGATCGCCGACCGTTATGGCGAATATCTGGACGGTGTTGCTTTCGCCGAACTGGCGCTGGAACTGACTGATCTGCACGGCTATGAGGCAGGGCGCACCGGCACGCTGGTGGCGCTGGATCAGGTCAGCGCGTGGACCCGGCCGATGGCCTACGCGCGGCAGAAGGCTTTCGCCGCGTTTGAGTGCGGTCAGGCCGGCGGCGATCTGGGCATGTCGTGTTACGCCTGCAACCACATCGGCTCCGATCTGCTGTTCATGGGCGAGCCGCTGCCAAACGTGTTGAACGAGCTGGACGTCGGCCTGAGTTGGGTGCGGCAGTTTCACTACATCGACATCGAGCGCATTCTGCTGGCGCAACAGGCGTTCGCCAGCGATTTGCGCAATGGGCCTGAGCCTCGTTCGATCGCAATGCTGGATGCTTTGGAACATGACCGCTTCGGCCCGCTGCATCGCGACCGCGTTTCACAGCCGACGCTAGTGTGGATGTGGTTGTATTCGGGCATGTCGGCGTTGTATTTCGGTGAAGTGCGTTACGCGCTGCGCCGTTTCGAAGACGCCGAGGCGTTGACCTGGTCGCTGCCGGCGCACATTGATCTGGCGCATTACTACCTGTTCTACAGCTTGGCACTGGCCAGTCCCGAGGCGCCGGGCTCTGTTGCCGAAAAACTGCAGAAGCTGGAGCAGCAACGGCAGCGTTTTCTGCCATGGGTCGAGCTCAATCCTTCGACCTTCAGCAACAAACTGCTGCTGATCGAAGGCGCGATGGCCCGCGTGCGCGGCGAAGGGCTGGCCGCCATTCGCTGCTTCGACCAAGCGCAAATCGCGGCGGCCGCTGCCGGGTTTATCCATGAGCAAGCACTGGCACATGAACAACTGGCCGAGGTCTGCCTGGCCAACGGCCTGGTCTCCGGCACGCATCATCACCTGCGTGTGGCGCGCGACTGCTATGTGCTGTGGGGCGCTGAAGCCAAGGCGCGCCAGCTCGAAGCGCAGCATCCGTTTCTCGCCCACGAGCATTCCCTGGACGCGCGAACGCCGGTGACGCGGGTGCGCCTTGACCTGGAAGTCGGCATTGAAGCGGCACGCGCGGTCTCGCAAGAGGTGTTGCTCGATCGGCTGGTGGAGACCTTGATGAATCACTTGATGATTCAGGCCGGTGCCGATCGCGGCGCGCTGCTGTTGGTCGCCGAGGGTGAGTTGCAATTGGCCGCTGCCGCGCATGTCGAGGCGGGCAACGTGCGGGTCAGTCAGGACAACGATCGCTCGCTGGAGCAGATCGCGCCGGTTTCAGTACTCAATTCGACCATGCGCACGCGCACGCCGCTGGTGCTTGACGATGCCCGCGCCGACTGCCCGCAAGCCTACAGTGCTGATCTGCAGCAACGGCAGACGCGCTCGCTGATGTGCCTGCCGTTGCTCAAGCAGGGCGCGCTGATCGGTCTGGTGTATCTGGAAAACAGCCTGGTCCCGAAGCTGTTCAGCGCCGAACGCCTGACCATGCTGGAAATCCTCGCCTCGCAGGCAGCGGTGTCGCTGCAGACCGCGCGGCTCTACGCTCAACTGGTCGAAGACAACCGCTTGCGCGCGCAGATGGAAGCCGACTTGCGCAGCTCGCGGGCGGAACTGGCGCGCAACTCGCACCTGAAAATGATGGGCGAACTGTCGGCCTCGATCGCCCACGAAATCAGCCAGCCGCTGCTGGGCATTTCATCGAACGCCTCGGCCAGTCTGCGCTGGCTCAAGCGCGACACGCCTGATCTCGACGAGGCTATTCAGGGACTGGAAGACATCCGCTCCGACAGCGCCCGTGCCACCGAGATCGTCCAGGCCTTGCGCGCATTGGCCAGGCAGGCGCCGTTGCAACGATTGCCGGTGTCGATTGACGCGTTGATCGGTGAGGTCGTGCAACTGACGGCGAGCGATGTGCACAATCGCGGGGTGAGCTTGCGCACGCAACTCAACGCTGCTGACCCGGTGCTGGGGGATCGGGTGCAGATCCAGCAGGTGATCTACAACCTGATCGTCAACGCGCTGGAAGCGATGGCTGGGCAGGGCGTGACTGACGGGCGCCTGGTGATTGAGTCGACGCTGTCCGATGGGCAGGTCTGCGTGGCTTTTCAAGACAACGGGCCGGGGATCGCCGAGCATCAGCGTGAAGAAATTTTCGATGCGTTCTTCACCACCAAGGGCAGCGGCATGGGCATGGGCCTGGCGATTTGCCGAACGGTGATAGGCGCCCATGGCGGGACGTTGCGCGTGGAAGACAGCGAAGAGGGCGCGCGGATCTGTTTCAGGCTGCCACTTGCGCCGGACGCCAGGATCAAAAGCCCCTCACCCTAACCCTCTCCCGGAGGGAGAGGGGACTGACCTAGGTGTTTGGTCGACGTACGCCGACTTGCAATACCGAGTTGAATTCAGGGTTGGCAAAAACAACAGCCCCTCACCCTAGCCCTCTCCCGGAGGGAGAGGGGACTGACCGAGGTGTTTGGGCGACGTACGCCGACTTGCAATACCGAGTTGAATTCAGGTTTGGCAAAAACAAAAGCCCCTCACCCTAACCCTCTCCCGGCGGGAGAGGGGACTGACCTAGGTGTTTGGTCGACGTACGCCGACTTGCAATACCGAGTTGAATTCAGGGTTGGCAAAAACAACAGCCCCTCACCCTAACCCTCTCCCGGTGGGAGAGGGGACTGACCGAGGTGTTTGGGGGAGATACGCCGACGTGAAAGTCCGAGTTGAACTCAGGATTGGAAAAGCCCACAAATCGGCTCCCTCTCCTCGGGGAGAGGGCTGGGGTGAGGGGTGAATTCACCGCCACTCCATTGCCGAACGGCGGTGCACCGTTCAAAAAAAAGCCGCGAAAAATCGCGGCCAAAAGGGAGGAGTGAACAAAACCCTTTGAAATCCGACTCAGTGCCGCAGTTCCGTCAAGCGCTGGCCCATCGTCGAATTCAGCAACCCATCGCTGAGCCGCCAGACATCCGCATCCACCAGCGCCACCCGCGCTCCGCACATCAGTTGGCGCCAGACCTTCGGCGGCATCCCCACCATGCGCCCGAACGTGCGGGTGAAGTGCGAGTGATCGGAAAATCCGCATTCATAAACAATCTCGGTAATCGCCATCGAGGTCAGCAACAGCCCTTTGGCTTTGTCGATCTTCATCTTCAGCATCCATTCCTGAGGCGAGCAGCCGGTGACGATCTTGAACGCCCGGGAAAAGTGGCTGCGTGAAAGATTGCAATGTTCGGCAATCTCGCTGACGCGCAGGCTGCGGCTCAGATCGTGCAGCATGTAGGCCTTGGCGCGGCGTTCCTGCCAGCCGGACAGTGCGCCCAGTGGGCGAGCCAGGTGGCAGGAAGGGTCTGACTTCACCGATTGCGGGTTCATGGCGGCTCTCCTGATCGATGGGCAAAGTCTGGCCGCAGGCTTTATTTAAAGTCCTTAAACAAACCTTAAAAGTTATGAAGCCCAAGCCTCAGGCGTGAAACGGATAATCGACGTAACCACGCTGATCGCCGCCGAAGAAACTGCTCGGATCTGGCGTGTTCAGCTCAAGGCCATCGTGCAGCCGACGCGGCAGGTCCGGGTTGGCCAAAAAAGGCCGGCCAAAGGCAATGATGTCGGCGCGATCGGCGTTCAGCGCCTGTTCGGCGGACTCGGCGTCGTAACCGCCGGCGAGGATCAGCACGCCGTTCCAGGTCTGGCGCAACTGGGCGATGATCGCGTCCCAGCGCGGGTCGAAGTTTTCGTCCTTGACCGTGCCGACCATGGCCGGCTCGACCAGGTGCAGGTAGGCCAGATTCCACTGGTTGAGCGCCTCGACCAGATAACCGAAGGTCGCTTCAGGCGTGTCATCGCCCATGCCCATGAAGCGGCCCATTGGCGTCAGACGCACGCCGACGCGCTCGGCGCCGACTTCATCAGCGACGGCGGCGACCACTTCGAGCAAAAACCGCGCACGATTCTCGACGCTGCCACCATAAGCATCGTCGCGCTGGTTGCTGTTGCTGTTGAGGAACTGGTCGAGCAGATAACCGTTGCCGGCATGGATCTCCACGCCGTCCATGCCAGCGTTCAACGCGTTGCGCGCGGCGCGGCGATAGTCTTCGACGATGTCGGCGATCTCCGCCGTTTCGAGGGCGCGCGGCACTGGCACATCACCCCACACGCCATTGCCTTGTTCATCGACGATAAAGGTCTTGCCCGGCACTGGCAGGGCGCTCGGCGCCACCGGCAAACCGGCGTCCGGCTGAAAGCTTGGGTGCGAGACCCGGCCGACGTGCCACAGCTGCATGAAAATCAAACCGCCCGCCGCGTGCACCGCCGTGCTGACTTCGCGCCAAGCCTGCACTTGCGCATCGGTGTAGATTCCCGGCGTCCACGCATAGCCCTGGCCTTGCTGAGAAATCTGCGTGGCCTCGGTGATGATCAGCGCGGCACTGGCACGTTGGCGATAGTACTCGGCGTTCATTGCGGTCGGCACGTCGCCCGGCTGGCCAGCGCGCGAGCGGGTCAGGGGCGCCATCGCCACGCGATGGGCAAGGGTGTAAGGGCCGAGTGCGATGGGTTGAAACAGGCGACGGGTCATGGGTAGCTCCGGATTTCGATGAGTAGGGTTCAAGTGCGGCAGCCAAGTGCCGCGCGCTGTGCAGGTAACTTAACCGGGGGTGGCGGGGCTGATAATCCGTGGCCGGCGCTACGCAGTTTTGCGCGCAACGCAACGGCACCCGCGCTCATCGCTGATGAGCGCGGGCGTGGTTCAGGCGGGTTGGCTGTAACGGGTCAGCGGCAGATTCAGCCAGCGCCGGCCAGTGGCATTGCTGACCGCGTTGCCGAGGGCAGCAGCCATTGGCCCTTGGACGATTTCGGCAGCACCGAGGAAGGGTTCGCCCGGTTGATCGAGCAGGTGCACATCGACTTTTTTCGGCAATTGCGTGAAACGCAGAATTGGATAACCGCTCCAGTCATAGCTGCGAATGCCGCCGGCGTCGTAAGCGACTTTTTCGTAGAGCGTCCAGCTGGCCGACTGGATGATGCCGCCCTCGACCTGATTGCGCAGGCCATCGGGGCTGACGATCTGGCCAACATCGACCGCTGTCACCACATGATCGACACGGATCTCACCAGTTTGCGGATGCACCCGCAGTTTCACCGCAAGGGCGCAGTAACCCATGATGTTTTTGTAGCGGGCGAAGGCAAAACCGATCCCCGCGCCGGGCTCGCTGCTCTTGTGGGGCCAGCCGATTTCGTCACGCACGCGCTCAATCACAGCCCGGGCACGTGGGTCGCGCAGATGCGCCAGGCGCAACGCCAGCGGATCGAGCCCGGCCTTGATCGCCAACTCATCAATACCCGCCTCGATGGCGAAGATGTTGATGTGCGCTCCCAGCGAGCGCATGGCCGAAGTGCGGAACGGCATAGTGGTGACGAAATTCATGTTGATCCGCGTCGTGCCCAGCTCGTACAGCGGCACCGCGTTGCGATCGCCGTCACCTTCGGGCTGGGCGATCGGCACCGACGGTGCAGAGACGAAGGGTTTCGCCAGTAGACGTGCCGGCAGCAGGCGCCCGGCATTGACGATGCGTTCGTTGTGCGGCGTGGTCCACAGCTCGTAGGTCCAGTCCTGCAAACGGCCCTGACTGAGGCCGGCATCGACTTCGGTGACCATCGCCGAGCTGTACGGCTCCCAGAGATTTTCCTGCTCGCGCATCCATTGCACCCTGACCGGCGTGCCCGGCAGGCGCATGGCGATCAGCGCGGCATCGGCGGCGGCATCATCGGCGCCGTTGTGGCCGTAGCAACCCGAGCCTTCGGTGTGAATGCAGCGCACACGCTCCGGCGGCAGACGCAGCATTTCGGCGATACCGGCGCGCAGCGGATAGACGCCCTGGGTGTGGGTCCACACCGTGAGCACGCCGTCGTTGTACCAGGCCACCGCACAGGACGGGCCGATCGAGCCGTGCATCAGATACTGCTTGGTCACCCGCGCCTTGAAGCGCGTTTCGGTCGCGCCGCCGGCATTGCCGTTGTTGCTGATCGGATAGCGCTTGGAGGGCAATTGCTTGAGCAAATCGTGAATCCCGGCGGCTTCGGGAATCGCCTCGCCGCCACTCCACTTGGCACTCTCAATGCCGCTGCGCATGGCCTTGATCGCTTGCCACTCATCACGGGCGACCACGGCCAGATAGTTACCGTCGCGGATCACTTTGACCACGCCGTTCAACGCCTCGATGGATGCTGCATCGAACACTTGTAACGTGCAGCCGGGACGCGGCGGGCGAATCACGCGCGCGTGCAGCATGCCCGGCAGGCGCATGTCCTGGACAAATGCCGCGCCGCCGCTGACCTTGGCCGGAATGTCCAGGCGCGGCAGGTTGTGCCCGATCAGTTTGAAATCGGCCGCCGCCATCGCCGGTGATTGCGCCTTGGCGTACTGGTGCACATCGACATGCTTGACCGCGTCGGCATATGCCATGCGCTGACCATTCGGCCCTTCGATGATGCCGTCGCGAGTGCTCAGTTGCGCAGCATCGACTTGCCAACTGCGCGCGGCGGCATCGACGAGCATTTCTCGCACCTGGGCGGCCGCGTTGTACAGCGCGGTGCCGCTGTCGAAAATGCTGTGGCTGCCGGCGGTGTAGCCTTCGTTGGGCGTCAGCGCGGTGTCGGCGGTGAGCAAGTTGATCGCGCTGGCCGGCACCTGCAAACGCTCGGCAGCGATTTGCAGCAACGCGGTTTTCACCCCGGTGCCCAGTTCGACCTTGCCGGTGTACACGGTGATGCCGTCGGCGCCGATGCGAATCCACGCGTCCAGGTATGGGTTGGTGCGCAAACTGCCGGGCAGGTCGGGCGCCAGCACCACAGTGCCGAGGGTGTCGACTTCGGTGTCGGCCAAGGCACGCCGCGCTACCGGCATCAGCGTAAAAGCCATGAGCAACGCGCCGCCACGCAGGAAGGCCCGGCGGCTGGGGTTCAAGCCGTTTGCTTCGCTCATGTCAGGCTCCCGTCATGCCCGGCCACCTGTTTGATCGCCTCGATGATGCGCAAGTGCGTGCCGCAACGGCACAGATTGCCGGCCATGTGTTCGCGGATGGTTTGTTCGTCCGGGTGCGGATCGCGTTCGAGCAACGCCTGCGCGCGCATCAGCATGCCGGCGATGCAGTAACCGCATTGCGCGGCCTGCTTGTCGATGAATGCCGCTTGCAACGGGCCGGGTTTCTCTGCGCTGCCGAGGCTTTCCACGGTGCGGATTTTTTTCCCTTCAAGGCCTGCGCACGGCGTGAGGCAGGCGAACACCGGTTGGTCGTCGACGATCACCGTGCACGCGCCGCACTGGCCCAGGCCGCAGCCGTACTTGGCGCCGTTGAGGTTCAAGTGGTTGCGCAGCGCATACAGCAGCGGCATGTCCGGTTCCAGCTCCAGCGCTTGGGCGGTTCCATTGACGGTGAGAGTGATCTGGCTCATTTCGTCTCCTGACGTAACGCTTCGATAGTGGAAGAAAGGTCGGCCCATGGCTGTTCGGGGCGGGCTTGCTCGCGCAGATACGCGGCAAGGGCGCCGAGCTGGGCGTTGTCGAGGCTGGCGGCGAACGGCGGCATCACCGGGCCGGGGGCGCCGGGAATGGCGGGCACGCCTTCGAGCACGGTCTTGAGAAAGTTGCGCGAGCTGGCCGCTTGCAGCGCCGAAGTGCTTTGCAGGCCTGGGCGGCCGTCGATTTCGCGCATCGGCGCGGCGGGTGCGTGACATCCGGCGCAGGCGCTACTGAAGAGCAGGGCGCCGGTTGTGTGATCCGCTGGAATACCTGGCTGCTTTTGCGCGGTGGTTTCGCTCACCACGTGCGGGTTTTGCAGGCTCAGCAGGTAGTCGGCAATCGCATCGGCTTCACTGGCCGGCAAGCGCGCCAGACTCAGGCTGACCGGGCGCATCGGGCCGGCGGGTGTCCCGTGGCCATTGACCACGTCGGCGCGCAAGTAGCCGACCAATTGCTCGCGACTCCACGGATTGGCGCGCTGGCCGAGGCCGACCAGGGCCGGCGCTTCCCAGCCATCGACGCTGCCGCCCTTCAAATACTCCGAGGATTTCTCCGCGCCAATCAGGTTCAGCGGCGAATGGCAGCCGGCGCAGTGGCCCGGGCCGTCGACCAGATAGCGTCCGCGATTCCATGCCGCGCTGTGTTCGGCCAGCGGCGTGAGCGGCTCGCCATGCAGAAACAGCAGATTCCAGAACGACACCAGCGGGCGGATGTTCATCGGGAAGTTCATCTGGTTCTGCCGCGCCGGGGCGTGTACGGCGGGGCCGCTCATTAAGTAGGCGTAAGCGTCGGCGATGTCTTCGGAGCTCATGCGCCGGTAGTGCACGTAAGGAAACGCCGGGTAGAGAAATTGGCCGTCGCGGGCAATGCCTTCACGCATCGCCCGCTCGAAGGCCGGCAGTGACCATTCGCCGATGCCGGTCTGCGCATCCGGGGTGATGTTGGTGCTGTACAGCGTGCCGAACGGCGTCACCAGCGGCAGCCCGCCAGCCAGGTATTCGCCGCCGGGGCGGGTATGGCACACCGCGCAGTCGCCGGCCTCGACCACCCGTGCGCCGCGTTGCAACTGCGCATTATCGAATGACGTCGGCCGTTTGATTGGTGCGATCGCCGGGCGCCACATCAGCGCGACGGCGACGATCAGGCCGAGCACCGCGAGCACGGCGACGCTGATCCACAGGGTTCTGGATTTGAGCAAATGGCTGTTCATGGTCGGCAGAAAAACGCGGCGGACAGTGGCAGGACGAGTGCAGTGCGGGTCATGGAAACGCTCCTTGTAGCAGCCGGGGAAGGGCGCCGATGCGGACGTCAGCGCCAGGGCCAAAGCGTAGAGAAGACGCTTGCAGCGGAGAATCACCGGCCCGCGCAACAGCGCGTTGCGCCACAAGCAACGTTGCGCACGGCGCATCAGTGCGTTGCCAGTGGCACGGATTCTCGCCCCCGCCGGCTGACCGTAGCCTTGGCACAACTTTCCCGAACTCAACGAGGTGTCACCATGCTTACGGGCAACCCTGCCGTTGCGGCCCCGGCCGAACAGCCTGCTTCACTCTCCGGCCTGATGGTCGCGTTTCTGGCCTTCTGCTGCGGCGCGGTCGTCGCCAACCTGTATTACGCGCAGCCCATCGTCGAACTGATCGCGCCGCAGATCGGCCTGTCCAGCGCCAATGCCAGCCTCATCGTGTCGCTGACGCAGTTCGGTTACGCGCTGGGCTTGTTGCTGCTGGTGCCGCTGGCCGATCTGATGGAGAACCGTCGTCTTGTAGTCGGTTTCACCCTCGCCGCCAGCGCCACGCTGCTGTGCGCTGGCCTGACTCATTCGCCGTCACTGTTTCTGCTGCTCTCTTTGCTGATCGGCCTGACCTCGGTAGCGGTGCAGATCCTCGTGCCGTTGGCCGCGCATTTGGCGCCGGAAGCCAGCCGGGGGCGCGTGGTCGGCAACATCATGAGCGGCCTGTTGTTGGGGATTCTGCTGTCGCGGCCGCTGTCGAGTCTGTTGGTTGAAGTGTTCGGCTGGCGCGGGGTGTTTTACAGCGCGGCGGCACTGATGGCGGTGATCGCGCTGATTACCGCTGTGGCATTGCCGCGCCGGGTGCCGACGCACAAAGCCACTTATGTCGCCTTGATCGGTTCGGTGTTTGCTCTGGCCCGGCGCTTTCCTGTGTTGCGCCAGCGTTCGCTGTATCAGGGTTTGCTGTTCGCCAGTTTCAGCCTGTTCTGGACGCTCGCGCCAATTGAGCTGATGCGTCACCACGGTTTCAGCCAGGCGCAGGTGGCGATCTTCGCTCTGGTCGGCGCGGTGGGTGCGATTGCCGCGCCGATTGCCGGGCGTCTCGCCGATGCCGGGCACGGTCGTCGCGGTACCTTGGTGGCGTTGCTGCTGGCGCCGCTGTCGCTGTTGATCGCCGCGCTGCCGGGCAGTGGTTACGTATGGCTGGTGGTGTGTGCGGTGCTGCTGGATTTTGCCGTGCAGCTGAACATGGTCCTCGGCCAGCGTGAGGTCTACGCCCTCGACCCGCACAGCCGCGCACGCCTGAATGCGGTGTACATGACCAGCATCTTCGTCGGCGGCGCCCTCGGCTCGCTGGTCGCCAGCCCGCTGTACGAACACCTCGGCTGGAACCTCTCGGCCGTCGCCGTGGCGGTGTTGCCGGCGCTGGCGCTGGCGTTGTTCCTCGGGCGCAAGGCTGATGTTTGAGGTCGCGATGAGGCCCGGCAAGCACGACGATACAAGACGTGTGGCGGGCGCTGATGCACAATCAGCGGCGTTCCCTCACCACCGGACCCCGCTTATGGACAAGTTGCTGGCATTGAAGATGTTTGTTGAAACCGTGCGCTGCGGAGGCTATTCCTCGGCGGCGCGCAAGCTTGGGATTTCGACGTCTTCGGTGACACGGCAAGTGGCGGGCCTGGAAAACGAGTTGGGCGCCAGCCTGCTCAATCGCACCACGCGCAATACCAGCGTGACCGTCGCCGGCCAGACCTATTTCGAGAAGGCCGTGGCGATTCTCGATGCCATCGATGAAGCCGATGCGGTGGTCGCCGATCGTGGCAGTGATGCCCAGGGCCGCTTGCGCATCAGCGTGCCGGTGGAGTTTGACCGGCGACTGATTGCGCCGCACCTGAGCCGCTTGCTTGAACGCCATCCCGGGCTGGAGATCAGTCTGTCGCTGAGCGATCAGGTCAGCGATTTGCTCAGCGAGCAGATCGACGTTTCAGTGCGGCTCGGCTCGACGGTGGTCAGCGAGGACATCGTCAGCAAACGCGTCGGCCACTTTCAGCGTTGGATTGTCGCCAGCCCGGATTATCTGGCGCGCAGCGCAGTGCTCGAACATCCGCGGGATTTGCTCGAGCACCAATGCCTGCGCTTCGACTACGGCGGCAGCCATCATCACTGGACCTTTCAGGGCGACGAAGAGCCGATTCAGCTCAACGTCCAGGGCCGCCTGCAAAGCAACAACGCCGACATTCTTCGCGAAGCGGCGATTGGCGGTGGCGGTGTGGCGCTGCTGGCCGACTGGCTGGTGCGCGACGATGTCGCCGCCGGGCGCCTGACGCGCTTGCTTGAGCACTACGAGGTCAATCCCGGCAGCGCCAGCAGTTGCATCAACGCGCTGTACCTGCCCAACCACCGTGGATCGAGCCGGATCAACGTGTTCATCGACTTTCTCGTGGAAATCCTCAAACCCGCCGCATAGCGCTGCACACTCTGTTGCTGCAGCCGCTGCACACTGCTTGTATGCTTGCGCCCCGGAACACGTGGCCGCCGTGAGTGCCGACGTTCGAATGATGGCTGGAATGGATACCGGACTTCCTTAAGGTACTGACGTGAAGCGTGATACTCGCCTTGTAATGCTCCTGCTGCTGGTGATCGGCTGTTCCCTGACTTCGCTGACGATCTGGAAAGTCTGGTCTTCGCGCGAGCGTGCGCTGGCGGAAGTCGACGTGCATGGCCTGAACCTGACCCAGGCGCTCAACACCTACACCGAAGGCATCGTCCGGCAAAGCTCGCTGCTCTTGCTCGGGCTGGTCGAACGTCTGGAAACCGAGGGCGATGGCCCGGCGCAGATTCAGCGCATCCAGAGCCTGATCGACCGCCAGCAGCCGCTGATGCCACAGCTCAGCGGCATCACCATTTATGACCGGCACGGGCATTGGCTGATGTCCTCCAACCGGCCGATTCCCGAGGGCGCCAACAGCAGCGACCGCGCCTATTTCATCCACCACCGTGACAGCCCGAGCCGCGAGCCGTTCATTGGCCCGCCGATCCAGAGCCGTGCCAATCACGAATGGGTGGTGACCATCAGTCGGCGCTTCAACGACGATGGCGGGCAGTTCGCTGGCGTGGTAGCGGTGACGCTGGGGGTGGAGAACTTCCTTCGGGTGTTCGGCAAACTCGACGTTGGCCAGGACGGCGCGATCGGTCTGTCTTACACCGATGGCACGCTGTTGGTGCGCTACCCGTTCCGCGAGCAGGACATGGGCCGCAATTTTTCCAGTTCGCCGATCTACGCCAAATACCTCGTCGACCGCTCGGTCGGCACTGCCTCCTACACCTCCAGCCTCGACGGTGTCGAGCGGCTCTACGCGTTCCGCAAAAGCGAAACGCTGCCGCTGATCACCACCGTGGCCCTGGGCAAGGATGAAGCGCTGGCGGCGTGGCGTATCGAAGCGGCGTTGTCGGCGGTGGTAGTGATCGGGCTGCTGGGGCTGACCGGATTGATCGGCTGGTTCCTGATTCTCGATATCCGCCGCCGCACCGAGGCTGAAGAAGCCTTGCGCGATGCCCAGCAGCAGTTGCTCGCGTCCAATCGACAGCTGGAATTGCTGGCAATGAAAGATGCGCTGACCGGCCTGGCCAACCGCCGCTGTTTCGATGAAACCCTGGCGGTGGAAGCGCGGCGGGCGCAGCGTGACGGCACCTCGCTGGCCTTGCTGATGATCGATATCGACCACTTCAAATTGTTCAACGATGCCTTGGGCCACGTTGCTGGCGATGCCTGCCTGCAAGCGGTCAGCAAGATTCTTGAAGGCTGCGTGCGACGCCCCTCGGATCTGGTCGCACGCTACGGTGGCGAGGAAATTGCGGTGATCATGCCGGCCACCGACAGCGCCGGGGCGACGGTGGTGGCGCAGTTGATGCTTGAGCGTTTGCAGCAGGCGAACATCGCCCACCCGGGCAGTCCGTTTGCTCGGATTACGGTGAGTATCGGTATGGCGGTGGGGAGGGGCGCTCAGTTGGATTCGCTGCCGGCGTTGATCCAGACCGCCGATCAGGCGCTATACCGCGCCAAAGCGGCGGGGCGCAACGGGATGGCCGGGCAGGCCTGAGGCGCACTAGAAAGCTTCGCCGTTATCCAGTTTCACCAGCAGCATCTGCCCGCGTTGCCACAGTGCATCCTGCTTGGCCAGCGGCATGCGGTCGAGGTTCTTGTACATCATGCCCATGCGCTGATTGCCGCGCAGGATATCGCCGTGGCGCATGAGGAAATGCCAGTACAGCGCATTGAACGGGCAGGCATCGTCCGCGCTGCTTTCCTTGACCTTGTAGGCGCAGTCGCCGCAGTAATCCGACATCCGATTGATGTACTGGCCGCTCGCGCAGTAAGGCTTGGAGCCGAGATAACCGCCATCGGCGTGCATGACCATGCCGAGGGTATTGGGCAGTTCGACCCAGTCGAAGGCGTCCATGTAGATCGCCAGATACCATTCACAGATTTCCTTCGGCGCAATTCCGGCGAGCAAGGCAAAGTTACCGGTGACCATCAGGCGCTGAATGTGGTGGGCGTAGGCATGTTGCAGGCTTTGGCCGATGGCCTGGCGCATGCAGTTCATCTGCGTTTCACCCGTCCAGTAGAACTCCGGCAGCGGGCGCGTGTTGCCAAACACATTGCCCTCGGCGTAATCCGGCATCTTCAGCCAGTACACACCGCGCACGTATTCGCGCCAGCCGATCAACTGTCGAATGAAGCCTTCGGCCGCGTTGAGGCCGATGCTCCCCGACCAGTAAGCCGCCTCGACATCGCTGCACAGCTGGCGCAAATCGAGCAGGCCGATGTTCAGCGCGGCACTGATCCGCGCGTGAAACAGGAACGGTTCATCACTGGCCATGGCGTCCTGGTAATCACCGAAGCCGGCCAGCGCATAGTCGAGAAAGTATTGCCACAGGGCCTGTGCGTCGGCGTGGGTCACTGGGTAATTGAAGTCATCCAGCGTGCCGTAATGGCTGGCGAAGCGCTCGCCGACCAATACCAGAACCTCTTGGGTGATTGCGTCATTGGCGAAACGCGCCGGGTAGGGCGGTCTGGCGTGTTTGGGCAGCGCCTTGCGATTCTCCGCATCGAAATTCCACGCACCGCCGACCGGCGTGCCGTCGCCATTGAGCAGCAGCCGACTCTTGCGCCGCATCTCGCGGTAGAAAAACTCCATGCGCAGTTGCTTCTTGCCGCTGGCCCAATTGGAGAACTCTTCGCGGGAGCAGAGGAAACGGCGGTCTGAATGCCAGTGCACGGGCAAGCCCGAATCTTTGATTGATTGCTCAAGGCGCCAGTCGCCGCATTCGGTGATATGAATCTCTTCGGCGCCGGTGAGGGTTTGCCAGCGCTGTAGTTCGCCGGGAATTGAGCCGCTGTTGTCCGGGTCGTCGAGGCTGACGTACTGGACGCGGTAGCCTTTATCGCGCAACGCCTCGGCAAAGTGGCGCATGGCGCTGAAGATCAGGGCGATCTTTTGCGGATGATGGGCGACGTGGGTCGCTTCCTCCATAACCTCGACCATCAGCAGCAGGTCGTGCTGGGGATCGAGTGGCTGCAGGGAGGCCAGGTCGAAAGACAGCTGGTCGCCGAGGATCAGGAGCAAGCGGTGGGCAGGGGGCATGGAGCGAAGTCCGGTTAGAGATTCAGACTCCAATAGTTATACAGATTGTTTGCTATGTATAGGTTTTAGCGGCCACTGACATCCTGTAGTGGGAGCGAGCCTGCTCGCGAAAGGGTCCTGTAAGTCAATACAAATGCTGACTGACCCACCGCCTTCGCGAGCAGGCTCGCTCCCACAGGGATTTGTGTTGTGTGCTTATGCGGGGTAGGTCGGGTAATCGATATAACCCTCGGCACCGCCGCCATACACCGTCGCCGGATTCAACTGATTCAACGGCCAGTCATTGGCGATCCGCGCCGGCAGGTCCGGGTTGGCCATGAACGGTCGGCCAAACGCAACGAGATCGGCCAGCCCCGACTCAAGCAATTGCGCGCCGGTTTTGGCGGTGTAGCGGCCGGCATAAATGATCGCGCCGCTGAACGTGTCGCGCACGGCCTGGCGAAAGGTCTGCGGCATCGCTGGGGCGTTGTCCCAGTCGGCTTCGGCGATCGACAGGTAGGCGATGCCGACGTCTTCAAGAATCTTGATCGCGGCAATGTAAGTTGTGTGCGGATCTTCCTCGACCAGGCCCAGGTATGTCCGCGCTTCATCGGTGGTAGTGAACAGCGGCGCAAACCGCACACCGACCTTGTCCTTGCCGATGCATTCGGCGACGCCGGCCACCACTTCGCGCAAAAAGCGCAAGCGATTGTCCAGTGAGCCGCCGTACTGGCCGGTGCGCAGGTTGCTGTGGGCGGAGATGAACTGGTTGACCAGATAACCGTTGGCGCAATGCAGTTCGATGCCGTCGAAACCCGCCTCCATCGCGTTGCGCGCGGCCTGGATGTACAGCTGAATCAGTTCCTGCACTTCATCGGTGCTCAACGCGCGCGGAGCGGACGGCGGCACCAGTTCACCGACACCGGGCGCGGTTTCGATGAACACGCTGACGCGGTCCGTCGCCACCGCAGAGGCCGACACCGGCGCGTCTCCGTTGGGCTGCAACGCCGTGTGCGAGACCCGACCGACATGCCAGAGCTGGGCGAAGATCACGCCATCCACGGCGTGCACCGCCTCGGTGACTTTGCGCCAACCGGCGATCTGCTCCGGCGTATGAATGCCCGGCGTCCACGCATAACCCTGGCCGCGCGGTTCGATCTGCGTGCCTTCGGTGACCAGCAAACCGGCACCGGCGCGCTGCTGGTAATACTCGGCCATCAACTCGTTGGCGACATTGCCCGGTTGTGTGCTGCGCTGGCGGGTGAGAGGCGGCAGAACGATGCGGTTTTTCAGGGTGTGGGCGCCCAATTCGGCAGGCGTGAAGAAAGCGTTATTCATGGAGTCAGCCTTTGAATCTGATTAGACCAGTCGACTACTGACTGGGCAAAAAAACAACGCCGGGCTGTACGCACGCGGCGTTGATCGGGTTGGAGCGAGGGATTCAGCCGAGCATCTTCAACAGCTTTTCGGCAACGGCGGCGGAGCTGGCCGGGTTCTGGCCGGTGACCAGTTGACCGTCAGCGACCACATGCACCTGCCAGTCGGCAACTTTCGAATAGCGCCCGCCAAGACGCTGGAACTCGTCTTCGATGAGGAACGGCACCACGTCAGTCAGGCCGACCGCCGCTTCTTCGGCATTGGTGAAGCCGGTGACATCACGACCCTTGACGATTGGCTGGCCGTCAGCGCGCACCACATGACGCAACACGCCAGGTGCGTGGCAGACAAAACCGTGAGGTTTGTTGGCGCGGTCGAAGGCTTCGATCAGCGCGATCGAGGCCTTGTCTTCGGCCAGATCCCACAGCGGGCCGTGGCCACCTGGGTAGAACACTGCGTCGAAATCTTCGGCCTTCACGTCAGCCAAACGGCCAGTGGTGGCCAGTGCTTGTTGTGCGGCCGGATCAGCGCGGAAGCGATCGGTTTCGGCAGTCTGCGCGCTTGGCTCATCGCTTTTCGGATCGAGCGGAGGCTGGCCGCCGGCAGGCGATACCAGGGTGACGTCGGCGCCGGCGTCCTTGAAGGCAAAGTAGGGCGCGGCGAACTCTTCCAGCCAGAAGCCGGTTTTCTTGCCGGTGTTGCCGAGTTGATCGTGGGAAGTCAGAACCATCAAGATTTTCATAGAGCACCCTTGGGTTGGTCTGGCATCGGCAGAAGGCGAGGGATTCGCTTGTTGTCGGTGCCGCATGAATTTGTGTGTCGGGGCGCAGCATAGTTTCCAATTAGACCAGTCGTCTAGTAATTTTTTCAGAAAATGTTTTTGCCCGTCGGTTATGGCAAACTCCCGGTCCTGAAAACTATACGACTGGTCTATTGTCTGGAATTTTGCGCACCATGAAGCCGACCTTTGACGACACCCGCCAACACTTGCTCGACACCGGCCACCGGATGATGGCCGAGAAGGGCTTCACCAGCGTCGGCCTCAACGAGATCCTGCAGACCGCCGGCGTGCCCAAGGGCTCGTTCTATCACTACTTCAAATCCAAGGAGTTGTACGGCCAGGCGCTGCTCGAGGATTACTTCGTCGACTACCTCGCGGACATGGAGCGCCGCCTGACATTGCCTGGGCTGTCTGCCTTCGAGCGTTTGATGGATTACTGGCAGGGCTGGCAGAACCGCTGCACCCTCGAAGGCCACGGCGATGAATGCCTGGTGGTGAAACTCAGCGCCGAAGTCGCCGACCTGTCCGAATCGATGCGCCTGACCTTGCGCGACGGCGCCGAACGCATCGTCGCACGCATCACCGAATGCATCGAACAAGGCCAGACCGACAAAAGCCTGCCGGAGGGCGATGCGCGCAAGTTGGCGGAGACGCTGTATCAGCTCTGGCTCGGCGCCAGCCTGCTGAACAAATTGCAGCGCACCGGACAGTCGCTGGAAACCTCGATGGCGATGACCCGGCAGTTGTTGCGAGTCTGAGCCTCGCCGCAGGTCCCTTGTAGGAGTGAGCCTGCTCGCGAAGAGCGCGGCACATTCAACATCTTCATTGCCTGACCCAACGCCTTCGCGAGCAGGCTCGCTCCCACAGGTTTTCGCGCCGTGTGCCAAATCCCGGCAGCACACAAAACTCAATGTGGGAGCGAGCCTGCTCGCGAAGACGGCGGCACATTCAACATCTTCATTGCCTGACCCAACGCATTCGCGAGCAAGCTCGCTCCCACAGGTTTTCGCGGCGTGTGCCAAATCCCGGCGACATGCAAATCCAGTGTGGGAGCGAGCTTGCTCGCGAAGAGGGCGGCACATTCAACATCTTCATTGCCTGACCCAACGCCTTCGCGAGCAAGCTCGCTCCCACAGGTTTTCGCGGCGTGTGCCAAATCCCGGCGACACGCAAAATCCAGTGTGGGAGCGAGCCTGCTCGCGATGGCGGCGGCACATTCAACATCTTCATTGCCTGACCCAATGCATTCGCGAGCAGGCTCGCTCCCACAGGAGATCTGTGTTGATTGGTGGGATTGGAGATCAGCAGGCCACTCAACATTCAGTCAGGGGATTTTTCCTCTTCAGGCAGTTGGGCAAACCACTGCGCGTACGGCGTGTTGCTCACCTTGAAGCGGTTGAAATCCGGGCTGCCGTCATCCCACCACACCGGCCCGCGTTCACCCAGCGCGACTTTGGCGTCGTTGACGCGAGCTCTCGCCGACTTCAACGCCTGTGCATCCTCCGCACGCTTCGCCTCTTTGACCGCACGCCGCGCTGACATGAGTTCGGCTACAAACGCCTCACGCTCGGCGGCTGGCAGCGCTGGATTGCTGCAACGCCACAGCTGTTGCCTGACCACAAAATAGCGGCCATCGGGGGTGGTGGGGTACATGGACGATATCCTGCGTGATCCAGTCTCAGACCGGGTAGGACAACTCGCCGATGAGTTTATCCAGCGTAATCGGATAATCGCGCACCCGCACGCCGCAAGCGTTATAGATCGCGTTGGCGATGGCAGCCGCCGCGCCGCTGATACCCAGCTCACCGACGCCTTTGGCCTTCAGCGGGGTGGCATACGGGTCGACTTCATCGAGAAATACTACTTCCTGATGGGCAATGTCGGCGTGCACCGGCACCTCGTATCCGGCCAGATCGTGATTGACGAAAAAGCCGATTCGATGATCCACCGCCAGCTCTTCCATCAATGCCGCGCCGGCGCCCATGGTCATGCCGCCGATGATCTGGCTGCGCGCAGTTTTCGGGTTGAGGATGCGCCCGGCGGCGCACACGGCCAGTTGCCGACGCAGGCGAATTTCGCCGGTCGCCGCATTGACCGCGACCTCGGCGAAATGCGCGCCGAAAGTCTGCTGGGCGAAGCGCTGGGCAAGGTCACCGTATTCCATGCGGTCCTCGCCCGTCAGCTCGCCATTGGCTGCGGCCTGGGCCAAGGCAACCTGCTGCGAGCCTGCGCGAATTTGCCCGTCGACAAACTCGGCTTGCTGCGGGTCAATCCCGACGGCGCGAGCGGCGGCCTCACGCAGTTTCACGCACGCGGCATACACGCCGGCAGTGGAGGAGGCCGCGCCCCACTGGCCGCCGGAGCCCGACGATTCCGGAAACCGCGAATCGCCCAAGTGCACCACGACACGGTCCAGCGGCACGCCCATCATTTCGGCGGCCGTCTGGGCAATGACGGTGTAACTGCCGGTGCCGATGTCGGTCATGTCGGTTTCTACCGTGATGATGCCCCGGCGATCAAGCCGCACCCGCGCTGCCGAAGCGGTGGTCGGTGCGCCGCGAATCGCCGAGGCCAGACCGATGCCGATCAGCCAGCCGCCCTCGCGTCGCTGACCGGGTTGAAGGTTGCGCTGCTGCCAGCCAAAGCGCTCGGCACCCGTGTTCAGACACCCCACGAGTTGCCGTTTGGAAAACGGCCGCGACGGCTGCTCCGGATCGACCTGCGAGTCGTTGAGGATGCGCAGTTGCAGCGGATCCATCTGCAGCTTTTCGGCAAGTTCATCCATGGCGATTTCCAGCGCCATCATCCCCGGTGCCTCGCCCGGCGCGCGCATCGCCGAACCCTCGGCGAGATCGAGCACGGCGAGATTCAAACGGGTCATGCGATTGGCCCCGGCGTAAAGCAAGCGGGTTGACGCGGTAGCCGCTTCGGCGCGTCCGCCGCGCAGATTGCCCGACCAGCTCTCGTGGCCGATCGCCGTGATCACGCCGTCACGGTTGGCACCGATGCGCAGGCGCTGAATCGTCGCCGGACGATGGGTCAGGTTGTTGAACATCAGCGGCCGCGGCAGCGCGACTTTCACCGGACGCCCGGCATGTCGAGCGGCCAGGGATGCCAACACTGCGTCGCAAAGAATCGTGCCCTTACCGCCGAAACCACCGCCGATATACGGCGAGATCAGGCGCACATCTTCCTTGGCGATGCCGAGGGTTTTCGCCAGATCGCGCACGCCCCAGTTGATCTGTTGGATCGATGTCCACAAGGTCAACTGCGTGCCACTCCAGCGGGCAATGGTTGCGTGCGGTTCCATCATCGCGTGGGCCTGGTCAGGCGTGCTGTAGTGCTGATCGATTTGCACTGGCGCAGCGTTGAAGGCGCCTTCAAAGTCACCGACGCGGGTCTGCGGCGGCGGGCCAAAACCGGCCGGTGGCGGTGGGGTTGCGGAGTCTTTCGCAGCCGCCAGATCGAATGAACCCGCTTCGGCCACGTAGCGGATGTCGAGCAAGCCGGCGGCCGCGCGCGCCTGTTCAAAGGTGTCCGCGACGACAATCGCTACGGCCTGGTGATAGTGATCGACCTGCGGCCCGGCCAAGGCCCTGGCTACGTAAAACTCGCCTTTGGCCAATGGCCCGGCGTTTTCGTAAGTGACGATGGCGATTACCCCGGACGCCTCCCGCGCTTGCGTCGAATCGATCGAGGCAATGCGCCCCTTGCCGATCCCGGCGCCGACGATATAGCCATAGGCGGCGTCCGGCACCGCTGCGTTTTGCTCGTAGGCGTAGGGGGCGGTGCCGGTGGTTTTCAGCTTGCCGTCGATGCGGTCGGCAGGTTGGCCGATGACGTTCAGCTGGTCGATCGGATTGGAGCCGGCAGGGGTGTCGAATTTCATCTGCAAATTCCTTTCAGACAGGCTGGCGGCGCCCACGTAGCGCGGCGCAGCCATCGATTGACGTCGGATCTCTACGAGCCTAGGCCATCGACGCGCTGCTGATAATGCGCGGTTTCAGGATGGAATGATGAATCTCGCTCACCAATCCTGATCAACATGACAAATAAGAATACGTTTCAATTACTAATGCGACCGTATACCATGCGCGGCGTTTTCAGTGGCGGTTTTGCCCTTCGTTCTGGCCTATTCGTAAAGGTTTTCACCTCATGCGTCGAACTCTGCTTTCCATTTGTGTGCTGCAGGCGTTGTCTTCTTCCTCGTGGGCTGAATCAGCCGAACCGACTTCTTCAACGCTTGAGCTGGAAGCCACCGATGTGGTCGGCACAGCGGATTACGAAAGGGCAGACGGCCCGGTTCAAGGCTACCGCGCGACGCGTTCGGCCAGCGCCACGCGCACCGACACTTCGATTCATGAAACCCCGCAGTCGATCAGCGTGGTGACCAAGGATGCCGTCGAAGACCTCGGCGCGACGCGTTTGCAGGATGCCCTGGATTACGCCGGTGGCGTCGGTCGGGCGAACAATTTCGGGGGGCAGGGCCTGACCACCTTCACCGTGCGCGGTTTTACCACCGGTGAGTTCTACCGCAACGGTTTCCCGATCAACCGTGGCTACCCGAACATGCCTGACGCCAACACCATCGAGCGTCTGGAAGTGCTGCGCGGTCCGGCGACCATGCTCTATGGCCGTGGCGATCCCGGCGGTACCTTCAACGTGGTGTCGAAACAGCCATTGCCCGAGCGCACCGTCACCTTGGGCAGTCAGTTGAATGACCAAGGCATGAAGCGCGGCACCCTCGACGCTTCCGGGCCGCTGGATGAAGAAGGGCGTCTGGCCTATCGCTTGAATGTGGTGGGCGAGGGCGGCGACACCTTCCGCGATCATGTCGAGACCGAGCGCTACGGCATTACGCCGGTGCTGACCTGGCAAGCCACCGACGCGACCAAGCTGATTTTCGAAGGCGATTTCATGCGCAACAACGCGCCGCTCGATCGTGGCGTGACCCGCTACCCGGCGCAGATCGGCACCGCCTCGCGCGATACCTTCTTTGGCGAGAAGGACGTCGGCAAGCTGCACAACGACAACAACATGGCGCAACTGCGTTTCGAACACATGCTCAACGACGACTGGACCCTGGGCGGTGGTTTCCAGTGGCTCGACGGCTCGCTCAAGGGCGATGCGATCGAGGCCAACGGCATTGCCGCCGACGGCCGCACGCTGGGACGCAACTTCAACTACCGCAAGCTGGAATGGACCGACAAGGACACCCAGCTCAACCTCACCGGGCATTTCGACACTGGCGGTCTGCAGCACACCTTGCTCACCGGCATCGAGTATGAAGATTACGACTACAAGTCGATCATCCGGCGCTCCAGCGGCGCGGTCAGTGCCTACCCGATCGACATCTTCAATCCGGTTTACGGCCAGCCACGCCCGGCGCTGACCCGCACGCCGACTCACGACAAAGAGAACCTCAAGACCTACGCCGCGTTCGTGCAGGATCAGGTAGCCCTGACCGACAAACTGAAAGTGCTGGCCGGCGCACGTTTCGAGCGCTTTGAGCACGACTACGAAACCTACGTGCCCGGCGGCAAGAGCTGGCAGGCTAGCGACAATGCCGTCACCCCGCGTATCGGCGTCACCTACGATTTGACCGAAACCCTGGCGGTGTACGCCAACACCGCGCGCTCGTTCAAGCCCAACACCGGCGCCAGCCGCGAAGGCGGCGGCTTCGCTCCGGAAAAAGGCAAGTCCTACGAGATGGGCGTGAAGTGGGAAGCGCTGGATCAGCAGTTGAGCGTCGACGCAGCGATCTACCAGATCGAAAAACGCAACGTGCTGACCACCGATCCTGTGGATTCGACCTTCAGCGTCGCCGCCGGTGAAGTACGCAGCCGTGGTTTCGACGTCAATGTCACCGGCAATCTCACCCCCGAGTGGCGAGTGGCCGGCGGTTACGCTTACGTTGACGCCGAGGTGACCAAGGACAACACGCTGCGCTCCGGCACGCGCCTGCTGAACATCCCGAAGAACAGCTTCAGCCTGCTCAACATGTACGAGTTCCAGGACGGAACGCTCAAAGGTCTTGGCCTTGGCACTGGCCTGAAATACGTCGACGAGCGCGCCGGGCAGACGTCCAACACCGCGTTTTCCATGGGCAGTTACACCGTGGTCGACCTGCTGAGCTTCTACAAGATCAACGACAAGGTGCGGCTCAATCTCGATGTGAAAAACATCTTCGATCGTGACTACGAAGAAGGCGCCTTCGGCAACGTCTACGCCTACCCGGGCGCGCCGCGAACCGTGCAGGTGGGGATTTCCTACACGCTGTAAATTGCCGCAGCGGTTGCCGCCGCCCCATGCTGGCCTGAGAGTGGCATGTCGAAATCAGACATCGGCATGCCGCACTCAGGCTAGTTGCGCGGCGGTCGGGCCACGTAAGGTGAAGCATCATTTCGTCGGCAAAGCGTCTGCGTCGCAGCTTTCGTCTGATGCCGACACCGGAAATGATGATCGCCTGACGCTCAGTCAGTGGCCCAAACGTCGATCATGAGAACAATAAGAACCCATGACTAGCCTGAACCCCAAGGACTCCAACGGTCAGTTGGCGCAAGGTTTCAAACCGCGTCACGTCACCATGCTTTCCATTGCCGGCATCATCGGCGCAGGACTTTTCGTTGGCTCAGGCCACGCCATCGCCGCCGCAGGACCTGCGGTGCTGCTCGCTTATCTGTTCTCCGGTCTGCTGGTCGTGCTGGTGATGCGCATGCTCGGCGAAATGGCCGTGGCGCATCCCGACACCGGCTCGTTTTCCACCTATGCCGATCAAGCCATCGGCCGCTGGGCCGGGTTCACTATCGGCTGGCTCTACTGGTGGTTCTGGGTGCTGGTGATTCCGATCGAAGCACTGGCCGCCGGGCATGTGCTCAATCAGTGGTTTCCCCAGGTCGATGCGTGGTTGTTCGCCTTGCTGTCGATCGTCCTGCTGGTGATTACCAACCTGTTCAGCGTGTCGAAATACGGCGAGTTCGAATTCTGGTTCGCCATGGCCAAGGTCATCGCGATCATCGGTTTCATCGGCCTGGGTTTTGCGGTGCTGATGGGCTGGATTCCCGAGCGCGAAGCCAGTGGCTTGAGCACGCTGATGGCCGAGCACGGCGGCTTTGCGCCGAACGGCATGTCGGCGGTGGTCGGCGCGTTCATCACCATCATGTTCAGTTTCATCGGCACCGAAGCGGTGACCATTGCCGCTGCGGAATCGAACAATCCGGCGCAGAACATCGCCAAGGCCACGCGCTCGGTGATCTGGCGCATCGGCATCTTCTATCTGCTGTCGATCTTCGTGGTGATTTCCGTGGTGCCGTGGAACGACCCGCAACTCGCCTCGGTCGGTTCCTACCAGCGCGCACTGGAACTGATGAACATCCCCAACGCCAAATTCCTCGTCGACGTGGTCGTATTGATCGCGGTGGCCAGTTGCATGAACTCCTCGATCTACATTTCCTCGCGCATGCTCTATTCGCTGGGCCGACGCGGTGATGCGCCGCCGGCATTGAAGGTGACTTCGGCGGCCGGCGTGCCACGCGCGGCGGTCATTGCCAGCACGGTGATCGGCGCAGGCGTGACGTTACTCAGCTATTTCATGCCGGCCGGGCTGTTCCAGTTCCTGCTCGCCAGCTCCGGCGCAATCGCCTTGCTGGTGTACCTGGTGATCGCCATTTCGCAGTTGCGCATGCGCCGCCGACTGGAACGGGAGAAGGTCGAAATGACCTTGCGCATGTGGCTGTTTCCCTGGCTCACCTGGCTGGTCATCGCCTTCATCTGCGCGGCTTTGGCGGTGATGATGATCACCCCTGAACATCGCATGGAAGTGAGCTCGACGATTGGCCTGGCGCTGCTGATTTCCTTCGTCGGATTGATCACCAGCCGCCAGCATGGGCCGGCGGCCAAAGTGACGGCGGTGAGCAAAGCCTAAGCAAACAACGCTTTGAGCCCGCGGGAAAACCAGCCGTTCGGGCTCGAAGGCAGATGCTCACGTTGATTGAATGAGCCCGTCAACGCGCAGGTTTCACCGGCGAGTGAACCCATCAGTTGCGGCAGTAAAAAACTGCGTTCGCATTCACTGGCGGACAGTCCGGTTTTCTCTTGCGGCCAAACGACGTTGGTTTCTGCATACGGCTTCATGGCGCACCTCCTCAACATTCAAACGTCCAGCACCAGGGTTTCGCTGCCCTGCGCCGGGGCGGCGCAGCAGATCAGCACTTCGTCGTCCGCCAGGCGCATGGCCGGCGGGGTGAGGTAATGCACCTGGCCGCTGGTAAGGCGGGTTTTGCAGGTGCCGCACGAGCCGCCGCGACAGCTGAACTCCGGATTCAAGCCACGTGCCTCGGCCAGTTCCAGCAAGGTGCCGCTGCCCGGTTCCCAGCGTGCTTCCTTGCCGGACGTGGCGAACAACACCTTGACCGGTTCTTCCGCGACCGGCACTTGCGGCGGCGCCGGGGTGCTGATTTCGACATCGCGGATCAGCGTCGACGGGCCGAAGGTTTCGGCGTGGATGCGATCATCGGGAATGCGCATTTTGCGCAGGCCGTCGTACAGCGCCTGAGTGAAGCTGCCCGGGCCGCACAGGTAGAAATCGTAGTCATCCAGCGGCAGCAGGCCTTTCAGCAAGGCGATGTCGATGCGCCCGGCGTGATCGTAACCCTGCGCTGTTGCGTCCAGCGGCGGCTGGCTGACCACGCGCAGCACCTTGACCTTGTCACCCGCGCGCGCAGCCAAGGCGTCGATTTCTTCGCGAAAGGCCAGATCCTCGACGGTGCGACTGCTTTGCACCACCCAGGTCGGGCGCATGCGGCTGATGCGTTTGCCCTGGTAGACCACCTCGCGCAGCATCGACAGCAACGGCGTCACCCCAACCCCTGCGGCCAACAGCACCAGTGGCCGGCGTTCGGTGGCGTCGACGGTGAAATCGCCTTGCGGCGCGCGGGCTTCGATCAAGTCCAGTGCCTGGACCCGATCATGCAGATGCGAAGACACCGAGCCGTCGCGTTTGACGCTGATGCGCAGAAACTCGTCCGACGGTGCGCTGGACACGCTGTAGGTGCGGATCGACGCGGCGTCCTGACCGTCGAGCAAAACCTTGATCGGCAAGTGCTGGCCCGGTTCAAAGCGCGGCAGGCCGAAGCCGTCGTTGGCTTGCAGGTAAAAGGAGCGGATCTGCGGACTCTCATCGACCACCCGCGTGACGTGCAGCGCGCGCCATTGATTGCGCAGCGCCTCGGCCTGCAAACGCTCGCGGGTCTGTTCCCAGCTGCCGGTCATTTGCGAATTGGGTGAATCGCCTTCCGGCTGCTCGGCCCAGCGCAGTGGCAGCGCGGCCTGACGGTAAACGATGCGCTGCGGCTTGAAGCGCCACAGGCGCTCGGCGCCCTGGAACGCGGCGATTTGCGGATCGTCGAGCAGCACTTCTGCGCTGCCGGTCATCTGCAACAGATCGCCGCTTTCGAAATCGATAAAGGTCAGCCCGGCGCGCGGGTTGAGCAGGATGTTGCCCAAGGTGTTGAAGAACAGATTGCCGGAGAAATCCGGGATGGTCAGGGTGCCGTCTTCGTCCATATGCACGAAGCCGGATTTGCCACCGCGATGGGACACATCGACCTGGCGCTCGCCGTCGCGCACCACGTAAGTGGCCACGTAGAACGAGTCGGCGGCAGTGATCATGTCGCGCACCAAGGGTTCGCTGACCGGCAAGTCGAGCGCGTTGTCGGTGGTCTCATCGACGAAGGCGTAATGGCGCAGGTTGATATAGCGCGGGCAGTTGCCGTAAGCCTGGGTCACGCTGATCTCGAGGCTGTCGTCCTTGCGGCGGCTGATATTGCCGTTCATGCGATTGCGCCGACGGGTGTGCAGCTCGATGCCGAGCATGCCGATCGCGTCGCCGGGCTGCAGGCCTTGATTGGCCGGGTCATTGGGCTGGGCGTCGAGTTTGATCTTCAGCACCTGCGGCGACGGCGAATCCATGAACCCCGGTTGACCGGTGCGCAGCGTTGCCCACGGGTCGCCCTGGCCATCGACAGCGCCGAGTACGACGAAGGGCAGTTGCGCATAGAACTCGCGGTGCTGGTCCGGCATCCAGTCGCGAGCCAGTTGCCGCTGACCGACACCGACCATCATCTCCACCGCGCCGACGGCACGTTGCAGGGTCAGCTCACCTTCATGCCAGGGCGAGGGCTGCGGTTTCGACGCTGTGTCCATTTCGATTCTCCTCGGGTGCAACCGGGCCGGTGAGCCGCCAGGGGCTGAAGCTCAAGTTGGGCTCATGTTCGCCCCCGGCTGGTTGCGAGGGAATGGCCAGAAACTGCAATCCACTGTTTCACTCGGTGAAATGATCCCTGCGCGCGCCTAAGGAGGCGGGTGATTATTTCACTGGCTGAAATGCTCGATTGTATTTGCTGAGGATTCCGCGATTTGCGGCAGGGGAGCAGGATGAGCCCCATCGACACGATCAGCGGGTCGACCTCAAATAATCCAGGAGCACGTCATGTCTCAGTCAGCCGTCAAACTGTACCGCCATCCGTTGTCCGGCCACTCGCATCGCGTCGAGTTGATGCTTTCCCTGCTGGATGTGCCGACCGAACTGGTGTTCGTCGACCTGATGAAGGGCGCGCACAAAACCCCTGAATTCCTTGCCCTCAATCGTTTCGGCCAGGTGCCGGTGATTGATGACAACGGCACGGTGCTCGCGGATTCCAACGGCATTCTGGTTTATCTGGCGAGCAAATACGGCAACGGCCAGTGGCTGCCGAGCGATCCGGCCGAGCAAGCCAAGGTGCAACGCTGGTTATCGGTGGCTGCCGGGCAGATCAGCTCCGGCCCGGCCACAGCGCGCTTGATCACTGTGTTCGGCGCCGGTTACGACGCGGCTGATGCGATCAAGCGTTCCCACGCTTTATTGCAAGTGATGGAAGACGAGTTGGGCAACAGCGCATTCCTCGCCGGCGACAAGCCAACCGTTGCCGATGTGGCCGCCTACACTTACGTCGCCCACGCACCGGAAGGCAATGTCTCGCTTGAGGATTACCCGAATGTGCGGGCGTGGCTGGAACGGGTCGAGGCGCTGCCCAAGTTCGTCGGCATGCAGCGTACAGCGGTGGGCCTGCAAACAGCTTGACTCACAACGATGCACATCCCCTGTGGGAGCGAGCCTGCTCGCGAAAGCGGTGTGTCATTCAACGGTGATGTTGACTGACAGAATGCCTTCGCGAGCAGGCTCGCTCCCACATGATTTCACTGTGTTTTCGAGGTTTTTTACAGGTTCCCGTCTATGGATCGTTTTCAGGAAATGCGCATGTTCCTGGCCGTGGCCGAGGAGGGTGGCTTTGCGGCGGCGGCCCGGCGTTTGAACACCTCGCCACCCAGCGTCACCCGTGCCATTGCCGCGCTGGAGCAACGCATCGGCACGCGCCTGTTGTCGCGCACCACGCGCAGCCTGCACCTGACCGAAGCCGGGCATCGTTATCTGGATGATTGCCGAAGAATTCTGTGCGACGTCGACGAAGCCGAGGAGGCGGCCGCCGGCAGTTATCGGGTGCCGTGCGGGCATTTGAGCGTGACCGCGTCGGTGTTGTTTGGCGAGTTGTTCATCGCGCCGTTGCTGGCGCAATACGTCGACGCGTTTCCTTCGGTGCATCTGAAGGCCTTGCTGGTCGATCGCGTGGTGAACATGGCGGAAGAGGGTATCGATGTCGCCGTACGCATCGGCCATCTGCACGAAAACAATCAGCATGCAATCAAGGTCGGCGAGGTCCGCCAAGTGATCTGCGGCACCCCCGATTACTTCGCCCGCTATGGCCGACCGCAACATCCGAACGAGTTGAGCCGCGCCAATATCGTCATGTCGTCTGCCAGTCATTTGCTCAGCGATTGGCAATTCGCCCATGCCGACGGGCCGTTGAGCTTTCGCTTCGAACCGCGTCTGGTGGTCACGGCGAATCAGGCGGCAATCAACATCGCCAGCTCCGGTTGGGGCATTACCCGCGTGCTGTCCTATCAAGTCGCCAGCCAGGTTGCGGCCGGTGAACTGGAATTGGTGTTGCAGGCCTTTGAGCCGCCGGCGTTACCGGTGCAACTGGTCTATCTGAAACATCCGCGCGTACCGGCGAAGGTGCGCACGTTCGTGGACTTTCTCAGCGAGCAGCTGCAACACCACCCAGCGCTGAAAGCCGTGAACAGGGTTCACGGCTAGGGCTTGAAGGCTCAACTCAGCGCTGGATCACTTCGCGGCCGCAGCGGTTTCGATCAGGCTGGCGACGGCTTTCGGGTTGGACACCATCACCACGTGCGACGCGCCTTTGACCACGACGGTCTGCTTGGAGTGCGCGCGCTCGGCCATGAACGCCAGGGCTTGCGCCGGTATGTTCTTGTCCTGGTCACCGTAGACGAAGTACGACGGCACGGTTTTCCATGCAGGCTCGGTGGCGGCTTCGTTGAGCGCGGCGACGGTCACCGGGCGTTGCGTGGCGGCCATCAGCTTCGCATCTGCCAGGGAAACATCGGCAGCGAACTGCTCATGGAATTTGTCCTGCTGGATGTACAAATCCTTGCCACCATCGGCCAGCTCAACCGGGGCCGACAGGGTCGGGCCAAGGGTGCTGCCAGGGAAACGGCCGGACAATTCGGCTGCGGTTTCGCCCTTTTCCGGGGCGAACGCGGCGACGTACACCAGCGCTTTGACATTGGCATTGCCGTAAGCGGCTTCGCTGATCACCGGGCCACCGTACGAGTGCCCGACCAACACCACCGGAGTTTTCACGCTGGCCAGCACATCCGCCACCGATTGCGCATCACCCTTGACCGAGCGCAGCGGGTTGGCGGCGGCGATCACCGGGTAGCCATCCTTCTCGAGAATCTTGACCACGCCGTTCCAACTGCTCGAATCGGCAAAGGCACCGTGCACCAGCACCACGGTAGGTTTAACCGGTGCGGCGAACGCAGCGGTGGCGCCGAACATGGCAGCGGTGAGGGCGAGGGTAGCGAAGACTTTGTTCATGGTGATTTCCTGTCGATTGGTTAAGGTAGGAATGGAAGCGACAGGGGTATTTAGCGCGCTAAATGTGTCAGTTCTGTGTGCGCAAGACTGAACTTCGCATGCGTGTGTATCAGTGTCGGCAAAAGCTACATGCTGATACAAACCGCTCAGTTTTGGCTGAGCAGTGCAGCGGACTCGAACTTGTCAGTCCGCTGCAGCGTTTCCGGAACACCGATCAACAGCAGCAGAAACGCCGCCGCCGCAACTCCGGCAAGAGTCAGGAACGCTGCGCTGTAACCGGCGGCCTCGACGACAAATCCGGCCAGCCCATTGCTCAGCGCCGCGCCCAGACCAAACGCTGTGGTCAGCGCGCCGAGGCTGACATTGAAATGCCCGGAGCCGAGGGTCAGATCCTTGACCATCACCGGGAACAGCGCGCCGAACAGCCCAGCGCCGACGCCGTCGAGCAGCTGCACGGTGACCAGCCAGTACGGATCATCCGAGAAGGTGTAGAGCAAGCCACGCAGCGGCAGGATCAGAAAACCCGCCAGCAATAACGGTTTGCGTCCCCAGACATCGGCTTTCGCACCGGCCAGCAGCGCCATCGGCACCATCACCAGTTGGGCTGCGACGATGCACGCCGACGTCAGCGGCGTGGCCATGTGCAAGTTGGCTTGGGCGAGTTTCTGGCTCACCAGCGGTAGCATCGCCGCGTTGGCCAAGTGAAACAGCGCGCAGCACAGGGCAAACATCAGCAACGGGCGATTGCTCAGCAGTACCTTGAATCCGGACGGCTGATGGCTTTGATCGCCAGGCTGCAAACCGCGCGCGACATCGTGATCTATCGCTTCTGCCGAAACGAACAGCACGGCAATCACACTGGCCAGCGCCATGACCGCCATCAGATAAAACACCGCCACCGGGCCGAACAGATACGCAAACAAACCGGCCAACAACGCCGCGCACGCGTTGCCGGCATGGTTGAACGTCTCGTTGCGACCTGTACGCCGGGTGAATGCTCGCGGGCCGGTGATGCCCAGGGTGATCGCGGAAATGGCCGGGGCAAAAATAGATGCTGCCGCCGCGCTCAAGGCTTGGGTCAACGCCACCAGACTGAATGACGAAATGAACGGCAGGAGCAGACAACTCACCGTCACCAACAGCGCGGCGAAGATGACCAGCGCCCGTTTCGCCCGGCTGCTGTCAACCAGCGCACCAGCGGGCGTCTGCGTGATCAGTGCGGCGATACCGGCAATGGTCATGACCACGCCGATGCTGGCCGGGTCCCAGTGGTGCACGGCGAGCAAGTAGATGGCGAGGTACGGCCCGAGGCCGTCGCGGACATCGGCGAGAAAGAAATTCAGACTGTCCAGCGAGCGGTTGTTGCGGCGATCGAGATGGCTGATCACGGTGGGCAGTCTCTTGAAAGTGAGGTCTGCGTAAATGTATCAACCTCGGCAAACCTAATGACCGAAGCGGCGGGAGATTAGTTGCAGAACGGCGGAGCAGTTGCTGCTCCGCAGATATTCATGCGTCAGGCGTTTGCAGTATCTCGATCCACAATGAGCCTTTGCCGGACGCCGCTTCACCGACACGCTTCAGCGCGCCATCCTTGCTCACCGCGTACGTACCGACCTTGGCGCTTTTCTCGCCCGTCACCAGCAGCCAGCGGCCATCTGGGGAGAAGGCGATGTTGCGTGGTTGCTGTTCTTGCACGGGGTAGTTGTCGAGAAACGTGAGTCCCCCTGTTGCCGGATCCACGGCAAATGCCGAAACGCTGCTGCTGGTGCGCTCACTCATCAGCAGCAGTTTTCCATCCGGCGACATGCGCAGGTCGGCAGCCCAGATGCGTGGGGTCGGGTCGTCTTTCAGATCGTTGTTGCGCGCATCACGGACTTCGCCGTGGGCCAGCTTCAATCGCTCGGGAATGCCATTGGCTTCAGCGATTCGGGTCAACGCGCCGCTGGCGTCGTCAATTGAAAACGCAGTCACGGTGCCGCTCATTTCGCCGACGACGTAAAGGAATTTGCCGTTCGGCGAGAACGCCAGGTGCCGGGGGCCGGTTTTATCCGGAACACTGACCGAGCCGCTGCCGATCGGGCTGAGCTCGCCAGTCCTGGCGTCCAGGCGATATTGCAGCACCTTGTCGGTGCCCAGGTTGCCGGCGTAGGCAAAGCGATTGCTCGGCTCGGTGCGAATCGAATGCGCGTGCAGGCCGGTCGGATAACGCAGGATGTTGGCGGAAGGTTGATGATCCTCGCCGATCTTTTGAACGCTGAGGGTATCGGCGCCGTAGGACGCCGCGAGCAGGTAGCGTCCTTTTCGATCAGTCGACAGATAAGCCATGCTCTCTGCCAGAGGCGCGTGGGTAAACTTTGTCAGGTGCCCGCTTTTGGAGTCGATCCGATAGCCCAGCACCTGGAAAGGCTTGACCCGCAACGCTGCAAACAGCACTTTGCCGTCCGGGGTGAGGGCCATGGGATTGACCTGGTCGCCGGCCTGGATCTGCTCAACGAGGGTGAGTGCGCCGTTGCTCTGGTCAAGGCGATATTGCGAGATCAGACCGTCGCCTGGGCTTGAGATGTAAGCGTAAGTAGCGGCGTTAGCCGTCACGCTCAACGAGGAGGCGAGCGCAGCGATCAATAGCGTTCCTTTCATCATTTCCAGCCTTATTGTTGTTGTGGTCAGTCATCCTATGAGTGATTGGCTGGGGCATCAATGGCTATTTCGGGGGCCTGTAACGTCGCTACGCTTATTTGACATGCTTGTTCTAGATGATTTTGATCAGCGGAAATGATCGGAGAGGGTGGTCGTGATTGAGGTTTGACACATTTTTACATACTCTCCTGTTAGCGTTGTTGTACGACATCCTACCTAATGTGCGCAGTGCAACAACTCTCACAAAAACAATAACGGAGATACCCCTATGACGAGCATGGCTCCACTCGATCATCAGGCCGCTGCGAAACCGCAAAACCTGTTCCTGCGTACGCTGAAACTGCTCGGCCCCGGCATTATCGCCGTGCTGTCGTGGCTCGGTGCGGGCGATCTCATCACGTCTTCAGTGGCCGGTGCGAACTACGGCTACGCGATGATGTGGGTGCTGGCGGTCTCGCTGTTGCTTAGATACCTGATCGTCAACATCATTGCCCGGTTCCAGCTGTGCAATAACCAGGGCATGACCATTCTGCAGGGCTACGCCCAGCTCAACCCGGTGTTTGCCTGGTTCATGCTGGTTTATGCCCTGTTGATGGGGCACCTGATGAACGCCTACATGATCAAGGGGGCAGGGGAGTCGCTGGCGATGCTGTTCAAGATCGATCAGCCATTGCTGTGCTCGGTGGCGGTGGTGCTGGCGGTGTGGATGCTGGTCGGGCGCAACATCTACACGATGATCGAAGGCGTGATGAAGCTGCTGCTGGCGATCATGACCCTGGCGTTCATCGCATTGGCGGTGATGTCCGGCCCGGATGTCAGCGGCATCATCAAAGGCACCATCGGCTTCAGCATTCCGCCGGACGAAGGCGTGCATGGCGCGTTGCTGGTGGCGGTTTCAGTGATCGGCGCGGTTGCCGGCTCGATCGCCAACTTCGTGCACCCGTATGTCATGCGCCAGAAAGGCTGGACCGGGCCGCAGCACAAGCGCATTCAGCGTAACGATCTGCTGTTTGCGGTGTTCGTCGGGATCATCATCAACCTGGCGATCTGGATCGTCGGTGCGGAAATCCTGCGGCCCAACGGCATCGAGGTGAAAACCTTGGGCGATCTGGGCAAGGCGCTGGAAATCTTCTTCGGCCCGATCGGCTGGTACGTGTTCTTCATCGGCGTGTTCGCGACGCTGTTCGCCAGTATTTCAGGCAAGACCACAGCGTTTCCGATGCTGATCACCGATGCCTTCCAGCATGTTCGTCCTGAGCGTCGCGAGAAGTACGGTAAAGAGTTCCATCACGACCCGATGCACAAGTGGTTCATGCTGTTCATCCTGGTCACGCCGCTGATCTGGTCGATGCCGGGCATGCCGGATTTCGTCACCCTGACCATTGGTGTCAGCGCATTGAACATCATTGGTTTGCCGGTGATTTCTCTGGGCTTGCTGATCATGTCCAACCAGAAATCGCTGCTGGACAAGCAGTACCGCAACAACCTGTTTGAAAACATCGCGCTGATGTTTGCTACAGGTCTGGCGCTATGGGTAGCGTTCCAGTTGGGCGTTGATCTGTTTACTTGACGGGAAGCAGTCGAGGGGGCAAACGCCCCCTCGAATCGCCGCTTACAGCGGCACATCCATTTCGATCCGGCGCCAGGCTGCTTCGGAAAAGCTGTACACCGAAAATGCTATCAGCCCCAACGCCATCAGCATCAACAGCACTCCGCCTGCCGGCAGATTCTGCAAAGCATCCAGCGCTTCCTTCATGCCGGGTGGATTGGTCGCTTGGTAAACCGAGCCGCTGACCGCCATCAACACCGCAATCTCGATAAACACCACGCCTCGGGCGATCAGGCCAAAGCGCGACACCGGGCGCACGTAACGCATCACTTCGTCATCCGCTTCGAAGTATTTCTCGAACGTGGCCTTCCAGCCTTTGATGATGTGGGCGATACCGACACCCAGCGGGATCAGCGCGATCAGGTAGATCAACAGGTTCGAGTGTTCGAATGACAGCAGCTGCGCGAGCAGATCCTTGGTCTTGCCATCGCCGGAACCGCCCGAACTCCTTAGGCCACTCACCAACAGGCCCAAGGCAAAGAAGGCCAGCGCCGCGTTGACCAGACCGCCGGCGAGCAAACCTGCGCGAATGACCAGGCCTTTGAACTCGCTGCCGTGGTGGTCGACATCGCGGATCGCTTGCAGTGCACGCCAGGCGGCGAAGGCCAGCAGGCCGGCGACCACAACACCGATCAGCACATAGCCGAAGGGCTGGCTGAGCAATGCTTCAAGGCTCTTGTGGCTGTCTTTCGGTTTGGTGGAGTCGTGCGCTGCCAACAGCGCGAAGATGCCGATGATCAGATACAGAACGCCGCGCGCGGCGTATCCGCCTCGGGCAAGCAGGACAAGCGTGTGTTGAGTGGACATGGGGTTTACTTCCAGGGAATCGATGTGAAGCAGACCCGTGGACGGGGCAGGGGTTCGATAAATGCGTCGCCGGTGGGCGACGCGCGCCTTATCAGCCTGCCATGCAGCGCTTGCCTCGCTTCGGCGTCATAACGGCGTGGTCAGCGAAAATGGAATGCGCAGCTCTTCGACCGGCCCTGAATCCCGGCCGCACATTTCGTCGTGCACGCATTGTTGCACCAGTACGCAGGGAAACGCCGGCACGGTTTGCAGCAAGTCGCGCAGGTGGGTGATCGAACGCAGGTGCATTGGCTTGGCCGCGTCATCGAGCAAAGTGAACTGGCCTTGATCCACGCGAATCCTCGCCAGATAAAAACCACCTTCGAGTGACAGCAGCTCCAGTTCGCGAACTTCACTGTTGGCCGCACGTTCGGTGAGGGTTTGCAGATTCATGCTTCACTCCTTGCCTACCAGGGCAGGCGTTCTCCATCGTAGGCGAAGAAATGGCCGCTATCGGCCGGCGTCAGCGTGTCAATCAAACTCAGTAATTGCGCAGCGGCAATGTCTGCCGGGCGGGCGCTCGAGGCTCCGCGAAAAGGTTGCGACAACGGCGAGACCACCGTGCCCGGGTGCAGACTGAGCAAGCGGCTCTGCGGTCGAGTGCGCGAAAGCTCGATGGCGGCGGTCTTGATCAGCATGTTCAGCGCAGCCTTGGAGGCGCGATAGGCGTACCAGCCGCCCAAACGGTTGTCGCCGATGCTGCCGACTTTCGCCGACAGCATCGCCATCGCGCCTTGAGGCGCAAGCAATGGCAGAAAGTCGCGCAGCAGCAATGCCGGCCCCAGCGTGTTGACTTGAAACACGGCCTGCAGCGACTCGGCTTCGATTGCGCTGTAGCTTTTTTCCGGCTTGACTTGGTCGCGATGGAGGAGGCCGGCCGCGTGAATGATCAGGTGATAGGGCGCTTCGCCTGCCAGTTCGGCGGCGGCGCTGGCGATCGTTTCGGGCTGCTCGAGGTCGAGCTTCGGCACGGTATCGCGTCCCAGCGTACGGACGCTGGCGCAGCGTGGATCCTGGTTCAAATGTTGGCAGAACGCCGTGCCGAGGGCGCCACTGGCGCCGATCACCAGAGCGCGATAACCGTCGCCGAACGAGGCCAGGGTCAACCCACTGCTCATGGGTTCGCTCCAGCGCTCTGACGACGGAAGAACACCGTCACCTGACCGACTTCGAAACCCCACTTGGACATACGGGTGCGGTTGATCAACGTGTCTTCGTCGACCAGGTACATCCAGTCGTCCATGCTCATCTCGTAGGTCGAATCATCAACTGGCAGGTTCAGGCGATAACGCCAGTGGAAGGTGTTGCCTGCGATCTGGCCCTGAGCAACTCCGACCACATCATGCGCGCGACCGCTCCACTGACCATTGCCCCCGGGAGTGAGGGTCCAGACTCGGCGTTCACGGGTGCCGTCGCTGTAACGGAAGCGCTCGTCGAGGATCAGGTTTTCACCTTCACGACGGCTGGCGATATCGACCTCGAAACGCTTGACCACTTCGCCGTTGCGCTTCTGAAACATCCCCCAGGCTTTGACGGGCTGACTGAAAAACTGCTCCAGATTCAAAGCCGGTTGCTGATCCGCATAACGAGCAACATCGACACTGCCGCAACTTGCAATGCTGAGCGCCAGTCCTAACAGCAGCAGAAATCGGGTCATCTTCCTACTCCTTGAGCTTGTACAGTTAACAGGCTGTGTATAGGCCTAGCGCCGGCCGATCAGCTGGAGAAATTCCTGCCGCGTAGTCGAGCTGTCGCGAAAGGCACCGAGCATGACCGAGGAGGTCATGATCGAATTCTGCTTCTCGACGCCGCGCATCATCATGCACATGTGCCTGGCCTCAATAACCACCGCGACACCGGCAGCGTCGGTGATCTGCTGGATCGCCTGAGCAATCTGCCGAGTAAGGTTTTCCTGGATCTGCAGACGCCGCGCGAACATGTCGACCACCCGCGCGACCTTGGACAGCCCCAGCACCCGGCCATTGGGGATATACGCCACATGCGCCTTGCCGATAAACGGCAGCATATGGTGTTCACACAGCGAATAGAGCTCGATGTCGCTGACGATCACCATCTCATCGCTCTGCGACTCGAACAGCGCACCGTTGGTGACGTCTTCCAGGCTCATCGCGTAACCGTTGCACAAGTATTGCATCGCCTTGGCGGCGCGCTTGGGCGTGTCCAGCAAACCCTCGCGTTCCGGGTTTTCACCGACGCCAACGAGGATTTCACGGTAATGGCTGGCTAGTAGTGGGCTCATTCGGGTTACTCGTGGCGGTGCGGGTTAGGGACACAGTCGGGTGAAAAGGTTGTACGCATACAGGTTGTCTGTATAGGTTTTATGAAGATAGGCTGAAAAGGATCAACTGACAACGCATCGGTGGTTTTTTTGTGCGGGTTTGGGATTGCAGGCAGGAAAAACATGGGGCCAGGTTTGGTGAGTGGCTTGCTTGGGCCAGATGTACGGGCGTCTCAGCTGATAGCTGCCGGTGGCGGATGGTAGCTATCGACCCAGGCTGTGTGAAAACGCACAAAATACGTCGCAAACTGAAAGTCGCGATGGTGCCAGTGGAATCAGCGGACGGAAGCGCGAATTTCCTTGATCAGTTGCATAGGCGTTCGTATTGCCGTTTGGGCCGCGTCAGCGACCCAAACAGGCGCTCACGAACGGCCAAGCGGCTTGGTTCACGCCCTGATCGCCTCAAGCAGTCCTGCGATGCCGAAGATGCTCATCATTCGTTTGAGGTTGTAGGCGAGCACATGAAGGCTCATCTCAGTGCTCACCCTCGGCAGGGTTTTGGTCAGGAAGTGGGTACTTCCCATGCAGTACTTGAGCGTTCCGAAAAGATGTTCAACAGTCTGGCGGCGAACCTTCATCTTCCCCGGGGCATGTTCTAGCCGAACCTGCATCGCGTCGACTACAGCCTCATGTTCCCAGCGCTTCACACGGCGCTCCTTACCCGTCGTACATTGCTTTTGCATTGAGCAGGACTGGCAGCCCGAAAAGTAGTAACAATGCAATAACATGCCGTCTTCCATGACGAATGCCGCCTGGTTAGTAACTGTCCCGCAGGGCATCGATACTCGTCCGACGCCGCAGATAGATGAAGTCCTGCTTACCAAATCGGCCTTCGGCTTTGCTGCCAGATGTGGGGTGTTTCGGTACGAAGGTAGTGATGCCGGCTTGCTCGCAAGCAAGGATTTCCAGACCTTTGTAATAGCCTCGGTCGGCCACCACCGTTAGCGATTCAGCCTCGATTTCTTCACGCGCTTGTTTCGCCATATTGCTCAGTTGCCCACGATCATTACCAACGTTGGCACCTCATGGGCAACGATCAGATGGTGTTTGTCGTCGACAGCTGTTTGTACGTTGCAGCCAACCGTTCCGGTGCCTCGGCCGCTCGTAGCCATTGAGCGTGCATCTGGGCCTGTGAGGGAGATCTGCTGGTCTGGACTTTCGTGGAGCTGCGCCTCGATGTCCTTGAGTGTCTGCATCTGCTTTTTCAGTGTTTCTATCTTTTCTTTAAGCCGCTCTGCTTTGGCCTCGGCCACTTCGGGCGTTGCCCGATCCGCCGAATCCATCGCCGCCAGATATCGATCAATGCTCTGCTCGATCTGCTGCATGCGTGCCTTCACCTTGCCCTGAGTGAAGTTGCGGTCGCGATTATTGACGGCTTTGAATTTGCTGCCGTCGATGGCGATGATCGATTGGGAGAAGAGATTGAGGTTGCGACAAAGAACTACGAACTGGCGGCATACGCTGCGAATGGCTTTGCCGTTGTCTTTGCGAAAGTCGGCAATGGTTTTGAAGTCCGGGGCCAAACGCCCCGTTAGCCACATCAACTCGACGTTGCGCTCGGCCTCACGCTCAAGCCGGCGACTGGACTGAATCCGATTGAGATAGCCGTAGATATAGATCTTTAGCAAGACCGCTGGATGATAGGCCGGACGACCCGTTGCAGCAGGATCGACGCCCTCAAACCCAAGTGCGCCCAGGTCGAGTTCATCGACGAAAACGTCGACCACTCGGACTGGATTTTCTTCGGTTACGTAATCGTCCAGGCACTCCGGCAGCAGAGTCACTTGCGTCCGGGCCTCGCCTTCAATGAATCGCTTCATGATCGTCCTCGATACGATCTAGACGATCAAAAGATTAGACAAGCACTGGCGTTTTCACCCGGTGTGCTCGACTTCTGCCTGTCATGAAAAGCCGTTTCGATCTAAACAACCCCCGTCATCGTCTCTAGAGCGATGTTCGGTCGACACCTTGTACAATCTCGCTTGTTACAAAACCCACCCCGCAATGATCGCAATAAAACCCATCAACCAGCTGCTCCAGCGGCGCTGCTTTCAGAAGGGCAGGCTTGCATTCATCAACTGCTAGCTGATCCAAGCGTTGATAGCCTGCTTTTTCTTCCCCATTGAAGCGTTTTTTTGGGCTTGCTGCTCCTATCAGAATTCCCTTTGGTCTGACGTGTTGGACCGATCCACAGCGGGGGCAGGATTCCATAGGGTTTTGGTTCATGGCATGACCTGATTTGAGAGGGGCGAGAGTAATGATACCGATGAACTCAAGAAATCCTTTAACCAACGTCGTAAGAACTGACCTCCAGAGCAGTGAAGATGATTCCGTATATCTACGGACTTCACGTAGAGACGCCCCGTCCCTATCGACGCTGACGTTTTCACACAGCCTGGACCAAAAGCGGACGCCCAACGCACTTTTTTCAACCCAAAGCGGTCATCATCATGGTCAAGTATTATTGTGCCGAGGCTCGGACTGTTCATAGGTAGGTTGATGCATGGCCAGAAGCGTTAGGCTTCAACAGAAACTTCATTCAAAGTATCTCGTTGAGGTAGCGGGAGAGGTGGTGCTTGATGACTGCCTTGTTGAAAAGCTATGGGCGCTCAACAGAGGTGACAGGTTTGAGTTGAATTCACGCTCCTTCGGTTTTGGACCTGTTCAAAAATACCGCTTGGAATACGCGATAACGAGAGGCCCCATTCCTGGGCATTGGCTCTACAAAGAATTTGACCCAAAGGAACTGACATTATTTTTTACGGCAAAAGACTTTGCCGGCATTTGCCATGGCTGGACCTTGTTTGACGAGTGACCATTCACGGTTCGCTGCCTGGGAGGCAGCTTCCGGCCAAAAGCAGCCGTCCACGCATGGCCTTTTTCAGCCCCAAAAGATAATAATCGGAGCGGAGACGGCCTATTGAAAATTGGCTACATGGCTGAATACGCCTCTTCTTCAGCATTCCATTATCGACATCAGAGTAAGACTCATGGGCGCGCCCATCATTATCGGCAACAGCTATGACCTCTGGGTCAGCAACAGCATGAAAGATACTTTTTGCGAGGTACTCACCGCTGTCGCGGCCTTGGAAGGCCATGATGTGAAGGCCTTATATGAGGAGGCACCAGGTGTGGCCGGCACCTATGGTGTTTCAGGCGTGGGTATCCTTCTCGACGAGTTCTTTCTCTATCTTGGTGGATTTTCCGGGGTTCGACGCCACCTCGATGTTTGCCGAGTACGGCTAGACGAAGTCAGAGAATCTTGCGGACTGTCGCCAGTTGCTGCCGAACGCATGGCACACGTACTGGCATGGGCCGCATACCATATGGATGGCAACCCGATCCCTGTAGGCGGCTCTTTCTATGAGAGCTGGCCTCCTGACGAAGCTGAAACAAGGTAATACCCGCCTGCTTTCGGCCAAAACAGTCATTCAGGTATGCCGATAAAAACCCATAATCGACCGTAAGGAGATGGATGGAAGTTTATTGCCTCAACGAGCTTGCAAGAGCGAGCCAACCAGCGAGCCTTTGACCTATCGAGTACTCGACACGCTAGCTTGTCTGGACGGTTTTCGAGGTTGTCAGAGTTCTTGGGTTGCCATAATCGGATGCACGAGAATCGGCCACGCGAGTGATGAACTCACGTACCCATTTGAAGCCGGCATGCCCATCCGACCGCTCATGCCAGAACAAGCCAATCGCAAAACCTTCCACCGGCAATGGAGGGGCTACGCACAGCAGTTGCTCGCTGCGACCGTCTACAAGACGACTTGGAACCAGGGCCACACAATCCGACTGCGCGACCAACTCCGGTACTGGAAGGAATGACGACGCTGAATGAACGACGTTACGCCGCAGCCCGCGCGCTACCAAGGCGTGATCCACCGAGGTAGAGAAGCCTCCGCCGCGCAGTGACACCACGACATGTTCCAGCTGCGCGAACTCATCCACGGTCAGGTCCGCGCGCATGCTGGGATGCCCACGACGCCCGATCAGCACGTAACTCTCATCATAGAGGTGCTGCGAGTGCAGTGCGGGCGGAACCCCGTTCATGTTTATCACGGCCAGATCCACCTCGCCGCGGGTCATCTGCAGCTCCAGCTGTGGTACGTCCAGGATGCGCAGTGCGATGCGAACACCCGGCGCTTCGCGTCGCATGGCGACAACGAGATGTTTGATCAAAACCGCCTGCACGTAATCCGTGCAGGCGATTGATACCGTCAGGCTCGCCGTCGCGGGCTCGAAATTCAGGTGAGTAGTGACGGTCGCCCTTACCTGGTCAAGTGCTTGGCGAAGCGGCACGAGCAGCTCCAAGGCTTTGACGGTGGGCGTCATTCCACGCTGCGCGGGGATCAGAAGAGGGTCGTTGAAGACGTCGCGCAGACGGCTCAACTGAGCGCTGACTGCTGGCTGGCTCAAATGCAGACGGGCGGCAGCCCGGGTCACGTTCTGCTCAATGAGAAGGGCCTCCAACGTCACAAGCAGATTTAGATCAAGGCGTCTGGTATCCATCGATCTTATGTTAGCAGCAAAATTTTGCGATTTCACAGATGGCCCGAGCCCCGCGACACTCCTTCGAAATCACAGCGGAGCCGTCCTTCATGTCGAAAAAAGTACTGATCATCTATGCCCATCCCGAGCCTTCGTCGCTAACGCGGCAACTGGTGGATGTGTCTGTTGAATGCTTGACTGCGCAAGGACACGAGGTCCTGCAATCCGATCTATACGCCATGGGCTGGAAAGCGATATTCGACGAGCACGACTTTCCTCAGCGGGCCAACCCTCAGCGGCTGTCGTTCGGAGCAGAGTCCGCCCACGCCTATCGTCATCGCCGCCAAAGCCCTGACGTGGCGGCGGAGCAAGACAAGGTTCTAGCGGCAGACGTTGTCATCTTCCAGTTTCCGCTTTGGTGGTACGGCATGCCGGCCATCATGAAGGGGTGGATAGATCGCGTCTGGGCAGCCGGACTCGCCCACGGCTACAAGGACGCTGGCAACGCCTACCGCTATGGTGACGGCGCTTTCAAAGGCAAGCGGGCCATGTTGTCAGTCGCTGTCGGCGGCCCCGCAGAAGACTACTCGCCGCGCGGCATCAACGGACCACTCGAGCAATTGCTGTTTCCGATCACGCACGGCTCGCTCTACTTTCCTGGGTTCGATGTGCTGCCGACGTTCGCCATATACGGCACTGGCAACTTGACCGCCGCAGATGCCATCGCAGCCAAAGAGGCTTGGCGCACCCGACTCGAGGATTTGTTCACAGATGCGCCAATACCTTTCCGGCCCCAAAACGGTGGGGACTACACTTCCCGCAATGAGCTTGAACCGCATGTGGCCGTGGGCCAGAGCGGCATAATGGCGCACGTCGCTTATGGTGAAACAACCCAGCGCAAGCAGCTGAAAACGGAGGAGGTGACATGAAAACCTTCGTGATTCTGACTCGCCGTGCTGATGGAGCGGCAGAAGACTTCAAGCGGCTGGCGAAACCGGAGGTATTGCACGTTTGGCAAGGCTTCGCTGACGGTATCGTGCGCGCAGTTCATGGGCTGGCCGCTGGTCCCGGTGCCGCGTTTGAACTGGAATCCGCCACCTTCGAAGAGGCGCGTGATTACATCGAGGCGCTGCCTTACGTCAAAGGGAATCTGCTACACGTGCAGTACTGCGCGCTCAAGCCCTTCTCTGATTACGAGAAACTCGTTTCCTCCTGATGAGCGATCAGCGCAGATCAACTTCCGTTTGCAGGGCGCTGCATGCTGCAGCCAGATTTTACGCGCAACATGCAGCGTCAGGCCGGGACTCGTCTGATGCGAAGAGGGCTGGTACTGGCGGCTTCTGCCGTTTCCGGCCTGTTGCGAAGGCCTGTAATTGACTCATAGCCCCGCTTTGACTCCCGCAGCCTGCCTGATTGCAGATAAAAATTTTACGGAGAATTTACGCAGTCTTTATTGAGGGCATCCGATACTGCTCGGCGCTAATTTGGAACGCTATCGTGATGTCCCTCGCAGCAATTCGGCTTATCGGCTTCATCTTGGGTATTTTTTTGATCACCCTGGCGGTAAGCATGGCTATACCCATGATGACGCTGGTGGTCTATGAGCATAGCGACGATCTGTCGGCCTTTCTCTGGTCGAGTCTGATTACCTTCATCTGTGGTCTGCTGTTGATCGTGCGAGGGCGTCCGGAGACTGGCAATCTTCGGCCCAGGGACATGTACCTGCTGACTACCGCGAGCTGGGTTGTTGTGTGCGCCTTCGCAGCGTTACCCATGGTTTTCATCAGCGATATCAGCTACACCGATGCGTTCTTTGAAACGATGTCGGGCATCACAACCACTGGCTCGACGGTACTCACCGGTCTGGATAGCGCCTCTCCCGGCTTGTTGATCTGGCGTTCCATGCTGCATTGGTTAGGCGGCATCGGTTTTATCGGCATGGCTGTCGCGATTCTTCCGCTCTTGCGAGTTGGCGGCATGCGTCTTTTCCAGACTGAGTCCTCGGACTGGTCGGAGAAAGTGACACCACGTTCTCATGTCGCAGCCAAGTACATCCTTTTGCTCTATCTGGGCCTGACGGGTGTCGGCACTTTGGCGCTCTGGCTCGCAGGAATGACGCCATTCGAAGCGATCAACCACGCAATGTCGTTGATCTCTACCGGCGGGTTCTCGACGTCGGACTCCTCCCTAGGGCACTGGGAGCAGCCAGCAATTCACTGGGTGGCGGTAGTCATCATGATCTTGGGCAGCCTGCCATTCACCTTGTACGTCGCAACCTGTCGGGGCAATCGGCGTGCGCTGATCAGGGATCACCAGGTACGCGGGTTTATTGGATTCCTGCTCGTCACATCGTTGGCAGTAGGTACCTGGCTGTATTTGCACAGCGACTACGGATGGTGGGACGCGTTTCGTATCGTGGCGGTCAATGTGACCTCGGTCGTCACGACCACCGGAGTTGCGGTTGGCGACTACACCCTGTGGGGCAGCTTCGCTGTGTTGTTGTTTTTCTATTTGACCTTCGTCGGAGGCTGTTCCGGCTCAACGGCAGGCGGGCTGAAAATCTTCCGTTTTCAGGTGGCTGCCGCGCTTCTGGTCAGCAGCTTGAAGCAGTTGATCCATCCCCGGGCCGTGATTCAGAAAAAATACAATGGCCATCCCATCGACGAGGAAATCGTCCGTTCGCTGCTGACCTTCTCGTTTTTCTTCACCATCACGATTGCCGCCATCGCTTTGGGCCTGGCGCTGATCGGGCTTGATTGGATCACCGCCCTGAGCGGCGCCGCTACGGCGGTGTGTAACGTCGGCCCCGGCCTGGGCACAATCATCGGGCCGGCAGGTAATTTCTCGTCACTGCCCGATGCGGCCAAATGGCTACTCACCGTTGGCATGCTGCTAGGCAGGTTGGAAATCCTGACGGTGTTGGTGCTCGTGACCCCGGTCTTCTGGAGATATTGAGCCAGTCAATTGCTGGCAGAGACGCCGATCATTGCCTGTTTCGGCGAATAGCACAGCAGTCATGGTTTTACCGCGTGATGATCGTCAGTACGGGGAGCGTCCATCGGTTTCTTCTCCGGTACTGTAAAACTCACTGTCGTACTGGTGATGATCTGGTGCGTCGGGTCGGCCACTTCCAAGAGAACCTTGTGAGGACCGGGCGTTAGCCCGACCAGGATAATCGGGTCTTCACTGGTGTGCGCCCACGTACCTTTCCAGTCATCGACGGTCACGTGAAGGTGACCTAAGCGTGGTGATACCTCAGCAGCCACTTTGCCAAATACCGGCATGATCCTGGCGTGCTCTGTTCGAAACTGGATGATGACCACTCCACGGGCGAGCGGCTCGGCAAGCGGCGGGTAGGCAATGAGTCTCGGCGCACTCTCGGATGCCAAGGGCAGTATCGCCGGTGGAGAGTCGCTGTCTGCTGCCCCTTGTCCAAGTACGGATGTGCAAAAGCAGACACCCAAAGCCAGGGCCAATAGACTTCCGGGAGCGAGGGACATGATCTGTTTCTCCGCGTGATTTCATTCAAGCGTAGATCAACCTGGGTATGCCCGTAGTTAACGGTGCCCGCGGTAACGCGGGCACCGTTTTCTGTGTGGGGAAAAACGCTGACCCGCCGGTTTACCAGTTGTAGCTCAGCTTGGCGGTAATCTCGCGGCCCGGGTTGTAGAAGTTCGCGGTGCCGGAGCCGACCACATGCTGCTCGTCCAGCAGGTTGCTGACGTTCACCGCCAGGTCGGTGCCTTTGGCGATCTTGTAGTTGAAGGCGGCGTCGAACAGGGTGGTGCCATCGCTTTTGCCGGAGTTGGCTGCATCGAAGTAATAAGCGCCGACGTAGCGCGCACCCAGGCCCACGCTGACATCGGTGGCGGGTACGTCGTAGTAACTCCACAGCGAAGCGGAATGCTTGGGTGCGGTGGCGAATTCGTTACCCTTCAGCGAGCTGCCGTCGTACAACGAACCGCGCAGTACCTCGGACTCCATATAGGAATAGCCACCGATCAGGCTCAGGTTCTGCGTTACCTGCGCCTTGGCCTCCAGGTCGAGGCCACGCGCGCGCGATTCGCCCACCGTCTGCTGCTCGATGATGCCGCTTGGCAGCACCACGGCGATGGTGACGTTTTCCTGGGTCAGGTCATACACCGCGGCGGAGAACAATGCGTCCATCCCCATCGGCGCATACTTCACGCCCACTTCGTATTGCCTGCCTGTCTGCGGTGTTACGCCAACCTGCGGCGGCGAGACGGATTCGACCATGCTCACGTAGGTTGATACTTCATCGTTGACGATATAGGTCAACGCACCTCGGTAGGAGGTTTCGGAGAAGGTGTCTTTCTCAGTGGATTGCAAGCCTTTGCTGGTCAGGTCCATCGAGTCGTTGCGCACGCCCCCGGTGACGATGAAGCGCTCGTAGAACGACAGGTTCTGCTGAAGGAAGACGGCTTTGGTAGTCGCGTCTCGCTTGTTGACGGCATACGGCGCGATTGAGCGTGGAACGCCTGTAAACACGGGGTTGGCAATGTCGATCGGGGTCGTCAGGGCGTAGACCGAGCTTTCCTTGGTGGTCGAATCGAGGTATTCCACGCCCACCAGGCTGCTGCTGTCGATGTTCTCGAAGCGGGCATCGTATTGCAGCATCAGATTGCCGTTGAACTGGTCGGCGTCAGTGTCCGTGCCAAACAGGTATCGATCGACGGTAGTACCGACACGTGCGGCACTGTCGCTGAGGTACACGTAGCCGAAATCATCGGTCAACTTGCTGTAACGCAGATTGCTGCGCAGCACGAAACCGTTGTCGAAATCATGGGTGACGTTACCGCTGAGGCTGGTGCGCTCGACATCGTGGAAGTTGTAGCTGGGCTCGCCATAAAACTTGCTGCGGTCGTATTCCCGATCCAGTGGATAGCCGCCGCTGTTGGGCGAACTCTCGGTTTTCAGGTAGTCCAGAATCATCGTGGCCGACGTGTAATCCGTCGGTGCCCAGGTGAGGCCACCCATAAACAACTGGTTATCGTCCTGCGAGTGATCGTACTCGCGATCGCTGTTCTGGCCTTTGGCAGTAAAGCGGCCGGCCAGGGTTTTTTCGTCGTTCAGCGCATCGCCGACATCGATGCCTGTCTCGACATGGTCAAACGAACCGTAGGTCACATAGCCTTGGCCAAATTTCTCGAAGCGCGGCTGTTTGGTCACGAAATTTACCGAACCGCCCGGGTCCGCAGGGCCAAACAGGGTGGAGTTGGCGCCACGCAGAATCTCGATGCGCTCATAGGCGAATGGGTCTTCGCGTACGCCGCGCATCGAGCTGAGGGTCAAGCCGTCACGGTAGGTGGTGGCCTGGAAGCCGCGGATTTGGAAATAGTCGTTGCGATCATCCGTACCATAAAAGTCGCTGACCACGCCCGGCGTGTATTGCAGCGCTTCTTCCGTGGTGCTGACGCTGCGTTGCTGCATTTCCTTATTGGTCACCACCGACACAGATGCCGGTGTATTGAGAATGCTGGTGGCCACCTTGCCGCCCACCCAGAGCTCCTTGGCAACCACCGAGTTGGCGTCGTCGTCGGCACTGACCCGGACCTTGGCATTGATGATGAGCGGGGCGAGGCGGTAGTCCTCGACGGCCGTTGCGTCGAGTTCCAGCGGGCCGGCGGTTTTTGCTTGAGGGGTCAGCAGGTAAGCATTCGGGCCTTGCTGTTCGACCTGCAATTCGCTTCCCTGGAGCAACGATGACAGCGCTGCCGATGTATCGAGCGTACCATTCACGCCAGCCGTGGTGCGGTTCGCCACACTCGAGGCGTCGAAGGAAAGGCTGATGCCAGCCTCGCGCGCAAAGCGGTCAAGCGCCGGCGCCAGTGGGCCGGGGGCGATATTCCACTGTTTGACTTGATTGCTGTGATCAGCGCCCGAGGTTTGCGCCAGCGATGGCAATGCGTAGCTGCTGACGATCAAACCCAGGATCGCACCGTGCATGGCACGACTTAGTGGATGGCGCTGTGAAACCGGGGACGAACTCATTTTCTCGCTCCAAGAAAGGACATCGGCAGACTGGCCTGTATTCCGGCCTTCCTTACAGGTCGAACGAGAATGAGAAACCACCTCATTATTTTTCAGGAAGCGAAAAAATATTCGGGTGGAGTCAGGTGGCAGCGGTTACGGTGACCCAATAACGGGTTCGGTAATCAATGTGCAGGCGCAGTGACTGCGCGATCAATGCCAGGACCCGATCGTTGTCGGCGAGCTGGAAGGTGCCGGAAACGCGTCGATCAGCGACCTCTTCGGCGCAGCGCAGGACTCCTGGGCGATAACGCGACAACTCTGCGATGAAGTCACCAAGGCGCATATGGTTCGCACTGATCACACCGTCACCCCAAGCCCATAGATCAAGGCCGATGTCCCTGAACGTTCGGGTGTCACTTGAGGTGAACAGCAGTTGGTTTCCTGCCAGGACGTTGCGGCTCGCAGACGCTTGACCGGAACCGGGGAAAACCGTGACTGATCCTTCCTGAGCTGCGACCAGAGTGCCGTCGTCACGCTCGCGGACCAGAAAGCGCGAGCTGTGGGCTCGCATGATCCCGTCGCGTGATTGCACCCACAACGGTCGCGCTTGCGGCGAGTGTTGATCCGCACCAACATTCACGATGATTTCACCTCGGCGCAGGATGATCAGGCGCCGCTGGGCGTCGAAATCGCTGTCGACGGCGCTATCGCTATTGAGCTGGATAAGGCTGCCATCGTCGAGTTGGAAACGTCGTTGCTCGCCGGTGCTGCTGCGTTGCTGCGCGAGCATGGAGGGCAGGGGGGTGTAGTCGCGGCCGAGCCAGGCTGCCGTGCCGACCGTCGCCAATACGCCCAGTAGCTTCAGGCTTTCCCGCCGGCGCATTCCATGCCGGGCGCCCTTAAGGGTTTGTCGAGCCAGCTGAGCTGGCACGCCTTCGAATTCATCGCCAAGCGTTTCCACACGCTGCCACGCCAATCCATGCTCCGGGCGCTGCTGCAGCCAGTGCTCGAACGTGCGCTGTGTCTGTTCATCGGCTTGATTGAAGCGAAGGCGCACCAGCCATTGGATCGCCTGCTCGACAATCGCCGGATCCAGCGCCTCGGGCTCAGGCCTCGACATAACGCAAGCGATAGCAGTGTTGCAGGGCCGTGGCCAGGTCGCGCTCCACCGTCGCGCGGGAAACACCGAGCTTTTCGGCGATTTGTGCGCAGGTCAGACCGTCGAGTCGGGCAAATAAAAACGCCTGACGAACTCTTGGTTTCAGCGAGTCAAGCAGACGGTCTATGCGCTCGAGCGCATCGAGAATCATCAGCCGGCTTTCTTCCGAGGGAACCTCGTGTTGCGGCAGCAAGGTGATGCTTTCCAGGTAGGCACGTTCGAGTTCGCGACGACGATACTGATCAATCATCAGACCGCGGGCAATGCTGCTCAAATAGGCGCGTGGCTCGCGCAGGGCGCCGGACTGATGGCGGTGTTTGAGCACACGGACGAAAGTGTCCTGCGCCAGATCTGCGGCGTTGTCGCGACAGCCGATGCGCCGAATCAGCCAGCCCTGTAACCACGAGAAGTGGGTGCGATAGAGCAGCCCTGGATCTGCAGTACCTAGTGTTTCGTCGCTACGCATCGGCATCCCGGGACATACATGATTGATAATGAATCGCATTCTACTCAGGCGTTGGGCCATCAGGCAAATGCGTCGCGCGTAGTGTCTGTTTCGGGCGAAATGACGCCCCGGGTTTCTCGGGAAAAAGTGCCACCATCAGATGCTAATGCGCCGATCCTCCTGATCGATAGCTGGGCTTCGAAAATGAGTTTGCATGCTTGGACTGATCTGAGGGACATGCACGGAAAAGGGGTGTCCGATATTGCATGAAGACGGCAGTTTGTTCGTGATGGATCGAACAAGCATCCGTTAAACACGGTTCATGAATAATCGCACCACGGTTTGCGACTTTTTCTTTAGCGCCAACGATTTCAGGATGTAGGCAACTACAACAAGGAGTCACCTCATGTTTGCCGGATTCCTCAAAGACCAGCGTCATGTCAACGGTGTGGACATTGCCTATCGCATTGGCGGGAGCGGGCCGGGCCTGCTGTTGCTGCACGGTCACCCTCAGACCCATGTCATTTGGCACAAGGTTGCCGAACAACTGGCCGAGCATTTCACCGTGATTGCCGCCGACCTGCGCGGTTATGGTGATAGCGGTAAGCCTCTAGCCAACGACGACCACACCAACTACTCCAAACGCGAAATGGCCAAGGACGGTGTCGAGCTGATGAATTCCTTGGGCTTCGAACGCTTCTCTCTGCTGGCCCACGACCGTGGCGCCCGCGTTGCCCATCGCCTGGCGTTGGATCATCCCGCTGCAGTGCAACGAATGGTGCTGCTCGACATCGCGCCAACCTTGTCGATGTACGCCCAAACCAACGAAGCATTTGCCCGCGCGTACTGGCACTGGTTTTTCCTGATCCGCCCGGCACCATTGCCGGAAACCCTGATCGAAGCCGACCCCGGAGCCTATCTGCGCAGTGTGATGGGCAGTCGTAGTGCGGGGCTCAAACCGTTTACTCACGAAGCTTTCGGCGAATACCTGCGCTGCCTGAAACTTCCGGGCGCCGCCCGGGGTATCTGCGAGGACTATCGCGCCAGCGCCAGCATAGATCTTGAGCATGACCGTGCCGACATCCAATCCGGTCGTCACCTGAGTCTTCCATTGCTGGTTTTATGGGGCGCCGAAGGCACGGTCGGTCGTTGCTTCGAACCGCTCAAGGAATGGCAACAGGTCGCCACAGATGTTCGTGGCAAGGCGTTGCCCGCCGGCCATTACCTTGCTGAAGAAGTCCCAGAGGTATTGCTCGCCGAGGCAATGGCTTTCCTGCGTTGACACCCGCCTTTCACTGATATGAAACAGCCTTGCGCCGCAGGACATTATTGGCCGGGAAAGTGCGGCCTCGGCTCGCTGCTGCCGCTGCTGAAGTTGATCGGAACCTTCTATGTCACGGCATTCATCTTCATTTCTTGCGTACTTGGCAGCATTGCCCACTACGCCGGCTTCAATATTTTCAAACTGTTGGCGTACATCAAGGCCGAACTGCTCATTGTGCTTGGCACCAGCTCTTCAGAATCGGTGCTGCCGCAGCTGATTCAAAAAATTCGTAGTGGCGGCCTGGGAGGGTGAAATGGATCGCAGCAAGATGGCACCGATCGCCCTCAAGCGCGGCCGTCAGTCAAGAACAGCCGCAGCGGCTGCCAAGCTTTCCCCCGAATAGGCCGCCCCCGGCACAGATTCCATTCTGTTGGCTCATGGCGCCAGTACTACGCCGCTTTGAATCGCAACACAGTGTCTTGGCGTTGTTCTGCTCAAGATATGACCTCCCCACAAATGAATGTCCTACAAAAGCACTTACGATCATTCACGAGTCGTGCACAACGCCTTCACCTTATCGCTATTGATAGAGAATCAGCGGCAAAAATAAGCTGTTGACATACCGCACCCATATTCATGCTTAGACCGGAAAAGAGCCCATTCAATGAATAAGCCAAGAACGCTCTACCAGAAACACATCGACAGCCACACTGTTTGTGCTCTCGATGATCAGGGTCATGTCCTTTTATACATTGACCGCCAAGTCGCTAATGAATACACGAGTCCACAGGCCTTTAGCGGTATACGCGAAGCAGGCCGCCAGGTTTGGCGCCCGAGCGCGACTTTGGCGGTGGTAGACCACGTTAACCCGACTGCTCCAGTTCGTATTTCCACAATGCCAGATGCAGGTGGCGCACAGCAGGTCTCGTACTTCGAAGAAAACTGCCGAGACTTCGGAATTGAACTGTTCGATATTCTCGATAAACGTCAGGGTATTGAGCACGTCGTAGCGCCCGAGCAAGGCTTCATACTGCCAGGCATGATCGTCGCAGCCGGTGACAGTCATACCACGACCTATGGTGCATTGGGCGCGTTTGGTTTCGGCATCGGCACCTCCGAAATAGAACACTTGCTGGCATCACAGACACTGGTCTACAAGCGCTTGAAGACCATGCGTGTAACGGTGACCGGTTCACTCGCTACCGGCGTCACCTCCAAGGACATCATCATGGCTCTGATCGAAAAGATCGGAGCTTCGGGCGCCACAGGTTACGCAATTGAGTTCGCGGGGCCGACGATCAATGACCTCAGCGTTGAAGCCAGGATGACCATCTGCAACATGGCTGTAGAAGCTGGTGCGAGAGGCGCCTTCATGGCACCGGACGAAAAAGTCTTTGCCTACCTGCAATCCAGGCCCCGCGCACCTCAAGGCGAGATGTGGGAGCAGGCAGTCGCGAAATGGAGAGGACTGCATAGCGACGAAGGTGCTCTGTTTGATTGTGAAGTCACTCTCGATGTTGGTGCGCTGGAACCCATGGTCACCTGGGGGACGAGCCCTGATCAGGCGGCGCCGGTTGGAAGTCGTGTACCCGATCCCGCCAGTCAGACAGACCTCATATTGCGTCAGGGCATGCAACGAGCCTTGGACTACATGGGCCTGGTACCCGGAATGCCGCTCAGCGACGTGATGATCAGCCATGCGTTCATTGGTTCCTGCACCAATGCCAGGATTGAAGACTTGCGTGATGTTGCACGAGTGGTGCGCGGTAAACGAGTCGCTGCCCATGTGCGAGCAATGATCGTCCCGGGATCGACCTTGGTGCGTAGCCAGGCGGAAGAGGAGGGGCTCGCGCAGATTTTCCTGGATGCGGGTTTTGAGTGGCGGCAATCAGGCTGCTCGATGTGCCTGGCCATGAATGATGACGTGCTCGCACCCGGTGACCGGTGTGCATCCAGTACCAATCGCAATTTTGAAGGCCGGCAGGGCGCCGGTGCGCGCACCCATCTGATGAGCCCCGCGATGGTCGCTGCGGCGGCGATTACCGGGCATTTGACTGACGTTCGATCTTTCGCTCTGGAGGCATGAACATGCAACCTTTCACCACGGTAATCGGCAGTGCAGCACCGTTTTTGGCTTCCAACATCGACACCGACGTCATCATGCCCAAGCAGTTCCTCAAGGGGATCGATCGCAAGGGGCTGGACCAAGGCCTGTTCTTCGATCTGCGATTTCTTGAGTCCGGCGAACCCAATCCAGAGTTCATTCTCAATCAGCCCGCCTGGAACGATGCCGCTTTTCTGGTGGTCGGGCCAAACTTTGGTTGTGGATCAAGCCGCGAGCATGCCGTCTGGGGCTTGAAGCAAGTCGGTATCAGAGCACTCCTTGGCACCAGCTTCGCCGGTATTTTTTATGATAACTGCCAGCGAAATGGGGTGCTGGCCATCCAGGTGTCCGAAGCGCAGCTGAAACAAATTGCAGGCGTTATCAGCAACGCAGCAACAGCGAAGATCAACGTGAATCTGCCAGAGCAAACGATCGAATTAGCTGACGGTGCAGTTATTCACTTTGAGATTGATCAATTGCGTAAGCAGTCGCTGTTACTCGGTCTGGATGCCATTGGCACCACGCTTCAGCGTACCGAACAGATTCGCAGCTTTGAAACTCGGTATCTGTCGGAGAATCCCTGGTTGTGATCCAGATGGAAACAGTGTCGACGGTAGATCGCATGCTGAGATCTACCGCCAGGGCATCACTCAACCGATAGATGGCGAAAATACTCTTCGAGAAACTCGACACAAACCCTCAATTTCGCCGACTCACTAAGTCGGGTGGGGTACACAGCCCATACGTTCGCACTTTGAGTGTATTCGTGAAGTACTTGCACCAGTCGTCCTTGTTCCAGCATCGGTTTAACGTCCCACATCGACCGCAACAAGATCCCTCCACCGCTCAATGCCCACTCCAGAACAATCTCACCGTTGTTGGAGGACAAAGGGCCGCTTACGCGCACCGACTCTTCGTGTCCGTCCTTTGTCAGGTTCCAGACGCCGAATGCGTTATTTCGCTCTTTGAGTACCAAGCAATCATGGGCGGTCAGGTCATCTAATGAGTGAGGCATGCCTCGCCGCTCCAGATACTCCGTAGTTGCACACAGCACTCGTCGATTGCTTACAAGTTTTCGCCCCAGGTGCTGACCAGGCAGGTCATCCCCGACACGTATCTCAAGGTCAAACCCTTCGCCGACGATATCGACTACACGGTCAAACACGTCCAGACGGATATCGAGTTTCGGGTAGGTCTGCGATAGTTTGCAAATCGCTGGTGCTACGTGGTTACGTCCAAAACCGAAGCTGCTGCAAATATGCAGCGACCCTGTAGGTTGATGCCGCGCTTCGGATATTTCACCAAGAAATTCCTGGAGGTCTCCCAGCAGTTTTTCTGCCCATTGCCGGGCTCGTTCGCCGTCGTCGGTCAGCGCAATACGTCTTGTTGTGCGGTGCAGCAGCTTTGTGGCAAGAGTCGACTCAAGTACGGAAATGCGTTTGCTTATGTAGGCAGGTGAATAACCCAACTCTTCAGCGGCATTCGCGAAGCCGTTTTTTCGGATAACAGTAAGGAAGACCTTTAAATCTTCCGGCAACGGAAACTGCTCACGATTCGTGTTCATATACCGAATAAAGCCGCCATTTACCTGTAGTGCGGGAATAATAACAGCGATTCAGGCTATCAGCGTTCTATGGCTCTGAGTCTCTATATGCGATACCCACCCTCTCACCGCAATGGCTGTTCACAGCTGACGTCGAGCAGGGCAGGGTGAGTACCGTACTCGACAACTATCAGACCAGCGCGCTGCCTGTCAGCGCCGTACTCAGCCGCGAGCGCCGACGTTCAGCGCGGACAATGGCGTTCATCGATTTTCTACGCGAGCAATTGTTGTAGAAGCGCCTTGTGATACGCCGTCCGCTGCTTTCTTCTCCGGGACCCTAAAACTGTCTGATGACAGTCCCAGGTCGATTACTGCCGTATTTTTCCATCTACCAGACATTTGGTGCGGCCGAGTATTGGCACGGCAGCACGTGCCGGGGAGATCAGCTCATGAGCGTACGCCTGCGGCCTGCTGCAACCGCCGTACCGCGTCTCGGGCCTGGGCGCCGAGTTCGGCCAGGTCGAAATCAGGCAACTGGTCGTCGTGTACGGTCAACCGGCCACCGACCAGCAAGGCGCGCAAGGTCGGGCGTCCTCCGCCCACCACCGGCCCGATCGCCGGGTCATGCAGGCCGAAGTATCGCGGCTGGTCCAGGCGGTAGATCGCCAGGTCGGCGGCCATGCCCACTTGCACGCTGCCCACGGCGTCCAGCCCCAGCACCCGAGCCCCGCCAGACGTACCCCAGCGCACCACGTCTTCCACCGTGGCCGCGCTGGCACCGCCTTCCTCGTCACCGCCGGCATAACGCGGGCGGGCCCGTTCGCCAATTCTGGCCCGTTGCATCAGCCAGGCGGCGTGGGTTTCGCTGATCATGTCGCAGGCCTCGTTGGAGGCGGCGCCATCCACGCCAATCGACACTGGCATTCCCGCAGCCTCCATACCCACCACATCGGCAATGCCACTGCCCAGGCGGCCATTGCTTTGCGGGCAATGGGCAATGCCCGTACCGCTGGCCCCGAGCATGCGGATTTCCTCGGCGTCGAGTTTCACCAGATGCGCGAACCACACGTCCGGCCCCAGCCACTCGTGCTCGGCACAGAACGCCACTGGCGACATGCCGTGGCGTTGCTGCACCTCATTTTGATATTCGACGGTTTCGCTCAGATGGCTGTGCAGGCGAATGCCCAGTCGCCGGGCGACCCGGGCGGTTTCGCGCAGGTGTTCGGCAGGCATGGAGTAGGGCGGGCTGGTGGGCGCCATCACCACCCGCCGCCAGGCATCGGCGGCCGGGTCGTGGTAGCGCCGCACCAGACGCTCGACGTCGTCCAGGTATTGCTCCAGGGTCTCTGGCCCAGCCACGGACTTGCCTTCGGCTTGCCGTGCTTGCGTGGCGCCGCCACGGCAGAGGACAAACCGCAGCCCCAGCCGTTCGGCTTCCTCGAACAGCACCTCGGCACTGTCAAAGTCCATGCCCGGCAAGTACAGGTAATGGTGGTCTGCGACGGTGGCGCAGCCGGATCGTGCCAATTCGACCAGGCCAATGCGCGCGGCGAGGCGAAAGCTGTGCTCGTCAAACGCGCCGCGATAGCGATAGGGCACGGCACCCAGCCAGGCTCCCAGGCTCTGGTCGATACCTGCGGGAATGCCTTTGAGCAGCGACTGAAACAGGTGATGGTGGGTATTGACCCACGCCGGGTAGACCACGCAATCGGTGGCGTCCAGCACTCGCTCACCGGGCTGGGGTTGCAGGGCGCCGATGGCGCTGATGCGGCCGTCGACGATACGGATATCAGGCCCGGCATGGCGCGCCGCCGCGCCGGACAAACCGGTGAGGATGGCGCTGGCGTTACGTACCAGCCAGCTATTTTCAAGCTTCATGTGAGGCTCCATACGCCGCACCTGCGGCGGATTCAAAGGGTCAGCCGAGTTCGCTTTCATGCCAGTTGCGCAGGCTCAACCGGGCCAGCACGGCCATCAGGCTGAATAACGCGACACCGGTCAAGGCGATCAGCAGCAGGGCAGCGAACAGCCTTGGAATATTCAGTTGAAAGCCGGCCTGGAGGATCTGATACGCCAGCCCTGCACCGGTGCCCCCGGTGCCGGCAACGAACTCCGCCACCACCGCGCCGATCAACGCCAGCCCGCTGGCGATGCGCAGCCCGGCAAAAAAACACGGCAGGGCGCTGGGAATGCGCAGGCGCAACAGCACTTGCCAGCGGCTGGCGCGGTTCAGGCGGAACAGATTGAGCAGGCCGGGGTTGACGCTGCGCAAACCGAGTACGGTGTTGGCGATGATCGGGAAAATCGCCACCAGGGTCGCGCAAATAATCAACGCCAGCGTGGTGTTGCTGCACCAGATGATGATCAGCGGTGCCACGGCCACCACCGGCGTCACCTGCAACAGGATGGCGTAGGGAAACAGGCTGGCTTCCAGCACGCGGCTCTGCACAAACACAAACGCCGCCAGGGTGCCGATAAGCACCGCCAGGGCAAACGAGAAAAAGGTGATCTTCAAGGTCATCCACAATGCACCGAACAGCATCGGGCCATCGCTGATCAGGGTACGGCCGATATCGACCGGGGAGGGCACCAGATACACCGGCACCTTCCAGGCCACACATGCCAATTGCCACAGACCCAGCAATACCGCGCCGAGCAGCAGCGGCGAGACGATGCGCAACACCGTGGGGTGACGTAACCAGGGAGTAAAGGACGAGTTCATGATGATCGGGCTCTCAGTGAAGTCAGCAAGAATCGCCATTGGCCTCGGCCAGGAGCTGGGACAGACGTGCGCACTGCGCGATAAAGGCCGGGGAGGTGCGGTAGGCCTCGTCTCGTTCCAACGGGCCGTCGATTTCGATGTCGGCGATTACTCGGCCCGGGCGCGCACCCATCACCACCACCCGCGATGACAGGTAGACGGCCTCGAAAATGCTGTGAGTGACGAACACCACGGTCAGGTCGCGGCTGGCCCACAGCTGACGCAGGTCGCTGTCGAGCTTGTTGCGGGTGAACTCATCCAGGGCGCCGAAGGGCTCGTCCATCAGCAGCAGATTGGGCTCGGTGGCCAAGGCCCGGGCGATGGACGCGCGCATTTGCATGCCGCCGGACAGTTCCCGCGGGTACACCTGGCTGAAGCGGTCCAAGCCGACAAGGGCAAGGGCGGCGTCGACCTTTGGCTGGCTCTGGGTTTTCGGCACATTGGCCAGGTCCAGCGGCAGGCGCACGTTGTCGCTAACCTTCGCCCATGGCATCAGGGTCGCCTCCTGGAACACCATCGCCAGGCTTTGCCCTTGGGTCGGGCTGGCCGGGCTGTCCTTGCCCCACCAGCGCACGTGGCCGGCGGAGGGCTTTTCGAGGCCGGCGAACATTTTCAGCAGGGTGCTCTTGCCGCAGCCCGACGGGCCGAGCAATGAAACGAACTCGCCGCGCTGAATGGCCAGCTTCACCCGGCTCAAGGCCTGGGTGCCGTTGCTGTAGGTTTTTTCCACCTGATTGGCGAACAGCGGTGTTTGCACGCCGACGCTGTCGCCCCGTGGCAACGCCTGTGGCAGGGCGTTGGCCCCAGTTATGGTTTGCATCAACATAGCGCTCTCCCCTTGGGTCATGAGCGTCCGGTAAAGCCCCGGCACACCGGGGCGCTGACTTCAATGGCTGAGGAACACTTCACTTTCACCGTGAGCTTCGAGCAGGCCCAGCAATTGCCGGCGAATCACCAGGCCAGGCTTGTCCGACGGCATGTGCAGTTCCACTCGCCGGCGAGTATCGACACAGGCGTCGTAATCGGTGGCTTCGAGGATGTCGCGGTCTTCGGCGGTGATCGCTGCGTCCCAGTCGATCAGTTCCTGGGTCGAGCATTGCTCTTCGCTGTCATTGCGGTACAACCACTGCACCAGCATCAGGCGCCCGTCTTCCATGGGCGTCGCGCAGTTGTAGATGATGTGGTGGATGCCGCTGTCCGGGTACATGCAGCCAAAGCGCCGGGAGAAGGGCAGGTAATAGCGGTTGATCAGGTGGCGCTGGGTGATCGGCTTGCGAGTGCCGGTGATGCGATAGCTTTCCTCAGGATTGCGGATCGGCACACGGGTCTCCGCCTCGAAGCCGTAGTCGGTTTCGCGAAACTCGTAGCCGGCCGGCGCGGGCTGGTCGAAAAGGCCGAAGTTGGCTTTGTGGACGAAGGAAAAATGCGAGTTGTCAAAGGAGTTTTCCATGACCCGCAGCGGGCTGGTTTTCCACTCTTCATAAAACTGGAAGATGCGCCGGTAGCCCGGGGCGCCATCCTCGGGAAACTCAGGGATTGGTTGCAGAGGATCGTCGAGGGCGACCCAGGCGTAGCCGTATTTTTCCTGGCAGTGAAAGGCCTGGACCGAGGCGCCCGGCGGAATCATGCCAGCGGGATTTTGCGGGATCTTCACGCAGGTGCCGGTGCAGTCGTATTCCCAGCCGTGATAGCCGCAGGCGATGTTGCCGTCCTCGCTGACAAAACCTTTCGAGAGCTTGGCGGTGCGGTGGCAGCAACGGTCGCGCATGGCCACCGGGGTGCCGTCGGGGCGCTTCCACAGCACCAGCGCCTCACCCAGTAAAGTGAAGGGCTGCGGGCCGGCATCCAGCGCGGTCATGGGCAGCAGGGCATACCAGAAACGGCGCAATACAGGTTGTTTGGTGACCAACATAACAAGTGTCCTCACGGTATTCATTCAGCCGGCTCTTGGGCTCGGGCTCTGGGTTCAGCAGTCTTGCAATCTGGCTCAGCGGCTGGCGGACTGTTCGGCGCCAGGCAGTACCTTCAAGTCCTCGACGAAGCGCGTGGTGTAGGCCTTCTGCCAAGGCGCATCGGCACCGAGCAGGCCGGCGTCGACCATGAAGTTTCGGGTGGCCTGCCAGCGCGCGTCGCTCATCACGCCGATGCCTTGGGTGGCGGCATCACCGCCGGTGACCAGGCGATATTGCTTGAGCGTCGACAACCCCCAGGCGAGCAATTCATCGCTCATGTTCGGGTTATCAGCCTTGATCAGGTGGTTGGCGCTCGGGTTGTCGAGGTAGCGCTTCCAGCCCTCCATCGAGGCGCGAACAAAGCGCTGGACTCGCTCAGGATGCTGATCGATCACGTCCTGGCGAGTGGCCAGGGTCGAGCCGTAGGGCGGGTAACCAGCGTCGGCAAACAGGAAGAAGTTGGCTTTCTCCCCGGCCTTCAACGCCTGGAACAACTCGGAGCTGGCATAGGCCTGCTGCGTGGTGTTGGCGTTCGCGAGGAAGGGTTGCAGGTTGAAGGTGTAGGGGCGGGCCTGGCTGTCCTTGAGCTGATATTTTTCCTTGAGCCAAGGCCACCACGTTTGCTGGCCGGAGGTGGACACCAGCACCTGTTTGTTCTGCAACGCATCCAGGCCGCTCACATCGGCATGGGTCAGCAGGCCCTGAGGATCACCTTGAAAGGGCGCGGCCACGGCCACCACCGGCAGGCCTTGCTCCACACTTTTGAGAATCTGCAAGTCGTAGTTGACGATGAAATCGGCCTGCTTGTTGAGCAGCAGCTGCATGCCATTGACCTGCGGCCCACCCATGCGGATGGTCACGTCCAGGCCTTCTTTTTCATACAGGCCATCCGCCAGGGCCTGGTAAAAACCGCCCTGTTCGGCTTGGGCATACCAGGAAGTGAGCAGCACCACCTTGTCATTGGCCAAAGCCAGTGGAGACGCGATCAGGGCGGCGGGCACAAGCGCCATGGCCAGTAGCGAGCGAAGCGGTTGACCCAAGGCAAAGCGAATTTTCATGATGTGTTCTCCACAACGATTCGAAAACCGCCGCGCGCCAATCGGCACGCCAGCGAGGGACCGATTGGAGAGAACAGGGGAGAGAGGGCGCGTATGCGTAGTTACACGGCTGACACTTCTCTCTTGCCCGGGGCGCTGGCGCCGCGTTCAAGCATCCAATCGGACGTACGCCCACAGGGAGGGGCGCAAGAGCAATGCCCGGTGCCATTGCTGGCACTGACCGCTTCTACTCGAAAGCAGTCATAGCCAAAAGTGTGCCAAGCCGTCGCAGGCCCGCCCTCACGGGATCCGGCGGGCGAGGCAATTAGCAGGAGGTGGGCAGGCGATTCGCAACGGTGCGAATTCAAGTGGGCGCGCCTCAATCTGGTGCGCGACCGATGGCTGCAAAGTATTCAGTTTTACGCATCGATTGTGCTGAATGAGGGTTGAAGATTGTATTCGCTCAGTTGGCACAACCCCTGCTTAGTCCGGAATCGAGTAGAAGCGGTCAGCACAGAGGGGCTCTCAACAGGACCCGAGGTGCAGGGCATTGCTCTGGCGGCATTACGCCGCGTACCCGGCAAGGGTCGCCCCTCGTTAACTTGAGGGCCAGAGCAGCTGCTTGATCCGCAGCTCGGGCGTGCCTTGCCGGTGATATCCGCTAATCACCTGGCAAGGGCAGCCCATGAAAGCATCGCGTATTCCATTACTTGCACCTTCACAGCTGCGTCGCAGCCTGGCGCCGCTGTTAGCTCTGGCCAGCGCCGGCGCCGAAGCCGGCCCTTTGTTGTGGAACGACAACAGCTTGAGCTACCTCTACGGCCAGCATTTCAAAGTCGACGGCACTGGCGACGATACTCAGCAAACACTGAGCTTCGAACACGCCAGCGGCTGGACGTGGGGCGATATCTTCATGTTCGTCGACAACAAATGGTCCAGTGGACTCTCGGGTGCCGACGGCCATTCCTACTACGGTGAATTCTCCCCACGGCTGTCGCTGGGCAAAATCAGTGACCGCTCCCTGAGCTATGGCATCGTCAAGGACGTCCTCATCGCTGCCACCTACGAGCGCGGTGAAAACCGCAATCGCAAATACCTGCTGGGTCCCGCTGTCGACCTCGTGCTTCCAGGCTTTGATCGCTTTTCCCTGAATACCTACTACCGCAAACCCGACGGCATTACCGGTAAGGCCTCAGGTCAATGGCAGATCAACCCGACCTGGTCCATGACCCTCCCGGTGGGTCGCTCCGACATTCTTTTCGACGGCTATCTGGAGTGGTACGTCAACGACGTCGGCAACAAAGGCACTTCCAACTATGTGGCCAGGAGCTTTCACTTCAACCCACAAGTCAAATACGACGTGGGCAAGGCGCTGGGGCAACAGCAAAAACGTTTTTATGCGGGACTTGAGTGGGATTACTGGTCGAATAAATACGGGATTGAAGACACGAGCGGATTCCCTACCGACCAGAACGCGTTGAGTCTCTTGCTCAAGGTGCATTTTTGACGGGGGCCGATCGCCAATTGCAAAAAGCGGCCTTGACGCACCACCTCGGCAAACTGGCGAAATCGGTGTTCATCGCCGCTACTCCTGCGCTGCCAGCGCCTCAATCAGTTCTTGGGTAGTCACGATTGAATGAGCGAAAGTCGGCCCGTTCAACTCGTGGGCGGCGTGCATCATTTCTGCACGGAATGCGGCGGTCGCATCGCGCACCAGCGTGACGTGGTAGCCCAATTCCGAGGCGTAGCGGGCGGTCGCTTCGATGCAGGTGTTGGCGAGCAGGCCGACGATGATGACGTGGGTGATGCCTTTCTGCTTCAGGCGAAAATCAAGGTCGGTATTGGCAAAGCCGCTGGCGCCCCAATGTTCCTGCACGACAATGTCGCCGTCCTTCGGCGCGAAATCGGGATGCCATTCGCCGCCCCATTCACCACGTGCGAAGTGGTGCATGTGCATGATTTTGCACTGGGTCGGTGTTGGATGATCCCAGCCTTCGTAGTCGCCATGTTCCCAACGGTGGTGCGGCACGATGACCACCGGAATGTTCTGCGCTCGTACGGCGCGATCGAGGGCTCGCAGGTTGTCGAGCAGCCCGACCTGTTCGGCAATCGGCTTGATCAAGGGGAAGACCTTGCCGTTTTCCGAGAGAAAATCGTTGTACGGATCGACCAGCAGATAAGCGGTGCGGTTCAGCGGATAAGGGGCGTTCGACATGACGATGTACTCCACGCAAGTTGAGTGACCGATGCGGTGGGCTTGCCCGGGCATCGTGCTGATCAATAGCTTTGTCAGGCTGTGGCGGACTCGCGGGCCACTTGCCTGAGGATTTGTTCGTATTCCGTGACTGAGAGCGATCCGGACACCAACTGACGACCGTTCAGCACCATGGCCGGGACCGAGTTGATCCCGCGTTCAAGGTAGAAACCTTCAAGTTCACGGACCTCGTGAGCGAACGCCTCGCTAGTCAAAATCTCGCGGGCGCGGGTGGTTGAAAGTCCCGCTTCACCGGCCAGGCGCACCAGTGTTTCGTGGTCGCTGGGGTTCTCGCCATTGGTGAAATAAGCCTCGATCAGGATTTTCTTCAGCACGACCTGGCGGCCTTCCTGCACGGCCCAGAGCAGAAGGCGATGGGCATCGAAGGTATTGTAGAAATGGCTGCGCTTTTCCAGGTCGAACTGAAAACCGATGGCTTTGCCACGCGCGACGATCATTTCATTGCGCGAAGCGACTTCTTCGGCGCTGCGCCCGTATTTGCGCATCATGTGCTTGATGGCGTGCTCGCCCTCGGCCGGCATGTCCGGGTTCAGTTCGAAGGGCTTGAAGGTCAGCTCCACGGCAACCTCGCCAGCAACGTTCGCGATGGCTTGTTCCAGCGCCGTGGCGCCGAGTGCGCACCAAGGGCACACCACATCCGACACAAAGTCGATACTGACGGGGAACGTCATTTCTTCGACTCCGTCAGTTGTTGGCGGTACTCGGTGGTGGTAATTCCGGCATAGCCCCAGTTGTCGGAGTCGACCTCTTCAATAACGATATGGGTGAGGTGCGGGTCCTTGTTGAGGACGGTTTGCATGGTTTTGGTGATCTCGGCGATGACTTGAGATTTCTGTTCTTTGGTAACGCCGTCGCGAGTGATACGAACGCTGATGAAAGGCATGGGATAAGTCTCCAGTAGGCGCCCCATCGATATGAAGAGGGGAGCAGTGGGATGGACTTTAGAGTGTTGCGTTCAGGGGATAAATCAGGGGCGGAGAACATCACTTATAACGCGATGTAATCAATAAAACTGGGGGCTTTGCAGAAGGTAAATCGCCCTCCCTGGCTGCAGGCGCGGGGAGGGCGAATGCTACGGCGGGAGGAATCAGTTTTGCGCTTTGCTCATGCGGGTAAATAGCTCGGTGGGTACTTTCTTGCCATTGGAAATGTACTGGTTGGTTCTGAACTTGTAGACCTCACCTTCCGAAAGAAAACCATCGTGGTTGGTGTCCATCGCTTTGAATTCTTCACCGCCCTGAGGTGCCACGGTCAGCAGTTCTTTTTGAGAAACAAGGCCATCATGGTCGGTGTCTGTGCGAGCGAAAGAGTCGTCGCCACATTTGCCTTCACCGCACTTGCCTTCGGCAGTAGCGGACTTGTCGCTGGCTTCGCTGGCCCCGCATTTGCCTTCGCCACACTTGCCTTCGCCGGTTTTATCGGCCGATGCCAGTTGGTAGCCTTGGGGCAATGGCTCAACAGCAAAAGCGGCAGGCGATGCCAGGCTCATGCCGCCGGCTAAAGCGATAGCGGCCAGGCCAAGACTGGTTTTGTTCGACATTGGTTTACGGTACATAGTGCTTCTCCAGATGGTTTGCGCGGCGAGGCCGCGGTTCATGCCACAGGGCGGATAGACCCTCAAGGAAGTTCGAGGCGAAAGGCGCAAGCGTCTTCCACTTCGATACAGCGTCCTTGTTCGGGTAGGCCTATTGAGCGGGAGTCATGTATCGGCGATGTATCGGCGAGCGGAGCATTTGTAAGCCAATCCCAAGACTTCGCGTTTGGGTACATAGAGATACAAAAACCGACCTCAGCCTTTGCTCGTCAGTCAGGACAACAGCTTTAACACGGGTGTCGCGGCTACGCCGACGGCAGCTTGCGCATGCAACTGGCGCAGCAGCACCAGTGCGTCAGCGACGAAGCCGGTCACGTCTGAAGCACTAGCCTCCGCAGCCAAAGCGTGCAACTGCGCTCGACCATCCATGTCAGGGAACTGCTCGATCCGCTGCAACAAACGGAACGCGAGAGGGCTGACCTGGGAGAATTGCACTTGGCCACTCGGCACCCGGCTGATCAGCAGCAACGTCGGTTGTTCTGGCGGTTCGGAAGGCAGATAGCCTGGCCCAAGACGATGTACGGCCCAGGTGTAAGCCAGCGGCCAGACGAGCGGGGAAAGCTTGAGGGGACGGTCGAGTAAATGCTCCGCATCACTGGCTTTTAACGGCGCAGCGTCCAACTGTTGCAGCGCCATCTCCACCCACTCGTAATGGGCCAATTCTGGCAAGAACGGGTACCAGGGGTGTTCGTGACCGGGCGAGTCTTCCAGGCTCGCTACGAAGTCCACAAACTCACGAGCAATTTCTCCAAAGCGTGGCGTTTGCGCGCGGTAGTCACGCAAAAAACGTCGTACCAGGGCACGCCAACCGGCATCACCCAGCACAGCAACCAGCACCGGAAACGTCCCACCCAGCAACCCCAACAGATTGTTCAACACCAAGTTGAGATAGACCTGCGCTCTTGCAGGATTCATCTGCGCTGGCGGCGCATAACTGTCCGGGTCACGCAGGTAACGGGTCAGCGCGAGCTGCTGACTGTGCAGACTTGAAGGGGAGTCAGCCATCGACGGTCACCCGCACCAAAGCATTGGCGTCGCGTTGCAAGCGCCTGATGGTGTTCAGCTCAGCCACCAGTTCGTCGTAGGACGGAAAGTTGAAATCGCGCTCCAGCAGGGTTGGTTTCACGCCGAAAAGGTCATAAGCCTGCCCCAGCAATGACCAGACTACCGGTTTGACCGACGCACCATGGGTGTCGATGATCAGGTCCTCGGCTTCGTCGTAATGCCCAGCCACATGCATGGCGACTACGCGTTCTGGTTCCAGGCCGGCGAGGAAAACCGCTGGATCAAAGCGATGGTTCACCGAGTTGACGTACACATTGTTAACGTCGAGCAACAGGTCGCAATCGGCCTCGCGGAGCACTGCATTGGTAAACGTGAGTTCGTCCATGTCGTGATGAGCAGCGGCGTAGTAAGAGACATTCTCTACAGCAAGACGACGACCGAGAATATCCTGTGCACGGCGGATGCGCGCAGCAACGTGATGAACAGCCTCCTCAGTGAATGGCAACGGCAGCAGGTCGTATAAATGGCCATCGTCACTACAGTAACTCAGGTGTTCGCTATAGAACGGCACGTTGAAGCGATCGAGGAACCCGCGGACTTGCTCAAGAAAGGGTTCGTCCAGCGGTGCACTGCCACCCAGCGACAGTGACAGGCCATGGCATGACAGCGGGTAGCGTTCAGCTAGCAACTGCAAGGCCTCACCATGAGCGCCGCCGATGCCGATCCAATTCTCTGGAGCAACCTCCAGAAAATCGAAATCCCCGACTGGAGCGTCACGAAGCGTGTTAAGCAGCGCACGGCGCAACCCGAGCCCGACGGTCGCCTCAGGGGGAAGCTGTGGATCTAAATGCGTTGATGATGAAGTGTTCGTTTGCATGAGCTCAATACTCCGATTCGACGTCTGGAACGCTCGATCCACAGCACCTCCACGGTTACCGCTGGCAGCCGGGGGGTGTGAATCGGGTGATTGAAACCCGCCACGGTTCTGCTCAAACGAGGTTGATCACCACGTTGATGTTGTTCCGCGTCGCTTTGGAGTACGGGCAAGTCTGGTGTGCGGTTTCGATCAGGTCTTGAGCGACTTCTCGATCAAGCCCGGGAAGGTAGACATTGAGGCGAGCCTGGAGGAAATAAGCGCCATCGGTTGTGCCTAGATCGACTTCGGCGTCGACAGCAAGGTCACCCGGGAGGGTGACTTTCAGCTTGCTCGCCGCTAGTCCCATTGCACCGATAAAACAAGCCGACCAACCAGCGGCGAACAACTGCTCTGGGTTGGTACCGGCGCCAGAGGCGCCAGGCGACGACAGCTTTATATCCAGTCGGCCGTCGTCACTGAGGGCGGTGCCATTGCGACCACCCGAAGAGGTATGGACTTTGCCGGTGTACAGCACTTTATCAATATGGGTCATGATGAAACTCCTGATTACTAGTGGGTTGAGAGCGATAACCTTGGTGAAGCGATAACACTCAGCGTGCATTCAAACGCTTGAGATACCGACCGATGCATGCATCCAGGCTCAGCTTGCCGGCGCCTGTGAATACCAGTGGCAGAAGTGCGACGAGATAGATCAACGGCAGCTTGAAATTGCCGTAGCCTTTGTTGCTGATGGAGTACCCCATAGCCAGTTCACTCAACGTCGACCACTCTGCTGGCCAGTGAACTGCGGCAGTTGCCACGACGGTGACCACTATGAGGATCAGTGCCGAAAGACGTGTTCCCAGGCCTACAAGCAAAGCAATGGAACAGAGCAGCTCTGCCCACATGGATAACTGCCAATTGAACGTAGCCGGCAGATGATTGAAGGGAAAAGGAAAGGCCCCTTGAATGCTTGGGAACCAGTTCTCACCGTTCCACTTTTCCCATCCCGCTTCAAAAAACTCCCAAGCCAGAAAAACGCGCAGGCTCAAAGGGGCGATCCAGTCTCCAGCGCGATCGAGATTAAGCTGCAGCCGATTCAAGACCGATAACGCGTTTGTTTGCATGGGTTTAATCCTCCGACTTGTCGTCAAGAAAGTGGAAGCCGTTCCGGTGCTCCCACTGACAGGTGTCAGGCACAGGAGCACTGCGCTGGCCGTGAGCGCAGTTCATCGTGCTGGTGTATCTCGCTTGTGTCTGGGCGGGCGGGAAGATCAATGTTGTGTAACGTGTTTGCGTCCGTACACACTTGGATACAGAGCAGTGCCTGTCGAGGGCGCTATTTTGGAGTTGGGATATACGATCGGCTGCGTTCTGCCGGTGACTGGCGGGAGGATTCGCAGAGCGAATGAACGTCGCAGATGAGGGGAGGGCGAGGGCGTGGAAAGTCCTGTTGAAGGAGGGGGCACGCCAGGTGCCCACCTGATCTGTCTGCAACCGCCTAGGGTATCAAGCGCATCTCTCGCAGTTTGTCGAACACGTCAAAAAATGCCTGATCACTCGCTTGGTAGGCAGTGAAACCCATCAGGCGGCTTTTCGACATATCCGTGACCACTTCGATTGGGCGGCCAAGGTCGGCATCGGTATGCCATGGGGAAATCAGACGTCCAATATCGGACTCTTTCAAACCGTGCTCGGCGACTATTTGCGTCCATACGGCTTGATCGTCCGCCATCTGCTTCTCTAGAGGCGAGGGTGAGGCGGGATAGTCAGCAGCAGGCAGGTCGAAGTATTCGGCAATTCGGCTCCACATCCATTTCCAGCGGAATACATCGCCATTGGTGATATTGAATGCCTGATTTGCCGCAGCCGGCGTGGTGGCCGCCCACAGTTGCTGTTTCGCCAACTGCCGCGCATCGGTCATGTCGGTGAGGCTGTCCCACTGCACCTTGGATCCGGGAAACACAAAAGGGCGATTGGTGTGTTTGCAAATCGAGGCATACACGGCGAGGGTGGTTGCCATGTTCATTGCATTGCCCACGGCCACCCCGGTGACGGTATGCGGGCGATGCACGCTCCAGGTGAAACCGTCCTTTTCCGCAGCGGCGAAGAGTTCGTCTTCCTGAGCGTAATAGAAATTCTCGATATCAAGACGACCCTGTTCTTCGCGAAACGGTGTCTGCGGCAGGCTGCCTTTACCATAGGCTTCGAACGGGCCGAGGTAGTGTTTCAGGCCGGTAACCAGTGCTACGTGTTTGACGTTTTTGGCTGGGCGAATGGCGGCGAGGACGTTGCGTACCATGGCTGCGTTGACGCGGATGTTCTCGGCCTCCGTGGCTTGCCGCGACCAGGTGGTAATGAACACATGCGTGGGTTTCACAGCCCTCAGCGCCTGTTCCAGAGAAGCAGGATCCTGAAGGTCTGCCGCCACAGGGATCACGCCGTGTGCTTGCGATGGATGTCTCGATAGCGCAGCGACTTGCCACTGGTTGTCGATGAGTAACTGAGTAATGGCGCTACCGACGATGCCGCTGGCGCCCACGACTAGAGCTGTCTGGGTCATAGGTTTCTCCTGGATTTGAGTTTGGGAGTCCTGCTGAGCAACAGAGGTTCAACCTGAAAATCCGTTAGAGTGCGCGCTACTCCCCGCTAAAGCCTGTGAGAAAAATGACTCGTCCGCTGTTTGTCGCTCTGGATGGCCCCAAAGGCGTCGGCAAAACCTCGCTGTTGGAGGCCATCACTGAAGTCCTGAGGGCAGACAACCAGAAAGTCATCCGACTGTGCGAGAAAAAAAGCGACCCGTTCAGGGGCGAGACAATGCATCTGGTGAATCGACTCGTCCGACATCCCGACAGGGATCTGGAACTGGACGTTTGCCAACGCCTGGCTGACAGCCGCCGCTGGATTTCCCAGCACGTGCTGAGCAAACAGCCCACCGACAGCATTGTGCTGATTGATCGCTGGTACCCGTCCGATGCGGCGTTTCGCCGGATAGTGCCTTTCGCTGAAATCCTGCAGTTGAACATTGACCGCAACGTACAGGTGCCCGACCTGCATGTCGGGGTGGTTACAGCCGCGGAGATTTCGTGGGCGAGGGCAGGGGCACGACGGCGTGGCTTGAGCAGTACTGTGCTTCGAGGGTTTGAGGAGCATGTCGCTTGTACTGAGGCGTTTGAGGTGGCCGCTGCCGATCAGGGTTGGTTTTTGTGTCGGAATGAGGGAACGATCGAGGAGGCGACGGGGCGGGTAGTAGAGGAGATTAATCGGGTGGTAAGCCGCCGGTGTAGCTTCTCGAGCTGACGCTTGAACACTCAGGTGAATCTGCGGCACCGACGAGCGGCGCAAATATGACAAAGTATTTCACGATCGAGCGAGGTCAAGTGGATAGGTTTATTCAGAGGTTTCAAGATGAAATTTGCACGCTTTTGCCAGGCACTTTCCAACTGGGCAGGTAGCCCGAAGACCTTTTTGACAGCGATCGTTCTGATCGTCGCCTGGGCTGGAACAGGGCCGTACTTTCACTACAACGACACCTGGCAACTTATCATCAACACGTCGACCACAATCATTACGTTCCTGATGGTGTTCCTCATTCAAAACACCCAGAACCGCGACAACGACATTCTGCATCTGAAGATCGATGAGCTGATCCGAGCTACCAATGAAGCGCAGAACGCCACGCTGGGTCTGGAGAAGATGGAGGCGCGCGAGCTGAGGAAGCTCCGTGATCGATATCGCGCATTGGGTGAGTCGAGTGAGATTGATGTCGAGCCGATCCACGATGATGGGGCTCGCTAGAATCTCGGCTGTGCAATTCACAAGCGGCAATATTTCCGATCTTCACAATCGTTCAGCGCTCGTGGACAATCCGCGCTCTGTTCCGGGGTAGTTCAGCGGTAGAACACTCGGCTCTTAACCGGGTGGGCGCTGGTTCGAATCCAGCCCCCGGACCCACAACATTGCAGGCTCGGAAGGACTCATGCTCAGGGATGATAGGGAATCGAATGCGAGCGCCGGCATAGGTGCCGGCTATGCAGCCTTTCAACTGTCTCGAGCACTCACTGCACCGGGCCTCGACAATGACGGACAGACGAGCAAGCGCATCGAGCGCTGGCGCAATGTAATCGAGCACATATTGCAGGGATCGGCGTCGTATGGCTCACGGACTCCATTCGCGGATGTGCCTGAGTGGGTCACGCTGGAAGTCGTCACTGGAGGTTTCGCCACTGGGCAGTTCTTGGCCGGCGGTGCACTGACCGAGTACGAGCGACAGCTGGCTGCTTCGATTCCAGGTATCCGCCCTGGCTTCGAGCGACTCGATCTCAACACTTGGCACCTTACAGAGGAGGGGATTGAGGTACTGCAAACGAAGCTGGCGAGCGGGGATTATCGAATCGATGTGCCAGAACAGGCTGCACTGCTGACGGTGGCGTGGTTGCTGGGGCAGCAACGCACTGAAAACGCGTGGGCTCTCGTTGAAATAATTGCGCCTTTCTTTGGCCGGCTGCGATTCTTTCCGATGGCTTCTGACGGTTTGCCGCTTTCACCAGGGCAAGTGCAGGTTTTTACTGTCGGGGATGTCAGAGCCGTGCTTTCAAATCGCCCGGCACAGGCGCGCGTGGCAGTGCAGAAGCATGTCGTTGAAACACGTTTACCGCTTTACGATTCGGCGGTGTCGCTTTTCCTTTTAACGTATCAGGATGATTGGCCTTGTCGCCGGTACCCCGAGGGCTGGTTAGAGCAGGCGAATATTCTGAAGCGGCAGTTCGATGCTTCTTGCCCCAGCGCTTTAGGTGCAGCTGAAAGCTCAAGGGATCGGGCAGGGGAGTTGTTTGCACTGCTGGGGGTTTGCGCCAGCGATGCGGCTTTGCTTACCGGACGACAAGTCGGACGAATTCGCAGGATCGTCGACGATTTCGTACGCAAGCATGGTCATCCCGAATCCGAATCTCATCAAAAGCACAGAGAGTCTCAACGCAGTCACGTGTCCGCCCCCGGTCACCATCTATTTGCTAAAGCGCTTGCCGCACGTCTGAGCAGGTATCCGGGTTCGGACGGAATTTCCGACTTTTCATCTCTATTGCAACCCGTTACCTGCGAAGAAGCGACCGCATATTCGCTGTTAACAGGTATCGGCATTCCTCCTGATATTCGTCGACGCGTCGAGCGGTGTCGAAAGGGCACAATTGCGGAGTTGATCGAGAAGGGATTCATTACCTCTGGTGATACTGTGGCGCGGCTGTTGCCAGCGATAACGGCTGAGATCTGCTGCGCAGGATATCGCGATACGTCGCTGCGGATGCTGTCTGTCGCAACCTATCGCGCCTTTCGACAACGCCGATCATTGTTGCTGTTGGATCTGCAAAGTCAGGTCAGGATGAATGAATTGCCGTGGGTGGCGGCTGTTGAAGTCGAGCGTAAAACGGACGCGGTGGTCGCCGATGCAGCCAGACAGGTCCTGATCGAATCCGCAGCAATGACTCTTAGCGCGTTTCCTCAAGCGATCCTGCCCAACAAACTGATTCAGGAATTTTCCGCGCTTGCGGCGATGGCCAAGCTGGATCTGCCTTTTGTAGAAGAAGTCGCCTCGGACATTTTCATGGGCGCTTTCTCGAACAAGTACATAAGAGCTGCCAGGCAGGCGGCATCTTTGACAGGTGGCACGCTATACGCCAATTACTACGACATTGATGCAAGCCAATTGGCGATGCTGCCTGAACAACCGAAATCCAGGCGCAAAAGGTTCTCCAGGCCTGACGCTAGTTCCAGGGACGCATTGGCCAGATTGTGCGCTCAGAGGGCTGATGAGCGCTTGGGTACATGGCGGCCGGCGATTAACGGGAAAATCATCGAGCAACAACAGATCCTGACGACGCAAAACCTTGCGCTGTTGTTTGGTGAGCTTGGGTTGAAGGCGCTGTTGCAGCATCGCCTGGCTTCGATGGCCGAGGAATGCTTCAGATGGATATGCATACGCCAGCAGATGAAGTTGAGGTTTTATCACTCCAGCCTGGTGATGATCAAAAATACGGCGTACGCGTGGCGGCAGATGGTGTTTTATCTAGCGATGCTCGATGAGGCAGAAATGCAATTTGCGCTTGAACGCATCGAAGCTCATTTCGCGATTCAGCCTCGTGCATTTCGTGAAAGGTTCCTGCCGGCGATTAGAGGATTGCGAGTAGCGGCTTCTGGCGCACCGTTGACCGGGGCTCGCCAAGCAAGCGAAGGTGCTCGGGTTTTTCTCGGATGGACTACCGAGAGACATTGGTTGTTGAAGCTGCAAACGAATGGCGTTGCTTAGACTGAGAGGTTAGGAGTGGTGGATCTGATATCTAAAGCCTGAGACCATTCGCATACACGATTTAACATAATATACATTACGCGTAACAAAGTATTACAAGGTCAGCGTGGTTGCCCGGGAGATTTGAATCTGCGTTGGCCGCTTCAAAACCAGCTTTCCCTACAAACCGCATTCTTCCCAATCTACAGCCCTCATCCATCATCACGCGTCAGCTTTTCAATCAGCGCTCCGTGCTGTGGAAACTGTGCCGTGAGTTTTGCGCGATTACCGATTTCCATGTCTGCGAAATCAAACCCAGGCGAAACCGCTTCGCTGATCAAGCCAAAGCCATTTGAGCCTTCCAGTAATCGAGAGGCTTTCCAAATTCCACCCGGTACGTGCAACTGCAGTTGCTGACCAGCCAAAACATCGCTGCCCATCACCAGCGTTTGCAATGAGCCGTCGGCGTGGATCAGGTTGTATTCGATGGCGTCGCCCAACTGAAAATAATGCAGGATGTCGGACTGGTTGAAATGAAACTGGCCCGCCGGCGATTGCTCAGTGAGCAGATAGTAGATCGAGGTCAGCAGATAACGCGGGCCTTGCTGCGTTTCGAGGCAGGCACGGTGATCGGCTTGATAGGTTCTGCGGTAATAACCGCCCTCGATATGAGGCTCTAGATTCAGCGCAGCAATCACATCAGTTGCGTTCGGCTTGCGCTGAATCATGGTTTTCTCCGTTATCGGTAATGATTTTTTGTTAGCTCAACTAAACGGTCATTTAGTGTAGTTAACGTATTATCGACGAAGATCGATGCAATCACCCTGCTATCCTAGAAATCCACGGTCGCCGAAAGCAGGTACGTTCTTGGCGTAGAAAGCGTCAATCCCGGCTCACTGTCATCCGATGCACCCGCCGAGCTCCAATAGCGTTTATCCAACACATTCTCGACGTTGGCAAGCAAGGTAATGGTCTTCTCGTCCAGCTTGAAAGCATAGCGTGTGCCTACGTCGAGCCGTTCCCATGAGTCGATTTCCTTGTCGTTCGACTGGTCCAGATACTGCGAACTTGAGTAAATACCGCGACTGGTCAAGGTCAAACCCTGCACCGTGGGCACGTCCCACTCCGCACCAAGGTTGACGTTGTATTTCGGTGTCGCCGGTGCGCGGTTGCCGTCGAATGTGCCGTTGGTGGTGTGGGCCAGTTTGCTGTCGATGTACATCAAACCGCCGAGCAATCGGAACCCCTTGAGCGGTTCGCCGAACACGCTCAGTTCTACGCCGTTGTTCTCACGCTTGCCGTTCGGCCCGAAGACTCGCGTAACGGCGTTGGTTTCGTAGGCAGGCTGTTTGATGCGGAACACCGCTGCCGTCAGCGCGTATGCGCCGGCGTCGTACTTGGCACCGACTTCAACCTGGCGGCTGATGAATGGCGGAAAGATTTCGTCTTCGTTGATCGACGTTGATGGCGCGATCTTGCCTTGGCTGAGGCCTTCCATGTAGTTGGCGTACAGCGAGAGTTTGTCCGTCGCCTTGAACAGGATCCCGCCCGATGGCGAGACTTTTTCCTCATCGTAAGCCGTGTCGCCCTTGATGCCGTCGCTCCAGTCATCGACTTTGACTCGCTGCCAGCGCGCCCCCAAAGTCAGCAACAGACGATCGTCGAAGAAGCCAAGCGTGTCGGACAACGCCACGCCGCTGAAGCGGTTCTCGGTGTAGACCTTGGCGTCATTGCGGGCCGGCGTGCCGGGCCTGGGGATTTCCACCGGGTCGTAGAGGTTGCTGCGCCCGGCCGCGTAACGGGCGCCGCCGTTTTCGAAGTCCATATAAAAGTAGTTGGCCGCCAGATTGACTTCATGGCTGACCGGCCCGGTGTGGAACCAGTTACGCACCCCAGCGGTGGCCGTGCGCACGTTTTCGTCGCGGGTGAAATCTCGCGGCTGGACGCTGAAGTCGCCGGCGTCGTTGCTCACCGAAACTGCATGGCGCAAGAATTCGTGATCGCTTTTACGAGCGCCGACGCCGCCATACAGCATGACCGAGTCGCTGACATCGAACTCACCGTTGACTGTGCCGAAAGTGTCTTTGGTGCGCGCCCGGCTCCAGGGTTGCGCATAGTTATCGCGCACATCATTGGCGTTCGGCACCTTGGCATTGGCCGCGACTTGCACGCGTTCCTGCGGCGCGTCGGTGTCGCGTTCGGTGTGGCCGATATCGGTGGAAAGTCGCAAGCGTTCACCACGGAAATCCAGACCAAGGACCGCCATGTCGCGATCGACACTTTGATGATCCCATTCGGTATCACCGGACTGTTTAACCCCGTTGAAGCGCAGACCGAATTGGTTTTCGTCACCAAAACGCCGTCCGACATCCACCGCGCCGCCGGCTTGGTTGTTCGAGGCGTAATTGGCTGTCAGCGAAGTGATCGGCTTGTCGGTCGCGCGTTTCGGCACGACGTTGATCCCCCCTCCTACACTGCCCCGTGGCGAAATCCCATTGATCAATTGGCTCGGGCCTTTGAGGATGTCGACGCGATCGGCCATTTCCATGTCGATGGTGTAAGTCGGCAAGATTCCGTAGAGGCCGTTGTAGGAAACGTCACTGTTGAACAGGCTGAAACCACGGATGGTGAATTGCTCGTAGCGGCCACCGGCCGGGTTGGTTGCGCGTACCGAAGGGTCGCTGCCGATCAGGTCGCCGAGGGTGCGCGCCTGTTGGTTTTTCACCGTTTCGCTGGTGTAGGTGGTCATGCTGAACGGGGTTTCCATGAAATCCTTGGAGCCCAACAGCCCTTGCGAGCCACGCCGCGCAACCTGACCGCCAGCAAACACGTCGGCATCCGCTGAACCGCTCGCGCCGAGAATCGATGTCGGTGCCAGTTGCAAGGTGCTGCCTTGCGCTGCGGGCACCAGCGTATAAGCCTGATCGCCGACCGGTTGCAGCTGCAAACCGGAGCCCAGCAACAACCTGCTGAACCCCTCCTCCACACCGAACTCGCCGGACAATCCATTGCTGTTACGGCCGCTGACCAGCGCCGGATCCACCGAAAGATTGACTCCAGCGAGACCGGCGAAACGCGTCAGCGCCGCGCTCAGGCTACCGGCCGGCACCTGATAACTGCGGCGGCTGCCGTCGTCGGCCCAGCTTGATTGGATCAACACGGGGCTGGCACTCAGGCTCAGCAACAGACTCAACTGCAACAACGGACGCAAACGACCTGGGAATACTGCGGGCATTGGAAGAAGCTCTCGATTTTGTTCACTTGCCTGGAATGACCAGCGAGGCGAAAAAAAGGGACAGGCTTCAGCCAGTTTTTTCTGCGCGCGGTACCAGTGACACCCAAAATCGCGTTCGCGTGTGCACGTCGACGGGCAAACTGGCTGCCAGCAGTGCCAGCACTTGATCGGTATCGTCGAGGCGGAAACTGCCGGTGATACGCAGTGATTCCAGCGCCGGATCCCAACGCAGCACGCCCGAGCGGTAGCGACTCAGCTCGCGGAGGAAATCACCCAGCGCCTGGTTTTGCGCCATCAGCACACCGTCGCGCCAACCGGGCATCAACGCATCGAATGCCATCACCGCCCCGGCGCCCGAAGCTTGCAGGCTGACTTGCTGGCCCTGCTGCAATACCAGCGCCGGGCCGTGCAGTGGCTGCAATTGCACCGAACCACGCAATACGCAGACCTGGCAATCGCGCGCATTGAGGCGCACCGAGATGTCGCTGTGATTGACGATCATCCGCCCATAAGGCGCGTTGACGATAAAGGCTGAATCGCCCGCCACGTTGAGCGCCATCTCGCCACGTATCAGTGTCAGCTGACGTGCAGGCAGATCGACATTCACCGCGCTGTCGGTGTTGAGTTGCAATGAAGAATCCTGCGCCAACTGCACTTTGCGCCGCTCGCCAGTGCTGGTGTGCAAATCGGCGCGCCAGACCTCCAGCGGCAGCTCCCGACTGATCAACCACGCCGCCGGCACCAGCGCCGCCACGCCCAAGGCACGCTTGAGTGCCGCGCGCCGCGCCGGATCCGGCCGATCCAGGGTGGCCATGGCCAGTGTCGGCGGCAAACCTGCGAAACGCTGGCGAAGCTGTTGGATTTTCTGCCAAGCGTTTTCGTGGCGACTGTCACTGGCGCGCCAATGCTGCAATCGGGCGTGATCTTCATCACTGGCGCCACCGGATTCGAGCAAGGCCAGCCATTGCGCTGCGGCCCGTGCCACTTCCCGTGTTTCCTCGCTCGGGGCAACGCGCATCACAGCTCCACCAGCAAGCAATGCTCGTACGCCTGGGCCATGTAGCGTTTCACCGTGCGCTCGGAAACCTGCAAGCGTCCGGCAATCTCGCGGTAGCCAATGCCCTCGAGTTGACTCCAAAGAAATGCCCGACGCACCGCACGTGGCAAGCCATCGAGCAATTCATCCAGCGCCTGCAAGGTTTCCAGCAGCAACCAGCGCTGTTCCGGCGACGGCGCGCACGCTTGCGGCAATTGCGCCAAGGCGTCGAGGTAGGCTTTTTCCAGATGGCGTCGCGTGTAGAAATTGCTCAGCAGGCGTTTGCCGACGGTGAGCAGATACGCGCGCGGCTCGCGCAATTCGGCCAGTGGCGGCGCGTTGCACAGGACGCGCAGAAAGGTGTCCTGACTGAGGTCCGCCGCATCCCACGCATTGCCCATGCGCCGGCGCAGCCAGGTTTCCAGCCAGCCGCGGTGCTCGCGGTACAACTGCTGCAGGCTCTGCTCCGACGGTGACGTAGCTTCAATCATCTCAAGAGACCCTGCGCGAAGGTAGATTCAAATGAGACTGATTCTATTTAACTTCTCGAAGGACACAAAGCCTTTTTCTGCTCAGCGCTTGAGCGTTTCGCTCGGCAGCTCCTTGAACAGCGCGTGGTAACTGCTGGAAAACCGCCCCAGATGCCAGAACGACCAGCGCATCGCCACTTCGGCAACGGTGGTTTCCGTGGGCCTGCGCTTGAGCAATTCACGGTGCGCACTGTTCAGCCGTCTCAGGCGTAACCAGTGGCTCGGGGTCATGCCGGTGTAGGCCTTGAACGCCTGTTGCAACTGGCGTAGCGGCACGCCGGCGACGTCGGATAGTTCGAGCAGATTGACCGTGTCTTCCGGCGAATCAGCCGCCCACTCCCCTACTCGTTTCATGATTTGGCGTTCGTCGTGGCGCCGCTGCAATCCGCCGCGATCGAGGCTGTTGTGAGCGTTATCAAGGATGAACAGGCAGTCCTCTAGCAACTGTAGAGTCAGGCGATCTTTATCAAGTGGATCAGTAGCTTGCGACAACTTCGTGAGAATCGAGCTTAACCAGCCGCTGAACAAAGCGTTCTGTCCGCAGTTCAGCGGCGCCATGAACAACCCTTCGAGCTTGGCCACTTGCAGGCCGTGCTCGCGGACGAAATCCGCCCCGAACACCACGGCGATTTCCCGATAGTTTTCCGGGGTGATCCAGATGTTGCGGCTCTCTTCATTGAGCAGGTACAGCGCGTTGTCGCTGCGATCGAAACAGAACGCCAGAGCACCGGATGGCGCACTGAAATTCTGCTCGACCCGGGTGTTCATCTGTTCTTCGTAGACCTCGACGCCCTGCAGATCCAGATAACGAATCTGCCCGGCGAAATGCCCCGGCGACATCTGCTGGTAATGCTGGACCCAGCCCGGTGTGGCGCGGATTTGCTCGGCCACGTCGGCGGTATTGAACGCTTGTACCTGAAGCGGATTGCACGTTGTCATGGGGTGACCTTGCGCACTCTTTTGGTGCGCTTTGGTGCTGCTGAAAGTGGATAGATGGAATCGCAAGCCGCGCCCAAGATAGTCGCCAACGCGCCACAGGGGAAGGGGCGGAAGATGAAACCCGCCCTCCCCGGCGTCTACAAAACCAATAACGAGGTCTTTATGAACGCCCCTTTCGATCAGCTGTTCACCTGGCTGAAAGATCACAAGATTACCGAAGTCGAATGTGTGGTCAGCGACCTGACCGGCATCGCCCGCGGCAAGATTGCACCGACCAACAAGTTCCTGCATGAGCGCGGCATGCGCCTGCCGGAAAGCGTGCTGCTGCAAACGGTAACCGGGGATTTTGTCGACGACGACATCTACTACGACCTGCTCGACCCGGCCGACATCGACATGGTGTGCAAGCCGGTTTCCGACGCCGTGTATGTCATCCCGTGGGCCATCGAGCCGACCGCCATCGTCATCCACGACACCTTCGACAAGTTTGGCAATCCGATCGAACTGTCGCCGCGCAACGTGCTGAAGAAAGTTCTGCAGCTATACACCGACAAGGGCTGGAAGCCGATTGTCGCGCCGGAAATGGAGTTCTACCTGACCCAGCGCTGTGAAGATCCGGACCTGCCGCTCAAGGCACCACTGGGTCGTTCGGGCCGTGCGGAAAGCGGGCGCCAGTCGTTCTCGATCGATGCCGCCAACGAATTCGATCCGCTGTTCGAAGACGTATACGACTGGTGCGAACTGCAAGGCCTGGATCTCGACACGCTGATCCACGAAGACGGCCCGGCGCAGATGGAAATCAACTTCCGCCATGGCGATGCATTGGATCTGGCGGACCAGATCACCGTGTTCAAACGTACCCTGCGCGAGGCGGCGCTCAAGCACAACGTGACGGCGACGTTCATGGCCAAGCCGATCGGCGACGAGCCCGGCAGCGCCATGCACCTGCACCAGAGCGTGGTCGAGATCGCGACGGGCCAGCCGATCTTTGCCGACGCCGAGGGCAACATGAGCGAACTGTTCCGTCATCACATCGGTGGCCTGCAGAAGTACATCCCGAAAGTCCTGCCGATGTTCGCGCCCAACGTCAATTCGTTCCGCCGCTTCCTCCCGGACACCTCGGCGCCGGTCAACGTCGAATGGGGCGAAGAGAACCGCACGGTCGGCCTGCGAGTGCCGACTTCGGGGCCTGAATCGATGCGCGTGGAGAACCGCTTGCCCGGCGCCGACGCCAACCCGTATCTGGCGATTGCCGCAAGCCTGCTGTGCGGCTACATCGGCATGGTCGAACAGATCGAGCCGAGCGCGGCAGTCGAAGGCCGGGCCTACGAACGGCGCAATCTGCGCCTGCCGATCACCATCGAAGAAGCCCTGACGCAGATGGAAGAGTGCCCGAAAGTGGCCGAATACCTGGGTAGCAAATTCGTCCGCGGGTACGTCGCGGTCAAACGCGCCGAGCACGAAAACTTCAAGCGCGTGATCAGCTCGTGGGAGCGTGAGTTTCTGCTGCTGAGCGTCTGACGGCGAGCCCGTCCCTGTGGGAGCGAGCCTGCTCGCGAAGACGTCGGCACACTCACCATAGATGTCGACTGAAACACCGCTTTCGCGATCAGGCTCGCTCCCACATGGGATTGTGCAGCGCCTGAGAATTCCAATAAATCCAAGAGGTGTCGATATGCGTCTATTGAAATCCGTACTCCCGGTAGCACTGAGCGTGCTGTTCAGTGCCGTAGCCCACGCCGAGTCCCAGGTCAGTGTCTACAACTGGACCGACTACATCGGCGAAACCACCCTCGCCGACTTCCAGAGCAAGACCGGGATCAAGGTGATCTACGACGTCTTCGACTCCAACGAAACCCTTGAAGGCAAACTCCTCGCCGGCCGGACCGGTTACGACGTGGTGGTGCCGTCCAACCACTTCCTCGCCCGTCAGGTAAAGGCCGGGGCGTTCATGAAGCTCGATCGTTCACAGTTACCAAACTGGAAGAACTTGGACCCGAAACTGCTTGAATTGCTGGAGAAAAATGATCCCGGGAATGCGCACTCGGTGCCTTACCTGTGGGGCACCAACGGCATTGGTTATAACGTCGATAAGGTCAAGCAAGTGCTCGGCATCGACCACATCGATTCCTGGGCCGTGCTGTTCGAGCCCGAGAACCTCAAGAAGCTGAGCCAGTGCGGCGTGTCGATGATGGATTCCGCTGACGAAGTCTTCCCCGCCATCCTCAACTACATGGGCATGGACCCGCGCAGTGAAAACCCTGAAGACTACAAAAAGGCCGAAGCCAAGCTGCTGAGCATCCGCCCGTACATCACCTATTTCCATTCATCCAAATACGTATCGGACCTGGCCAATGGCGACATCTGCGTCGCGTTCGGTTACTCCGGCGATGTGTTCCAGGCGGCCAACCGCGCCAAGGAAGCCAAGAACGGTGTGAATATCGCTTACGCCATCCCCAAGGAAGGCGCCAACCTGTGGTTCGATCTGCTGGCGATCCCAGCCGACGCGAGCAACGCCGAAGAGGCGCACGCCTTCATCAATTACCTGCTCGATCCGCAAGTGATCGCCAAAGTCAGCGCTACCGTCGGCTACGCCAACCCGAACCCGGCGGCCAAGCCGTTCATGGATCAGAAACTGGTCAACAACCCTGAGGTTTACCCGCCGCAGTCGGTGCTCGACAAACTCTACATTTCCTCGACCCCGCCCCAGGCGATCATGCGTCTGATGACCCGGTCGTGGAGCAAAGTGAAGTCGAACAAATGAATCAGCACAGCGCACAACACGCCGGCTCTTATTACGCCGCTTCTGCGCGGGCGAGCACGCCCTACCCTGCGCTGGATGGTGATTTGCTTGCCGATGTCTGCGTAATCGGTGGCGGCTTCACTGGCGTCAATACCGCGATTGAGCTGGCCCAGCGCGGTCTGTCGGTGGTGTTGCTCGAGGCGCGGCGCATCGGCTGGGGCGCCAGCGGGCGCAATGGCGGTCAGCTGATTCGCGGCATCGGCCATGAAGTCGAGGGGTTCGCCCGTTACGTTGGCCAGGACGGCGTGCGCTATCTGCAGCGCGCCGGCATCGATTCGGTGGAGCTGGTGCGTCAGCGCATCACTGAAAACGCCATCGACTGTGATCTGCGCTGGGGCTTTTGCGAACTGGCCAACACCGCCGCGCAATTCGCCGCGTTCAAGCAGGAACAGGACAGTCTCGCCGAACTCGACTATGCCCACGAAACCAGGCTGGTCGGCCCGCAGCAGATCCGTGAGCAAGTGGTCGACGCCGGTGTGTACGCCGGCGGATTGATCGACATGGGTTCGGGCCATTTGCATCCGCTGGATCTGGTGCAAGGTGAGGCGCGACTTGCCGCATCGCTGGGCGTGCGTGTCTTCGAGCAAAGCCCGGTGCTGGAAATCCTCCACGGCCCTACCGTCGAGGTACGCTGCGCCACAGGTTCAGTACGCGCCGGCAGCCTGGTGCTCGGCTGCAACGCGCATCTGGATGACCTCGAGCCGAAACTCAGCGGCAAAGTGCTGCCCGCCGGCAGTTACATCATCGCCACCGAGCCGTTGGACGAAAGCCGCGCCGCGCAGTTGATTCCGCAGAACCTGGCGCTGTGCGATCAAAAAGTCGGGCTGGACTATTACCGACTCTCGGCTGATCGACGGCTGCTTTTCGGCGGCGCTTGTCATTATTCCGGGCGCGATCCGGCGGATATCGCTGCCTACATGCGCCCGAAAATGCTGAAGATATTCCCGCAACTGGCCGATGTGCGCATCGACTACCAATGGGGCGGCAAGATCGGCATTACCGCCAACCGCTTCCCCCAGGTTGGCCGGCTCAAGCAGCACCCGAACGTGTTTTACGCGCAGGGTTATTCCGGTCATGGCCTCAACGTCACCCATTGGTGCGCGAAGCTGTTGGGCGAAGCCATTCATGCCGGGCACAGCCAAGGCATGGACGTGTTCAGCGGCGTGCCGCACATGACCTTCCCTGGCGGCCCGGCCTTGCGTTCGCCGCTGCTGGCGCTGGGCATGTTCTGGTATCGCCTGCGCGAAATGCTCGGCTGAACCCGCCACATCCCCGGCCCCCTGTAGGAGCTGCCGAAGGCTGCGATCTTTTGATCTGTTCTGGGACGCAGAGTGTCCCCGGCGGCATTCCTTTGCTGCGCATGGGAACGATCAACGCCAGCTATACACATTTGCTCTATCGCCAAGCACTTCTATATTGATGAAGTGCTTTTGCGTTCCTGACGCTCAGTGCCCGATTAATTGAGGAGGACATGGATGAAGTCGTCAGCCAGCGATGAGCCGCGAGCACCCGGTCAGGCGCCGATCAAAACCCGCCGTTTCGCTATTTCACTGGTATGGATCGTGCCGATTGTGGCGGTGCTGGTGGGCATTTCGCTGGTGATTCACAACATCCTTCAGGAAGGCCCGGTCATCACCGTTACCTTCAAGACCGGCGATGGCCTGACCGCAAACAAGACCGAAGTCAGATACCGCAACGTGGTCATTGGCCATGTCTCCGACGTCGAACTGGCCAACGACCATAGACATGTCAACGCCACGATCAAACTGGCCAAGCAAGCCGAAGCCTTTACCCGCGAGGACTCGCAATTCTGGGTCGTGCGTCCCCGTATCGGCGCCGGCGGTGTCTCGGGCATCGATACGCTGCTGTCGGGCGATTACATCGGCGCCGACATTGGCCAGGCCAATACCCGCTCGAAAAACTTCAAGGGTCTCGAGAATCCGCCGCCGATTACTTACGGCGAGCCGGGCAAGCGCTTCACCCTGCATACCGCCGACCTTGGCTCGCTGGACATCGGCTCGCCCGTTTATTACCGCAAGATTCCCGTCGGCCAGGTTGTGTCCTACGCGCTGGACCCGGACGGTAAAGGCGTCAATATCGAAGTGTTCGTGCATTCGCCCAACGATGTCTACGTCACCGAAAATACCCGCTTCTGGAACGCCAGCGGTATCGACATCAATGTCGGCGCCAACGGCTTTGCAGTGAAAACCGAATCGCTGTCGACCCTGCTGGTCGGCGGCATCGCATTCCGCGCCCCGGACTACAGCCCCGACGATAAGCCGGCCAGCGACGACAAGAGTTTCGAGCTGTTCGCCAATCAGACCGCCGCCCTCGCCCCGCCCGACGGCAAGGCGCAATACCTGTCGCTGCGCTTTGATCAGGCCTTGCGCGGGCTCAAGGTCGATGCGCCCGTGGAGTTTCTCGGCATCGAAATCGGCCGGGTGGTGGCGGTCAATCTCGACTTCGACGAGGTCAAGCGCACCTTTCCGGTGAATGTCGGCATTGTCATTTATCCGCAGCGACTCGGCCGTGCCCACGCGAAGATTCTCAAGACCTACCATGGCGACGAAAACGACGAGGCCACCGGCGCGCGCCTGATCGGCACGTTCATCGAAAATGGCCTGCGCGCCCAGGCCCGCAATGGCAACCTGCTCACCGGTCAGTTGTATATCTCGCTGGATTTCTATCCCAAAGCGCCGAAAGTCGCGTTCGACCCCAAGGCACGGCCGGTCACCATTCCGACCGTTCCCGGCAGCCTCGAACAGTTGCAGGAAAAACTCGAGGCGATGGTCAACAAGATCAACGCATTGCCGGTGGAACGCATCGCCAGCAACCTCGACGGCAACCTGGTCGAGCTGCGCAAGGGCCTGAAGCAGTTCAATGCCAAGACCCTGCCGGGCGTGCAGAGCACCCTCGCCGATGTCAGCAAGACGTTGCAGTCCGCCAATTCGACGTTGGCCGAGGACTCTCCGCAACGCGAGCAACTCACCGAGACCCTCGACGAGCTCGGGCGCATGTCGCGCTCGTTGCGTGAATTGTCGGATTACCTCGGTCGCCACCCTGAGTCGCTGATTCGCGGGCGTCCCGACAACGCCGCGCCGCTGGACCTCAAAGGACCGCCACGCAATTGAGCACAGGAGCTGAATCCATGGCTTTACCGTTGAAGATCACCGTGCTCGCTGCGTTCGTGCTGCTGACTGCGTGCCGTAGCGACCCGATCAGCTTTCACACGCTGGTCCCGGCGCAACCGGGCGCCAGTCGCAACGGCGCCGACATCGCCATCGAAAGCATCAGCGTGCCGCCGCAGGTCGATCGCGCGCAGATTGTGATTCGCCAGGGCAACAGCGGCGTGGCCATCCTCGATACCGACTGGTGGAGCGCCACGCTTGCCGATGAGTTGCGCGGTGCGCTGGCCGATCAATTGAGCGGCGGCGTCGGCCAGCATCGAGCATCGGTGCGCGTCGATGTGCAGCGCTTCGATTCGATTCCCGGCCAGTACGCCTTGATCGATGTGAAATGGCGAGTGCGCCCGCTGGATGCAACGGACGCGGCGCTGCTCACCTGCCGCTCGGTGTTGCAGACGCCTTCAGGGCCGAGCATCGAGGAACTGGTGACGGCGCAGCAGAGCAACGTCAAACGCCTTGCTGCGCAAATCACTCAGGCTGCGAGCGGCTCGCGCTGCCCGGTGCAAAACTGACTCAGCCTACAAATCGAAGCGATCGACTGCCCGCCGCCGCTCGTTGTCATCGCGCACATCATAGTTGGCGGTCGTCTGGATATTGCTGTGATGCGCCAGTTTCTGGGCGATCGACAGGTCGTGTTCCTCGATCACCCGGGTGATGAACGAACGACGGAAGTCATGCGGCATGATTTTCACCCCGACCTGCGTACCGCGCTGGCGGGCGATGTAGTAAATCGCGTGTTTGGTAATGCGCTCGCGGGTGATGTGGCTGCCCCGGCGAATGCGGTTGAACAGAAAAGCATCGTCGCTCTCGCCTTCCTTGAGCTGTGAACGACGCAGTTCCAGCCAGGCATCAAGCTTGGCAAAGGCCCAGGCCGGCGCGTACTTGATCAGCTGTTTGTTGCCCTTACCGGTCACCGTCAGGCTGCGCTCTTTGAAGTCGACCTGACTCAGATCCAGATCCACCGATTCCGACTTCCGCATGCCGGTGCCGTACAGCAGCGCTATCACCGCCGCATCACGCAGGCCCTGCGGGCGCGGGTCGGCAGCGCAGACTTCCATCAGTTCGTGAATCAGCGTGCGCTTGAGGTTGCGCCCCTGGGACAGCCGTGTGCCGGCTATGCCCTTGACCGAACGCATCTTCAACAGGTGATCCTGGCTGATCAGGCTCATGCGCCACGCTTCGTTCATCACCCCGCGCACGGCGTTCACGTAAAGCGACGAGGTGTTCGGTGCATAACCGTCGGCACGCAAAGCGGCGACCAGCGCCACCACGTCTTCCGGTTGCAGGCCGTGCCAGGGGATTTCTTCGATATCGACGTCCTCGAAGCCGAGGCGGTCAGCGGCATCTTGCAGCACATAGCGCATGGTCAACTGGCTGGAAGGCGCCAGTCTTGCCAGGTAAACGCTCAGCGGATTGGTGTTGTGCGGTGCGGGTTGGGTACTCGACAAATCACTCAAACGAAACGGCCTTGAAATAAAAAACGATTCAACAAAAACAATAAATGCATGAAATGAAACGCAAAAAACGGCATGACTCAATGAAAGGGGTTGCCGCGAAAGGCCGACAACCTGCCGTTCGAGGCGGTAAAAGTCAATCGGGCATTCCCCGAACGGTCTGTTTGCTGCCTCTTCAGCACGGTAGGCGAACTGAAACATCGCGCTCTTATGTTCAATGCAGGGACTGCGAACAGGAGTGCGGCATGAAGATCACGGTGTTTGGCAGTGGTTACGTCGGTCTGGTGCAAGCGGCGGTGCTGGCCGAGGTCGGTCACGACGTTGTGTGCATGGATGTAGACGCGCAGAAGATCGAGCAGTTGCGCCAGGGCCACGTCAGTATTTTCGAGCCGGGGCTGGCGAGCCTGGTGCGTGAGGGCCTGGATTCGAAACGCCTGCAATTCACCACTGATGAGCGACTCGCGGTGTTGCATGGGCGGGTCGCGTTTATCGCTGTGGGCACGCCGCCACGCGAAGACGGCTCGGCGGACCTGCGCTACGTGTTGTCGGTCGGCGACGCGATTGCCCGGCATCGCCAGCAGCCGTTGATCGTGGTGGAAAAGTCCACAGTGCCGGTGGGCACGGGCGACGCTTTGCGCTGCCACATCGAAAAAGCCCTGATCAAGATTGGCCGCCTGCTGCAGTTCGATATTGTCTCCAACCCGGAATTTCTCAAGGAAGGTTCAGCGGTTGCTGATTGCCGGCGGCCGGATCGTATCGTCATCGGTTGCGAAGGCGCTGAAGTGCGCGATGTGATGCGCGATCTGTACGCGCCGTTCAACCGCAACCATGACCGCATCCTGTTCATGGACCTGCGCAGTGCCGAGCTGACCAAATACGCCGCCAACTGCATGCTGGCGACCAAGATCAGCTTCATCAACCAGATCGCCGAACTCGCCGAGCACCTCGGCGCAGATATCGAATCAGTGCGCCAGGGCATCGGTGCCGATACGCGGATCGGTTATCACTTTATCTATCCGGGTTGCGGCTACGGCGGTTCGTGTTTTCCCAAAGACATGCGCGCGTTGATTCACAGTGCCGAACAGGCGCATTGCTCCAGTGATCTGCTGCAAGCGGTCGAGGCGATCAACCAGCGCCAGAAGCACAAATTGTTTGAGCGCATCAACGCGTTCTACCGGGGCGATTTGCGCGGCAGGACCTTTGCCCTGTGGGGCCTGGCGTTCAAGCCCAACACCGACGACATGCGTGACGCGCCGAGCCGGGTTCTGCTCGAAGATTTATGGGCTGCCGGGGCCAGCGTGCGCGCGTTTGATCCGGAAGCCATGGTGGAAACCCAGAATCTCTATCCAAACGAATCAAAACTGATGCTGATGGGCACGCCGGAATCGGTACTGGCCGGCGCCGATGCGCTGATCATCTGCACCGAATGGCAACAGTTCAAGGCGCCGGATTTCGAGCTGATCAAACAGCGCCTCAATAGCCCGGTCATCTTCGACGGCCGTAACCTGTACGATGCCGGACGCCTGGCGCGCAATGGCTTCCAGTATTTCCCGATGGGGCGCGGTGAATCGTGCAAGTTGCCGATCACCTTGCGGCAGAGGCCGGCGGAGTCGGATGTGGCTTGAACTGGCCCTGTGGGAGTCATTGCAAATTGTGAGCTACACAGACCCTGTGGGAGCGAGCCTGCTCGCGAATACGGTTTGTCAGCGACATCGCAGGTGACTGATCCGCCGCCTTCGCGAGCAGGCTCGCTCCCACAGGGAAATCATGTGTTCCCAGGGACGCTGGTATATCAGCTTGACCGGTGGCGGCTGCCCAGAGAGGATGGCGCTCGCCCCAGGCTTCCCGAATAAGGACATTCCCCTTCCGTGGCCATGTATTCGCCGTTCATTCGCCGGTTGATGATCAGCTCGCTGACCGTGGTCATCAGCCGCGCCCTGGTCAGCCCGTTGCTGACACTGTTCCTCAGCAACAAGCTTGGACTCAATCCGCAGGATGTCGGCTTGCTGCTCGGCATCGCCGTATTCAGTGCAACATTGCTGTCGCTGTATGGCGGCTACATCATCGACAAGCTGGACAAGCGCCAGTTGCTGATCCTGGCCATGCTCTCCAGCGGTATCGGTCTGATCCTGCTGACCTTCGCGCAGAATCTTTATGTGGTCACCGTGGTGCTGATCATCAGCGAAACCGCGTCGGCGCTGTTCCTCATCGGCTCCAAGGCGATCCTCAGTGAAAACCTGCCGGTCGGCCAGCGGGTCAAGGCGTTTTCCCTCAATTACACGCTGACCAATATCGGCTACGCCGTCGGCCCGATGCTTGGCGTGGTGATTGCCGGGGTGCAGCCGTCCGCACCTTTCATCGTTGCCGGTGCGATCGCCATTGGCAGTATTTTTCTGCTGCTCGGCGCGACCAGGGATGCCACTCCGATAACTTCCGGAACTGCGCCGCAAAGTTTCCTCAACACGCTTCTGATCCTGAAAAACGACCGCACCATGGTGCTGTTCACCCTTGGCTGCCTGCTCAGTACGTTGGTACACGGGCGCTTCACCCTGTACCTGTCGCAATACCTGCTGGTCACCCACTCCCAGCAACAGACCCTCGACACCATGGCCGCCCTGCTCGCCTGCAATGCGATCACGGTGATCCTCCTGCAATACCAAGTGGGTCGCTGGCTCAGCCGTGAGCACCTGCGTCACTGGATTGCCGGCGGTACCGCGCTGTTCATCGTCGGTTTGATCGGTTTCAGCGTGGCAGACAGTTTGCTCGGCTGGTGCGTCGCGATGTTCATCTTCACCCTGGGCGAAATGATCATCTACCCGGCCGACTTCCTCTTTGTCGACACCCTGGCCCCCGAGAGGCTGCGCGGCAGCTACTACGGCGCGCAGAACCTCTCGGCACTTGGCGGCGGCGCGAGCCCGGTGCTATGCGGGTTTTTGCTGATGCATACACCTGCGCCGAGCATGTTCTATGCCTTGAGCGGCTTGGCAGCGCTGGGCGGTTATCTGTGCTTCGTCAGCGCACGCCGCACTGCTTCAATGCAAAAATAGTGTACTAAAACTGCATTTATATGAATTTGTCAGCATCGAATTTGCGCGGCAAACTACGCGCGTTCCTCCCCCAATGTTGGAACGCTTCGAGGGCTTTCCGGATATGCCGGACAAGTCCTTTTTTTTGCCCCGGATTTTGTAAAGGATCAGTTCTACATGCTTGCTCGCTGGTTGCCCGCTGCCATCAACACCCGCCCCACTGAATGGAGCCGTGCCGCGATCGGCATGGGCCTGGGCACGCTGTTCAGCGTGTGGATGTGTGCGCAGGTGTTCGGCCATGACGTTGCCTTTCACCTGGTCGGCCCGCTCGGCGCTTCGGCGGTGCTGCTGTTCGCGGTGTCATCTGGCGCCCTCGCCCAGCCATGGTCGATTCTCGGTGGCTACCTGTGTGCCGGGGTCGTCGCCTTGCTGGTCGCCCACGTGCTCGGCCGAACACTGGGCAGCGCCTGCCTCGCCGCCGGCATGGCGGTGATTCTGATGTGCTGGCTGCGTTGCCTGCACCCGCCGGCCGGCGCCCTGGCGCTGACACTGGTGCTGGCCGACCCCGCAACCATCGCCATGGACTGGAAAGCCATGGAGCCGGTGATGCTCGGCGCCCTGTGCATGCTCATCAGCGCGCTGGCCTATAACAACCTGACTCGCATTCGCTACCCGAAACGCGCTGCTGACCCGGCACCGCCAGTGGTCCCGGTCGACCGTCAGGCGATCACCGCCGAAGACTTGAAACTGGCGCTGGCCGACATGGAAGCCTTCATCGACGTCACCCCCGAAGACCTCGAACGCCTGATCCACGCGAGCGAACTGCACGCCAAGCGCCGCAGCATTACCGAAACGTTCAGATAACCCCTTTGTAGGAGCTGACGAGTGCAACGAGGCTGCGATCTCTTGATCTTGCTTCCAAGATCAAGATCAAAAGATCGCAGCCTTCGGCAGCTCCTACACGGACAGCGGCGCTAAGAGAAAAACGCAGATTCCCCCTGCACATATCCCCGTTGTACACGACAAATTTGCACTGTTACGATCCGCTAACGCCCGCGCGCGGGCTATTCGAATAAAGACAATAAAAGCAGGGAGTTACAGATGACAGCTCAGGCTTCATCCCGGCGGACCCCGTCCATGGATGCCATGAAAAACGACGTGCTGGCCGAGGTGCGCAACCATATCGGCCACCTGACCCTCAACCGCCCTGCGGGCCTTAATGCAATCACCCTGGACATGGTGCGTCTGCTGCAACAGCAGCTCGATGCCTGGGCGTCTGACGCCAATGTTCACGCCGTGGTATTGCGCGGTGCCGGTGAAAAGGCCTTCTGCGCCGGCGGTGATATCCGTTCGCTGTACGACAGCTACAAAAGCGGCGACACGCTGCACGAAGATTTCTTCGTCGAGGAATACGCCCTCGACCTGACGATTCATCACTACCGCAAACCGGTGCTGGCCCTGATGGACGGTTTTGTCCTCGGCGGCGGCATGGGCCTGGTGCAAGGCGCCGATCTGCGCGTGGTCACCGAGAAGAGCCGTCTGGCGATGCCGGAAGTGGCCATCGGTTACTTCCCCGACGTCGGCGGCAGCTACTTCCTGCCGCGTATTCCCGGTGAACTGGGGATTTATCTGGGCGTCAGCGGCGTGCAGATTCGCGCGGCCGATGCGCTGTACTGCGGCCTCGCCGACTGGTATCTGGACAGCAGCAAACTGGCCCTGCTCGACGAGAAACTCGATCAGATGGAGTGGCAGGACACGCCGCTCAAGTCGCTGCAGAACCTGCTGGCCAAGCACGCCGTGCAAACGCTGCCCGATGCGCCCCTCGAAGCACTGCGCCCGGCCATTGACCACTTCTTTGCCTTGCCCGACGTGCCGAGCATGATCGAGCAATTGCGCGCCGTCACCGTCGCCGACAGCCACGAATGGGCAGTCAGCACGGCGGATCTGCTGGAAACCCGCTCGCCGCTGGCCATGGCCGTAACCCTGGAAATGCTCCGTCGCGGCAGGCACCTGAGTCTGGAGAATTGCTTTGCTCTGGAGCTGCATCTGGACCGCCAGTGGTTTGCCCGTGGCGACCTGATCGAAGGCGTGCGCGCCCTGCTGATCGACAAGGACAAGTCACCGCGCTGGAACCCGCCAACCGTCGCTGAGCTGGACGCTGCGCAGGTGACGAGCTTCTTCCATGGTTTTGATGAGAGCGGGAGCTGAGTCATGCACGATCTCGAACTGACTGAAGAACAAGTGATGATCCGCGACATGGCCCGGGATTTTGCCCGTGGCGAAATCGCGCCCCACGCCCAGGCCTGGGAAAAGGCTGGCTGGATCGACGACGCGCTGGTGGCGAAGATGGGTGAGCTGGGCCTACTCGGCATGGTTGTGCCCGAGGAATGGGGCGGCACTTACGTCGACTACGTCGCCTATGCCCTGGCCGTCGAGGAAATCTCTGCCGGTGACGGCGCGACCGGCGCGTTCATGAGCATTCACAACTCGGTAGGCTGCGGCCCGGTGCTCAACTACGGCAGCGACGAACAGAAACAGACCTGGCTGGCCGATCTGGCCAGTGGGCAGACCATCGGTTGCTTCTGCCTGACCGAACCCCAGGCCGGCTCCGAAGCACACAACCTGCGCACCCGCGCCGAACTGCGCGACGGCCAATGGGTGATCAACGGCGCCAAGCAATTTGTCAGCAATGGCAAACGGGCAAAGCTGGCGATCGTCTTCGCGGTAACCGATCCGGATCTCGGCAAAAAAGGCCTGTCAGCGTTTCTGGTGCCGACCGACACACCGGGTTTCATCGTCGATCGCACCGAACACAAAATGGGCATCCGCGCCTCCGACACCTGCGCGGTGACGCTGAACAACTGCAGCATCCCCGAGGCCAATCTGCTCGGCGAGCGTGGCAAGGGCCTGGCGATTGCCCTCTCCAACCTTGAAGGCGGACGCATCGGCATCGCCGCGCAGGCATTGGGTATCGCCCGGGCGGCGTTTGAAGCGGCGCTGGCCTATTCGAAAGATCGCGTGCAATTCGACAAACCGATCATCGAGCACCAGAGCATTGCCAACCTGCTGGCTGACATGCACATGCAGATCAATGCCGCGCGGTTGCTGATTCTGCATGCAGCGCGGCTGAGGACGGCGGGCAAGCCGTGTTTGTCCGAGGCGTCACAGGCCAAGCTGTTCGCTTCGGAAATGGCCGAGAAGGTGTGTTCTGCGGCGATTCAGATTCATGGCGGCTATGGCTATCTGGAGGATTACCCGGTCGAGAAGTACTACCGCGACGCGCGGATTACCCAGATCTATGAAGGGTCGAGCGAGATACAGCGGATGGTGATTGCGCGGGATTTGAAGAACTATCAGTTGTAAAAGCTTCGCGAGCAGGCTCGCTCCCACATTGGACGGTGCAGATCCAGTGGGAGCGAGCCTGCTCGCGAAAGCGTCAGCTTAGGCACCGCATCTATTTGCCTTGGAATGCAGCCTCACGCTTGGCAATAAACGCCGCCATCCCTTCCTTCTGATCCTGCGTCGCAAACGCGGCATGGAACACCCGGCGCTCAAAGCGCACGCCCTCGGTCAGGTTGACCTCGAACGCGCGGTTGACGCTCTCCTTGATCATCATCGCAATCGGCAATGACTTGCCGGCGATCACCGCTGCAACTTTCAGCGCCTCATCAAGCAGCTCATCGCTCGGCACGATCCGCGCGACGATGCCGCAGCGCTCGGCTTCCACGGCGTCGATCATGCGCCCGCTCAGGCACATTTCCATGGCCTTCGCCTTGCCCACCGCGCGGGTCAGGCGCTGGGTGCCGCCCATGCCCGGCAGCACGCCGAGGTTGATTTCCGGCTGCCCGAATCTGGCGTTGTCGCCCGCCAGGATGAAGTCGCACATCAGTGCCAGTTCACAGCCGCCGCCGAGGGCGAAACCATTGACCGCGGCGATGATCGGCTTGCGTCGGTTGGCCACTCGATCGCTGTCGCTGAACAGGTCGTCCATGTAGATCTGCGGATAGGTCAGCTCAGCCATTTCCTTGATGTCGGCGCCGGCGGCAAAAGCTTTTTTCGAACCGGTGAGGACGATGCAGCCAATGTGCGCATCGGCTTCCAGCGTATCGAGGGCGTGGTTCACTTCGCTGACCAGTTGCGCGTTCAACGCGTTCAGTGCCTGCGGCCGGTTGAGGGTGATCAGGCCGACGCGGTCGCGGGTTTCCAGCAGAATCGTTTCGTAAGTCATGAATAAAATTCCTTGTCAGAGATTGCGCGAAATGACCATGCGCTGAATGTCGCTGGTGCCTTCGTAGATCTGGCAGACGCGCACGTCGCGGTAGATGCGTTCCAGCGGGAAGTCGTTGAGGTAACCGTAACCGCCGAGGGTTTGCAAGGCCATGGAACAGACCTTCTCGGCCATTTCCGAGGCGAACAGCTTGGCCATCGACGCCTCGACCAGCGCCGGTTGGCCGCTGTCACGCAAGGCTGCGGCGTAATGCACCATCTGCCGGGCGACGGCAATTTGCGTGGCCATGTCCGCCAGGCGGAACGCCACGGCCTGATGCTCGATGATCGGCTTGCCGAAGGTGTCACGCTCGCGGGCGTAATCACGCGCGGCCTCGAACGCAGCGCGGGCCATGCCGACGGCTTGTGAGGCGATACCGACGCGGCCGCCTTCGAGGTTGGCCAAGGCAATCTTGTAGCCCTCGCCCTCCTCGCCAAGGCGGTTGGCGACCGGCACTTTCACATCTTCGAAGAGAATCTGGCAGGTGTCGGAGGCGTGCTGGCCGAGTTTGTCTTCGACCCGCGCGACTTTGTAGCCGGGCGAGTCGGTCGGCACGATAAACGCGCTGATCCCGCGTTTGCCGGCGCTCGGGTCAGTCACGGCAAACACGATCACGATGCCGGCGTTCTGCCCGGAGGTGATGAACTGTTTGCAGCCGTTCAAAACGTAGTGATCGCCTTCCAGCCGCGCGCGGGTTTTCAGGCTGCTGGCATCGGAACCGGCCTGCGGTTCGGTCAGCGCGAAGGCGCCGAGCATGGCACCGCTGGCCAATGGTTTGAGGAAACGCTCGCGCTGGTCGTCATTGCCGAACTTGAGAATCGGCACACAGCCGACCGAGTTGTGCACGCTCATGATCGTCGAGCACGCACCGTCGCCGGCGGCGATTTCTTCCAGGGCCATGGCGTACGCGAGGTAGCCAGTTTCACAGCCGCCCCACTGCTCCGGCACGAGCATGCCGAAGAAGCCCAGCTCGGCCATCTCGGCGATGGCTTCCTTGGGGAAACGGTGCTCGCGATCCCACTCGGCGGCGAACGGCTTGAGCCGCTCCTCGGCAAACTGCCGGGCCATGTCGCGGATCTGGGTTTGGTCTTCGTTGGGGATCATCGTGATTCCTTCAAATCTGAGTACGACATAGAACCCTGTGGGAGCGAGCCTGCTCGCGAAAGCGGTGTATCAGTCACGCATGTGCCGGCTGAAACGACGTCTTCGCGAGCAGGCTCGCTCCCACAGTTGATCGGCGATGCCTTCAGTAAACGCATTCCACCGCCATGGCCGTGGCTTCGCCGCCGCCAATGCAGATCGCTGCAATGCCGCGCTTGAGCTGTTTCTGCCGCAGCGCCGCGAGCAACGTCACCAGAATCCGCGCGCCCGATGCGCCGATCGGATGGCCCAGCGCGCAGGCGCCGCCGTGCACGTTGAGCTTGTCGTGGGGAATCTCCAGGTGCGTCATAGCGGCCATGCCGACCACGGCAAACGCTTCGTTCACTTCAAACAGATCCACTTGATCCAGCGCCCAACCGGTCTTCTTCACCAGTTTCTTGATCGCGCCAATCGGTGCGGTGGGAAACAGGCCTGGGGTATCAGCGAACGCAGCATGGCCATGAATCACCGCCAGCGGCTTGAGGCCCAGTTGCTGCGCGTGGGACTGGCGCATCAGCACCAACGCCGCCGCGCCGTCGGAAATCGAGCTGGAGTTGGCTGCGGTGACCGTGCCACCGTCGCGGAACGCCGGTTTCAGCGAGGCAACCTTGTCGAGTTTGGCTTTTGGCGGCTGCTCATCGTTGCTGATCACTACCTGCTCTTTGCCGACGGTCACCGTCAGCGGGACGATTTCGTCCTTGAAGCTGCCGTCCTTGATCGCCTGTTGCGCGCGGGTGGTCGAGGCAATGGCGAAAGCATCCTGCGCTTCGCGGCTGAAGCCGTTGGCCTCGGCGCAATCCTCGGCGAAGGTGCCCATCAGGCGGCCCTTGTCATAGGCGTCTTCGAGGCCGTCGAGGAACATCGAATCGAGCACGCGGCCATGGCCCATGCGATAGCCGGCGCGGGCGCGATCGAGCAGGTACGGCGAGTTGGACATGCTTTCCATACCGCCGGCGATCACCACGTCGGCACTGCCGGCGAGCAGCATGTCGTGGGCCATGATGGTGGTCTGCATGCCCGAGCCGCACATCTTGTTGACGGTGGAGCAGCGCGTCGATTTATCCAGCCCGGCGCCCAGCGCAGCCTGGCGAGCCGGTGCCTGACCGAGGCCGGCGGGCAGTACGCAGCCGAACAGCACTTCATCAACCGCATCGCTGGCGACACCGGCGCGTTCGACCGCAGCCTTGATCGCCGCCGCGCCGAGTTGCGGTGCGCTGAGGCTTTTCAGCTCGCCCTGAAAACCGCCCATCGGTGTGCGGACAGCGCTGACGATAACAATCGGATCATTGGACATAGTCATGACTAATCCTCCTTACTTGGCGGCCATGCGCAAGGCGCCGTCGAGACGGATCACCTCGCCGTTGAGCATGCTGTTTTCGATGATGTGGCGCACCAGCGCGGCGTATTCGGCAGGCTTGCCCAGACGCGGCGGGAATGGCACGCCGGCGGCCAGCGAGTCGCGCACTTCCGGGGTCATGCCGGCCATCATCGGCGTTTCGAAGATGCCCGGGGCGATGGTCATCACGCGGATGCCGAAGCGCGCCAGTTCGCGGGCGGCCGGCAGGGTCAGGCTGGCGATTGCGCCTTTGGACGCCGAGTACGCAGCCTGGCCGATCTGGCCGTCGAACGCTGCGACCGAGGCGGTGTTGATGATTACTCCGCGCTCACCGTCAGCATTGGCTTCGCTCTCGGCAATCGCCGCCGCAGCCAGGCGCAGCATGTTGAAACTGCCGATCAGGTTGACGTTGATCACTTGCGCAAAGCTGCTGAGCGCGTGCGGGCCGTTCTTGCCGAGGATCTTCTCGCCACGCACGATGCCGGCGCAGTTGATCAGGCCGTTGAGGCTGCCAAATGCGGCAACGGTCGCCTGCACAGCGGCTTCGGCGGCGGCTTCATTGCTGATGTCGGCAACCACGCTTTGCGCACCCAGGCGCTGAGCCTGAGCGGCGACGGCTTCGGCGTTCATGTCGACCAGCATGACTTTGGCGCCGGCACTGACCAGCAATTCAGCGCTGGCGGCACCGAGGCCTGATGCGCCGCCGGTGACGATAAAAACCTTGTTCTCGATCTGCATGACGGTGTTTCCTTGGATTCAAGCTGAAACGTTGTGCGCCGCGGCCTCTTGAGCCTTGGCGATTTCCTGGTTGCGCAAGATAAAGCGCTGCAATTTGCCACTCGGGGTCTTGGGCAATTCGCTGACAAATTCGATTTCACGCGGGTACGAATGCGCGGCCAGACGCTTTCGTACGTGTTGGCGCAGTTCTTCGGCCAACTCCGGCGCGGCGCGGTACTGCGCGCTCAGCACGACGAAGGCTTTGACCAGTTCGGTGCGTTCCGGGTCGGGTTTGCCGACGACCGCCGCCTCGACCACGGCCGGGTGTTCGATCAGGGCGCTTTCCACGTCGAACGGGCCGACGCGGTAGCCCGAAGTGGTGATCACATCATCACTGCGGCCGACGAAGCTGATGCTGCCGTCCGGGTTCCACTCCACGGTGTCGCCGCTCAGGTAGTAGTCGCCGACGAAGGCCTTGGTCGGCGCGCCTTCGTAGCCGCCGAACCAGCACATCGGCGACTGCGGGCGGTCGATGGCGAGAATGCCCGGCTGACCGACGCCGAGTTCGTTGTATTGCTCATCGAGCACGACGATGCGATGGCCCGGCGAAGCGAAACCGGCGGCGCCGACATGCACCGGGTGCTCGAGGCCGTGGTGGTTGCACAGCACCATGCCCAGCTCGGTCTGGCCGTAATGGTCGTGGATGACCACGTCGAGGTTGTCGGCGAACCAGCGGATCACTTCCGGGTTCAGCGGCTCACCGGCGCTGCTGACGATGCGCAGTTTGCCCTTGATCGATTTGGCGAAATCCTCGCCACCGGCAATCAGCAAACGATAGGCAGTGGGCGAGCCGGTGAGATTGGTGATGCCGTATTTGTTGATCACCCGGCAGGTGCTTTCGAGGGTGAACGGGCCATCGTAGAAGGTAATCGGGTGGCCCAGCGCCAACGGCCCGGTCACGCCGAAATAGATGCCATAGGCCCAGCCCGGATCGGCAACATTCCAGAACGCATCTTCAGGGCGCAGGTCCACCGCATCACGGGTGTAGCTCTGAAAGGCGACGATGGCTTTGAGCGGCACTGACAGCGCTTTCGCCGGCCCCGTGGTGCCCGAGGTGAACATCAGCAGGAACGGGTCTTCGCCGGTCAGCAATACCGGCTCGCAGACATTGGAATAGTTGGCCAGCTCAGCCCAGAAACTGAAATCACCACGAACGATGCCCTGACCTTTGCCGCCGGCAACGGTGACGATGGTCGGGCATGCGCTGACTTCGCTGAGCTTCGGCCGATTGACCGCATCGGTCACCACGACCTTAGCCCCAGAGCTGTTCAAGCGATGTTCGAGCGCTTTCGGGCCGAACGCGGTAAACAGCGGCTGATACACCGCGCCGATGCGCCAAGTGGCGAGCACGGTGATGAGTAATTCGACGTTGCGCGGCAGCAGGCCGGCGACCTTGTCGCCCTTTTGCACGCCTTGGGCGAGGAGGTAATTGGCGAAACGCGCGGCTTTGTCTAGCAGATCAGTGAAGGTGTAAGTCGCACTCGATCCGTCGCGTCCTTCCCAGAACAACGCAATGCGCCCGGGCAAGGCATGGCGGTCGCAACATTCGACGCAGGCGTTGAGGGCAGCAAGCGTGCCGCTGAGTGCCGCGTCGACGGTGTGCTGATAATCGAACTGTTCGGTAGCAGACAAGTAATCGCGCATTGCCAGAATCCCTCGGTGTTTTTAACAGGCTGGGAACCGTAAACAACACAGGGATAGTCGCGCCGCGCGGGGCTCGGGGCAATGGTCAAAGTTATCAAAGTGGCTGACTGGTTTGGCCAAGGGGTTGGGGCCGCATCCCCTGTAGGAGCTGACGAGTGCAACGAGGCTGCGATCTTTTGATCTTGATCTGGATTGTGAAAATCAAAATCAAAAGATCGCAGCCTCGTTG
>NZ_JAGRQJ010000011.1:0-23873 GCF_018132745.1 Pseudomonas sp. 14A | reverse complement strand
GACGAGTGCAACGAGGCTGCGATCTTTTGATCTTGATCTGGATTGTGAAAATCAAAATCAAAAGATCGCAGCCTCGTTGCACTCGTCAGCTCCTACAGCGGAATGCATTTCAAAGGGTGGGAGCGAGCCTGCTCGCGAAGGCGTCGGGTCAGACCACCTCATTGAGGATCAGTGTGCGGTAATGCCCCGGGTTCGACCCGGACCACTTGCGAAACGCCTTGTAGAACGAACTGGCATCAGCAAAACCCAGCCGTGCAGCGATCTCGACGAAACTGATCGACGGCTCTGCCAGCCAGGTGATTGCGAGCTCCTTGCGCACACTGTCCTTGAGGCCCTGATAGGTCTGCCCTTCCTCCGCCAGTCGCCGGCGAAGGGTCGACGCGGACATGCACAGTTGCTGGGCCAGCGCCTCGGTTTCCGGCCAGTGCTCGGCGGGCACTTGCCGCAGATCGTGCTTGATCCGGCTGGCCAGGCTGTCGGGGTCGCGGTACTTGACCAGAATGTTCGCCGGCGCCTGGGCCAGGAAGCGCTTGAGTTCTTCAGCGCTGCGCTTGATCGGCAGATCGAGACAATCAGCGGAAAAGATCATTCGTGTGCGCGGACGTTCGAAGCGCAGGTTTTCCGAAAACATCACCCGATAGTCGTCGGTGAAGTCCGGTTCGGCGCAGCGCAGTTCAATCGCCAGAATCGGAATCCGCCGCCCGGCCAGCCAGCACGCCACGCCGTGCACGATCATCCAGTAAGTGAAATAGGTAAAGGCGCGGCGCGGTTCGGCGTCATCTTCGAGCAGGACGATTTCCGCCAGGCTCTGCTGATGCACCAGTTGCGCCGGCAGTTTTTCCAGCATCAGCGACAGGAACGTCAGACCGGTATCCAGCGCCGCCGCCAGCGTCGGTTGCGCCATTGCGCTGCGACACAGAAACGCGAGGCTGCCGGACTTGAGCGGGCGTGGGTCCATGCCGAAGAACTCGTCATCACCGCGTCGTGCCAGCAGGCGCCAGAGTCTGGCGTATTGCGAGGCCGGCACCCTGCCCTCATCGGCCGCTAACAAAGCCGGATCGATGCCGACCTTGCTCAACGCCTCATCCGTCGCCGCGCCCGGGGCACAACTTTGCAGCAGCGCTTCGCGCACCAGTTGAATGGCAATGGTGTCTTTTTCTGCCATGGAGCGAGGTGAGCCTTGTTGTTTTTTGGGTGGTGGGCATCTTAACCCAGCTGCTGAAGTCACCGCAGGGCCAATGTGGGAGCGAGCCTGCTCGCGAACGCGGTGTGTCAGATAAAGAAATGTCACAGGCATACCGAATTCGCGAGCAGGCTCGCTCCCACAGGAATCACAGTTGTTCAGCTAAGGTTCAGCTAAATGTCAATGAATGCCATTTGGGAATGAGTGTCATTATGTTACAACTTAGCCTCCTATCTAAATCGCTGTGGCTCGCCAATGCTCGTTCCCTTTTTGATCATGTTGCGCGAAGGCATCGAGGCCGCGCTTATCGTCGGCATCATTGCCAGTTATTTGCAGCAGACCGGCCGTGGCCAATGGATGCCAGCGGTATGGGTCGGCGTCTTCCTCGCCGCCGCCCTTGCCCTGCTGGTCGGTGGTGGCCTGGAGCTGGTGAGCGCTGAATTCCCGCAAAAGCAGCAGGAGCTGTTCGAAGGCGTGGTCGGTCTGGTCGCCGTGGGCATTCTCAGTTCGATGGTGTTCTGGATGCGCAAGGTCGCGCGGTCGATCAAGCACTCGCTGCAAGCCTCGCTGGATCAGGCGCTGACGCAATCCAGGCATCAGGTGATTGCATTGATCGCCATGGTTTTCTTCGCCGTCGCTCGCGAGGGCCTGGAAACGGTGTTCTTCCTGCTCGCCGTGTTCCAGCAAAGCGAAGGCCCGGGCGCACCGATTGGCGCCCTGCTCGGCCTGATTCTGGCGGTGATCGTCGGTTTCCTGATCTACAGCGGCAGCATGCGCCTCAATCTCTCGGCGTTCTTCAAGTGGACCGGATTGTTCATCCTCGTGGTCGCCGCCGGGATTCTCGCCAACTCGGTGCAGGCGCTGCATGAAGCCGGGCTGTGGAATCACCTGCAAACGGTGCTGTTCGACTTCAGCGCGACGCTGCCGATGGACGGCCCGCTGGGCTCGGTGCTGGCCGGCATGTTCGGTTATCAGGATGCGCCGACCGTCAGCACCTTGGGCGCGTACCTGATTTATCTGCTGCTGGCACTGGTGATGTTCTTCATGCCCGCGCCTCGCCAGGCGACGCCAACCACTTCCGTTTCCAGCCAATAAGGCCCTTCATGTCTACTATCCAAACCCCTCCGGCCCTGCGTTGGGCGCTGGCCGGCTCGGTGCTGCTGATGATCGCCGCCGGCGGGCTGTTCTGGTACGCCTCGAACATGGCCGCCGCCAAGCGTCAGCACAACCACGACGAAATCGTCGTTAACATCCACCCGCACAGTTGCGAGCCGAACGCACTGACCGTGCCCGCCGGCCGCGCCAGTTTCCGCATCGTCAACCGCTCCGAGCGTGCGGTCGAGTGGGAAATTCTCGACGGCGTGCTGGTGGTCGAAGAGCGGGAAAACATCGCGCCGGGCCTGAGCCAGGTGATCAACGCCAATCTGCAACCGGGCGACTATGCGATCACCTGCGGCTTGCTCAGCAACCCGCGCGGCACTTTGCACGTCACACCGACGGCCGCTTCCGATGCCGCCGCCAAGGCCAAGCCATCGATGGTGGCTTTCGTCGGGCCGCTGTCGGAATTTCGCGTGTATCTGGCCGTTCAGGGCAGCGCATTGATCAAAGCGGTGACGGCGCTGAATCAGGCGATCGCCAGTGGCGATCTGGCGCAGGCGCAAGCGTTGTACCTGCCGGCGCGTGCCGCTTATCAGCGTCTGGCGCCGGCGGCGCAGCGCCTGGCCGAGCTGGACAATCAGATCAATGCCCGCGCCGATTATTTCGAAAAGCGCGAGCAGGATCCGGCGTTCGTCGGTTTCCATCGCCTCGAATACGCGCTGTTCCAGCAGCGCAATCTCGACGATGTCGCGCCGATTGCCCAGCGCTTGCTCGCAGATGTCACCACCCTCAAGCAACAGTTGCTCGCGCAGTCGCTGCCGCCAGAGCAACTGGTCAGCATCCTCGTGCGCAACCTCAACAGCCTCGCCGATGTGCGCGCCGGCAGCGGCGAGGAAGAACGCTACAGCCACAGCGATCTCAACGGTTTCGCCGCCAACGCGCAGACCGCGCGCAAGGTCGTCGACCTGTTGCGCCCGATGCTGAGCAAATCCGCCGCTGACGTGTTGGCGAATGTCGACCAGGCCATGAGTGACTTCGACAACCAGCTCAACGCGTTCAAATCCGCCGATGGCTACGTCAGTTACGACGCCGTGACCGCCGCGCAACGCCAGCAGATCGCCGCCAAAGCCAAGGCTCTGGCCGCGGCAATGGATGGCATCGACCCCGCCCTCGGCCTTTCCGGCCTGTAAGCAGAAGACCACGACAGATGAACGATTCAGAACCTCTCAACCTGCAACGGCGCCGCGTGCTGATGGGCATGGGCGCCGCCGGTGTCGCCCTTGCCGGATCGGCGCTGAGCTGCCCGGCCATGGCCGCGCAGCCTGCGCAAGTCACCGAAGCGCCGAGCAGCGACAAGACCGAAGACCGCCACGACTTCCACGGTGTGCACCAGGCCGGCATCGTCACCCCGCGCCCGGCCTCCGGAATGCTGGTGGCGTTCGATGTGCTGGCCAGCGATCGCGAAGACCTCGAGCGGCTGTTCCGCACCCTCAACGAACGCATCGCGTTTTTGATGAAGGGCGGCCCGGTTGCGCAGATCGACCCGAAACTGCCGCCGCCGGATTCCGGCATCCTCGGTCCGGTGGTCACCCCGGACAATCTGACCATCACCGTTTCCGTCGGCGACTCGCTGTTCGACGAACGCTTCGGTCTGGCAGCGGTGAAGCCCAAGCGCCTGCAACGCATGGTCGGCTTTCCCAATGATGCGCTGGACGCTGATTGCTGCCATGGCGATCTGAGCCTGCAGTTCTGCGCCAACACCGCCGACACCAACATTCACGCCCTGCGCGACATCGTCAAAAACCTGCCTGACCTGCTTCTGGTGCGCTGGAAACAGGAAGGCAGCGTCCCGCCACAAGCCCCGGCCAAACCCGGTGTGCCGGCGCAGTCGGCGCGCAACTTTCTCGGTTTTCGCGATGGCTCGGCCAACCCTGATTCCAACGACGCCAAGGCCATGGAGCATATCGTCTGGGTACAACCGGACAGTGACGAACCGGCCTGGGCTGCCCACGGCAGTTATCAAGCGGTGCGCATCATCCGCAACTTCGTCGAGCGCTGGGATCGCACGCCGTTGCAGGAGCAGGAAAGCATTCTCGGCCGAGTCAAGAGCAGTGGCGCGCCGATCGGTGGCCACAGCGAAAGCGAAGTGCCGGATTACAGCAAAGACCCGGCCGGCAAGCTGACCAGGCTCGACGCGCACATTCGTCTGGCCAACCCGCGCACCGCCGCGACCCAGGCCAATCTGATCCTGCGCCGGCCGTTCAACTATTCCAACGGCGTCAACAAGAACGGCCAGCTCGACATGGGCCTGCTGTTCATCTGCTACCAGGCCGATCTGGAAAAAGGCTTTATCACCGTGCAAACCCGCCTCAACGGCGAACCGCTTGAGGAATACCTCAAACCGGTCGGCGGCGGTTACTTCTTCACCCTGCCCGGCGTGACCGGCGATGACGATTTCATCGGTCGCTCGTTACTCGCTGCGACCTCCCAAAACAAAACCGCATGACACCCAACCGACACTGGAGCCGCCCCATGAAAAAGACGCCACTCGCGTTATTGCTGACCCTTGGTTTGCTCAACACCCCGCTGGTGGCGTTCGCCGCGACTGCGCCGCTGGATCTGGTGGGGCCGGTGTCGGACTACAAGATTTACGTCACCGAAAAGCTCGATGAACTGGCCAGCCACACCCAGCAGTTCACTGACGCGGTGAAGAAAGGCGATCTGGCAACGGCGCAGAAGCTCTACGCGCCGACGCGGGTGTATTACGAGTCGATCGAGCCAATTGCCGAGCTGTTCAGCGATCTCGATGCGTCCATTGACTCGCGCGTCGACGATCACGAGAAAGGCGTGAAGGCTGAAGACTTCACCGGTTTCCACCGCATCGAATATTCGTTGTTTGCGGAGAAAACCACCAAGGGTCTGGACGCACTGGCCGACGGTTTGAACAAAGACGTGCAGGACCTGCAAACCCGTGTGGCCGGTCTGACCTTCCCGCCGGAGAAAGTCGTTGGCGGCGCTGCCGCACTGTTGGAAGAAGTGGCGGCGACGAAGATTTCCGGCGAGGAGGATCGCTACAGCCACACTGACCTGTACGACTTCCAGGGCAACATCGACGGCGCCAAGAAGATCGTCGACCTGTTCCGCCCCCAGATCGAACAGCAGGACAAAGCGTTTGTAGCGAAAGTCGACAAGAACTTCGCTACGGTCGACCGGATTCTGGCCAAGTACAAGACAGCGGATGGCGGGTTTGAGACCTATGACAAGGTCAAGGACAACGACCGCAAAGCGCTGGTCGGGCCGGTGAATACCCTGGCGGAGGATCTGTCGATGATGCGCGGGAAGTTGGGGCTGAACTGATTTTTTAGCCTCTGGTCTGGCCCCTTCGCGAGCAGGCTCGCTCCCACAGTTGGAATGCATTTCCCTGTGGGAGCGAGCCTGCTCGCGAAAGCAATTCCGGACGCTCTAGAGAATCCTGTACAACAACCGCTCAATCCTCACCCGACTGACACGCTTGAGAAACTTCGCCACCCCTGCCGGATAATCCGGCAGTGTCTCCAGGGTCTGGAAACTGTCGATCCGCGTGGTATGGCGGAAAATATTCTCCAGCTCTTTCGCCCTTGGCTCCAGCCACTCGCCTTTCGGGTCTTCGATCAGCAGCGCGTTTTCCAGGTCGAGGCGAAACGCGCGCGGATTGAGGTTGTTGCCGGTCAGCAAGGTGTAGCGCTGATCGATCCACATGCCTTTGAGGTGATAGGTGTTGTCACCGTCGCGCCACAGGTGCAGGTTCAACTGGCCGCTGTCGATGCTGTGCTGGTGGCGTTTGGCGAAGCGGCGCAGGCTGATCTCGTACAGATACGGCAGCGCGGCGATCACCTTGAACGGCTCGCTCGGCGGAATGTAGAAATCGTTGGCGGTCTTGTCGCCGACCACGATATCGATCTTCACGCCACGGGCCAGCGCTCGATTGATCTCACGGATCACGCCCAGGGGCAGGTTGAAGTACGGAGTGCAGATAGTCAGCTGCTTTTGCGCGCTGGCGATCAGCTCGAGAATCGCCCGGTTCAGCGGGTTGTTCTTGCCGACGCCGAGCAGTGGCGTGACCGACAGCCCTTCCCGGCTGGTGCTGCCGGCGCCGGTGTCATAAGTCGCGTATTTGAGACGGCTGCGCAGGTCACCGATGTCGTTGCGCAGGCTGCGGGTAGTCGGCAGGTTGGGCAGGTCGAGGCGGTGCACGGCTTTCGATTCGATCAGGCCATGCTTGACCAGGTGATGCATCGAATCCGCCAGCTCGCGACTGTGCAGCACGTGGTAACGGTCGAAACGGTACTTGTCGAGTTTGTGCAAGTAAACGTTGTTCAGGCTGGCGCCGCTGTAGACCACCTTGTCGTCAATCACAAAGCCTTTGAGGTGCAGCACGCCGAACAGCTCGCGGGTCTGCACCGGCACGCCGTAGATCGGCACTTCGCTCTGGTGCGTGCGGGTCATGTCCTGATACCAGGCGGCGTTGCCCGGCTGCTTGCCCGCGCCGATCAGGCCGCGCTGGGCACGTAACCAGTCAACCACCACGGCGATTTCCAGCTCGGGACGCTTGAGCTTGGCCGCGTGCAGGGCATCGAGGATTTCCTGGCCGGCTTCGTCCTGCTGCAAATACAGCGCGACGATGTAGATGCGCTGGGTCGCTGCGGCGATTTGCTCGAGCAGGCAGCGTCGGAATTCGGCGGCACTGGACAGAATGCTCACCGCCTCGGCGGTCAGCGCGAAGCTGCGCAGTTTGGGCAGCAGAGAACGTTTGAAAAGCAACGGCATAAGGCTCGCAAGGTTCGATTCCGAAGAGTTAGAGAGCTTACACCATCGTCTGCGCCGGGTCTTGTCAGTGTCCGTAATGGCCCCTTCGCGAGCAGGCTCGCTCCCACCGTTGAAATGCATTCCCCTGTGGGAGCGAGCGTGCTCGCGAAAGCGTTTTCACACACGCCGAAGAAATTCGCTTGACCAAGGAGAACACTCGTTCTACTGTTCGCCACATGAACGAATCAATCAGCAATGAGACACGCGACATCATTCTGGATGTCACCGAAAAGTTGATCTACAAAAGTGGCATCGCTGCCACCAGCATGGATCTTCTGGTGAAGACCGCCGGCGTCTCCAGAAAAAGCATTTACCGTTACTTTGCCGACAAGGACGCACTGGTTGTCGCAGCCCTTCAGCGACGGGATATTCGCTGGATGCACTGGTTCACACATGCTGTCGATCAGGCCGAAACCCCGGCCGATCGTCTGCTCAACCTGTTTACAGTGCTCAAGGGTTGGTTCGACTCGGAAGGCTTTCGCGGCTGTGCCTTTATCAACACCAGTGGCGAAACCGGTGATCCGCAGGATCCAGTGCGGCTGGTGGCCAAAGAACATAAACAGAAGCTGCTCGACTACGTGTGCGAGCTGTGTACCGAATATGGTGCCGAGGATCCGCAACTATTGGCCAGACAGTTGCTGATCCTGATTGAAGGCGCCATTACCGTAGCGCTTGTGATGGGTGATCACAGTGCCGCCGATAATGCGCAATGCATGGCGCGAAAGTTATTGGGCCTGTAACTCTCAACAAGCCGGACTTGTTGTTCATACATTAAATGAAACAGGAGATTGAACATGTCGACTGCAGCCCAGGTACGTCCGCCATTGCCGCCGTTCAACCATGCTTCAGCCATCGAGAAGGTGCGTCTGGCCGAGGATGGCTGGAACACCCGCGATCCAGAAAAGGTTTCGCTCGCTTATACCCTCGACACCAAATGGCGCAATCGCGCCGAGTTCGCCAACAATCGCGAAGAGGCCAAGGCTTTTCTGACGCGCAAATGGGCGAAGGAACTGGATTATCGCTTGATCAAAGAGCTCTGGGCCTACTCCGATACACGTATCGCGGTGCGTTATGCCTATGAATGGCACGACGATTCGGGCAACTGGTTCCGCTCGTACGGTAACGAGAACTGGGAGTTCGATGAAACCGGCCTGATGTTCCAACGCTATGCCTGCATCAATGACATGCCAATCAAGGAAAGCGAGCGCAAATTCCACTGGCCGCTGGGCCGCCGACCGGATGATCATCCGGGGCTGAGTGAGCTCGGTCTCTAAAGCCAACCCGCCCCTGTGTAGGAGCTGCCGAAGGCTGCGATCTTTTGATCTTGATTTGATCGTTCCCACGCGCAGCAACCGGGACGCTCTGCGCCCCAGGAGATCGCAGCCTTCGGCAGCTCCTGCACGGGAACGCATTCCAAATGCAATCGGCAATGGCATGCTCTGGCTCGCCGCAACAGTTCGATACAGGTAACATAGCCGCCCTCCCCGCAGCCCATGTTCTGCGCCTTGCCGAATAAGCCGACTCCATGCCTTTCGAACTCAGCGTTGACCTCACCACCCTGGCCATTCTGGCTGCTGTTGCCTTCCTTGCCGGTTTCATCGATGCCATCGCTGGCGGTGGCGGTCTGTTGACCACGCCGGCGCTGCTGACGGCGGGCCTGCCGCCGCATCTGGTGCTAGGCACCAACAAGCTGAGCTCGACCTTCGGTTCGGCGACCGCCAGCTTCACCTTCTACAAGCGCAAACTGTTCCACCCACGCCAGTGGACCCACGCGATTGTCGGCACACTGGTCGGTGCGCTCACTGGCGCGGTGGTTGCGCATTACCTGCCGGCCGAGTGGCTGAACAAAATGCTGCCGGTGATCGTCTTCGCCTGTGGCCTGTATTTGCTGTTTGGCGGCACGCCGAAAGCGCCGCTGGACAGCGACGCGCCGATCAAAAAGAAATGGCAATCGACCCAAGGCTTCAGCCTCGGCTTCTATGATGGCGTGGCGGGACCCGGCACGGGGGCGTTCTGGACGGTGAGCAGTCTGCTGCTGTACCCGATCGATCTGGTCAAGGCCAGCGGCGTGGCGCGGAGCATGAACTTCGTCAGCAACATCGCGGCGCTGTCGGTGTTCATCTTCTCCGGACAAGTCGACTGGATCATCGGCCTGTGCATGGGCCTGTCGGTGATGGTCGGGGCTTTCTTCGGCGCGCGCACCGCGATCAGCGGCGGCGCCAAATTCATTCGTCCGGTATTCATCACCGTAGTGCTCGGCCTGACCGTGCGCCTAGCCTGGCAACACTGGTTCAGCGTGGCCTAAGCGCCGCGCCACATAGACGTCGATCAGGTAACGGGCAATCGAACGCGACGCTGGCAACGGCGGCAACTCGTGCACGTTGAACCACTGGGCGTCTTCGATCTCGTCTTCCTGACAGACAATCTCGCCACCGGCATATTCGGCATGGAAGCCGAGCATCATCGAATGCGGGAACGGCCAGCACTGGCTGCCGATGTACTGGATGTTCTTCACTTCGATCTGCACTTCCTCGCGAACTTCACGAATCAGGCAATCCTCGGCTGATTCTCCCGGCTCGGCGAAGCCGGCCAGCGTGCTGTAAACCCCGGTGACGAAACGCGGCGAGCGTGCCAGAAGAATTTCGTCGCCACGGGTGATCAGCACGATCATGCTCGGTGAGATGCGCGGATAGCTGCGCAGATCGCACGGCTGGCAATACATCGCTCGTTCGCGCGGTACTTGCGTCATCGGCTGGCCACAGTTGCCGCAGAAGCGATGCTCGCGCGCCCAGGTGCCGATCTGTGCGGCGTAACCGAGCACTTTGTACAGGGTGTGATCGCTCTCTAGCATGAACGCCCGCAAGCCTTTCCAGCCGCAACCGGGCACTTCGCTGACGCTGCGCAACTCGAGCAGATACACCGGCTCGCCATCGAGATGACCAATACCGTGCTCAGCAAGTACCGAGAGATCCTGGCGCTTGAGCCACTCGCGCGGGAACAGTGCGCCGTTGTCATCGAACAGGAAGCCTTCCGGGCTGCGCGCTACGGCCCAGCCGCCGGGTTGATCGGTGTCGAGTACTGCAGTGGTCCAGCGAGAGGTCATGTTTACTCAATCCAGAAATTCGGGTTTCTGTTTGCTCATATGGGCGGCCATGGCCACGCGCAGATCGGTGGATTGCAGCATGGCGGCGTTCCAGGTGGCAACGTATTCGAGACCATCGTCGATGCGATGGTCGCGCATGTAGCTGATCATTTCCTTGGTGCCGGTCACGGCAATCGGCGACTTGGCAGCGATGTCCCGGGCGATGTCGAACACGCCTTCGAGCAGCGTGTCCTTGTCGCTGTAGACCCGGTTGACCAGGCCCATGCTGCGTGCTTCCGCGGCGCCAAAGGTGCGACCGGTGTAAGCCAGTTCACGCAGCATGCCGTCTCCGATGATTCGCGGCAACCGTTGCAATGTGCCAACGTCAGCGGCCATGCCGATATCGATTTCCTTGATCGAGAACTGCGCGTCCTCGGCGGCGTAGCGCATGTCGCAGGCTGAGATCAGATCAATCGCCCCGCCCAGGCAATAGCCCTGAATCGCAGCAAGCACCGGTTTGCGGCAGTTGTCGACGGCGTTGAACGAGGCTTGCAGATTGAGGATCTTGCGCCGCAACAGGCGCGCATTGCGGCCCACGTCCTTGCCCAGTTCATTGGCGACACCCGCAAGCATCATCAGGTCGATGCCGGAAGAAAAATGTTTGCCATTACCGCTGAGGACTACCACGCGGACTTCGTCGGTATCGTCGATCCATTGAAAGATCTCGACAATCTCGCTCCAGAACGCCGCGTTCATTGCGTTGATCTTTTCCGGGCGATTGATCTGCACATGCGCGATTTTATCGGCCAGTTCGACGCTGAAGGCGGAGTATTGAGTCATGGCAGTGATCCTTTACCGGGCTGGGAAATAAGGCCCGAACTATAACAAGGCAACGGGGCGGCGGTTCGGCCAAATGCGGGACTGACTGGCGCGCCCCATATGTAGGAGCTGCCGAAGGCTGCGATCTTTTGGGACGCAGAGCGTCCCGGGCTGCATTCCCACGCAGAGCGTGGGAACGATCAAGTCTGCGGAATATGCGGGCCTCTTCGCGAGCAGGCTCGCTCCCACAGGGAGACTGCATTTCAATGTGGGAGCGAGCCTGCTCGCGAAGGCGTCGGATCATTCACCGCACGCAATCATTTCAGCCCCAGCCTGTACAGCGAACCATTCTCTTCGTCCGTCAGCACATACAGATAGCCATCCGGCCCTTGGCGCACATCGCGTATCCGCTTGTTCAACTCACCCAGCAAACGCTCCTCATGCACGACTTTGTCGCCATCAAATTGCAGGCGAATCAGTTCCTGGGTCACCAGTGCGCCGATAAACGCGTTGTGCTGCCACGGCGTGAAGCGATCGGCATCGTAAAACGCCATGCCGGTAACCCCGGGGGATTTTTCCCAGACATGGTGCGGCGCCACGGTGCCTTCAGCAGTCTTGCCTTGGGCTTCCGGAATCGGCTGCATCGAGTAATTGATTCCATGGGTCGCCAACGGCCAGCCATAGTTTTTGCCGCGCTCGATGATGTTCACTTCGTCACCGCCACGTGGTCCGTGTTCGTTCTCCCACAGCGTGCCGGTCCACGGATTGAGCGCCGCGCCCTGCGGGTTGCGCAGGCCATAGGACCAGATTTCAGGCCGGACACCGGATTGGCCAACGAAAGGGTTATCGTCCGGCACTTTGCCATCGGGGAAGATGCGTACGACTTTGCCTTGCAGCTTGTCGAGATCCTGCGCCGTCGGCCGATCGTTGTTTTCGCCGAGGGTGATGAACAGATACCCGTCGCGATCGAACACCAGCCGTGAACCGAAGTGGTTGCTCACCGATAGTTTCGGTTCCTGACGGAAGATCACATTGAAGTCCTTCAGCGTCTTCAGGTCATCGGAAAGCCGTCCGCGCCCTACCGCCGTACCAGCCTTGCCGCCCTCACCGCCGCCTTCTGCGTACGACAGGTAGACCATACGGTCCTGCTTGAAGTCTGGCGACAGCGCCACATCAAGCAACCCGCCCTGCCCTTTGGCCCAGACTTGCGGCACGCCACTGATCGGCTCCGACAGTTTGCCGTCCTTGCTGACGACCCGCAGATGCCCCGGGCGTTCGGTCACCAGCATGCCCTTCTGATCAGGCAGAAACGCCAGCGCCCACGGATGTTCCAGGCCTTGGGCAATGGTGGTGACTTCAAGAATGCCCTGTTCGCTTTTCAGCTCTTTAGGCGCGGCGGCGAAGGCCGGGGCACTTATCAGCGCGGCGGCGCAGCAGGTGGCTATAAGGGTTTTACGCAACATGCACGATTCCTTTTGTTCGTGTGAAAGGCTGACAGGACCTCAGTCCCGCCGTTCAACGGTTGCTGCCGGTGCCCCGTGGGGGCGGGTTGGGAATGAAGGTTGGCGGATTGCTCGGCACCGAGCGAATGGGCTGGCCATTGCCGATACCGCGATTTTCAACGGTTGGCTGACGTGGCACGGGAACGGTGTTCGGCCCGCGAAGGGGCGGAGCACTGGGCTGGGTGCCCTGCATGCTGTTGGGGTTGGCCCGGCGGATCGGGCTGTTGTAAGGGTTATTGCTGTTGCCGGTGGGGCTTTGCGCCAGCACGACATCGGCATGCACCAGACCGCCACTGAGGGCGAGGACGGCGATGCCAATCAGAAAGCGGTTCATGAGGAATACCTCTCGATGTGCGTGGACTAGAGCCTTGGAGCCCACGCTACGCCGTGGGTTCGGATTTGTTAACCCTCGCGTCTTAAACAACATGTAACACGGCTTGACCGTACCGCTTGACGCTGCGCAATCACTGGAAACTTTCTCACCGCGCCACGGGTCACCTGATCATCACTCGGAGGACAAGTCATGGCTCGGGCAATCTGGAAAGGCGCAATCAGTTTTGGACTGGTACACATCCCCGTGGCGCTGGTTTCAGCGACGTCGTCCCAAGGCGTGGACTTCGATTGGCTCGACAGCCGCAGCATGGACCCGGTGGGCTATAAACGCATCAATAAGGTCACCGGCAAGGAAGTCACCAAAGAAAACATCGTCAAAGGCGTGGCCTACGAAAAGGGCCGATACGTGGTGCTCAGCGAGGAAGAAATCCGCTCGGCGCACCCCGTTTCCACGCAGACCATCGACATTTTTTCTTTCGTCGACGCCGAACAGATTCCACTGCAAAACATCGATACGCCCTACTACCTGGCGCCGGACAAGCGCGGTGGCAAGGTTTACGCGTTGCTGCGCGAGACGCTAAGCAAAACCAACAAGGTCGCCCTCGCCCGTGTCGTCCTGCATACCCGCCAATACCTGGCCGCGTTGATGCCGCTGGAGTCGGCGCTGGTTCTGGTGAAGCTGCGCTGGCCACAGGAAGTGCGCAGCCTTGATGAACTGGCGCTGGGCAGTGAAGTGACCAAGCCCCAGTTGGCGAAGGGTGAGCTGGACATGGCCAAACGTTTGGTTGAAGACATGACCTCGGAGTGGTCGCCTGAAGACTACAAGGACGAGTTCGAAGACAAGATCATGGCGCTGGTCGAGAAAAAAGCCCACGAGGGCAAGATCGAGGATGTCGAGACCGCCACTGGCGAGGAAGAGCGCAAGACTGCCGATGTTATCGACTTGACCGAGCTGCTCAAACGCAGCCTCGGCGGCAAGGCACCGGCCAAGCCCAAGGCCAAATCAACCAGCAAGGCGGCGCCGGCGAAGAAGACTCGGAAGGCGTCCGGGGAGTGAGTGTTGAATCAGATCTAAATGATTTGCAGCTGAAGGCCGCCTTCGCGAGCAGGCTCGCTCCCACAGGGGAACGCATTGCAAATTGTGGGAGCGAGCCTGCTCGCGAAGAGGCCGGTACTGACTCCGGAAATTTTCAGATCAGAATAAAGATCGCCAACAATGCGGCAAAAATCGCCCATTTTTCCAAGTAGTAACGCGTACGGTTGCGCTTCTTCAGTTCTTTGCCGCGCAAACGAATCTTGTAGATCTTGGTAAACAAGCGGTTGATCCCACCGGTCTTGTCCCCCGCATCATTCGGCGCGCCTGCCGCTGACATCACGGTGCGGCTGAACCAGCGATTGAACGCCGCGGCCCAGCGGTATTTCAACGGACGCTCAATGTCGCAGAACAGAATGATTCGGTTCTGATCCGTGGTGTTTTCTGCGTAATGAATAAACGTCTCGTCGAACATCACCGCTTCGCCATCGCGCCAGTGATAGTTCTCGCCGTCGACGTTGATGTAGCAGCCGGGATCATTCGGCGTATCCAGGCCCAGGTGATAACGGTAGGAACCGGCATAAGGATCGCGATGACGGACAAGCTTCGAGCCCGGTGGCAGCTCGGCAAACATTGCCGCTTTGATCGAGCCGATGCTTTGCACCAGTTCGGTGGTGCGCGGGCACAGCTTCATCGCCGAGGGGTGACTGTCGCCGTACCACTTGAGGTAGAAGCGCTTCCAGCCAGTCTTGAAGAAAGAATTGAAGCCGACATCGTCATACTGATTCGAGCGCTTGATCTCACCGGCACGCAACAGATTCTGGCCTTCCTCGCGAATCTCTTGCCAGTGCGCCTGCAACGGGCTCAGATCGGGAAAGTCTGCCGGGTTCAGATAGGGCTTGTTGGGAATCTTCGAAAACAGATAGAGAAAGCAATTGATCGGGGCGAGAAACGTCGAATGGTCACTCAATTGCCGGCCCAGTTTGTGGCGCACGCGTCCACGCAGGTGGACGTAGGCAATTGAAATGACATAAACAGCGGCAATGATGAGTTTCACGGAAAAGAGTCACACGTCAAAAGTGAACAAACTGCGCGCGTGGCGGCCTTGAGCCCAGCGTCTTATGCAGCGGTCTTGATGCACAGGGCGCGTCCTTGGCCCGCGCCGTTTCCGGGCGCTCGGTGAAGGGTGGCATTTTAGCCACACTTTGTAACCGGTAGTGAACTCTCAAGTGTGAAAAACTGTCTTGCAGATCTTTTGTGTAATAGCTGCGGTACATGAAAAACAGGCGCAACGGCCATTGCTCAATTCGATGGAACCACGCTTCGTACGCACTCCTCTATCGCTTATCAACAATGGGAGGAACCCTCATGATCGCCCCGCAAACCGGTATGAAACCAGGTCAGCGCTATCGCATTGAAAGTGTCGAACGCGCGCCGCAATTCTCTGGCTTTTTTCTCGATGGCAAGTATTACCTGGGACCCGAATTGCAGACCGCGATCGGCTGGCTTGAAGGGCAGACATTTTTTTACGACCAGCTCGACCCGACCGGTGAGCCGGTGTATCCGGACAGAATTGCCGGGACCATCGAGGGCCTGACGCTGGAAATGCCGGACGGCTTGCGCCTGGAGATCGAAGAAGCGCCCTATCAGGCTGAACCTGCCGCTGCGGTGCGTTCTTCGGTTGAGGGGCGGGTCGAGCGCATCTCGCGCCTGCCGATACGCCCTTCACCGCTGCTGGTAGCCGGTGCGGCAATGCTGGTAGGGGTTTGCCTGCTGACGATCTCGCGCATCAGAAATCGCTGAAGGCCACCGCGCGAGCAGTGGCCCAACTATCGGTCACTGCTCGCGGGTTACCGTCAGTGCGACCACGGCGATTCGCTCGGCGCGCTCATATTCAGGCTTGAGCAGTTCCTCGCTGAACACATCCGGATCGAGTTCGCGATAAGTCCAGCCAAAACGTTCGCCCTTGAGCAGAGGCGCCACAGCCTCGCGGAACGGATCCTGCCCGGCGACGATCGCCACGCCGGTGTACACCAGCAACGTGCCGCCGACTTCCAGACGCGGTAACGCCTCACGCACGATCCGCACCGACAAACCCTCACCCAGCGCCCCGCCGCCGTGGCGATAGGCGCGCTGTTGTTCGTCGTTCATGTACGGCGGATTGGCGATGATCAGATCGAACTGCCCTTCGACACTGGCGAGCAGATCGCTGTGATACACCGACACATTGTTTGCGCCCGCCAGCTCGGCGTTGACCGCACTCATGCGCAGCGCCCGCGGATTGATGTCGACCGCCAGCACGTCGGCATCCGGCCGTGCCTTGGCGATCAACACCGCCCCGGCACCGCTGCCGCAGCCGATGTCCACAGCGCGCCTGATCGGCGAAAAACGTTGCTGCAATTGCGCTTCGATGGCCTGAGCAAAACGATAAGTGTCCGGGCCAAAGAACACCGCATCGCTCGCGGTGGTCGGAAATGCCGAATGGGCGAATATCCGGTCATTCAGCGTCGACCAGCGCACATGACTGCGCCACACCGCGCCATCGAGTTCAACTACGCCGGCCTGTTCCAGCGTGGCCAGTTCGTCTGCGCTGAACAGCTCAGCAGGAAACGGCATCGACCAACCAAACACATCGCGCAGATCTTTCGCCAACGGCGTGGCAAAGCGCTGCAGAAATCGTTCGTGGGTCAACGGCGTTGGGGTGATGAAGTGATAGCCGCTGTCGAGCAAACGCTTGCCCAGCTCGAACAGCGCTCTGTCCGATGTTTCTTGTGCCGACATGAAGCCTCCTTGTTTCAACGCAAGCGGGCGCGCAGTTGGATGAAGCGACGCGTCGCGAAAAGTCCGGCCGGGCGCCAGTGTCGCTGCGGTTGCAGCCAAGGCATCAACAACGCCATTTGCTCGGCGGCAGGTTTGTCGGCCAGTGCCGCTTCCAGATTGAGCAGATCGGCATCATCGTCAAAGGTTTCCTCTACCGCAGCTTCGCGGCGTACGTAAGGCCGAGGGCGAGATGCCGGGCAATCCTGAGTGATCCAGTCGCGCAGCAGCTGTTTCTCATAGCCGTTGAACACCCCGAACATCGCCGCATCGCTACCGTCGATCAAACGCCAGAAGCGACTTTCTTCCACCGCCTCGCCGCGCTTGATCCAGCTCTTGCGCTCCAGAGCTGCGAGGAATTCGCCCATTTGCCCCGGCGTGGCCAGCCATTGATTGATGGTGCGGTTTTCGATGCGGCAATAATCGGAATGCATGTGCCGGCCAAAGACAGCCTTGCGCTCAAGCATGGCGATGACTTCGTGGTCCAGATCGAACTCTGTAATCACGGCGGTTGTGCCTTTGCCGACATCATTGAGGCGATAACCGACGGCCATGCGCCGATAGAACTCATCGCGCTCTTCGCCCAGCGGCATCAGTTCGAGCATTGATTGCACAGCCTTGCGCGCGTGCCCGGTACTGGCGTTGTCGATGGTCACATGCAGACGGAAATAGTGCGGATCGATGCCCAGCTCTGCCAATTCATAAGCACTGATCAGCAGATGCAGCGGCAGTTGTTCGTAGCCAAGATTGAAACCGATAACTTCAGGCAGAAACTGCCCGCCGAAACGTCCCAGTGCCAACTGCACCGCGCCTTGCAGAAAATACTCGTCGGCAAGACCGCTCAGATCAGAGCAGTCATGCTCGGCAAGCAGTTTGCGATAGATCACCACATGGTTCTGCCGAGGAACACCTTCGCCCAACTCTTCCAGATAGGTATCGAGCAAATCGTCGAAACGCGGATCCTGCCACTGCGGCAGCAACCCGGCCAGCCAAGCGCCATCGACCTCTTTGGTCGGTGCCACATGCAAGATGAAATACAACGCGTGTGACTTGTTGCGGAAATAGCGCCGTGGTGCACCTTGCTGGCGTTGTTCGAGGTACTCAGCGTATTCGGCAGCAACTCTGGCGCACCGGGTTTCCGACCATTGCAGCAGCTCTTCGGCGCTGGCCGGCAAATCGTCAGACAGCGCAGCCGCCTTGCTCAGTTGCCGACGGAGAAAGTCCAGTGCCGCACGGTCAGCCGTGGAGTCTTCTGCCAACAATCGGTCATAGAGCCGGCGCTCGGTATCCGCCGGCATGGATGTTTTACCCGAAGACTTCCTGGTCGGGATTTCGATCAGCGACATGACTCATTCCCCTGCGTTATTGGCATTGCCTATAAACGAAAGAGTGATTGGCGCTGAAAAAAATTCCTTTTTTGTGCGGGGCGATGCGCTCAGTGGTGTGCGTCGGTTGGCTAACCCAAAGCCGTGTCGAGAAACATCATCACGCCGAAGCCGAGCATCAGCCCAAGCGTGGCAGGCGTTTCGTGACCGTTGCGGTGAGTTTCCGGAATAACTTCGTGGGACACCACGAAAATCATCGCGCCGGCGGCCAGGCCCATCGCCACCGGAAAGCCCAACGCAAAACTGTTGGTGATGCCCAATCCGATGATCGCGCCCAACGGTTCCATCAATCCTGAAGCGGCGGCGATCAACGCTGCACGCACGGCGGAAATGCCGGTCACCCGCAGCGCCAACGCCACAGCCAGACCTTCGGGGATGTCCTGAATGGCGATCGCAGTGGTCAGCGGCAAGCCGATTTTCATGTCGCCGGTGGCGAAGCTGACGCCGATCGCCATGCCTTCCGGCAGGTTGTGCAGGGTGATCGCCAGCACGAACAGCCAGACCCGATTGAAGCGCTTGGCTTCCGGCCCGCGCCGGCCGCTTTTTTCATGTTCGTGGGGGACGAAGCGGTCAAGGCCGACCATCAACGCCACGCCCAAAGCCATGCCGGCCACAACGACGGCAGCGGCGAGCATGGGACTGCTCACGGCCTCCTTCGCCGCCGCAATGCCCGGCAGGATCAGTGAAAAAGAGCTGGCGGCCAGCATCATCCCCGCCGCGAACCCGAGCATGGTGTCCTGGGTTCGTGAAGTAATCGCGCGCAAAGCCAAGGCCAATAACGCACCGACTGCCGTGGCCGCGAAACCCGATAGCCCGCCCAGGCTGGCGAGGCGCAAGGTGTCGCGCCCGGTACTGACCAGACCGGTGTAGCCGCTGATCAGCAGCAACACGGTTACACCGACCAGGGTCAGCCAGAAAATGCGCCCTCCCCAGCCCGTACGCGACAGGCTGACGAACCATGCGCGTACGGGAGCTGCGAATGAAGATGACGGTAGCGCCATGAAAACTCCTCGGTTTCAGGTGGCCGGTGCGAACGGTGTGGTTTCATCCAGCTGCGCCAGCGGAACATCGCTTCCACCCGGGGTCAGAATCACCTTGCGGCATTCTTCCTGCTTTTTATTGAAGATCTTGTAGCCCTCGGCCGCCTGTTCCAGCGACAGCCTGTGAGTGATGATCGCTTCGGGCTGCAACTTGCCGGTTTCGATGTAGCCAAGTAGCTCCGGCAGAAAACGCTGTACGTGAGTCTGGCCCATTTTGAAGGTCAGGCCCTTGTCAAAAGCGTCGCCGAACATGAAGCCATGGATGAACCCGGCATATACGCCCGGAACGCTGACCACTCCACCGCGCCGAACGGCAGCGATGCATTGGCGCAAGGCTTTGCCGCTGCTGCCTTCAAGCTTGAGTGTAGCCATGACGGTTTCGGTGGTGCTGCCCTTGGCTTCAAGGCCTACGGCATCGACCACCGCATCGACGCCGCGATGGCCCGGGGTCTGGCTGGTAATGGTGTCAGCCGGGTCATCGTCTTCATCGAAGTTGATCGGAATCACGCCGTAGGTGCGCTGGGCGTAATCGAGGCGGTACTGGTGATGGTCGACCATGAAGATCTGCTCAGCGCCGAGCATCCTGGCGCAGGCTGCGGTGAGCAGACCGACCGGCCCGGCACCATAAATCGCCAGACTCGAACCCTGTTTGACGCCGGCGTTGATCACCGCCTGCCAGGCAGTCGGCAGGATGTCAGAGAGAAACAACACTTTCTCGTCCGACAGCGTACCCGGCACCTTGAACGGCCCGGTGTTGGCTTTCGGTACGCGCACCAGCTCCGCCTGGCCACCGGGAATTCCGCCATACAGACGGCTGTAGCCGAACAGCGCTGCTGGCGGCGGAATCATTTTCTTGTTCAGCGCCGCGCCGGGGCCTTCATTAGTGGTCTCGCAGGCGGCGTAAAGCTCTTGCTGACAGAAAAAGCAATCGCCACAGGCGATCACGAACGGAATCACCACACGGTCGCCGCGCTGCACCGCCGTGACGGCTGGGCCGGTTTCTTCGACGATGCCCATGAACTCATGGCCAAAGATATCGCCGTGCTCGACGGTGGGTATTTTGCCTCGATACAGGTGCAGGTCCGATCCGCAGATGGCGGTAGCCGTGACGCGCAGGATGATGTCGTCGGCGGCTTCAAGTTTCGGGTCCGGTACGGTTTCGACGCGCACGTCATGGGCGCCGTGATAGGTCATTGCTCGCATGGCTTGGTCCTCACTCGTTTGAACGAAAATGGCTACTGCTCCACTTTCCGAAGTGAAAATGGTCGAGTGAGTTCATTCGGGTTTTCGAGATTTTGATCAGCGGATATCGATCGCTTCTCGGACGAGCCGATGCGTACGTCCGTTTGCCTGCCATATAACTGCCGTCTGAGTTATGCGACAATGCGCGCCAATGTCCAACAAGAACCCCGTACTCGTCGCTCAGCAGCTTGCCTTCAACGGCCCCAGTTGCGGACGGCTTATGCGCGTTGGCTCAACTCAAGCACAGACTGGGGGGAGCTGGAAAAGCTCCAGATTGGTACTCAAGTCCGGTACCAGGCACCACAGACCAGCTCTAACCCATTGATAGGTAAGGTAATTGATCTCCACAGCTAACATCACGATGCAGTTTGGCGCCAAGCCGCTGTTCGAAAACGTTTCGGTCAAATTCGGCGCAGGCAATCGCTACGGCCTGATCGGTGCCAACGGTTGCGGCAAGTCGACCTTCATGAAAATCCTCGGCGGCGATCTCGATCCGTCCGGCGGTCAGGTCATGCTCGAGCCGAACGTGCGTCTGGGTAAGCTGCGCCAGGATCAGTTCGCCTACGAAGAATTCACCGTGATCGACACCGTGATCATGGGTCACGAAGAGCTGTGGAAGGTCAAGGCCGAGCGCGATCGCATCTACTCGCTGGCGGAAATGTCCGAAGAAGACGGCATGGCCGTTGCCGAGCTGGAAACCGAATTCGCCGAGATGGACGGCTACACCGCCGAATCCCGCGCCGGTGAATTGTTGCTGGGTCTGGGTATTCCGCTGGAACAGCATTTCGGCCCGATGAGCGAAGTTTCGCCAGGCTGGAAACTGCGCGTGTTGCTGGCGCAGGCACTGTTCTCCGATCCGGAAGTGCTGTTGCTCGACGAACCGACCAACCACCTGGACATCAACACCATTCGCTGGCTGGAAAACATCCTCACCCAGCGCAACAGCCTGATGATCATCATCTCCCACGACCGTCACTTCCTGAACAGCGTGTGCACGCACATGGCTGACCTGGATTACGGCGAGCTGCGTCTGTTCCCGGGCAATTACGACGAATACATGACCGTGGCGACCCAGTCCCGCGAGCAGCTGCTGTCGGACAACGCCAAGAAGAAAGCGCAGATTTCCGAATTGCAATCGTTCGTCAGCCGCTTCTCGGCCAACGCCTCGAAAGCCAAGCAGGCCACCTCCCGCGCCAAGGCGATCGACAAGATCCAGCTGGCCGAGGTCAAGCCTTCCAGCCGCGTCAGCCCGTTCATTCGTTTCGAACAGAACAAGAAGCTGCACCGTCAGGCGGTCATGGTCGAGAAAATGGCCAAGGGTTTCGATGGCAAGCCACTGTTCAAGGACTTCAGCTTCCAGGTTGAAGCCGGCGAGCGCGTTGCGATCATCGGCCCGAACGGTATCGGCAAGACCACCCTGCTGCGCACCCTGGTCAACGAACTGACCCCGGATGCCGGTAGCGTGAAATGGACCGACGCCGCTGAACTGGGTTACTACGCTCAGGACCACGCTCACGACTTCGAAGACGACGTCACCCTGTTCGACTGGATGGGTCAGTGGACACAGGGCGAGCAGATGATTCGCGGTACTTTGGGCCGGATGCTGTTCTCCAACGACGAGATCCTCAAGTCGGTCAAGGTCATCTCCGGTGGTGAGCAAGGCCGCATGCTGTTCGGCAAGCTGATCCTGCAAAAGCCGAACGTATTGATCATGGACGAACCGACCAACCACCTGGACATGGAATCGATCGAGGCGCTGAACCTGGCGCTGGAAAACTACCCGGGCACGCTTATTTTCGTCAGCCACGACCGTGAGTTTGTATCGTCCCTGGCCACGCGCATCATCGAGCTGAGCCCGAACGGCGTGACCGACTTCAGCGGCACTTATGACGACTACCTGCGTAGCCAGGGCGTCGTGTTTTAAGGGCAGCTGCGAGTTTCCAGCGGCAAGCTGCAAGTTAAAAGCCCTGTCCTCTGTGACGGGGCTTTTTGCATTCGGCGGTTGGGAATGGTGGGTGCGCAGATATTCGCGAGCAGGCTCGCTCCCACAGGGGGAATGCATTTCAAATGTGGGAGCGAGCCTGCTCGCGAAGGGGCCGTCAGCAGCCCCATCAATCCCAAGGGAAAGTAGTTAGCCTGCTTTCTTTTATCCCGGCCCCGCGCCATGATGTCAGCAACTCTCCCACCGCCGCCCGCGAACGAGTGCTCATGTCTGCGCAGCCACTGCCACCGCAAAGCTCCCTGGCGATCACCCTGCAGATCGTCTCCATCGTTTTCTACACCTTTATCGCCTTCCTCTGCATCGGCCTGCCGATTGCGGTATTGCCCGGTTACGTCCATGAGCAACTGGGTTTCAGCGCGGTCATTGCCGGGCTGGTGATCGGCTCGCAGTATCTGGCCACCCTGCTCAGCCGGCCAATGGCCGGGCGCATGTCGGACACGCTCGGGACCAAGCGGGCGATCATTTATGGCTTGTGGGGGATTGTCCTCAGTGGCGCGCTGACGTTGCTGTCGACCTTGCTGCAAAGTTTTCCGCTGACCAGTCTGTTGATCCTGATTGCCGGGCGACTGCTGCTCGGTATCGCCCAAGGCTTGATCGGCGTCGGCACCATCAGTTGGTGCATGGGCCAGGTCGGGGTCGAACATACGGCGAAATCCATCGGCTGGAACGGCATCGCTTCTTACGGCGCGATTGCTATTGGCGCGCCTTTGGGCGTGGTGATGGTTGCCGAATATGGTTTTGTCAGCCTTGGCATCGCGCTGTCGGCGTTGGCGGCAGGTGCGCTGTGGTTGATCCGCAACAAGCCTTCGGTGCCGGTGATTCGTGGCGAGCGCCTGTCATTCTGGGCGGTGTTCGGCAAGATTGCGCCGTACGGCACCAGCCTGACCCTCGCCTCGATCGGCTACGGCACGCTGACCACCTTCATCACTCTTTACTACCTCAACCGAGGCTGGACCGGCGCGGCCTATTGCCTGACCGTGTTTGGCGTGTGCTTCATTCTCTCGCGGCTGTTGTTCATCTCGGCAATTGCCCGGTTTGGCGGGTTTGCCTCGGCCATCGTTTGCATGTCAGTGGAAACTGTCGGCCTGGTGATGTTGTGGCTGGCGCCCTCCACTGCGTATGCGTTGATGGGCGCAGGGCTGGCGGGGTTTGGGCTGTCTCTGGTGTACCCGGCGCTGGGCGTTGAAGCGATCAAACAGGTGCCGAGTTCCAGTCGCGGATCGGGGCTGGGAGCTTATGCGGTGTTCTTTGATCTGGCGTTGGCGATCGCCGGTCCGCTGATGGGCGCGGTGGCGTTGAATCTGGGCTATTCGTGGATCTTCTTCAGCGCGGCATTGTTGTCGGTGACCGGGTTGGGCCTGACCCTCGTTCTCAAGCGCCGCGCAACTTCCTGAAACCACACGGTTCCCCTGTAGGAGCTGACGAGTGCAACGAGGCTGCGATCTCTTGATCTTGAAAAATCAAAGTCAAAAGATCGCAGCCTCGTTGCACT
>NZ_JAGRQJ010000010.1:0-506055 GCF_018132745.1 Pseudomonas sp. 14A | reverse complement strand
GGAGCTGACGAGTGCAACGAGGCTGCGATCTCTTGATCTTGAAAAATCAAAGTCAAAAGATCGCAGCCTCGTTGCACTCGTCAGCTCCTACAGGAATTGGTGGGGGGTGATGAAGTTATTGATCCGCCGTCTGCATCCCCGCCCTGCTCGATTTGCCCAGTGCATGGGCAAAAAACCGTCCGGCCTCGGAGATCAGGTTGCGGTGAATATCCTCGCGATCCACCCCGTCGGCATCGGTACACAACGCTGGCATGGCGCGGATCTGCTCTTCGGTGCACGGCGCCATGAACACGAAGTGCCCTGCCCCGGCCAGCAGTTTGAAGTCCGGCGCAGTGGGCAGTTTGCGCGCCAAAGCCGCAGCGTTTTTATCGAAGGCCACCAGTTTGTCGCCGTCGCCGCTGTAGAGCAGCACCGGCACATGCACATCGGCGAGGGTATGGCGGCCGAACTTCAGGCTCAGCGGCGCCATCAGCAATAACGCGTGAACCCGTGGATCGGCCACCGGCTGCAAGTCATCGCGATCAACAATCAGCTCGCCCTGGGTGTTGCAGGCGTCGTGATCGTCCGGGCGTTCCTGACAATAGCGGCGCAGACGATCCAGATCCGGTTGCGCCCCGGAAAGAATCAGCGCGGTCTCGCCACCGGCCGAATAGCCAATCACGCCAACCTGGTCAGCATTGACGAAAGGCGCGAGCATGCTGTCACCGAGCGTCGCGGTGATCGCTTGGGAAATCTGGATTGGCCGCCCGTAAAGATTGCTCAACGTGCCGAGTCGGCTGTGATCGCGCCAGTTGTCGCCGGGATGAATCACCGCCACCACGACAAAGCCTTTGCGAGCGAGCGACGTCGCCAGATCATGCAAGGCCAGCGGCGTGCCGGTATTGCCGTGGGAGAGCATCAACATGGGAAAGCGGCCGATCGCGACCTTGGTGTCCTCACCAGCCTCCACGGAATAGCCCTCAAGCAAACTCATGTGCTCACGGTCACTGGACGGATAAAAAGCGATGGCGCGCATCGGTTGCAGATCGAGCGGGTCGAGAAAGGTCATCTCGTGATAACCGACGCTCCAGACAGGGTGGCGCCCCGGTGCGGCCTGCACTGAATTCAAGCCGGCCAGCAGGCAAATCAGCAACAGTGCACAAAGATGCCTCATGAATGCCCCACCCTGTCGGACCACATTGTCGGATGTGCTGAAACTGCATAATCCGGGCCAGATTATGTAACAGCCAGAAACAAAAAACTCCGTATTCGGCCCTTGCGGAACCAGAATACAGAGTTTTTTGGGGAGTACCTGAACATCGGCTGTTCTTTACGCAAGCCTTACGCAGCGGCGAACAGTTGCTCGCTGATCTTCGCTTGTGCAGCGCTCATGGCGTTGTTGCGCACTTCTTCACCATAGGCCAGACCTTCGGCGCGAACGATCTCGATATCGGTGATGCCGAGGAAGCCCAGTACCAGCTTCAGATACTCTTCGTGAGCGATGCCGCTGGCCTGACCGGCATGGATGCCGCCGGAAGTCGACACGATCACCACTTTCTTGCCACCGCACAGGCCTTCCGGGCCGGCTTCGGTGTAGCGGAAAGTCTGGCCGGCCACGGCGATGCGGTCGATCCACGCTTTGAGCTGGGTCGGCACGGTGAAGTTGTACATCGGCGCGGCAATCACCACAGCGTCGGCAGCGATGAACTCGGCCAGGGTCGAAGCACTCAGCCCGGCTTCGTGCTGTTGCGCAGCGTCGCGCAGTTCGGCGGTGGTGCCGGCGGCAACCAGTGTGGTCGACGAGAAGTGGCTGATCGCATCGGCCGCCAGGTCGCGGTAGGTGACCACAGCGCTCGGCTCGGCGGCTTGCCAGGCCTCGACGACCTGACGGCTCAACTGACGGGAAGCCGAGTTGTCGCCGAGAATGCTCGAATCGATGTGCAACAGTTTCATATGGGTTCTCCTGAAAGAATCGCCGGCGGCGACGGAATGGAGACAATCCTACGCAACAAACCAATAGCTGATTAGTCGCCGACGATGCGATAGTTCGTCCCATTGATAGAACGACTGGAAACGCACATGCAGGACCTCAACGATCTCTACTATTTCGCCAAAGTGGTCGAAGCCGGCGGATTCGCCGCCGCCGGGCGCTTGCTTGGCATTCCCAAATCGCGGCTTTCAAGAAGGATCGCCGAACTGGAGGAACGACTCGGCGCACGTCTGCTGCAACGCACCACTCGCCAACTCAATCTCACTGCCGTCGGTGAACGCTATTTGCGCCACTGTCAGGCGATGTTGCTGGAAGCGGAAATGGCCGATGAAGCGGTAGCAAGCATGTCCAGCGAGCCGCGCGGGCGCTTGCGGGTGTCGTGCCCGACCGGGCTTGCCCATGAAATGCTGCCGACGGTAATCAGCGACTTTCTCGGCAAGTTTCCTCAGGTGCAGCTGGAGGTCGTACTGCTCAATCGCCGGGTGGATCTGGTCACTGAAGGCATCGATGTCGCTTTGCGCGTGCGTGATCACGGCGATGAAGATCCGTTGCTGGTCACCCGGCGCTTGCGTCAGGCCCAAGCAGTGGTGATCGCCAGCCCAGCCTTCATGCAAGGCAAAACCATCAATCATCCGCAGGACCTGAAGAATCTGCCGGTGCTCGGCGCGCTGGAAGCCGATCGCATGGTGCATGTGCGTCTGCTTGATCAGCAAGGCAAGAGCGTCGATCTGAGCATGGAAGCGCGACTGGGCATCGATGATTTCGTGGTGCGCAAGGCCTGCGTCCTGGCCGGTCAGGGCTTTACTGTGCTGCCGATGATGTTCTGCGAAACCGAATTGCGTAACGGCACATTGGTGCAAGTGCTACCGGAATGGTCATTGCCCGGCGGCTGGTTGCAAGCGGTGTATCCGCACCGGCGCGGGGTGATGCCAGCGGTGCGCGCATGGATCGATCACCTGGTCGAATCGTTCAATGCCTGCGGGGACAGGTTTCTATGAAACAAGGAAGAATGAGCGAAGCCGAGGTTGCCGAATTTTGTCTGGCGCTGCCCGGCGCGCGGGAAGACTACAAATGGGGCGGCGTGCGGGTATTTTCGATTGCCGGCAACAAGATGTTTGCCTTGCAGGGGCTGCGTGGGGATTCGCTGGCGTTCAAGGTCGACAAGGATCTGTTTCTCGGCCATTGCGACCGCCCCGGGATTCATCCGGCGCCGTATCTGGCGCGGGCGCAGTGGATCATCATGCATCCGCCCTACCCGCTGGGTGCCGAGGAATTGCGGGGTTTGTTGCAGCGATCGCATCAACTGGTGGTGAGCAGGTTGCCTAGGAAAACCCAAATCGGCCTGAAGCTGTAAACCGATCCCGTGTAGGAGCTGCCGAAGGCTGCGATCTTTTGGGACGCAGAGCGTCCCTGGCTGCATTCCCACGCAGAGCGTGGGAACGATCAATCAAAAGATCGCAGCCTTCGGCAGCTACAGAGGAATGTGTTTTCCTCAGATCAGCGACAGCAAGTTCGATCCGAGAAACATCTGGTCAATCCAGAACACCTGATGCAACAACACGATCGCCCAGAACAGAATCTGAAACGACACCTTGCGGGTCTTGTGCCGGAACACCTGCTGCGCGACCAAGGCGCCCGGCCAGCCGCCCGCCAGTTCTAACGCGTGCAGGATGTTTTCCGGGGTGCGCCAGGCGTCGGCGCGAGCTTTGCGTTTGTCGGCCCAGTACACAAAGAACGCCAGCACACTGACAATCCCGTACGCCGCCAGCGGCACCGGCGAGATGCCGCTGAGCCACATCGACAGCGAGCCGAACAACGGCAGCGCGCAGACGAACAACAGCACCAGCAGTTTCAACTTCAGATGCTGAACGCGCCCGCCCGCAGGCCGGCCTTCCGGGCGGCGCGCGCGGGAATCATTCATGCCTTCGCTGCCGACCAGTCCACCCAGCCGAACTGCCAGGTCGCCAGGATGAACAGGCCGAAGGCAATCCGGTACCAGGCAAAGGCTGCATAGCTGTGGCTGCCGATGAACTTGAGCAGGCCGCGCACAGCGATCATGGCGAAAATGAATGCCGTGACGAAACCAATCGCGAACACCGGGAAATCCGCCGGAACGAACAGGTCGCGGTATTTGTAGCCCGAATACACCGCCGCACCGACCATGGTTGGCATGGCGAGGAAGAACGAGAACTCGGTGGCGGTCTTGCGTGACAGGCCGAACAGCAGGCCGCCAATAATTGTCGAGCCGGAACGCGAGGTGCCGGGAATCATCGCCAGGCATTGCGCGAAGCCGATTTTCAAGGCGTCGGTCCAGCGGATCTCGTCGACGGTTTCGGCATGCACTTCATGCTGGCGCTGTTCGGCCCACAACATGATGATTCCGCCGATGACCAGCGCTGCGGCCACGGTAATCGGGTTGAACAGGTATTCGTGGATCAGATCGGCAAAAATCACCCCGAGCACTACGGCTGGCAGGAAGGCGATCAGCAGGTTGGCGGTGAAACGCCGTGCACTCGGCTGGGTCGGCAGGCCGATCACCACGTCGAGGATTTTGCGGCGAAACTCCCAGACTACCGCGAGAATCGCGCCGAGCTGAATGATGATATTGAACGCCATGGCCCGTTCGCCGCCGAAGTTCAGCAAGTCGGCAACGATGATCTGGTGTCCGGTGCTCGAAATGGGCAAAAACTCCGTCAGCCCTTCTACAACGCCTAGTATCAGTGCCTGCAAGGCAGTCCAAAGATCCATCAATCCCCCAGAGAGCGATGCACACCGGCATGCCCCGATAGTATTTTCTAGTGTTCACTGCGTTCAGCGTAGCTGGTTGAAGCTGTACCGATTCCGCGCGCACAGGATCCACACGAAACGGTAAAAATTCCGTGAAATTTCAAAACCGGATTCAGGTTTTCACGCGCGGGGCCGAAATCTTAACAGACAAGCCTTAATAGCGCTTCCCGCGTTGAAAGGCTTGAATCGCGCAGTCCCGAGCACTCAGCTGTGGCTGGATGCTGGCGATCGTTTATTACAAGAACAAGAATCCGGAGTGACAGCGTTATGAACAGCTTGCGCAGTGTGTCGATCAGCCGACGCTTGTGGCTCATCCTGGTGGTGGCGGTGGTCATGTTGCTGACCTTGGGCGTGCTGATGCTCAAGCAGATCCACGACGACCTCTACAGCGCCAAGGCGCAGAAAACCCAGCATGTGGTGCAGACCGCCAGCGGCCTGCTCACCTACTACCACGGCCTGGAAACCGCAGGCACCTTGACCAGGGATGCCGCGCAGAAACAGGCGCTGACCGCAATCCGTGGCCTGCGCTACGACCAGAGCGACTACTTCTGGATCAACGACCTCACCCCCGTGATGGTCATGCACCCGACCAACCCCAAACTCGAAGGCCAGAACCTCTCGGCGATCCGCGACCCGGACGGCTTTGCGGTGTTCAACGAAATGGTCGCCATTGCCAAGGCCAAGGGCGCTGGCATGGTCAATTATCGCTGGCCGAAACCGGGGGCGACGGATCCGGTGGCGAAGACTTCCTATGTGAAGCTGTTCGAGCCGTGGGGCTGGGTGATCGGTTCCGGCGTGTATGTCGACGACGTGCAGGCGGAATTTCAGGGACAAATGATCAAGGCGTCGGCAATCGGCCTGGCGATTGCGCTGATCATGGCGCTGCTGGTGATCCTGATCGCACGCAGCATCGTCCGTCCGTTGCAGGAAACCGTGAATGCGATGGCCAACATCGCCAGCGGCGAAAGCGACCTGACCCGCAGCCTCGATACTTATGGCAAGGATGAAGTCACCGAACTGGCCCATCACTTCAATGCCTTCACCGCCAAGTTGCGTCGGGTGATTGGTGAGTTGCAGGTGTCGGCCAGTGCCTTGGGTCAGTCGTCCAGCGAGCTGGGCAACGACGCATCGCAGGCCCAGCAGCGCAGTCAGCAGCAATCGCAGCAGATGGAACTGGTAGCCACGGCAATCAACGAAGTCACCTACGGCGTGCAGGACGTGGCGAAAAACGCCGAACACGCCGCCGCTGAAATGCGTGATGCCGAAGCGCAGGCGCAACAGGGCCAGATCAACATTGACGGCAGCTTGCAGCAGATCGACAAACTCTCGGGCACGATCGATCAGGCGGTGGAAGTGATCCGCACCCTGGCGGCCGAGAGCACGCAGATTGGCAGCGTGCTGGAGGTGATTCGCTCGATCGCCGAGCAGACCAATCTGCTGGCGCTCAATGCGGCGATTGAAGCAGCACGTGCGGGTGAGCAAGGTCGTGGGTTCGCTGTGGTAGCCGATGAGGTGCGCTTGCTGGCGCAACGTACGCAGAAATCGACGGCGGAGATTCAGTCGATGATCGAGCGCCTGCAGAATCATTCGGAGGCTGCGGTGAAGGTGATTGGCGACAGCAGCAAAGCCTCGCAACTGACCATTGAACAGGCGGGACTGGCCGGGGCGAGTCTCAATGCGATTGGCCAGGCGTTGCGTAATCTGAATGGGCTGAATGCGTCGATCGCCAGCGCCACGTTGCAACAGGCGCATGTGGTCGAGGACATCAACCAGAACGTGACCCAGGCGGCCGGGCTTTCGCACAGCACTGCTTTGGCGGCTGAACAATCCAGTGCAGCCAGTCTGCGACTTGGACAACTGAGCGAACAGCTCAACGGGTTGCTGCGCCAGTTCCGGGTCTGACCGGTCACCGAGGTGAGCCCACCCCTCACCCCAGCCCTCTCCCCGAGGAGAGGGAGCCGACCGAGGGGTCTGGCGTCATACATCGACCTGAGCAATCGAGTCGATTATGGATTCAACGAAAATCGTTCAAACCGACGCTGCTCCAAAGCGTCCCCCAATCAGTCCCCTCTCCCTCCGGGAGAGGGTTAGGGTGAGGGGCTTTTGATGTTTGCCGTCTGTACATTCGACTCGCTGTCCCCAAGTCGGCGTACCTCGACCAAACACCTCGGTCAGTCCCCTCTCCCTCCGGGAGAGGGTTAGGGTGAGGGGCTTTTGATGTTGCCGTCTGTACATTCGACTCGCTGTCCCCAAGTCGGCGTACCTCGACCAAACACCTCGGTCAGTCCCCTCTCCCTCCGGGAGAGGGTTAGGGTGAGGGGCTTTTGATGTTGCCGTCTGTACATTCGACTCGCTGTCCCCAAGTCGGCGTACCTCGACCAAACACCTCGGTCAGTCCCCTCTCCCTCCGGGAGAGGGTTAGGGTGAGGGGCTTTTGATGTTGCCGTCTGTACATTCGACTCGCTGTCCCCAAGTCGGCGTACCTCGACCAAACACCTCGGTCAGTCCCCTCTCCCTCCGGGAGAGGGTTAGGGTGAGGGGGCTTTTGATCTTACTAATGCAGTACAATCCGCCCCCTTCTCAACTCCCCCAAGGATCCCTCATGTCCGGGCTTGAACTGTTTGCCGCTGCCCTCGGGGTCATCGCCGTGTGGCTGACGGTCAAGCAGAATCCATGGTGCTGGCCGATCGGGCTGGTCATGGTGTTGCTCTACAGCTGGATCTTCTTTGAGGTGAAGCTGTATTCGGACATGTTGCTGCAAGTGATCTACGCCGCGCTGCAGATCTACGGCTGGTGGCAGTGGACTCGCGCCGGAACCATGCATGACGGTCGCGAAGTCACCCGCCTCGATACACGCTCGATTCTGCTCGGCCTCGGTATCGGCGCAATCGGCAGCATCTTGCTGGGCGCCGCGATGGCGCACTGGACCGATGCCGCACAGCCGTGGCTCGATGCGGCGCTCACCGGTTTCAGTTTGGTCGCGCAACTATGGATGGCGCAGAAACGCCTGCAATGCTGGGCGCTGTGGTCTGTCCTCGACGTCATTTTTGTCGGCCTGTTCATCTATAAAGGCCTGTACCTGACCGCCGCCCTTTACGCGCTGTTTACCCTGATCGCCATGCAAGGCTGGCGGGAATGGCGCGCCGATCCGGCGTTGCGCACATGAAAGTCGTTGTCCTCACCGGCCCGGAATCCACCGGCAAAAGCTGGCTGGCGGCAGGCTTGGAGCAGCGTTTCGGCGGCGTGCGCGTTGATGAATATGTTCGCCGCTTCATCGAAGAAAACCCACGCGACACTTGCCTCGCGGATATTCCCGATATCGCCCGGGGCCAGTTGCAATGGGAAGATCAGGCACGGGCGAAACAGCCCGCGCTGCTGATCCTCGACACCCATCTGCTGAGCAACATGCTCTGGAGCCAAACCCTGTTCGGCGACTGCCCAGCCTGGCTGGAAAAGGAATTGCTCACGCGCCATTACGACCTGCACCTGCTGCTATCGCCGCAACAGGTCGACTGGGCCGAAGACGGTCAGCGCTGCCAACCGGATCTCGCGGATCGCATGGCCTTCTACGGAGCCACCCGTGACTGGTTGATCCAGCATCAACAGCCTGTGCAAATCATCGAAGGCAATTGGGCCGAACGCCAGACGCAAGCCTTTGCGGCGGTCGAGCGTTTGCTGTCCACTTGAGCCGCGACGGCGGCATTTCGGGCAAAACTGTCCGTTTTTGAAACACTCCTGACCGCGCAAAGCCCCCGTCCAAACGCTGTTCATCTCTCCGTCACGCGACCTGTTACGCCGATGAAACACATTGGCGCAAACCCTTGTTCCAGAGCTTTGTAACGTCAGTTGGCACTCAACCGGCTCCCCGCGTGTATCAACGGTGAAACAGTAACGACCAGAGCCATCCGCTCATATCCGCCAAACCATTGAAATAACAAGACAATCCAAAACCGGCACAGCTTTCGCTCTCTCCTTCACAACGCTGAATAACCCAGCCCACTGAAGAAGGAATTGCAGCCGTGGGGAATTTCAATAAAAGCCTGACCTGCCTCCTGCTGATCGGATCAGCTGCCAGCGCATTGATCAGCGTCAGCGCCCAGGCCGAAGGCAACGGGGTGATCGTCCTCAACCGCGACGTTCAGCCCATCCCGATCGGCCGCAATGGCGGCAAAGACCCGTATCCGACCACGGTCAACGCCAACCCTTCGGCGCGGATCAACCAGACCCTTAGCAGTACCGAACTGACTGACGGTGATTTCGCCAGTGTCGCCAGCGGCTCGTCGATTCGCGGCAACATGACCACGCCCAGCTCCAACCTGCCCGGCATGAACACCCTGACCAACCAGAATGGCCTGCCCGGTATGCGCACTGGCAGCGGCGGGGGTTCTGGCGCCTCCATCTCAAACACCGTCAACCGGGCGATGAGCACCGGCCTGGCGCCGCTGACTCGCATGGCCGGAGGCCAATGACATGAATCGCACCCTGCTGCTTCTCGCCCTGCTCGGCTGCACCAGCGCCATGGCCGATTCTTCTTCAGTCAACAAGGCAGATATTCAGGATTCAGGCGCTCAGTATCGCGGCAACTTCAACGTCAACCAGGCCGCCGGTGACCAGATGCAACAAGCCAACACCAAGGCGATTGCCATCGGCACCGAAGCCCATGCCACCACCAGCGTCAGGCAGACCATCGACACGCCCGCCAGCCGCGCCATCGACGCGAGCGCCAACATCGGCGGCAACTCCTTCAGCAATGGCAACGGCATCCTCGGTGTGAACCAGGGCGCCGGTGCCAACAATCAAATGGCCAACGTGACGCGCGTCAGCATCAGTGCCGGCCCGCAGAGCGTTGACGACAGCGCCCTTTCGCAACAGAACGTGGCGTTTTTACCGAGCTCAGGAGCAACTGGTACCTCAATCGGCAGTCGCCAGGTCACGACAAGTGATCAGGCCTTCACCGGCAGCCGCGGGGTAATCCAGGTGAACCAGAGTGCCGGGGTGGGGAACCGAATGGCTAACACCCTGAGCATCCGGGTCGCAGACTGACCCATACAAAGTGCAATTGGAAAAGTAACAACACTTAACCCAACTAATAAGCACGACGGAGAAACACCATGAAACCTACAATGGCTCTCAAACCACTGGTTTTCGCACTCGCAGCAGTGATGGCAATCGCAGCACAGGCAGGCGGCCGTGATGACAACAACGGTCATGGTAACGGGCATGGCAATGGACACGGCAACGGTCACGGCCAGCCACAAGGTCCAAATCTTGAACAACTGCTGCAGATCACCGCAGGCGCCGGCGCCGCTGTACTCGACGCGCAAAACAGCGACGGCAACGTGGTGAAAAACCAGGGCACCCTGAACAACGCCAATGCCAGCGACTCGCTCAACGGCTCCAACGGCAACATGGGCGCCAACGTCGCCGCTGGCGACGGCAACCAGCAGGACAACGCTGCTGCACTGGCCACCGCTGACGAAAGCTTCATCTTCGGCAATGCTGTTGCCGCCTCGAGCGCGACTCAGGTGAACAACAACAACTACGTGAAAAACTCGTCCACCTTCAACAACGCCACGCTCAACAATGCTGGCAACAACGGTTCCGGCAACATCGGCATCAACGTGACCGCCGGCAACTTCAACCAACAGAAAAACAACCTCGCCATCGCCGTTTCCGGTGGTCGTGTAGCGCAGGCTGCTGCCTCTGCCAACCAGTCCTCGACTGGCCTGGTCGTGGAAAACAAAGGCGTGCAGGCTTACAAAACCGACACCCTCACCGGTACTTATGCAGCTGCCGGCACATTCAAAGCCAAAGGCACCGCGACCATCGAAGACGACAACCACGGCGGTTGGGGCAACCGTGGCGGCGGCCATGGCGGCAACGATGATCAGAAAGCCAAGTTCGAAGCCGTGGGTACTTTTGGCCTCGCTGGCGTCACCACCCAACAAGTGTTGACCAAAGATGGCTGGAAAACCCCAGTCGTCAACAACGCCAACATGACCAACTCGATGAACAACTTCTCCGGCAACGGCGGAGCCAACGTCTCGGCGGGTGTGGGCAACCAACAAAGCAACTCGCTGTCCATCGCCGCAGGTTGCAAAGCCTGCATGTAATCGCGATCGAAACGAAAGCCCCGGCAACGGGGCTTTTTTCCCAGGTTCCACAAGGCGTATTCGATCATGCGGACTCCTGCCCTCCTCGCTCTGCTTTGCCTGTGCGGCCTGACCCAGGCAGCGCAGATGCCCGTGGCTGCCCTGCCGGGTGGCGTGCTGGTCTACAAGGACGTGCAAAGCATTCGTGAGCGCAAGTTTGCCGACATCGTCGAACAGAAAACCGATTTCAGCTGCGGCGCTGCCGCACTGGCAACGGTCCTGCGCCAGGCCTATTGGCTCGACGTCGATGAGGAGCACATCATCAAAGGCATGCTGGTCAACGCTGACCAGGACCTGGTGCGAACCCAGGGTTTCTCCATGCTCGACATGAAGCGCTACGTAGAAAGCATCGGCATGCGTGCCCGTGGCTACCGGATCCCGCCCGAGAAACTCGAAGCGGTGACCATTCCGGTGGTGGTCCTGATGGACATTCGTCGCTACAAGCATTTCGTCGTCCTGCAGCGCTCGGACAAGAATTGGGTCTACATCGGTGACCCGGTTCTCGGCCACAAGCGCTACAAGCACGACGACTTTGTCAAAGGTTGGAACGGCATTGTCTTTGCCATCGTCGGCCCCGGTTACGACAAGGCCAACGCCTTGCGCAGCCCTCCCGTGCCGCTGACGGCGAAGAACTCGCTGGACAGTTTCAACCCGGTCAAAGATGCGGAACTGATGGATTTCGGGTTCATTCAGAGCGACTTCTTTTAATCGCCGAGTTAGAAAATGGGACTGGATGTCCCGGGAGCAGCAGATGAAAAGCTCATACTGGCTGGCCGCCGCCTGCCTGGCAGCGAGTGCGTCAGGTTTAGCCCATGCCGGATTCAAACCCATCGAAATCAAGGACCAGGAGCTCGCCGAGCTGCGCGGTCGTTACGTCATGCCGGGGCGGATCATCAGCTTCGGCATTGTCATGAGCAGCACCTGGCGCAACGCCAGCGGCGATTTGATCGGGGCTGCGACCTCGATGCAGGTCCAGGCCGCAACGGTCAAACCGGAATTCTATGTCTCGACCATCAAGGAGTCGGGCAATGGCAGTGCTCCCACATTGGGTACCGGCACTGTCATCGGTGGCGCCGGCCTCAACAGCAGCCAGGGCGTGACGCAAAGCGTGCGCGCCGCCGGCGATGGCAACACCGCCAACAACAACGTCGCGATCAACGTCAGCGAGGCCAGTCAGGCCCCGGCTCTGGTGCCTTCGCAAGGCCAGGCCCTTGTCGCCGGGCAGACCATCACCGGCAGCAACGGCGCCGGCAGCGTCGCGGTTTCGGCCAATGGTGGTGGCGTGCAAATGGCGATTCAGGCCAGCGGCAATCAGGGCACCGCGCTGCAACAGGTCGCCCAGGGCGGGCTGCTGCAGAACACCCGTTTGCTGGGCAGCGCCAACGTGGTCAACAACCTTACGCAACTCAACGTCGTACTTAACAATAACGGCAGAAGCGCCGGTGCACTGGATTGCAACCTGACCCAACTCGGCGCCCTACGCAATATCGGATATTGAACTACGCTGAGTCTCGATCATTGGGCTTAAAGGGACGGCTTATTCATGTATCGATCAGTATCACTGCGCGCCGCAGTGTGTTTGAGTACCCTTCTCCCGGCGGCAATGCTGCAAGCAGCACCCGACGCCGATGTAGAAGCCCTGAAACGGGAACTTCTGGAACTGAAACAACGATACGAACAACAACAACAAGCGCTGGCGGTACTTGAACAACGGGTCCGCCAGGTAGAAGAAACACCCGCCGCCCCAGCGCCAAAACGGCTGGCCAAATCGCCGTCCGACATGAAAGGCAATCGCGTCGCTACCGGAGCCGCCACGGGCACCGGTGCGGCCGCTGCATCGGGAGGCGCCGCCGGGGGCAGTGGCGCTTCCTACGGTCAATCGCTGGCCGATGATTCGCAACCGGCGCAGAGCGTTTCCAATCTGTATGACGAAGCCAGCGGTTTCTTTGGCGGCGGCAAGTTCAGCGTCGAAACCGGCCTGACCTATTCGCGCTACGACACCCGCCAGTTGATCCTCAACGGTTTCCTTGCGCTGGATTCGATCTTTCTCGGCAACATCAACCTCGACCGGATCAAGGCCGACACCTGGACCCTCGACCTCACCGGGCGCTACAACTTCGACAACCGCTGGCAGTTCGACCTGAACGTGCCGGTGGTGTATCGCGAGTCGACATATCAGTCCGGCGGCGGCAATCAGGGCGCGGCCGGTGTGACGACTGAAGAAACCGTGACCAAGGATCCAACCATTGGCGATGTCAACTTCGGGATCGCCTACAAGTTCCTCGACGAGTCGGTCAACACCCCGGACGCCGTGGTCACCCTGCGCGTCAAGGCGCCGACCGGCAAAGACCCGTTCGGCATCAAACTGCGCCAGACCGACGCCAACTCCAACCTGTTCGTCCCCGACACCCTGCCCACCGGCAACGGCGTCTGGTCGGTCACCCCGGGCATCTCGCTGGTCAAGACGTTTGACCCGGCCGTGCTGTTCGGCAGCCTCTCCTACACCCACAACCTCGAGGAGTCATTCGACGACATCAGTTCCACGGTCAACCAGAAAACCCCGGGCAAGGTGAAGATTGGCGACAGCTTCCAGATCGGCGCCGGTATCGCCTTCGCGCTGAACGAGAAGATGAGTATGTCGTTCTCGGTCTCCGACCTGGTGCAACGCAAGAGCAAGCTGAAACAGGACGGCGGCGATTGGGAATCGGTGGTTTCCAGTGATGCCAACGCCGGTTACTTCAACGTCGGCATGACGATTGCGGCAACCGACAACCTGACGATCGTGCCGAACTTGTCGATCGGCATGACCGATGACGCGCCGGACTTTTCGTTCAGCCTGAAATTCCCGTATTACTTCTAAGCAAAAGCAAAAGATCGCAGCCTCCGGCAGCTCCTACAGGGATTACGCAATCCAAACGTAGGAACCGCCGAAGGCTGCGATCTTTTGATTCTCAGGTTTTTTGCTCATCGACCATTCATCGGAAACATGCCCGCACCTGTCAGGTATGACAGGTGTGCTTTTCACGTAATTAACTTCTGATACTTGCAGTGTCTGGTCGCCGTGATCAGCATGTTCAGGAGCATTTAGCCGTGACTGTACTTAGCGCCGCAGACTTGTTTCGTCCTCGAATTCCCTTGGCTACCGAGCTGGAAACGCCGGAGGAATATCATGGTGGCATATCGTTGGAAGCAGTGAAAAGTGGCTACCTGACCGGGGTCGTTGATCCTTGGCTCAACATGGCTCTGAAGGACAAGTGTGCTTTTTACTTTGATAACCCGGTTTTCCCGGTTCGTACCATAGAGATCGATGAAAACAACATTAATAAACAGCTCACGTTCGATATCCCGGCAGGCCAGATCACCAATGGCAGCGCCAACGCCTTCTACATAGTTACCCGATTGAATCAGGGTCCGGTCGAGTCGGATAGCTTGCTGTTATGGGTCAAACTCACCCGCCCTGGCGACGTTGACACCGACAGCGAACCGGGACATTCCGGCCTTCTCTACACCCTTGATCCCGACCCTTCGAAGGGTGTGGATGCCGATATGGCCAGGGGTGGGATCAAAATGCTGGTGAAGCCTTACAAGAATATCGCCACTCATGATCGGATGTTTTGTCGCTGGGGTGACGAACTGGTTTCGTACTACCCGGTGACTGAAGCACAAGTCGCTGATCCGGCAAACAATCCGATCATCGTCACCTTCACTGAAGAAGTCATCAAAAAAGAAGGCAGCAAACCCCTTGTCGAAGTGTCCTTTCAAGTGGTCGACCGCGTTGGCAATTTTCCGGATCCAGAGGCGCCTTGGTCGAAAATCACTAATGTGTCGGTGGACCTTACCGACCGTTTGCCAGCGCCATTAGTTATGGTCGATGAACAAATCGTCTCGGCGATCGATCTAAAGCAATTGGGCAGGCACGATGCCGTTGCCCGCGCATTCTTCACAGACCAGCATTTCCAGATCAATGACGAGCTGAGCCTGACCTGGACGGGTATTCCGCCGCAGGGGCAGCCCGTAATTGTGGGACCGGCGAAAAAGAAGCTTCTTAGCCTGCCCAATATCCTCGATCTTACGATCCCGAACGCTGCGATCCTGCTCATCCGCAATGGTTCGGCCAAGGTCAGCTATGACTTGATCCGAGGCGACTTGCCTGCCCGTCAATCCCGTGAAGTCGACATCAAGGTGACCGGTGAAGTCAGCCAGTTGGAGCCACCGACTGTCACCGAAGCGCCGAATCTGGTGCTTGATCCGAATGTGCATCAAAACGGCTTCACAGTGGTGTTCGATAACTTGAAGTTGAATGCCAATGACGAAATTGAACTGGAGGTGGTCGGGCGACCTGGAGATGGTTCGGTGCCGCCCCAGAAGAAGGTCATAGTGGCTGGGCAAACGAAAACTGAATTCAAGATCCCTTACTCGATTACCGGAGCGAACCTGCAACTTCCAGTGGTTTTGAAATACTCGGTTATCAGCAGCGGACAGGGAACACCGGTTCAGAGTGTGGAATTGAAGATTGGCGAGTTGCTGCAGTCGAGCATGCCGATGCCGAAACTTGAGGGGTTTGATGGGGATGTGCTGGATGTTGGGTTGATCAAGGATGATACGAAGGTGTTGTGTGAGGCTTGGCCGTTGCAGTGCGCGAAAGGATGTCCGATTTGGTTGAAGTATGTGGAGACGTTTGCGGGTGGTGGGGAGCGGGTTAAGGAGCAGTTTGTGGGGGCGGTGCATGATCAGGGGGTGGGGCTTAGTTATTTGGCGGAGGTGGAGTGGTTGCGGGGGTGTGAGGGAGGTTCGAACATTGTAATCTCACTTATGGTTGGTCTATTCAGAGAAGCAGTCGTCGACGATACAGTAGAATGTGAAAAAAGGTTATATTGCCTGAAGACAGATAATGAAGATTTAACTACATTCATAGAATACGACTGGAACCACTGGGTGACATTAAGCTATAGAGCAATAATCGCCAAACTCAACGAAGAGTATTTTCTCGAAACAGTGATAACCTCAGGGCAGCACGGAATCGTGATAGCAAAAACATTTCAAGGAATTTCAAAAGGAACCAGCATTTCCATTAAATTCGAGTATATAGCAGGGGAGGGTAATTTCTTTCAGATCGCTCACGATGAAGTTTTGCATATCAATACAAAACTGCCCGCTTCAGATACGTGGAAAGAGGGGGGCGCAAGCTTTTACATAGATACCTTAGCAACACCTACGTCAATAAAACTAACCTTCTTTATCCTAGGGCAATTCCAACCGGCCTTTGTAAAAAATATCTCCGTAAAAATACATCGTTAAGACCTCGCAACTGCATTTAAACTGTTTGGTTTGGGATCAGTTTAAATTAAAGGTTAGGAGATTATCTAATCTGATGCTTATGCAACAACCGATAAAAAGTAGGCCGCGAAACCCCAAGGACTTTCGCGGCCACGCTCAAATTATCGCTATGCCGATTCAACACATCACACAACGCCTGCCGTTCCGCGCGAGTCTTGTAATCCTCCAGGGTACCCATCGGCGTGGCAATGGAGTGCTGGCTTATCAAGCCGAGATCCCGCGCCTCGATCTGCCGGCCCTCCGCCAGCACCAACCCGCGCCGCACCCGGTTGGCCAGCTCGCGCACATTCCCCGGCCAGTCATGCTTGCCCATGGCGATCAACGCATCTTCGCTGAAGCTGCGTGGCCGGCGGCCGGTTTCATGGCTATAGAAGTGGGAAAAGTGGTTGGCCAGCATCGATAGATCGCCATGGCGTTCACGCAGTGGTGCGGTTACCACTTGCAGAACGTTGAGCCGGTAATACAGGTCTTCACGAAAGCGCTTCTTCTCGATCGCGGCTTCTAGGTCAACGTGAGTTGCCGCGAGCACGCGCACGTCTACGGGGATCGGCTGACTACCCCCTACCCGCTCAATGTGCTTTTCCTGAAGAAAGCGCAGCAGATTGGCCTGCAATTCCAGCGGCAGGTCGCCGATTTCATCAAGGAACAGGGTGCCGCCATTAGCCGCTTCGATACGGCCGACCTTGCGCTGATGTGCCCCAGTGAACGCACCCTTCTCGTGACCAAACAATTCGGACTGAATCAAATGCTCGGGTATCGCCCCGCAGTTGATCGCCACAAACGGTTTGCTGTGCCGCTGCGATTGACGGTGCAAAGTGCGGGCGACCAGTTCCTTGCCGGTGCCGCTTTCGCCGCGAATCAGTACCGGCGATTCGGTCGGTGCGAGTTTGCTCAGCAGTTTGCGCAGTTCGCGGATCGGTTTGCTGTCGCCGAGCAGTTCGTGCTCCGGCTGATCGACATGAATCGTGCCCTGCCCGCGCAGGCGTGCCATACCGAAGGCGCGGCCCAGGGTGACCTGCACGCGGGAGACGTCGAAGGGCAAGGTGTGGAAATCGAAAAACCATTCACAGACGAAGTCGCCGACGTTCTGCAAGCGCAGGACTTCCTGATTGAGCACCGCAATCCACTCGGTGCCGCTGCGGCTGATCAGCTCTTTGACGGCTTCGGGACGTTCCAGATGGAACGGCTGCAAACGCAGCAGGCCGACGTCACAGGCGCGGGAGGCGGCGTTTTCAAGATTACAACTGTCGACATCCCAACCCACGGCGCGCAATCCGGGCAACAGGCGATGGCAGTCGTCACAGGGATCGACCACCAGTAAACGTCTCGACGCGGGCGCTTCGCTCATGACTGCTCCTTGGCGCCAAATTTTATAAATGATTGTAAAAACAGTCATTTGGCAGACCCGGTTGTAACACTAGCAAGATTTTGACGGGGGCTTGTATCGATTGCTTATATCAAGCTTGATGAAAGAGTTATAAGAAAACTGGTTGTTAGTTAGCTATCGACTATTTGTGTTGTGTCAGAGAGCGGCCCCTCACCCTAGCCCTCTCCCCAGGGAGAGGGAACTGACCGTGGTGTTTGTTCGAGTTACACCGACCTGAATTATCGAGCCGAACCCAAGTTTGAAAAGCCCACAAGTCGGCTCCCTCTCCTCGGGGAGAGGGAACTGACCGTGGTGTTTGTTCGAGTTGCACCGACCTGAATTATCAAGCCAAACCCAAGTTTGAAAAGCCCACAAGTCGGCTCCCTCTCCTCGGGGAGAGGGCTGGGGTGAGGGGTGAATTCAGCGCGGTGTCCTGACATGTGCAGGACTACCGAAGCGAACGGCCGTTATGTAAAGAACTTGAAATTTCTTTGTTTCAAGTGTGACCCACCCCCCGGTTGCGTGCATCAGTACAAGTAACCCGCCGCACGGTAAGCCCAACCGACGGCACATCATTTGATTGGGCGCCAATAGAGAGAAGACCCCATGACTGCCCCGCTGCGTATCAACGAAGCACTTTTGATTGCCAACCACGCGTTCAAGCCTTTCCAATGCGTGGCCTGGGCGCCACAAGACGGTAACGGTGAACTTAGCCTGACCGTCATCGACCGCACCAACTCGCACATCGGTCGCAAACAGATCCCGAGCAGCGCCTACTCTGACCCGGCGCAACTTGAACAACTGCTGCAGCAGGCCCGCGCCGAACTGAGCGAAGACGGCCACAAGTTGCAATCCTGGTCGATGCCACACTGATAACCGCACAAGGGCGGATGACGTTGAAGTCATCCGCCCTTGTTGTATGCGTAGTCGAACAAGCAGGTACTTTCAGCGCAGTTTTACCCAAAGTACTTGGCTCGCTTGCGACTGGTTCAACAAGACACTGTTCTGGCACAGTGCGACCGTCGTTCTGTTAATCCGTCCAGTTGTGCTTCACGCGGTTCAGGGATTGAATGTTTCGCTCGTGCAGTCAGCCGCCCAATCACTGGGTATCGGTTCACTCGCAAGGAGATGCGTGCATGTCCACCCTGAACACTTTTGCGCTGCCTACTGCATGGAACAACCCCGGTTCGCTCGACTCGGCATTCGCCATTGGCGGTGTTGCGCAGGTTTACTTTGCCGGCAGTCTATCGAGCCAGACTCAGCATGTAGCGCTCGATGCACAGGGGCGGATTCTGGTTGCCGCGAAAGTCGGTACGCCAAAGGGAAGCCGATTTGGCCTGGCGCGACTGCTGGCGGATGGTTCGGCGGATTTGTCCTTTGCCATTCAGGGCAGCGTGATCGGCAGCTTCATCGAAGGTTGCGAAGCCAGGGCCGGCAAGGTCCAGGTGCTGCCTGACGGGAGGATTCTGCTGGGTGGCCTGCATTATGAGGGCACCCATCGCACCCTCCCCGCCCTCGCCCTGTTCGATACCAACGGCCAGCCAGACCGCACCTTCGGGGATGACGGCTTCCAGGTCGTGCAACTGCCCGGCGAGTTGTCCATGGGAACCCGCGACAACTGGTTGCCGCCGGGCGTGCCGGGTGTCGAAGCCTGTGATTTTGCGGTGCAGCAAGACGGCCGCATTCTGCTGATCGCCAATCATCATTTCAGCCTCGCCGACCACGCCGGGATGCTGATTCGTCTGCTGCCCGACGGCCAACTGGACGAATCCTTCAACGGACGCGGATTCGTGATGGTCCGCCACCTGCTGCTCAATACCTGGCTGAGCACCCTGCTGTTGAAGCAGGACGGGCGCATCGTCGTCGCAGGCTCGATCGACTTTCCGCAGCAAGGCCTGTTGGCAGTCTATCGCCCCGATGGCAGCCTGGATGAGCGCTTCGCCGTGGACGGTTTCATGGCCTTCAAGGCCCATGGCAACAGCACTCAGGTCAGCCAGATCATCGAGTCCGACGACAGGCTCTATTGCTTCGGCAGCAGCCGCGATCCGATCCGCTGCCTGACATTTGTCCTGCACGCCAACGGTCGACCGGACCTGCACTGTCATCGTGGCCAGCCACAGGTGTTGGACATCGGCCCCAGCGGTTGCCAATGGAATGCCGCCCAGCCAATGAGCGACGGCCGCATCGTCGCCGTAGGCGCCACCATCGGCGGGGTTGAAGCCGACTTCATGGTCGCCCGTTATCAAGCTGACGGCAGTCTCGATCCAGCGTTCGGCCAGGGCCAAGGTTGGTTGCGCACGCGACTGGGGCGAAGTCTCGATACAGCCAGTTCTCTGGCCGTACAAACTGACGGGGCTATCGTGGTGGGGGGCTATTCACTGGATGGCAACTACCGGGCGATGGTTGCGCGTTATCTGAATCCATAGAGCATTGAACAGGATCGAGGTTAAGCGACTTGATCTTCCCTGAAACATCCGGCAACTTTCGCGCTTCTAAATAAAAGGAGCAGCCGATGTCCGGTTCAATGGCCCAGGCGTTCGCGCACAACTTCCTCGGGCAATCGCCGCGCTGGTACAAGGCGACCATCGTCGGTTTTCTCATTCTCAATGCCGTGGTGCTGTTCACTATCGGCCCGGTCGCCGCAGGCTGGTTACTGGTGATCGAGTTCATCTTCACCCTGGCCATGGCGCTCAAGTGTTATCCGTTGATGCCGGGCGGCTTGTTGTTGATTGAAGCGTTGCTGTTGAAGATGACCACGCCGCAAGCGCTTTACGATGAGTTGCTGCACAACTTTCCGGTGATCCTGCTGCTGATGTTCATGGTGGCCGGCATTTACTTCATGAAGGATCTGTTGCTGTTTCTCTTCTCGCGGCTGCTGTTGGGCGTGCGTTCGAAAGCCATTCTCGCGCTGATGTTCTGCTTCTTGTCGGCATTTCTTTCGGCATTTCTTGATGCGTTGACCGTGACGGCGGTGATCATCAGTGCGGCTGTCGGCTTTTACTCGGTGTATCACCGTGTCGCATCGGGCAACGATCCGCGTCAGGACAGCGAATTCAGTGACGATCAGCATTTGACGTCACTGCATCATGAGGACTTGAATCAGTTCCGCGCGTTCCTGCGCAGCCTGCTGATGCACGGCGCGGTCGGTACGGCGCTGGGCGGGGTCTGCACCTTGGTCGGTGAGCCGCAGAACCTGTTGATCGGCCATGAGATGGGCTGGCATTTCGGCGAGTTCTTCCAGAAGGTCGCCCCGGTGTCGCTGCCGGTGCTGGTGGCGGGTCTGGTGACGTGCGTGCTGCTGGAGAAGTTGCGCTGGTTCGGATACGGCACGCTGCTGCCGGACAACGTCCGCGCTGTGTTGGCTGACTACGCCGCCGAGGACAACGCCAAACGCACGCCTCGTCAGACGGCGGCGCTGCTGGTGCAAGGTGCGGCGGCGCTGATTCTGATTGGTTGCCTGGCGTTTCACCTGGCCGAAGTCGGCCTGATCGGTTTGATGGTGATTGTGTTGATCACTGCGTTTACCGGCATCACCGACGAGCATCGCCTCGGCAGTGCGTTCAAGGACGCCATGCCGTTTACTGCGCTGCTGGTGGTGTTTTTTGCCGTCGTGGCGGTGATCCATGATCAGCAACTGTTCGCCCCGCTGATCCAGTGGGTTCTGGCATTGCCGATGGATCAGCAGCCGGGCATGTTGTTCATCGCCAATGGTCTGCTCTCGGCGATCAGCGACAACGTGTTTGTCGCGACCATTTACATCACTGAGGTGAAACAGGCTTTTCTTGCCGGGCACATGACTCGCGAGCACTTCGAAACCTTGGCGATTGCGATCAACACCGGCACCAACCTGCCGAGTGTGGCGACACCGAATGGTCAGGCAGCGTTTCTGTTCCTGCTGACCTCGGCGATCGCGCCGCTGGTACGTTTGTCGTACGGGCGCATGGTGTGGATGGCGGTGCCGTATACCGTGGTAATGGGACTGCTGGGCTGGTATGCGGTGAGCTACTGGCTCTAAGCAACACTGAATAAAGCTGTGGGAGCGAGCCTGCTCGCGAACGCGTTGGGTCAGGCAATGAAGGTGTTGAATGTGCCGACGCCTTCGCGAGCAGGCTCGCTCCCACATTGGTTTTTGTGTTGGGTCAGTGCGGGAGGATGTATTTCTCTATCGCCAGGACCACGCCGTCTTCGGTGTTTGACGCTGTAACGACATCAGCCTGACGCTTCACCGCCTCTTCCGCCTGGCCCATGGCTATCGACAAACCGGCGCATTTGAACATTGCCGGGTCGTTGCCACCGTCGCCGATGACGGCAGTCTGTTCCAACGGCACGCCGAGGTATTCGGCGATGGTCGTCAATGCCGTGCCTTTGTTGGCCTCCAGGGCAGTGACGTCGAGATACACCGGCTGTGAACGCGACACTTGCGCCATGCCGTTGACCTTCGGCAACAGCTGCGCCTCCAGTTCGATCAACAACTCAGTGTTGTTGCTGGTGGCGACGATCTTGTCGATGTGCTCCAGATACGGTTCAAAACTTTCCACCACCACCGGCGGATAGCCCAAGCCGCTCTGTTCACGCGGCACCATCGGCCCGTGCGGGTCCTTGAGCAGCCAGTCACCGCCGCTGAACACCCAGATTTCCACCTCCGGTTGATCGGCAAACTGCGCCAAAGCAATCAGCGCGGTCGTCGCTGGCAAATAATGCGCAGCCAACAGTGTGCCGTCCGATTTGACGATGGTCCCGCCATTGAACGCCGCTGTCGGCAGATCAACGCCCAGCGCCTCGATCTGCTGCAACATGGCTTTCGGCGGGCGGCCGCTGGCGAGGCTGAACAGCACGCCGGCCTCGCGCAACGAGCGCACGGCGTCAATGGTGCGTTGATTCAGTGTGTGATCCGGCAACAACAGCGTGCCGTCCATGTCGCTGAGCAGAAAACGTATCGGTTGTTTCGACAAATCACTCATCCCAGGCCGTGCCAGACGCGACCATCGCGAGTCAGCAGATCTTCGGCGGCCTGCGGGCCATCGTCGCCAGCGGCATACAACTCGACGCTGGCATCCTGCTGCCACGCATCAAGGAAAGGCTGCACCGCTCTCCAACCGTTCTCGATGTTGTCGGCACGCTGGAACAGCGTCTGATCACCGGTCAGGCAGTCGTAGATCAAGGTTTCGTAGCCAGTCGAAGGCTGCATCTCGAAGAAATCCTTATATGCAAAACCCAGCTCGATATTGGCCATGTTCAGCGCCGGCCCGGGCCGCTTGGCCAGCAGGTCGAACCACATGCCTTCGTTTGGCTGGATCTGGATACGCAGGTAAGTCGGCTGCAACTCGTCGACTTCGGTGTCGCGGAATTGCGCATACGGCGCCGGTTTGAAGCAGATGACGATCTCGGTGTCGCGCACGCTCATGCGCTTGCCGGTGCGCAGATAGAACGGCACGCCGACCCAGCGCCAGTTATCGATCATCACCTTCAGCGCCACATAGGTTTCCGTGGTGCTGTCGGGAGACACGTTGGCTTCTTCGCGATAACCCTTCAATGGCTGGCCATCGCGCTCGCCAGCGCTGTACTGCCCGCGCACCGAGTTGGCCCGGGCTTCTTCGGTGGACCAGGGACGAATCGCCCCGACCACTTTGGCCTTTTCGCCGCGCACCGCGTCAGCGCCGAAAGCAGCCGGCGGCTCCATCGCGACCATGGCCAGCAGCTGGAACAGGTGATTGGGCACCATGTCGCGCAGTGCGCCGGTGTGTTCGTAAAAACTGCCACGGGTTTCCACACCGACGGTTTCCGCCGCGGTGATTTGCACGTGGTCGATGTAATGGTTGTTCCAGAACGCTTCGAACAGGCTGTTGGAGAACCGGCTGACCAGGATGTTCTGCACGGTTTCCTTGCCCAGATAGTGGTCGATCCGGTAGATCTGCTTTTCGCTCATGACCTTGAGCAGGCAGGCGTTCAAGGCTTCGGCGGTGTGCAGGTCGGAGCCGAACGGCTTCTCGATCACCACCCTTCTGAACGCTTCGGGAGTTTCTTCGAGCAAACCGGCGCTGCCGAGGCGGCGCACCACTTCACTGAAGAAACGCGGCGCGGTGGCCAGGTAGAACACCGCATTGCCAGTGCCGCTGTCGGCGATTTTCGCCGCCAGGGCTGAATAAGTGCTGTCGTCGAGGAAATCGCCCTGGACGTAGCTGATACCTTTGGCGAGCTTGGCCCACAAGGCCGGATCAAGCATCTGATCGCCCTTGCCGACCTTCGCCGCCACTTCGGTACGGATGAAGTCTTCAAGCTTTTGCGCGAAGGCTTCATCGGTAATGGCGTTGTGATCAACGCCGACGATCCGCAGATTCTCATCGAGCAGGCCGTCGCGACTGAGGTTGTACAGCGCCGGCATGAGCAAGCGCTTGACCAGGTCGCCGTGGGCACCGAACAAAAAAAGCGTCGTCGGTGGTGCGGGTTCTGCCTTGGATTTTCTGCGGATCGTATGGGTCATTTTTTCGCGGTCTCCACGTGGCCGCCGAAGCCGAAGCGTTGTGCCGACAGGATCTTGTCACCGAAGGTGCCCTGCCCGCGCGAGCGGTAACGGGAGAACAGCGAGTTTGACAGCACTGGCACCGGCACGGCTTGCTCCATGGCCGCCTCGATGGTCCATTGACCTTCGCCGCTGTCGGCTACCGAGCCGGAGAAACCGTCGAGCTTCGGATCGCTGGCCAGCGCATCGGCAGTCAGGTCGAGCAGCCACGACGAAACCACGCTGCCACGACGCCAGACTTCCGCGATGTCCGCCACGTTGAGATCAAAACGCTGATCTTCCGGCAGGCGTTCGCTGGATTTGGTCTTGAGGATGTCGAAGCCCTCGGCGAACGCGGCCATCATGCCGTACTCGATGCCGTTGTGGATCATCTTCACGAAGTGCCCGGCGCCTGCGGGACCGGCGTGGATGTAGCCATGCTCGGCGCGGTGGTCATCGGACTTGCGATCCTTGGTGCGCGGAATGTCGCCCATGCCCGGCGCCAGTGCGGCGAACAGCGGATCCAGACGTTTGACCGTCTCGGCGTCGCCGCCAATCATCATGCAATAACCGCGTTCCAGGCCCCAGACGCCGCCGGAGGTACCGACGTCGATGTAGTGCAGGCCCTTCTCGTTCAGCGTCTTGGCGCGACGAATGTCGTCCTTGTAGTTGGTGTTGCCGCCGTCGATGATGGTATCGCCGGGTTCGAGCAGTTCGCTCAGGGTGTTGATGGTGTCTTCGGTCGGTGCGCCGGCCGGCAGCATGACCCAGACCGCGCGCGGCTTGTCGAGGCCGGCGATCAGCGCTGGCAAGTCAGCGACGCCAGTGGAGCCCTCGGCGACCAGGTTATCGATGAAAGCGGTATTGCGGTCGTAAACAACGGTGGTGTGCCCGTTGAGCATCAGACGTCGCGCAATATTGCCGCCCATGCGGCCCAGTCCAATAATCCCGAGTTGCATGTGCTGATGCTCCTTACTACAAATAAATGTGTGTCATTGGTTATAGCCCAACGCGACTGATGGAGGTTAGTCCAGAGCGTTGCGATGAAGTTTCCGGGCATTGTGCCCGATCCAGAGTGATAACGCCCCGAATCCTGCCGAAGACACACCGACCATGAAAAATAAAAAAGTTCCCTTCCAGGGCAAAAGAAATCAAAATTGGCGCCGATAGTAAGTCAAGCGCCTCAAAACGAGGAGTGACTTACAGTTGATGCACGCCATTTGCGAGGTGAGCAATGGGCACAGTACACACAGCAATGCCGCCACAAACCCTCTACGTTACGATCCGTCGCGATGAATTGCGCCAGTTGAAAGACGAGCGCGACCAGTTGAAGCACGAATTGGCGCAATTGCGCGCATTGACCCAGGGCTCGCAGCCGCAACCGCGTCCGGTTGTCCAGCGCGCACCCCACGCCTGATCCCCGCCTGCATCGGGAACGGCCCCCGTCGTTCCCGACACGTTGCACCTCTGACCGCTTGATACTCAACAAACGCGGCGCTTAACAAATCTTTCACAAGCCCTTGGGGATACTCCGCCCCATTCTGGCCGTGCCTGCGCGTACGGCCTCTGTTCGTCGGTGTCATGGAAGCGTTTCCGGCGTGGGTCTGATGATTGAGCTGGAGCGCTGAATGGCATTGTTCAAACGCAGCAAAACGACTGCGACCGGGTTCGACTGGGCCGGATTCATCTGGCTGTTCGTCTTCTTCTGGTACTTCTCGGGTATTACCCAACTGCTGATCCAGCTGACTGGCACGTCCGGCTTCACCGGATTTCGTCAGGCATTCGTGATGAGCGCGCTGTGGCTGGCGCCGATGCTGCTGTTCCCCAAACAGACGCGCCTGCTTGCGGCGATCATCGGTGTGGTGCTGTGGGCCTGCTCGATGGCCAGCCTGGGTTACTTCTTTATCTATCAGCAGGAATTCTCGCAGAGCGTCATCTTCATCATGTTCGAGTCGAACGTGTCGGAAGCCGGCGAGTACATGACCCAGTATTTCGCCTGGTGGATGATCCCGGCGTTCCTCGCCCATACCGCGTTCGCCTACTTTCTGTGGACGCGCCTGCGCCCGGTGTACATGCCCCGTGGACGCGCAATGGTTGCCGCGACCGCGATCGTCATCGCCGTGGCCGGTTATCCGCTGATCAAACAAACCATGCGCATGGGCAATTTCGCCGAAGGCTTCGAGAAATTCGAAACCCGCATCGAGCCTGCCGTGCCGTGGCAGATGGCTGTGGCCTATCACCGCTATCTGGAAACGTTGGGGGACATGCAAGGCATGCTCGACAGTGCCAGCAAGATCGCGCCGCTGAAAAACCTCAAGGACGCCTCGGCCGGGCAACCGGCGACTTTGGTGCTGGTGATTGGCGAGTCGACCAACCGTCAGCGCATGAGCCTCTACGGTTATCCGCGCAACACCACGCCGGAACTGGACAAGCTCAAGGATCAACTGGCGGTTTTCGACAACGTCATCACCCCGCGCCCTTACACCATCGAAGCGCTGCAGCAAGTGCTGACCTTCGCCGATGAGCAGAACCCGGATCTGTACCTGTCGACGCCATCGCTGGTCAGCGTGATGAAACAGGCCGGTTACAAGACCTTCTGGATCACCAACCAGCAGACCATGACCAAGCGCAACACCATGCTCACGACCTTCTCCGAACAGGCTGACGAGCAGGTGTACCTGAACAACAACCGCAACCAGAACTCGGCGCAATACGATGGCGACGTCATCGAGCCGTTCAACAAGGCTCTGACTGATCCGGCTGAACGCAAACTTATCGTCGTGCACCTGCTCGGCACGCACATGAGCTACCAGTACCGTTATCCGCCAACGTTCGACAAGTTCAAGGATCGCCAAGGCGTACCGGCCGGTGTGCGTGACGATCAGGTACCGACCTACAACAGCTATGACAATGCCGTGCTGTACAACGACTTCGTGGTGTCGAGCCTGATCAAGGACTACGCCAAAACCGACCCGAACGGTTTCCTGCTGTACCTCTCCGACCACGGCGAAGACGTCTTCGACTCCGCCGGCCACAGCACCCTGGGCCGCAACGAAAACAAACCGACCGCGCCGATGTACACCATCCCGTTCATGGCCTGGGCTTCACCGAAGTGGAAGGAAAATCACGACTGGAACTTCGCCGGCGACCTCAGCCGTCCATACAGCAGCTCGCAGCTCATTCACACCTGGGCGGACCTGGCCGGGTTGAGCTCCGATGAACTGGATCGCAGCAAAAGCCTGGTCAGCGACAACTTCGTACCGCGCAAGCTGCTGATTGGCGATCCGTATCAGGCACCGCGGCGGGCGTTGATTGACTTCAGTTTGATGAAACCCAAGCATCCCGATCCTGCGGAAGTAGCGCAGAAGTAAAACGACAAAGGGCCGAGAAGGCCCTTTTTTGTGCCTATCGACCGCGTTGTTTCTGTAATACGCCGCAATATTTGCGCTGAACCAGCGTTAACCCATTGTTAATGGCCGCGACGCAGACTTCTTTCGCGGTCTGCTTCACGGACGAACCGACTCCCACTTGTTCAGTAGGAGGCACCATGAAAACCACCACTCTCATCCTCACCACCCTGCTCACCCTTGGCTCCGCCAGCGCCTTCGCCGAAGGCGGCGCCGAACGCATGCGTTATTACTACGACAATTTCCCGGTCCAGCACGCCCAAGGCGAGCAGAAGGCCGACGCCGGCGCGAAAGAAATCCGCGTCCCTGCTGACCAAACGGCGCAGGTCACCGAGTCTTATCGCGACTGAGTTTTACCGAGCAACCGATGGACCTTCCGTGGCTCCGCTCTGGCCCGGGAGATGACAGTTGAGGCGCCCTGATTGGGGCGCCTTTTTTTATGGCCGGGCTAATTAGGACCGGCTTTTCATTAGCGGTGAATTCCCCCCTCACCCCAGCCCTCTCCCCGAGGAGAGGGAGCCGATTTGTGGGCTTCTCAGAACCTGAGTTCGGCTCGATATTTCAGGTCGGCGTATCTGGATCAGTCACTGCGGTCAGTCCCCTCTCCCTCCGGGAGAGGGTTAGGGTGAGGGGCTTTTCAGGCTTGTAAATCCTTTATCCAGAACAGCATCCGCCCGTGATCCGGATTGAACATCCCCGGTGCAAAACCGAATTTGCGATATGAACCCTGCGCCACAGCATTGCCTTCCAGCACTTCCAGGGTGATCTTGCAGCAGCCACGCTGACGGGCGATTTCTTCAACTTTCTGCAGCATTTTCTGACTAAGCCCAAGGCCACGAAATTTGCCGACCACGGCGACGTCGTGAACGTTGACCAGCGGTTTGCAGGCGAAAGTCGAGAAGCCTTCGAAACAGTTGACCAGCCCGGCCGGTTCGCCGCCGACGAAAGCCAGCACGCTGAAAGCATGCGGGCGGCGGGCGAGTTCTTCGGGCAGGCGTTGCAGCAGTTCGGGCGCGATCGGATGACCGCCGCCCATGGGGTCCTCGGCATAATGGTTGAGCACGATGCCGATGGCTTCGGCGTGCACCGGGTTGCTGTAACTGGCCTGAAGTACGAGTATTTCTGCGGAATCCATTTCCATCCCCAAATACATAAGCCCCGGCGCGCAAGGTGCTTGCTGGAAGGCTGAGGGGGACATTAGCTTGGGTTTGAATGGGTGGGCAACTGGAAAACAGAAGAGCAAGATCAAAAGATCGCAGCGTCGTTGCACTCGTCAGCTCCTACAGCCCAAAACGTGTAGGAGTTGACGAGTGCAACGAGGCTGCGATCTTTCGCGTCAGTGGCCCCATACAAGTTCTTCCGTCCAGCCCAATTCCGCGAAGTCTTCGGCACGCAATGCGCTTTCGCCGACACAGAAGAATTCATCCAGTTGCGGTGGCTTTACCGCCGTGCCGCTGAGCATGGCGTGCACCTGGCCACGATGATGGAGCTGGTGCTCGAACAGGTGCGAGAGCATGCGCAGTCGACTTTCATGTTGCGGTGTGTCGCGGGCGATGGTGACGATTCTCGCCAGATCGGCGTCGCGCAGTTGCTCGCAATAAGCGATCAGCCGGCGATCGACGCGTGCCTGTTCTGCACGCAGCGTTGCGGCATCGGTAAACGGCTCGTCCTGATTGAAGAACAGGTAACAATCCGGGTGCGGCTCGTCACCGCGCAATTCGCGCTCCAGCGCGTCGACGTAGAACCAGTCGCAGGTGAGGATGTGATTAAGCGTGAGGCGGATGCTCGGGAAAAAGCTCACTCTCGGTGCGGCCAATTCGGCGGCGTCGAGCTGGCTCCAGGCCTTGGCCAGACGATGATTGGCCCAGGCATTCTGGTAGGCCATGGTCAGCAAATGATGGGACAGCGGTTGAGTCATGTCGGCGCCCTCTTCTTTCAAGCTTCGGCGAAACGCTGCAACTGCATCTCCTGCAAACGGCTGAGGGTGCGGCGGAACGGGAATTCCAGATAGCCCTCGGTGTACAAGGCCTCCATCGGTACAGCCGCCTCGACGTACAGCGGCACCTTGCGGTCGTAGCATTCGTCGACCAGCGCGATAAAGCGGCGAACGCCGTCGTCATGCACCGACAACTGCGGCAACTCGCGATCACCGGCCACTACGCGCTCGGCGCCGTCTTCGGTGCCGCGTGCGATGCGCCCTTCGCGTTTCTGTGCGCTGAGGTTCGGCACTTCGCTCAACAGAATAGCCCGGTAGCGATCACACAGGGCGATGAAGTCCATGGCGGCGAAAGGTTGTTCGCACAGATCGCTGTAGCGGCACCACAGCACGGATTCACTGGCCTGCACCACGTTGAGCATTCGATGGCCCACGGCGACTGGCTCTTCGCTGACAGTCTCATCTGCAGCCAGCGACTTGAACACGGCCTCCAGTGCGCTCGGTAAATCATCCGCGCGAACAAAATAACGCTGCTCGATCGTCCCCGGATGCAAGCGATGATCCTCGGCGCCATTCACCGCGACCACGGTCATGTGCGCCTTGATCGCCGCAATCGCCGGCGTGAAACGGTCGCGGTTGAAGCCGTCGGCGTACAGATTATCGGGCGGCAGATTGGAGGTGCAGACGATCACCACACCTTCCTCGAACATCACCTGAAACAGCCGGCCGAGAATGATCGCGTCGCCGATGTCATTGACGAACAGCTCATCGAAACACAGCACCCGCACTTCGCCGGCCAGCTCTTTGGCCAAGGCGCGCAAGGGATCGGCGATGCCACTGAGTTGGAACGAACGCTGATGCACCCAGCCCATGAAGTGATGAAAGTGTTGACGCCGCGCTGGCACCCGCAGGCTCTGATAGAACTGATCCATCAGCCAGGTCTTGCCGCGCCCGACCGGCCCCCACAGGTACACGCCGCCGACCGAGCGGGCGCCGGCGTGCAAGGCTTCATGGCATTTTTGCAAGGCCCAGACCGCGTGCTCCTGGGCTTCATCCTGGATGAAACCCTTGTGGTCGACTGCGTATTGCCATGCACTGAGGGGGGAGTCGAAAGTCATGCGCGGGAGTATGCCACGGGCGATTGGCCATTGCTGATTAACGGGCATGGACGATCATTGTGGGAGCGAGCCTGCTCGCGAAGGCGGCTCGTCAGTCACCAAGATGCAGACTGAGCCACCGCTTTCGCGAGCAGGCTCGCTCCCACATAGGCAGTAAAACCTGACCTTTCAGGCAGTTATTGCTCGTTGCCCTCGCCGCCCTCTTCCGGCATTCTGCGCACCCATTTTCTGACCCGGCCCCGCCTTGCGGCGCGCACCTCACCATGACCGCCTCTGACAAAACCCCGCGCAACAACGACCTGATCTACGGCCTCAACGACCGTCCGCACCTGACCGCCACGGTGTTCGCCGCGCTGCAACACGTGCTGGCGAGTTTCGTCGGCATCATCACCCCGACCCTGATCATGGGCGGCGCCCTCGGTCTGCACAGCGAAATTCCTTACCTGATCAGCATGGCGCTGTTCGTCTCCGGCCTCGGCACGTTTGTCCAGGCCAAGCGATTCGGCCCGGTGGGTTCCGGCCTGCTGTGTCTGCAAGGCACCAGTTTTTCCTTTATCAGCGTGATTCTCAGCGCCGGGTTCATGGTCAAGGCGCGTGGCGGCGGCACTGATGAAATACTCTCGACGATCTTCGGCGTGTGCTTCTTCGCGGCGTTCATCGAAGTGGTGCTCAGCCAGTTCATCGGCAAACTGCGCATGCTGATCACCCCGGTGGTGACCGGCACCATCATTACGCTGATGGGCCTGTCGCTGATCAAAGTGGCGATGACCGACATTGCTGGCGGCTTCGGTGCGCCTGATCTCGGCGCCGCCAGCCATGTATTTCTGGCGGCACTGGTGATCGGCACTATCGTCGTGCTGAATCGCGTCGACGTGCCGTTCCTGCGCCTGGGCGCGATCGTCATTGGCCTGACTCTTGGTTATGTGGTGGCCTGGCTGATGGGCACAGTGGATTTCGCGTCGATGCCCGAGGTGCCGCTGGTCAGCGTGCCGGTGCCGTTCAAGTACGGTTTCAACTTCGATTGGGTGGCGTTCGTGCCGGTGGCGGTGATTTTCCTGGTTTCGCCGCTGGAAGCGGCCGGTGACCTGACCGCCAACTCGATGATCTCGCGGCAACCGGTGAAAGGCCCGCTGTACATCCGCCGAATCAAATCCGGCCTGCTCGCCGATGGTCTCAACTCGGCCATGGCGGCGGTGTTCAACAGCATGCCGATGGTGACCTTCGCGCAGAACAACGGCGTGATCCAGCTGACCGGCGTGGCCAGCCGCTACGTGGCGTTTTTCATTGCCGGCCTGCTGGTGTTGCTCGGTTTGTTCCCGATGATCGGCGCGGTGCTGCAACTGATGCCGAAACCGGTGCTGGGCGGCGCCGAGCTGGTGATGTTCGGCACCGTCGCCGTGGCCGGAATCAAGATCCTCGCCGAAGCCGGCCTGCATCGGCGCAACATGCTGATCGTGGCGATTTCCCTGGGCATGGGCCTGGGCATCGCGGCGGTGCCGGAAGTGTTGCGCGAACTGCCGCAGGCGCTGCGCAACATCTTCGAATCGCCGATCACCGTTGGCGCGTTGTGCGCTATCGTGCTGAACATCTTCCTGCCCGAGGAATTCATCGAGCTGGAAGAAGACGATTTCGACCCGGAAGCTTCGATTCTGCAGGTCATGGAAAACCCCGACGTCACCGGCAAAGGTGAACCCGGCCAAGCGGCGGCTGTCGCACAGTTGAATCGCTGACGTCGCGCCTTGGCAAAAAGGGCTGCACCGGCGACGGTTCAGCCCTTTTTTGTCGAGAGATTTTTATGCGCCGCGTCCATGCCGTCATCCTGTCGCTTCTGCTGTTGTCGCTCAGCGCCTGCGCGCTGTTTCCCAACCGCGACCCGGTGAATATCAACGTGGTCGGCCTCGAACCGTTGCCGAGTCAGGAACTGGAAGTGCGCTTCGCGATCAAGCTGCGCGTGCAGAATCCCAACGAAACGGCGATCGATTACAACGGCATCGCCCTGGATCTGGAGGTCAATGGTCATTCGCTGGCGTCGGGCGTGAGCGATCAGAGCGGCTCGATCCCGCGTTTCTCTGAAGCCATTGTCACGGTACCGGTCAGCGTCTCGGCGTTCTCGTTCCTGCGCCAGACCTTGGGCCTGAGCCAGACGCAAAGCCTCGACAACCTGCCCTACGTGCTGCGCGGCAAACTGGCGGGCGGGTTGTTTGGCACGATGCGCTTCACCGACAGCGGCAAGTTGAGCCTGCCCAAGGCGAGCGCGGCGACCTGGTAGTCAGCGGTCGCAATCGGCAGAACAACACACAACCCCTGTGGGAGCGAGCCTGCTCGCGAAAGCGGTAGTTCAGGCAATTCCAATATTGCAGGTGCCTACGTCTTCGCGAGCAGGCTCGCTCCCACAGGTTCTCTACATGTTTCAATGTCAGGTATTGAACCGCACTCCCGGCTTCGCGCGCTCATCAACGGTCAACTCGAACACATCCGGCCGCGCATAGTGGCCGACCACATCGTAGTCGTACCGCGCGCGGATCAGTTCATCAGTGTCGATTTGCGCCGTGAGCAACCCCGCTTCCCCGCGCAACGGCCCCGCCAGCACATCGCCCATCGGCCCGACGATCACGCTGCCACCGGCAATCAACGGTCGATCACTCGGCCAATTGGCAATCTCCACCCCCAACGCATTCGGCGAGGCCTGTACCTGACAGGCGCTGACCACAAAGCAGCGGCCTTCATGGGCGATGTGGCGCATGCTGACCTGCCACATTTCGCGCTCGTCAACGGTCGGCGCGCACCAGACCTCAACGCCCTTGGCATACATCGCCGTGCGCAGCAGCGGCATCATGTTTTCCCAGCAGACCACCGCGCCAAGCTTGCCAACCTGGGTGTCGAACACCGGCAGCGTCGAGCCGTCACCCTTGCCCCAGATCAGGCGCTCGGTGCCGGTGGGCATGAGCTTACGGTGCTTGCCGATCAACCCGGCCTGCGGGTCGAAATACAGCACCGTGCAATACAAGGTGCTGCCGGCGCGTTCGATCACGCCGATCACCAGATTGGCCCCGGTGCGCGCGGACAGTCCCGCCAGCGCTTCGGTTTCCGCTCCCGGCACATCGATGGCATTGGCGAAATACCGGGCGAAAGCTTCTCGACCCTCGGGCAGTCGATAGCCCAATTGGGTGCCGAAACCCTCGCCTTTCGGATAACCACCGAGCAAGGCTTCCGGCATCACCACCAACGCAGCGCCGGATTCGCGGATTGCGTCTTCCCAGCCAAGAATCTGCTCAAGGGTTTCGCCCTTGCCACCGGGCAAGGCACCGATTTGCAACGCCGCAACTATTGATTTGGCCATCGTGTTTACTCCATCAGGTTCAGGTGTTGCTGATTCTCCAGCGTCACGCGATCATGAATAAAGCCCTGCCCACTGCTGAATGATATGAGTCAAATGAATATCGCCGACATCGACCTGAACCTGCTGAAAGTCTTCGAAGCACTGCACGAGGAATCCAGTGCCAGCCGCGCAGCCCTGCGCCTCGGCGTAACGCAGTCGGCGGTCAGCGCGGCGTTGCGTCGTTTGCGCGAGGTGTATGGCGATCAGTTGTTCGTGCGCACCGGGCGCGGTCTGGCACCGACGCTGCAAGCCAATCAGCTGAAACCGGTGATCAGCGATGCCCTGAACAAATGCCGGCAAAGTCTGGCCATGCTTGATCCTGCGGCCAATCAGTACGAGGGTCGCTCGGTAGCGATTGGTCTGTCAGATGATTTTGAAATTGCCTACGGTCGCCGCTTGATCGAGGAAATCGCCCGCCGTGCGCCGAAGCTGCGGCTGATATTCCGCCAGACCCACAGCCAGATCGTCGCCCGCGCGTTGATGGAGCGCAGCATCGACCTGGCGATCACCGCCGGCGGATTTGCCGAGCGCTTGCTCAGCCGTCAGGTGTTGGGAGAAGGCGGGTATGCGTGTCTGGTCGACCTGGCCAGTCTTGCGCCAGGCCAACAGCAGATCGAATTGCGAGAGTTCGTTGAACGCGAGCACATTCTGGTGTCGTCGGGAGGCTTTATCGGCATTACCGATGAGGGATTGGCGGCACTGGGATTGAGCCGCCGGGTCTGCGCGTCGACTACGCATTTTGCCGCGCTGCCCTTTTTGCTCAAGGGCAGTCAGGCAGTGGCGACCATTCCGGCCCACGCCGCTGAAAGTATCGCGGCGCTAAGCGGGCTGGCGCTGCTGCCCTGCCCTCTGGCTTTACCGCGCTATCCGGTGGAACTGGGCTGGCGCACCAGCACACAGATCGATCCGGTGCTGGTCAAGGTTCGCGAGGCGATTGCCGCCACGTTCAGCCAGGTGTGAAACAGATTATTTGTTCGCCGCCATCAGGCGATTGACTTCACTGCGCACCATGTTGGCGAACTCCGGCGGCGACATGCCGTCCAGTTCGGCGCGGACCCACTCGGCCCATTTGCCCTTGCGCTTGGAGCGTTCGCCAAACAGACGCGCGGCTTCGCCTTTGGCTTTGCCCAGATTGTTCTGCCAGAGTTCGAACAGACGGGATTTCTCGTCTTCCAGCGCTGCGCGCTCTGCGAGGGATTTGTCGGCCAGATTGAAACTCATGGGGATTTATCCTGCTGCGTAAAATGGCGACATCTTACACGCTCGGTACAAATCTCCGGTGCAGGTTTTTCCCTTGTCCGCGAATGACATGCAACTTTTCGTCTGCCGCTACACTCCATTGGTCACTGTCCATTCACCTGCAAGGAGTCACCCAATGGCCCGTAAAACCGCGGTGCAAGCCGCCGAAGAGCAAATCAAGGATCAGGCCTTCAGCGAGCTTCAGTCGCTGATCGAGGAATCGGACAAACTGCTCAAGAGCAGCGCTTCACTGGTAGGCGAAGAAGCGGAAACCCTGCGCGCACAAATCGCCCTCAAACTGCAGCAGGCACTGGATTCAGTGTCGAGCGTGCGCGAGCGCACCAAACCCGCCGTTGAAGCCACGGAGAACTATATCGGTGGCCACCCATGGCAAACCGTAGCGATCTCCGCCGGTTTCGGCCTGGTGGTGGGCCTGCTGCTCGGCCGTCGCTGAGTCAGGCGCATAAAAAAAGGCGAACCTCAGGGTTCGCCTTTTTTATGCCCACCGCTTTGCTTTTCCATTACTGAATTCACCTCGGTATCCCAAGTCCGCGTATCTCGCCCAAACCACGCGGTCAGTCCCCTCTCCCCCTGGGAGAGGGCCAGGGTGAGGGGCTTTTGACCTTGTCACTGCAATCGTCAGAACAACAAAAGACTCACTCCCCCGCCAACTCCCGCAACTGCCCCAACGTCTGTTCATCCAGCGCAATCCCTTGCGCCATCGACCGACTGCGCTGCAAATGCCGTCGATCCCCCGGCAAGCGCTTGAGACCGACCCCGTGCATCTGCCGCACCAGTTCCTCACTGCGCTGGGCGAAACTCTGCCCCGCCGCTTTGCTCGGGTCGATCACGATCAATAGCTGGCCAGTCCATGGAGTCTTCGCGCCAGGATGGTTGGACCAGTCGAACTCGAAAGAGAAATTGCCGCCGGTCAACGCCGCCGCGAGCAACTCGACCATCATCGACAACGCTGAGCCTTTGTGCCCGCCAAACGGCAACAAGGCGCCACCTTCAAGAATCGCCTTGGGATCCTGTGTCGGTTGGCCGAGGCTGTCGACGCCCATGCCGGCCGGGAGTTTTTCACCTTTGCGCGCGGCAATTTGCACATCGCCATGGGCAATGGCGCTGGTGGCGAGGTCGAAAACGATCGGCGCGGCGTTGGCCCTTGGCGCGGCGAAGGCAATCGGATTGGTGCCGAACAACGGCCGATCCGCGCCATGGGGCACCACGCAGGTCATGCTGTTGACCACGCTCAGGGCTACCAGACCTTCATCGGCAAACGGCTCGACATCCGGCCACAACGCGGCGAAATGATGCGAGTTGCGAATCGCCAACACCGCGATCCCGGCATTGCGCGCCTTTTCCACCAACAGTGATCGTGCAGCGGCCAGCGCCGGTTGAGCGAAACCGTTGCCAGCGTCGACACGGACAAAACCGGGCGCGACGTCTTCGACCTGAGGCACGGCGTGACCATTGACCCAGCCGCTTTTCAACGTCGAGACATAGCCGGGAATGCGAAAGACGCCGTGGCTATGGGCGCCATCGCGTTCGGCGTTGGCGCAGTTGGCGGCCAGCACCCGGGCGACTTCCGTGGAGGTGCCGTGGCGCAGAAAAATCGTTTCAAGCAGTTGCGTCAGTGCTTCGAGGGGCACTGTGGACGAGCCATGATCGTGTGGCGCAGACATCTGAAGCTCCAGAATGATTATTGGAGGGAACAACAGCGTACGGTCGGTTTGCCCACCGATTAACCCCGTCGAAGCTGTCGGCTGTCAACCCTTCGATTGATCGCGGCCGTCCTGCCGCACATTTCGCATCGGCACATGCGGTAACTATCTACCGCAAGTGCTGCGGGCCGCGCCTCTACTGTTGAGTCCCGGCCCAAGGGCGCCCCGATCAGAGCTTTGATGATGTCCAGTTCGACCGCACCACTCCTGTTCCCCGACATTCTGAATTTCCCCGGTTTGCATCGTGCGCTGGCGACAGCTCACGGTTTCAACAGCAAAGATTTCGCCTGGCTCGCGCACGTACAGCTGGCGAGCCACGAACTGCGCAACGCGCAAACCCCGCCAATGCGCGCCGAGCGAATTCTGCTCAACGCCGACAAACAACCGGCCGTTGCTCTGGCCGGCAGTTTCATCCTCGGTGCCGGGCCGGATGACAACGGTGTTTTTCTCTATACCCCCTACGATGGGCTGAAGAAATACAGCGATGACAAAGCGCTGACGCTGGCCCTGCAAACGCGGCTCGACAACGCCACTGAAGAGGATGACCTGTTGGCGTTTCTCCGCGTTTCGCAGCGCAAGGAGCTGGTGGAAAAACGCGGTATCACCATCACCCGCGAGACCATCGAGGGAGATGTATTCGACGATCAACAAACCGCGATTACACGCTCTCAGGAGCGTTGCGCCGGTGACTTGCTGGACGAACTGAAACGCCTGCCGTCGCTCACCACCCTGCTGGAGAAAATCCTCGACGAACAGCTCCAGCCTCACTTTGGCGATTTGCAGCAGTCGCTCACCCAGGTCGGTTTTTACGCCGCTGCGCCGCCTGCCTCTTCCGGCGCAGGCAAGCAGTGGGTCGACTCGCGCTCACTGCCTGAGGCGCTGTTGCTGCATTTTCGCCGTCAGGGCTGGGCACACGGTCAGACTGTCGAATTTTCACATCCGGCCCGTCTATCCAGCGCTGGCGATCAATCAGCGTGGGCAGCTGCAATCATCCTGGCCTCTGGCAAACTCACCATGCTGTTGTTTCGGCAGCTCGAGGGCTACTGGAATGCCGCTTCATTCGAGGGTTCGCCGCGACGCACCTTCTTCGCCCAGACGCTGAAGGATCAGGCGCGCGCGGACCTGATGATCAAGCGCGAAACGGAGATTCTTTCAGCCAGTGAGTTCGACGCCCTGCACAGCCTGATCCGCGAGCCAAACGTGGCCGTGCGGCGGCCTGCGTACGAAACCGTGTGCCTGCGCGAGGGCACTGCTCAAGTCGAGTTGGCCGGCTCGCTGATGATCAACCACGACAAGGCTTATCTCTACACTCCGAGCGAGGGCGTGCAAGTGCTCACAAACTACGCCGACCTCAAACAAACGCTGACCGCCAAGCTCGGTGCTGCGGGGCACGAAGACGAGCTGTACGGGCTGATGAACCTCGAAGAGCGCAATCGCTACCTGGGTTTTGCCAATGCTCAGGTGTCAGGCGAAAACATCGGCGGCGATATCATGACGACCCTGTTTGAGGCAATCCTCACCAAGCAGCGGCAAAACATCGAATTTGTCCTGCAGCGGTTTCGCCAGAGCGAACGCACCAGCGATATTCACGCGCTGTTCGACAAGGCGCTGGATATCCGTTCAATGCTCCATCAGCGCCTGCTCAAGCTTGACGTCAATCAGCGCTGGAGCACCCGACCGTTGTTTGCCAGCGCTCCGCCATCGTCAGTGGTGCAGGCGGACAAGGCTGCGCAATTGCTGACAAAACTGCAACGAACGCTGGACAACCTCAGCGCTGAGTTCAAGAACCAGCCGACTGCCAGCAGTCGTGAGCAGCGCGGCTTTGTCGAGAGCCTTGGCTGGAAACTGGCCCAGGCTTTCGAAGCGGCCATACGCGGCGAAGCCCAGCTGAGAAACCTCGGTGGTACGTGGCTGGAAGCCGAACGACAGATCGTCGATACCGTGTTCGACACAGGCAACGCGACGCGCGCCGAGCGCAAATCGCTCAATGGTTTTCGTCCGGATGCCTGGTCAATGACGGTGAGATGCGATGGCCAGAATGACGCGTTGCCGCTTGCTCATTGCGTGCTGTTGACCGAGCGCGGTGGCATGGACGTCGCGCATTCCGGACGCGCCCTTATGTGGACGCCAGCCGATGGCCTGGAATCGTTCGACGATATCGAAACCGCGCGCAAACAACTGCAAGGTCGGTTGAATAACAACAACCGGAGCCAGGCCCTGCTGGAAAATCTGCCATCCAAGCAACGGCGCATGGGCCAGCAGTACACGCTCGGCACGTTCCAATTGATAGAAGAAAGTGTGTCGAGCAATCGCATGCAATCGGCTATCGAGCACTACATGGACGAGTGTGATCTGTTCCGCACGTGCATCAAGGACGAAGCCACGCTGGCGAAGTTCCTCGGCCACATGAAAGCCACCGTCATCGATACCAATCTGCGCCGAGCCATTGATTTCGCTCGCGCCGTTGCCGGCCATCTGGACTACCCGGACTGGTTGCGCATGGCCCCGGCGAAAGAGCAACACACGCAACTCGCACTGCTGGATGAATTGCGCCACGCATTTTTTGAAGGCAAGGATTTTCTCGAGGGCGTTCCGGCACTCGCCACTCATGTCGAGCAGACACTGAAGACACTGCTCGACGCCAGATTCCCCAACAACCGCCTCAAACCGCAGGACATCCAGATCACCCCGAACCTGACGCTGGCCGGTACAGCCTGCGACCTTGTGGAGTTTGCCCTGCATCACTACAACATCGTGCAGGGTACCGGTTTCAAAGTGACCGCGAAGACAGCTACGGCGCTACCGAAAAACTTTGGTCAATCCGCGGTGCAGCAGCTGCTGCAGTCTCTGGAAGTATCCACGACCTATGCAGGGAAAGTGACCGCCGCACTGTCCGGCGACAGTGAGTCGGCACGCATCAGCAAACAGCGGTTTCTCCGTCAGGTGCCTTGGCAACTGATGCAACACGCACACGCGTTGAAGCTGCAACAGCAACTCTCCGAGAACGGTTACGACTACATTTGCCAAGTGCTCGACATGCCTGACGGGATGGCTCGGGCCATGGTCGAGGGCGCCCAGGCAATTGTCTGCCCGCTGTCATTGATCAAGACCGGTGGCGCTGATCCCGTCGACACACTCGGGCTGTATGTCTTCGGGCCAGGATCGGGGCACACCGGCCCACGGGTGCTCTATGCACCCTACTCCAGATTCGTGTTTCGCGAGTTTGAAAACCAAGCGCAATTGATTGATGCGCTGAACACTCCGGGGCATTTCCAGGATCTGATCATTCGGCGTCTGCCGGAGGGGCAGCAGGCCGTATTCAGAAACCTGCTGAAAACGACGATTGGCAAATCCAGCGAGATCACTGTTGGAAGTCAAGCTATCAGCGGCAACGTGCTTGAACGGCTGCACAAGGACACCCTCGGACTTCTGCCGAAAATGCTCGGCAGTCAGCCGCAGATCAATGCCCAGGCGGATTGGGAAGCGGCAAAGTTTCTCTTCAGTCACGGTGTTCGTCTGGTTCCGCACGTGCTGCCAGGCAAACTCGCCTCGTTGCTGTTCCTTTGGAAAAGCTTTGAGGACTTCAAGCAATCCGCTGAAGACCTTCAGGACCACCATTGGGCCAATGGTGTGAAGAGTTTCATCGCAGGGGCCATCTCTCTGTTCAGTCTGGGACGCTTGTCCTGGGAAGACGAAGCAGAAACGGCGACCACTGAATTTGCCGCCCACGCGCAGCCCTCATCCGGTGTCGCCACAACGGTCAAAGCAGCCCCGCGCTGGGCGAAAATGCCGCCGACTGCGGCCGCTCGCGTCAATTTGCAGCCGTATGAAACCAGCACCGCACTGGAAACCCTCAAGCTTGACGCGCAAAAGCTGGTCTACAGTGCCCCTTCGACAACTGACAAGTATGCGGCTATTGCCGGCAAGGTCTATGCGGTGGCCCAGGCCGAGAAAACCTGGCATTTGCGCAAAAAAGACGGCAGCCAGGGGCCAGCACTCGAGGTAAAAAACTCGCGACTGGTAGTCGCCAGCGCGGACCACCCGGCCCATTGCTCCAGGTCCACGCACCGTGACCCCGTGCAGCAGGATGTCGAGAAAAACCGACGCATAGAATTGCTTATCCAGGCGAGAGGAATGGCTCAGATCAATCGTCGTTACCCCGCGAGGGCCTACGTGATACAACAAGCGGTGGTTCGGGCGAGAGAGTACGCATTGAAGTGCCTGCATAACTTCGTCATAAGTCGCGACAATCTGGGCGGCACAAGGGTGGAAACGCTGCTGAAAAGCTTTTTTGAGGTGACTCAGGTTACGCCTGAACTGCTGAGGAAATTCGAGGACGTAGCCATCCCTATTTGCCGCGAATTGATGGATCCCAGAGATGATTTGCTCTCTACCGAACGTTTCTACGCGGGACTCAATGGCTACGTTGACAGCAATATCCTCGCCTTTGTTTTCAAAAACGACAAAAAGCGAATCATCCATCTTACTGAAGTTTTTTTTAATCCCGGGATGGATGGTTACACCGCCCATTTACCTTTCAGATTCGGCGTCGATTCTCACGCCCGCGCGGTGACGCTCATCCACGAACTTTCGCATCTGGTCTGCGCCAGCGAAGATCTTGTCTGGGTACAGGCAATCGGGCCATTTCCCAGCCTTATCGACACCACAACCGACATGGGTCAACTTGCCTTGGAAAGTCTTGAGCGTCAGCGAAATTCATTGTCGCGTTCTGCCCCGCACCTTTTCGCAGAGAAAACCAGCGACACGGTGTGGACTGACCTGGACCAGATTCCGTCGCGCGCCGATGAATACAAAAAAATACTCAGCCTTACCAAAACCACCAATCTCGCAGACGCGCGCAAAGCGTTTCGCAATCCTCTCTCGGGCGAGGCACGCATCGACGTCCATCTGGCCAACGCCGACTCGATCGCGTTGCTCATCAGCGAAATGGGCAAGGATCTGGATCCCCTTCCGACACCCATCCCGCTCCCTGCACCGGTCCCAAGCCAACCGGCATCCTCGCAACCTGAGCCGTAAACAAAAAAGGTGCGCCGGCTCAACGCCGGCGCACCTTTTCCAACAACCTGTATGGGAGGCTTAATCCTTCTGGTCACGCAGCACATTGCCGGAAGCGCCATCGATACGGAACTCATAGACGCTGCCATCGGCCTTGCGCCCTTCGCCTTCCCAGTAACCGTCATTGTCAGCGCCGATCTCATAGACCTCGACATAGCCGGCCTTGGTCTTGGCGACCTCGATGGCTTTCTCGATGGTTATCCAGCCCGCGCCCGGTTTGTCGGCCAGGGCGGCACCGGCGCTGAGCAAACCGGCGGTGGCAATCAGGGCTGCGAATGTCTTTTTGATCATTTTTTCACTCCATTTATGGATAGTAGGCAGTTGCTTCCTGTTTTTTTGGGCGCCACAGGGAAAAATAAGTTCCACGTTGATGGGTAAATGCCATGACGGATGTTCTCGGCAGCCTGCCGGCGAGGTTAGAATGAGCGAAATCAGGACGAGTCAATGACCCAAGACACTCTCTCGGAAGCCGAATACGATGCGATCACCGATGCCGCCGCGCATTGGTGCATGCGTCTGCACGCCGCTGACTGCACGGACGAGGAGCGTCGCGCATTTGAAGCCTGGCACGAAGCCCATCCGTTGCATGCCTTTGAATACGAAGCGATGCAGGAAATCTGGGAAGTGGCCGGGGATCTGCCTCGAACCGAGCCGGGTGAGCTGGCCGCACAACGCAAGCCTTCGCGACCGTGGCGCAAGTTCGCGGTCATTGCCGCAGCATGCGCCCTCGCCCTGCCGCTGGCGGCTTACAGCGGCTGGAGTCTGGGCTGGCTGCCCAACAGTTATCAGCATTACGCCGCCACCGACAGTGTGCGTCGGGTCACGCTGGGTGACGGCAGCCAGCTGGAACTCAACCTCAACACCGACCTGACCTTCAGCAATTACAAACATGAACGTCGCGTTACCCTGAACAAGGGTGAAGCGTTTTTCAACGTCAGTCACGACACCGGGCATCCATTCGTAGTGCGTGCCGGCGACGGCAAGATCCGCGTGACCGGCACCCGGTTCAACGTATGGATGTATGAGGATCAGGTGCGGGTCAATCTGGTCGAAGGTTCGGTGCTGGTCAGCAGCAATCGCGATCTGCCGGGCGACGGCCTGCGCCTGAGCCCCTCGATGCAGGCACGCTACCGACATGGCGATTACGCCCCGCAGATCAGCCAGACCTACCCAGGCGACACTTCACTGGCGTGGCGCAGCGGCAGACTGGTGCTCGACAACCTTGCGCTTCACGACGCCCTGCCGCTGATCAATCGTTACCTCGACAAGCCGTTGATGCTCGCCGACACCAGCACCGGCGCGATCCGCGTGGGCGGCGTCTACAACATCAAAGAGATGAACAACCTCGCCAACACCCTGCCGAAAGTGCTGCCGGTCTACCTGACCCGCAACAAGGAAGGCAATCCGGTGATCAACTCGATGCCGCAGCGTCCGCCGAAAAGCTGAAGGCCGCGTCCCTTGCGGGAGGCGGCCTTCGTTTGTTTCAGGCGACGACTGTTTACTGCGCTGCCACCTTCCCTGCCTGATCCAGCTTGATCGTCTGCACCTGATATTGCGGATCCGCCTTGATCTGCTGCTCAGTGAATGGCAGGACACTCCACTGTTTCTTCGAAAACGCCTCGGTCTGGTCACGCGAATATTGCGACGCCGGATCACTGGATAACGAAAATGCCAACAGCCCTTGGGCGTAAGGGCCTTTTTCGTCGAAGCTCACCACTTGCAGGTAGCTGGTGCCGCTGACCACCTCGAGCTTGCCGTCCTCGCGGGGAATGCTCTGCATCGCGTTGTAAATGCCCAGCGTACCCGGCCCACCGTGAATCGGCGTTTGTTGCCCGCCGCTGCTGACCACCTGGATGTCACCCCAGCGCATGTCCGGCTCCAGGCCCATTTTGCCGGCCAGCGCGACTGAAGCCAGCATCGCTTCACGCAGCGCCTTGGCCACGGCCGGTTGTTCGACCGCAAGGCCGCGCGGAGTGTGTTGCGCATCAGCCGGGTTGAACGCGACGCGCCAGATGTCCGGCGACTCGAGCAGCGCCTGCATGATGTTCTGGAAATGCACCAGACCGAGTCCGGAATCCAGGTTGGCGCGACCATCCCAGGCTTTGAGGCTGGCACAGGCAGGTTTCAGTGTCGCCGCATCGCTGCCCAGATCGGAGGCGCAGAACTTCAACAGGTCCGGCATGATCTGCGCCGCCAGGTACACCTGATCGTCCATCACCATGTGCTGCAGATCCCCGACCGCCAACGGGCCTTTTTTGCTCAGCTCAGCCAAACGATCAAGCGCGAATCGCGAGCGCAGGCCCAGCGGCTGTCCTTCCTGGCTGATCAGCGGCGAATAGCCGGTGAGCGGTTGCGCCGGGTTGGCCAGCCACGCCGAGTCGTTGGAATGCTGAACGAAATCCTTGCGCAACAGTTGCGGCAACTCGCTGGAGGCGAAAATGCCCTTCTGCGCCGCTTGCGGATCGATATCCCAGGCACAGCCGCTGTTGGAGCCGTCCAGCACAATCATGCGCAGACCAAGACGCGGGTCGCTGCACTTGGCCAGTTTTTCCGCGCTGACGTTCGGCACCACCGACAGGTTCATGTACAGCGTCTGGCCCTTGTCATCCGCTGCCAGGGTGTTGACCCATGGGATGCCCTGAATCTTCTGCACCGCGTCTTGCAAGTCGTTGAGATTGCGGGCCTGGTTCATCGCATACCACTGTTTGAGTACGCGATCGTTGTCTAGGTTGGCATCGCGCAAGCTGTAGGCGTACTGCTTGTCCCAGTCGAGTTTGCCCGGCCATCGCACGATCGGACCGAACTGCGAGCTATAAATGTCGCGCGCCACCGGTACGATCTGGCCGTCAGCCTGCTTGACCTGCACGGTGACCGTCTGTTTGTTCAGCGGCAGCGACTTGCCGTCAAGCAGATACCGGGTCGGATCCTGCGGATCGAGTTGCAGGCGATACAGCGTGAAGTGTTTCGACGAATCGACGGTATGGGTCCAGGCCAGGTGCTGGTTGAAACCGATGTTGATCATCGGCAGGCCCGGCAACGCAGCGCCCATCACATCGAGCTTGCCGGGGATGGTCAGGTGCATCTGATAGAAACGCATGCCGCCGACCCATGGGAAATGCGGGTTGGCCAGCAACATGCCACGGCCATTGAATGAACGCTCGCTGCCGACCGCCACGGCATTACTGCCGCGATCCAGGGCGAAACGTTGCTGACGTGCGTCGGCCAGTTGAAACGCCTGGGCGTTGCGCTCGACTTGCGCGGTGGCTCGCGGCGGCGTGGCGCCGGCCAGAGCCTCAGCGAACTGTCCCACCCCACCTTCTACCAACAGGCGCCGCGTCAGTTTGACCAGATCGCGGGCACTGATATCACGCACCCACTCACCCTGACATTGCTGCGGCAGCCCCTTCTGACGACGTTCGCCCAGATAGCGGTTGTACCCGGCGGCATAACCTTCGACCAGGTCGCGGACCTGCACCGGTTGCGCCTGCCAGAAGGTCTCGACCGCTTCAGGGGTATTGAGCCAGGTGAAGAAGACATCACTGACGCGGTTTTCCCGCTGTTCGACAGTGAACTGCTCCGGGCCGAAGTAGCGTGAGCGCTCGCCGTTGACCGTCACAATTTCGTTGGCCAGCAAACACAGGTTGTCCTGGGCGTAGGCGTAACCGATGCCGAAACCCAGCCCGCGTTCGTTTTCGGCGCGAATGTGCGGCACGCCGAAGCTGGTGCGGCGAATGTCCGCGCTCGTTTGTGCAGCCGGACTCAGTGCATGGGCCGACAGGCTCAGTCCGAATAGGGTGCCGGCGAGGGCCAGCCCGGTGAGTTGCCTGGAAATGATCACGCTCGCTCCTGCTCGAAAGGTCAATTGCCCACGCGTCCACGCGCAATGAGCCTGTCGAAGAAACGAAACTGATGAAAAAAATTTAGCGAGCATTCCATCCAGGCAAAGCCGTCATCACACGGCCGAGACGAATTAGCGACGAAATTTCTACATCTTTTCTTTCATGATTTGTCGTGCTGAAACGTCTTGTTTAGAGAGCGCAACAAAACCTTTCCCGATCTGGCTCTGAAAAGGAGTAATCGCATGTACAACTCGCAACTACCATCGGACGGTAGCCAGACGCCACAGGGCGTATCCATGAGTTCGCACACCGGCAGTTTCCCTCAGCGCGGCGAGCGTCCGGGCAATGAGCGTATTCGCGTGTTATTGAAGAGTTTCGGCCTGCGCACCAGCCTGATTCGGCTGAAAGTCATCGATGCCCTGCTGGTGGCGGCACAGAGCAATCGTCGCCTGGGCGTGCGCGGTGTGCATGGTCAATTGCTCGATCTCGATGTGCCGCTGTCCTTTCTGAGCGTGCGCGAAGTGCTTAAACGCTTGTGCGCCGAAGGCGTGATCACCTTCAACGCCGACAAGAGTTACAGCCTGCACCCACAGGCTGCAGCAGTCCTCAACAACGAATGAGGCCCTGGGTGCCCGCCGTTACGGCTTGACCTTGCGGCGCATCACACCATTGATCACCACCACAACCACGGCGACACCGATGGCGACGTACTGGAAGGTCTTCTCGGTGATCATCCCGGCATTTTGCAGCCAGGACAGGCCCAGCATGATCGCCAACACGGACAGGGCGATCAGAATCGAATAAATCAAGCGTTGCTTCTGGGTCATTGCGGTTTCCTGAAACGTTGGAATAGATCTGCGCGCATGTTCATGCGCTTGCCGATGCGCGGACGCGTCGCTGCAAACGGGCTGTCATGTTACAGCCGCCGAAGCGTTTTGGCTGCATGCGGCTCAACCGCAAGGCACGGCACCACCACTCGCTCCACTGCAAACACCTCTTGCGCTGCGCCGACCCTGTAAACATGCCGAGAGTTTTTGAAATCTGCTGACGCAGCAAACGGCTAGGTGAGCCGCGTGTCTGCACCTAGGCTCTGCGAACTTTCCACAGCTGTTAAAACAGGGATGTTCATGCAGAGCACACTTATAAACATCAGCCCCCGCCAGACTGCAGGTTTCTGTCTGGCGCTGACCACTTTCGAACTTCTCACGTATATGGGCAGTGACGTGATCATGCCGGCAATGCTGGATGTCACGAGCGAACTTGAGGCGCACGCGCGGCACGTGCCCAATGCGTTCAATCTGTATCTGTTGGGCGGTGTTTGCCTGCAATGGTTACTCGGGCCTTTGTCCGATCAATTCGGGCGCCGGCCACTGTTATTGAGCGGCAGCGCGCTGTTCGGTAGTTCATGTGTGGCAGCATTTTTCAGCGACAGCATTGAAGCCTTCAACCTGTTACGTGTATTGCAGGGCATGGGCCTGGGGTTTGTCGTCGCGGTGAGTTATCCGGCGCTTCAGGAAGTGTTCTGCGAAGCCGACGCGGTCAGGCTCATGGCCCTGCTGGGGAATATCGCCTTGTTGTCGCCGCTGCTCGGGCCGCTGCTTGGCATCCTGCTGCTGGAATGGCTGAACTGGCGGGAGATCTTTCTGCTGCTTGGTTTCGCAGCGGCGCTGGTCTGGCTCGGCCTGTTGCTGTGGATGCCGGAAACCGTGGGCGTCGAGCGCCGCGACGGGCATCGAAACCCGACAGTGTCTTTCTCCTGGCGTCTCACTGCGCAACGCTACGGCACGCTGTTGGGCAATCCGCGCTTTCTCTGCGCCAGTCTGGCGCTGGGCCTTATGAGTCTGCCGCTGATTGCCTGGATTGGCCTGGCACCGTTGCTGTTGGTACGGGTTCTGGAGCTGACGCCGCTGGAATATGGCCTGTGGCAGATTCCGGTGTTCGCCGCGGTTATTGCCGGCAACCTGCTTCTCGACCGCGTGCTGCGCACCCATACATTGCAGCAATTGATTCAACTGGCGCTCTGGCCGTTCTGTCTGGGCCTGCTGCTGTTGGCGGCATGCGCCTTGCTCGGCGTGGGGCTTGGGCCGGTGGTCGCCAGCCTGGCGCTGTACGCCGTCGGGCTGGGCATGAGCAACGCGGCGGTGTATCGGATTGCGCTGTTTTCCAGCGATGACAGCAAAGGCCTGGTGTCGGCGCTGACAGGCATGATCTCGATCGCCGTCATGGGACTTGGCGGTTCGCTGATCGCGGCCATCGGTGGCGGCAGCCGTCTTGAATACTTCGCTCTCTGGGCCGCGTTCGGCGGGTTGATGTGTCTGCCCATGGTGTACCGACTCCTGCAAACCACCACGCCAGATGTCGCCTCGCCTCAATAAGGAACATTGATGATCGACTTGCCCTTTGCCGACGCGCTCTGCGCGTTGACGGCCCCCTATTGCGCTGATTCCGCCCCGGCTGACCTGTTTGATCGGGCGATGGCTGAAATCAGCCGCTTTCACTGCGATCACACCCCGGGTTACGCCCACTGGCTCAGCGTTCATGGACTGGCGCCGAAGGATCTCGACAGCCTTGATGACTGGTCGCGTCTGCCGCCGATCTTTGCCAGTTTCTTCAAGCAACACCTGCTGCTGAGCAGCACGGGGACGGACGCCCTCGAACTGACTTCATCAGGCACCAGCGGGCAGAAAAGCCGCATGCGTTACGACGAACGCAGTCTTGCTCGGGCGCAGTTCATGGTTGCGCAGATATTTCGCCACTACGGCTGGGACACTCCCGATACGCCGTGCAATTACCTGTTGCTCAGCTATGAGCCTGAGGGGCGCATTACCCTGGGAACGTCGTTCACCGACCAGTTTCTCTGTCAGTTCGCCCCGGCCAATCGCGTGGTTTATGCCTTGCGCAGCACCAGTAGCGGCCATCAGTTCGACGTGTTCGGCGTCATCGCCGCGTTGCAGTCATTCGCTGAAGAAGGTTTGCCGGTAAGGATTTTCGGCTTCCCGGCGTTTCTCTGGCAGGCGCTGCAACGCATGCAGGCTACCGCTGTGCAGGACCTGCAACTGCCCGCCGGTTCACTGGCGTTTTTTGGCGGTGGCTGGAAAAACCAGACCACGCAGGAAATTCCCAAACAGCAGTTCTACGCACATATCCATCGGCAACTGGGCATCGAACCCGGCCGCTGCCGCGACGGTTATGGCGCTGTCGAACACGCGGTGCCTTACATCGAATGCGCCCGGCACCGCTTTCATGTGCCGGTGTATTCGCGGGTGCTGATTCGCGACCCGGTAGATTTTTCCCTGCTGCCCCATGGCCAACCAGGCCTGTTCGGCTTCGTCTCGCCCTATATCACCTCCAGCCCGGCCCACGCCGTGGTCATGAGCGACCTGGCCACGCTGCACCCGGGCGCAAGCTGCGGCTGCGGACTGACCAGCGACTGGTTCGAACTGCACGGCCGCGCCGGCACCACGGCGGGCAGGAGCTGTGCAATGGCCGCCGCCGAATTATTGGGAAGTCACTGATATGTATTTGATCAATGGACAACTGCACGACGTTTACCAACTCGACCAAGCTCTGCAAGAGTTGCAACAAAAGTTGCCGCAGCTCTTGGCGACGGCAATCGACAGCAGCCAGGTCATCAAGGCAGTGGCGAGGTTTACCGACCGACTGCGTAGCGCACCGACGAATCTGCCCCTCGACAACGAGCAGCGTCAGGCCCTGATGGATTTCTGCCGGCCCGAGGCCTTGATCTCTAAACGCGAGCGCGAACTTGGCGCCGATCCCGACTCTCTGCGTCGCATCGATTATCGCCAGCCGCGCTTCGAAGCGTGGCGCCCACTCGGGCTGGTGGTGCACATCACTCCCGCCAACGCGCCGTTGCTGGCCTTTTGCGCGGTGGTCGAGAGTCTGCTCGCCGGCAACATCAACTGGCTGCGCCCCAGCCGCAGCGATCAGGGCCTGACGGCACGACTGCTCAGCGCATTGGTGGACTGTGATCCGAGCGGACACCTGGCCGGTTACGTCGCAGTCGTCCCGGCTGATACCGAACAGATCGGCCAATTGTGCAAGCACGCCAACGGTGTTGCGGCATGGGGTGGCGAAGCGGCGTTGCAAGCGATTCGGCAACAGCTGGCGCCGGGTTGTCGCTGGATCGATTGGGGGCATCGCATCAGCTTTGTGTATCTCTGTGCAGAAACTGCGACGCCGCAAACCCTCGATGCCGTCGCCGACGAAGTCTGCCGACTGGATCAGCAGGCCTGCTCGAGCCCGCAATGGCTGTTGGTCGACAGCGATGATCCGCAGGTGTTGCGCGATATCGGCGAACGCCTGGCGCAGGCGCTGCAACGACGCGCCGCGCAATGGCCGGCACTGGTACCGACAATCCAGGAGGCCTCGCAAATTACCACGCACACGCAGATGGCCCGCCTCGGCCAGAGTTTCGCCGGTCACACCGGGCAAGTCTGGAACGGCGCGGGCTGGCGGGTGATCTGGGCGCACGACCGGCAGCTTGCGCCTTCACCGCTGTTTCGCAGCGTACTGCTGCATCCAGTGCCGCAGGCGCTGCTGAGCGCCACCCTGCTGCCGTGGCGCAATGTGCTGCAAAGTTGTGCGTTGGCGTGTGCTCAACCGCGCATTGTCGAGCTTTGCCATGCGCTGATCGCTGCCGGGGTCACGCGGATCGCACCGATCAGCGGCATTCACGACGGTTACGCAGGCGAACCCCATGACGGCGTCTACGCGCTGCAACGCCTGAGTCGACGCGTATCGGTGTGTCTGGAGGCCACGCATCTGTCGAATCAGGCCAGTCTCGATTCAGCGCCGTTACCAGCGAAGCCATGCACTGCGATCATGGACAAACAGGCCTTCGTCGCCCAGCCCATCAACGATCAGGCGCAGTTGTATTTCCGTTCTGGAGGCAGCAGCGGCACCCCTGCTCTGGCCGGCTACAGCTATCGCGACTTCAATCGGCAAATGCGCGCAACCGCAGACGGTCTGTTCGCCGCCGGCCTTGATCCGGCGCGGGATCGGGTCATGAACCTGTTCTTCTGCGGCGGGCTGTATGGCGGTTTTCTCAGCTTCAGCAAAGCGCTGGAACTGCTTGAGGTGACGCACCTGCCCATGGCCGCTCCTACAGATGACGATTATCGTGAGATTGCCCAGCTGATCATCGATCAGCGGGTCAACGTGCTGGTGGGTATGCCAGCCACGCTGCATCGCCTGTTTCTCAACGAGCAGGAATGTCTGCGCATTTATGGCGGTGTCGAAAAAGTCTTTTTGGGTGGCGAGCACCTGAGCGAGCAGAACCGGGCATTGCTGCGCAGCTGCGGCGTATCGACGATTCGTTCGGCGATCTACGGCAGCGTCGATGCCGGCCCGCTTGGCCATGCCTGCCAGGCTTCGGCCGATGGGATTTTCCATTTGATGAGCGATATCCAGCAGTTGGAAATCGTTGCGTTCGAAGAAGATGTGCCGGTTGCGGGTGATCAGGTGGGGCGGCTGCTGGTGACCTCGCTCGCCCGCGACGGTGGCCAACGCGTGCAGCGTTATGAGATTGGCGACACCGGGCGCTGGCTGCCGGGCGCCTGCGCCTGTGGGCTGAAGTCCCCTCGCTTCGAACTGTTGCAACGCCACGGCAGGTTGCTGCGTATCGGCACTGACTTTATCTCCCTGAGCGAATTGGCGTCGCGGCTGCAAGTTCCGTTTCAGTTGCAGCTGGACCACAGCGCTGACGGCGTCGAGCGCATGCAACTGCGCTGCGAACTCGCAGCCGACATCGCTGAAACCCGTCTCGCCGATTACCTGACATTGATGACCGTCATCGACAGCGGACTGCTGGTCCTGCGCATCGAGCAGTGCTCGCCCGCGAATTTCATTCAAAACAGACACAGCGGCAAAACGCCGCTGGTCATCGACTCACGCCGCTGACGTTCGAGCGTGAGCCAGCTCATTCGAATCAAGAAGAATACATCGTGAAAACAACCGACCCGATTAGCGAATTGACGGGTTATGCCCGTGAGCATTCGCCCTACTACAAGAACAGCCTCGCCGATGTTCCCGAGGCAATAAACTCGCTGTGCGAATTACCGTTGCTTGATCCGGCAGACTTCTGGAAAGACAGTGCGGATCTGGCGCACTGGCCGGTACTGACAGCTCCCATTGAACACGCCTTGGTCTTCAAGACCGGTGGCTCTACCGGCGGCGGCAGGCTTTCGGTCTATACCCGCACTGAATGGCAACGCACGGTCGAAGATTTCGGCCGCAGTCTGAGCGGGCAATTCAGCCCTGGCGACCGTGTCGCCAATCTGTTTTTCGCTGGCGACCTCTACGCCAGTTTTCTATTTATCCATGATTCGCTGGCCCATGTTGAAACAGCGATCACCGAGTTTCCGTTTACCGGTGAGGTCGATCCGCTGAAGTTGGCCGATGCCATCGCCCAGCACCGGATCAACGTGCTGGCTGGCGTGCCTGCGCAACTATTGACCTTCGCCAGTTGGCTCAAGCAACGCAACCTTGCGTTACCGTTGGTTGATACCGTGCTTTACGGCGGGGAGAGCCTGTTTGCCTCACAGCGCCAACTCCTTGAGCAAGTGCTGCCCAACGCGCGCATTGCCTCGATCGGTTACGCCAGCGTCGACGGTGGATTTATCGGTGCCAGTCATCGTGACTGCATGGAAGGCGAACATCGCACGCCCGACGGCCACGTCCTGCTGGAGATTGTCGATCAGCACACCGGCGCAACGATCGAGGCCTGCGAGCAAACAGGTCTGCTGGTGTTGACCAATCTGCATCGGCGCCTGATGCCGCTGATCCGCTATCCCGTGGGTGATCTGGCGTGCTGGCGCGAACCGGCTGGAACCGCGCAACGCAAATTCGCCTTGAAAGGCCGCAGCGCCAGCAGCCAGCGTGTGCGGGTCGGCATTCTGTCGCTGATAACCGATGAAATCGGCGAAACCGTGCGATGCATCACGGGCAGCAACGACTGGCAGCTGTTGATCGAGCAGGCCGACGGCAGCGATGTGTTGACCTTCAAATGCGTGATCAACGAACGCTCGATCTGCAGGCTCGGCCAGCTTGAAGCGCGACTGATCGAACTCTACCCCGGGATATTGCCCCTGCAGGCCGCAGGGTTACTGGAGTTGCGTATTCAAAGCTGCCAATTCGAGGATCTCGCACGTCATCCTCGCGCAGGCAAACGACTGCGGGTGATTGATCTGCGCTGCTATGACCGGAATGACAGGGAGGTGTCTGATGGAATCTTTGGTCCTGCGCAATTACCGTGACAGCGACGCGGTTGCTGTCAGCGAACTGTTTCGCGAGGTTTATGGCGACCGTTACCTGAAGATCGACGTGTATCTGCCCTGTCTGATCAACCAAAACCATGCGGATAAACGCTGGCATTCACTGGTGGCAGTCGAGGGCGAGCGGATCCGGGGTCATGCGACCTTGTATCGGCAAAGCGAAAAGGCGCACGACGCCGAGTTGGCGTTGAGCGCCGTACATCCCGACACACGCGGGCAGAACATTGCCACGCGGCTGGGCGAGCAACTGCTCACTCACGCGCAGGCGTTGGGCTGTCGCAGCGTTTCGATCAAACAGGTGACCCATCACCCTTACACCCAACGCATGGCCCTCAACCTCGGTTTCCATAACACCGGACTGCTCCCGGATTACGTCCGCTCACCTTTCGGCTGCAAGATGCCAGAGTCGATCGTGGTGGGCGTTCGCGCCATCGATGGTTATCAGCGACCACTGCCAGCGCAGGTGTGGCCCCCCAGCTGCCGTACGTTCATGCACAGACTGGCGGACGTATTCGGTGTCGGGGCCGGCGCTACACGCTGGCGCGGGGCCTCGGTCCAGGTCGAACAACATGGCAATCGCCATGAAATGCTGCTGGAGAAACTCGACCCGGAACTGCTCAGCCAGCTCAGAGCATTACCCAGGCATTGGCTGATTTCGATTCATCTGCAGCTGTCGCGACACTTTGCCGGGGACCTGCACAGCCTGAACGCCATCGGTTTCGCTTTCACCGGCCTGGCGCCGGCGCATGACAATTGCGGGGGATGGCTGGCGTTGTTCCATCGCGGTTACCGTCCGCGCAAACTGGCATTACATTGCCCGCACATGCAGACGCTGCATGATCAGATACGACGGCAAATCGGCAGTGGTGATTTGCCGCCGGTTTGAACGAGCGCCAGTAAACGACATGAGCCCGCTCAACTGCGCGCGGGTTTATGCCTTGGCCGTCAGGCCCTTGTCGGATGGCACGGCAGCGTTGCCTTCACCATAGGTCTTGAGATTCTGCAGGACGTAAATGGCTTTCTTGAATTCGGGAATCAGGCTCTTGCCGTAGTAATTGCCATTGAGACTGTTGGTCTGGATAGCATCGAGCTGCGTGGCGAAATATTCCAGCGCGTTGAACTTAGCTTCCGGGTCCTTCTGCACGCCGAACCGGTCGAACTTGTCGCCGGCATTGAGCAAGGTAATCGAGGTGATCTCGGAAATCAGGCCGCGCCCGCGCAGAAACTCGCTCAGGTTGCCCAGTTGCTTGACGGAGACGTTGGCGGGGTCAAAACCCTTGATCTGCTTGCGCAAGCCCTGTTTGTCCATCTCCGCGACATTCAGTGCATTCGGATCGTTACCGACCAGGGTCAACATCTGCTGCACTTTGACGCTCTGCGAAACCTGCTTCTTCGCGCCGGTATCACGGACCAGAACGCCCGCCTTGCTTTCCCAGGCGCCGGTATAGCCGATCGTCATGCGAGTACTCCTTGTGCAGTGAGCATGAAATGTCCTTGTCCAACGATTTGAATGGGCGCGAGTATCGGCCGCTTCGCCTGATCCAACCAACCCTTTTGTGCGCTTTTTTACAAATCTCGTACATTCATGACACCGAGCTTAAGGCCCGCAAACATTGCTTCACGCCGTCATCAGGATGTAACAACTGTGGCGATTGCTTGGGATGTACCAATCCCGATACCAACCGGTCATCGCCCTGTGTTCTTTAGGCACGCAAGTACCTAAAGCTTCTGCCTGCTGCGTCGATACGCTGTGATACCCGCCCTGTTTTAGCCCTGCCTTCCAATAAAAAACGCCGCTCAAGGATCAGTTCCATGCCCGCACTGCGCACTATTCAGGCTCGATACACGCTGTTTCTGGTTCTGTTCATTCTGCTGTTGTCCGTGCTGACCGTGGTCGGCATCAGCCAGTTGGTCGCACCGACCCTGCGCGATACCGAAGAGAAGGTGGTACTCAACCGCATCGCCGAAGTCGCCGTGCAGATTCAGGGCGAGTTGAACAAGGTGCAGGCGCAGCAACGCAGCATCACCCAGACCATCCCCCTGCTCGACAGCGCCGCCATCGATGTGGTGTTGCCCGGGCTGGTGGATCAGTACGGCGAACTGAAAGTCTTTGGCGGCGGTATCTGGCCGTTGCCCGGCCAGCGCGAGGCCGGGCGCAACAAGTTCAGCACCTTCTGGCACCGCGATGCCTCGGGGCAGCTCAAGGTCAATACGTTCTGGAACAGCGACGCCGCACCCAACTACTACGACCAGAGCTGGCACAAGGGCGGCATGGCCACCCCGCGCGGCCAATGCGCGTGGGCCGCTGCCTATAAGGACGACGCCAGTGCCGAGCCGCGCACCAACTGCGCCATGGCGATCTACAAGAACGGCAGCGCCTGGGGCGTCTCGACCATCGACGTGACCCTGGGCTTTTTCAACGACCTGGTGGCGCGCAAGGAAAAAGACCTCAACGCCGAGATGCTTATCGTCGAGGCTGACGGCAAGATCATCAGCAACAGTTCGCGCATCAGCGGCCCGATCGTGTTGAAGAACATCAGCGAACTGGCAGCCAGCTCGACCTTCATCAATCAGATCAAGACCGGCCTGCAGAACCGCGATAAAGCGCAACGCGTCGAGTTCGACAACAACGGTGAAGACGCCACATTCTTCATGCGCCCTATCGAGGGCACACCGTGGTTCCTCGCCACTGCCCTGCCGACCAAGATGCTCACCGCCCAGCGTGACGATGTGCTCAACAGTCTCAGCCTGATCCAGATTCCACTGGTGATCCTGCTGGTGCTGTTGCAGGTTTACGCGATTCGCAAACTGGTACAGCGCATGAAGGCTCTAAAAGCCAACATCGATTCGCTGTCCAGCGGCGACGCCGACCTGACTCGCCGCATCACCATTCGCGCCGAAGACGAACTGGGTGCCATCGGCCATTCGGTCAACACCTTCATCGTCTACCTGCAGAACATGATCGGCGAAGTCACCCAGGCCACCGGCGCCATGGCTTCCAGCCTCGACAATCTGCAACGCACCTCGGCGCACACCAGCCAGATTCTGCTGCGTCACGCCTCGGAAACCGACCAGACCGTCACCGCCATTACCGAAATGAGTTCCACCGCTGAAAGCGTGGCGCAGAATGCCGCTGAAACCGCTGCGTTCACCCAGCGCGCCAATGAAAACGCCGATCGCTCGCGCGTCGTGGTGGGTGAAGCGACCAACAGCGTGGTTGCGCTGATCGACGAGGTTGCCAGCGCTACACACAAAGTTGAAAACATGCAGCAGGACGCCCAGCGCATCACCGAAATCCTCGGCGTGATCGGTGCGATTGCCGGGCAGACCAACCTGCTCGCCCTCAACGCCGCGATTGAAGCGGCGCGTGCCGGGGAACAGGGTCGCGGTTTTGCGGTGGTGGCGGATGAAGTCCGCGCCCTCGCCGCCCGTACCCAGGCCAGCACTTCGGAAATCAACGAAATGTTGACCCGTCTGACCCAAGGCGTGAGTTCGTCGGTCAGCGCCATGGAAAACACCCAGGCCAGTTGCCAGTCCGCCGCTGACGCCACCGCCCGAGTCAACTCGGGGCTGGACGAAATGGCCGGTTCGGTCAGCCACATCAACAGCCTCAGCACGCAGATCGCCACCGCCGCCGAACAACAAAGCGCAGTGACCGAAGAGATCAACCGCAGCATGGTGCAGATCCGCCACATGGTCGATGAACTGGTGCAGAGCGGCCAGGCCAGCGAGCTGAATACCCGCCAATTGCTGGAAGCCAATAGCCGCGTGAGCGCGATCATGGGGCGGTTCAAGGTCAGTTAAGCCAACCGCGACCACGGGGATTTTGGCCTTTACGCCAATCCCCTGTGGGAGCGAGCCTGCTCGCGAAAGCGATTTTTCAGTCACTGTAGCTGCGGCTGGTCAACCGCATTCGCGAGCAGGCTCGCTTCCACATTGGTTCGGGTGTCTTGTAGCAACTGGAAACACTCAGTTGATGCCGGGATGGAAAAACCGGTCAAAATGCGTTCTTGCTGACCTTCACCGAGTCGAGAGCCCATTCCCATGCGAAGCCAACTGCGTCTGCTCGCCCTGAGCGCCCTGTTCATCTCCTCCCTGGCGCAAGCCGCCGAACTGATCCCGATCGAAGTGCACCGCGATGCCAATTGCGGCTGCTGCAAAAAGTGGATCAGCCATCTCGAAGCCAATGGCTTCAAAGTCGAAGACCACGTCGAAAGCGACATGAGCAGCTTTAAACAGCAGCACGGCGTACCACCGCGTCTGGCGTCCTGCCACACGGCGATCATCAATGGCAAATTCGTCGAAGGCCATGTGCCGGCCGATCAGGTGCTTGCGTTGAGCAAGCGCGACGATCTGCTGGGTGTGGCTGCGCCGGGCATGCCAATGGGCTCGCCGGGCATGGAAATGGACGGCATGAGCGATGCGTACCAAGTGATCGGCCTGAAGAAGGACGGCGCTGACGTGGTAGTGGCGGACTACCCGGCCCGTTGATGGGGGCAGCCTACTTCGGCCTGTTCTTTGCTGCGTTTGGTGCGGCAACTTTGTTGCCATTGCAATCCGAAGCGCTGCTGGTCGGTCTGATCGTCAGCGAGCGTTACTGGCTGTGGGGTTTGCTCGCGGTAGCGACGCTGGGCAACGTGCTCGGTTCGCTGGCCAACTGGTGGCTGGGCCGGGGCATCGAGCGGTTTCAGGATCGACGCTGGTTCCCGGTCAGTCCCAAGCACATGGCCAAGGCGCGCAAGCACTACGAGCGCTATGGGCATTGGTCGCTGCTGCTCAGTTGGCTGCCGGTGATCGGCGATCCGCTGACCTTGATAGCCGGCGTCATGCGCGAACCGCTCGGGCGCTTTCTGTTGATCGTCACACTGGCCAAAGGCGCGCGCTATGGCGTGCTGGCCTTGCTGACAATGGGCTGGCTCGGTTGAACCAACCCTCAGTGTGATTGCCTTTGTTTAACGTCGGCGTAATCCCCGCCTTCCACAGTCGGCCAATTTTCAAGGAGTTTGTGCTTATGTCCGTCACGCTTTCCCGCTGGCTGCCCGGCCTCGTCCTCAGCGCTGCCCTGCCATTAATGGCGCACGCAGCCACTGAAACCGCCCCCGCCGAAGGGCCTGCCTATGGCCCGGAGCTACAAGGCTTCCAATATCCCTACACGCTTAAACACTTCGCCTTCGAATCCCAGGGTCAGAAACTGCAAATGGGTTACATGGACGTCGCCGCCAATGGCAAGGCCAACGGCCGCACCGTGGTGCTGATGCACGGCAAGAATTTCTGCGCAGCGACCTGGGACAGCTCGATCAAGGCCTTGAGCGATGCCGGCTACCGCGTTATTGCGCCGGACCAGATCGGCTTCTGCACCTCCAGCAAACCTGAGCACTATCAGTACAGCTTCCAGCAACTGGCCACCAACACCCAGCAACTGCTCAAAGCCCTGGGTATCCAGAAAGCCACCCTGCTCGGCCACTCTACCGGCGGCATGCTCGCCACCCGTTATGCGCTGCTGTTCCCGGAGCAGGTCGATCAATTGGCGATGGTCAACCCGATCGGTCTGGAAGACTGGAAAGCCCTCGGCGTTCCCTATCGCACCGTCGATCAGTGGTATCAGCGTGAGTTGAAGGTCACGGCCAAGGGCATTCGCGACTATGAGCGCACCACCTATTACGATGGCCGCTGGAAGCCGGAATTCGATCGTTGGGTCGACATGCTCGCAGGTCTGAGCAAAGGTCCGGGCAAGACCCAGGTCGCGTGGAACTCGGCGCTGATCTACGACATGATCTTCACCCAGCCGGTGTACTACGAGTTCAAGGATCTGAAGATGCCGACCCTGTTGCTGATCGGCACCTCCGACACCACGGCCATCGGCAAGGACCTCGCACCGCCGGAAGTGAAAGCGAAAATCGGTCATTACGAGGTGCTCGGCAAACAGGTCGCCAAGCTGATTCCGCAGTCGACGCTGATCGAATTCCCGGGCATGGGCCACGCGCCACAGATGGAAGAACCGGAGAAATTCCATCAGGCGTTGCTCGGCTGGCTGGGCAAGACTCCTTCCGTTCCTTGATGAGGTAAGGCGATGACGGTGCAGATTGCAGTGATCGATGACTGGCAGAACGTGGCACGCGACGTGGTCGACTGGTCCGTGCTGGAGAGCATCGGTGAAGTGACCTTCGTGCATGATTACCCGGCCGACAACGCGACACTGGGCGAGCGCCTCGGCAAGTACGAGGTGATCTGCGTCATGCGCGAACGCACGCGCTTCGACGCCGATTTGCTCGGGCGCTTGCCCAATCTGAAGTTGCTGGTCACCGGCGGCATGCGCAATGCCGCGCTGGACATGCCGGCTGCAGCAGCGCTGGGCATCAAGGTCTGCGGCACCGACAGCTATAAACACGCCGCGCCGGAACTGACCTGGGCGCTGATCATGGCTGCCACCCGGGATCTGGTGAAGGAAGCAAATGCCCTGCGCGCCGGCCTGTGGCAACAAGGACTCGGCGGCGACCTGCATGGCAAGACCTTGGGAATCCTGGGTTTGGGCAGCATCGGCCAGCGCGTCGCGCAGTTCGGCCAGGTATTCGGCATGCGGGTGATTGCCTGGAGCGAGAACCTCACCGCCGAACGCGCGGAACAGGCCGGCGTGACGTACGTCAGCAAGCAGCAACTGTTCGAGCAGGCCGACGTGCTGTCGGTGCATCTGGTGCTCAGCGAACGCAGTCGCGGTCTGGTCGATGCCCAAGCGCTGGAGTGGATGAAACCGAGCGCGCTGCTGGTCAACACTGCTCGCGGGCCGATCGTCGATGAAGCGGCGTTGATCAAGGCGCTACAGAAACGGCGGATTGCCGGGGCAGCGCTGGATGTGTTCGAGCAAGAGCCTTTGCCGGCCCTGCACCCATTTCGCACGCTGGACAATGTCCTCGCCACCCCCCATGTGGGATATGTCAGTCGGCAGAATTACGAGCAGTTCTTCCGGCAGATGATCGAGGATATTCAGAGTTGGGCAGCTGGGGAGCCGGTGCGTCTGTTGAATTGAGTCCATCACTTTAAAGTTGAGTTGCTGCAACAGGCCTCTTCGCGAGCAGGCTCGCTCCCACAGGTTGTACGCGTCCCAATGTGGGAGCGAGCCAGCTCGCGAAGGGGTCATCTCAGATACCACGCTGAAATACCCTCGCACCACAACGGTGCAACCCGCCCATCCCTTAGCACAAAATCGTGACCGCTCAGTCACCGTTTTGGCCCACTCCGACCGAAAAACATGCCCTTCGTCGGAGCGTTTCCCCTCCTCAACCCTCTCTAACATCCCGACACAACCGATTGTCGAACAATTTACCCATTTGCCCTTACCCGCTCTAGGATCTGGCCTAGACTGATTTTTCAGTGGCCAAACCACTCGGTCATACCGACGAAAAAAAGTCGAAACTTTTGCTTCACGCCACAGGTCATCAGAACAACTGGGCGAAAGCGACTGGTGTAATCCTTGCAACGGCCTCACCACCCATTCTGCTTGCGCGTGTTGGGTCAGCATTTGCTCACCGATGCGTGGCGCCTTTGCGCCCGGCCACAGGACTTGGCCACGAAACAGCTTGTTCGAGACAAGAATCAGATCACACACGGGAGATACATATGATCAGTGCGGCATTGGATATTCAGGGAGAGCGTGCTCACCAGTCGCTTGGAGAATCGAGCACCATCAGTGTTCCCGGCAGCCGACAGATCAACGTACCCGGCACCAAGACGCTTGCTCCGGTAGCAAGCCAGAATCCCAACAAGAAAAAAGTGTTGTTCGTGACTTCGGAAATCGCCGATCTGGTCAAGACCGGCGGCCTCGGTGACGTCTCTGCCGCCCTGCCCCGGGCCATGGCTCATCTGCATGATGTGCGGGTGCTGATTCCCGGTTATCCGCAGGTGGTGCACAGCGAAAACCCGATTCACATCATCGGCGAGCTGGGTGGCCACGCCGCGCTGCCACCTTGCAAGATCGGGCGCATGGACATGCCCGATGGCCTGGTGATCTACGTGCTGATCTGCCCTGAACTCTACGAGCGTGAGGGTGGCCCTTACGGCGCCAACAACGGTCGCGACTGGCCGGACAACCATATCCGCTTCGCCCGTCTCGGCCTGGCCGCTGCCGACATCGCCGCCAATCTTGCGCAAATCCATTGGCGCCCGGATCTGGTGCACGCCCATGACTGGCCGGCTGGCCTCGCGCCCGCTTACATGCACTGGCGCGGGCAGCGCACGCCAACGCTGTTCACCATTCACAACCTTGCCTATCAAGGCGTGACCAGCCTTGGTTCCTGCCCGGAGCTGGGGATTCCCACTCATGCCCTGCAACAGGAAGGTATGGAGTTCTACGGCAAGATGTCGTTCCTCAAGGCCGGCATGGCCTATTCGAGCCACATCACCACCGTCAGCGCGACGTATGCGCAAGAGATCACCACCCCGGACTTCGGCTGTGGCCTCGACGGTTTCCTTGCCGCCAAGACCCAGCAAGGCCTGCTCAGCGGCATCCCGAACGGCATCGACGAGAGCTGGGATTCGGCGACCGACCCGCACCTGTTTGCCCCGTTCGCCATCGGCGACTGGGAAGGCAAAGCGATCAACGCGGCGCACGTCCGTGAGCTGTTTGGCTTGAACGATTCGACTGGCCCGTTGTTCGCCGTGGTTTCGCGTCTCGTGTATCAGAAAGGTCTCGACCTCACCGAAGCGGTGTCCGAGTACATCGTGCAGAACGGTGGCCAGATCGCGATCATCGGCCGTGGTGAGCCGGAAGAAGAGCAAGCCATGCGTGAACTGGCCCTGCGCTTTCCTGGCCAGATCGGCGTACGCATCGGCTTCAACGAAACCGATGCCCGACGCATGTTCGCCGGCAGCGATTTCCTCCTGATGCCTTCGCGTTACGAGCCTTGCGGCTTGAGCCAGATGTACGCCCAGCGTTTCGGCTCGTTGCCGGTCGCGCGCAATACCGGCGGCCTGGCCGACACCATTGAAAACGGCGTCACCGGTTTCCTTTTCGATGAGTCCACCGTTGATAGCTATAAAGAAGCCCTGAGCCGCGCGTTCAAGGTCTTCGCCTTCCCGGAATTGCTCAATGCCATGCGCTGCCGCGCCATGGCTGCACCGTTCAACTGGAGCAAAGCGGTTGAACCGTACGCCGAACTTTACGAACAACTGGTCGCCAAGGCGTTGGGTAAAGCCAGCCACAAATAACCAGGGAGTTGCAGAAAATGCCGTCAAGGACCCAAGAAACCTGGCCCCACGGCGCGATCATGCTGGATGCCGAGCACACGCAATTTGCGCTGTGGGCGCCTGACGCGTTCTACGTCAGTGTGGAACTGGAAGATGGAAAATCGTTGCCCATGCTGCCTCAGGGCGACGGTTGGTTTGTAATCAAGGCCAATTGCCCGGCGGGCAGTCGCTACCGTTACTGCATCGATGGCGAACTGGAGGTGCCGGACCCGGCCTCCAGAGCGCAGGATGGTGACCTCGACCGCCACAGTGTGGTGGTCAATCCCCATGCCTACCAATGGCGGCACACGACCTGGAATGGTCGGCCGTGGAGTGAAGCGGTGATTTACGAGCTGCACGTCGGTGCGCTCGGTGGTTTTGCCGAAGTCGAACAGCATCTGGCGCGGCTGGTGGCGCTGGGCATCACCGCCATCGAATTGATGCCGCTGGCGCAATTTCCCGGTGATCGCAACTGGGGCTATGACGGCGTACTGCCCTATGCACCGCAAGCCTCCTACGGCACACCGGAACAACTCAAACACCTGATCGACACCGCCCACGGCCATGGCCTGGCGGTGATTCTCGACGTCGTCTACAACCACTTCGGCCCCGACGGCAACTATCTGCATCGTTACGCCAAGGGTTTTTTCCGCGAGGACAAGCACACGCCCTGGGGCGCGGCGATCGACTTCCGTCGCCCGGAAGTGCGCGAGTTCTTCATTGAAAACGCGCTGATGTGGCTGCTCGAATACCGTTTCGACGGCCTGCGCCTCGACGCGGTACACGCAATTGAAGACCCGGACTTCCTCAGCGATCTGGCCCGGCGCATTCGCCAGCAGATCGACCCGACCCGGCACGTCTGGCTGACTGTCGAGAACGAGCTGAACCAGTCGAGCCTGCTTGAGACCGACTACGACGCGCAGTGGAACGATGACGGCCATAACGCTTTGCACGTGCTGCTGACCGGCGAAACCGACGCCTATTACGCCGACTACGCCGCGCAACCCACCGAGCAATTGGTGCGCTGCCTGAGTCAGGGCTTCGTATTCCAGGGCCACATCACTCGCCATGGCGAACCTCGCGGCGAGCCGAGCGAACATCTGCCATCCACTGCGTTCGTGCTGTTCCTGCAGAACCATGACCAGATCGGCAACCGCGCGTTTGGCGAACGCCTGCATCAGCTCGCCGACCCGCGTGCGGTACAAGCGGCGACGGTGTTGTTGCTGCTGTCGCCGATGATCCCGCTGATGTTCATGGGCGACGAGTATGCCGCCGAGCAGCCGTTCCTGTTTTTCACCAGTCACCACGGTGAACTGGCAGAGCTGGTGCGAGAAGGCCGGCGCAATGAGTTCGCCGCGTTCAGTGCCTTTACCGATCCGCACAAGCGCGAGCAGATCCCCGATCCGAATGCCGAAGAAACCTTCCGCGCCTCGCAGCCACGACTGGTTGGCAGTGGCACGCCGTTACAACAGGAGACGCAAGAGCTCTACCGGCAACTGCTGAAGTTGCGTCACCAGTACATCATTCCCCACCTCTCCGGAACTCAAGCGTTGGGCGCGCAAATGCTCGGCCATGGCGCGGTCAGCGCACGCTGGCGGCTGGGCAACGGCAGTGAGCTGCGAATTGACCTGAACCTCAGTGACACGCCAGTGGTCAACCCTGCACAGACTGATACCGAGTGGTTGTTTCAACAGCCAGCCGCAGTCGAACTGTCGGACCCGAACCAACTGCCGGCGTACACCGCGCTCGTCAGCCTCACGGCCGCACCCCTTTTGCACCCCCTGGATGGAGAGCGCCTATGAGCGATGCGCAACTGGAAATACTCGCCAGTCGAGCCGGCCTTGCCGTCGACTGGATCGACGCCAACGGGCGTCAGCAAAAAGTCGCTCCTGCTGTGTTGCGCAATGTCCTGATCGGACTCGGCCACCCCGCCAGCACCGCGCAAGAAATCGATGCCAGCCTGCTGGAATTGCAAGAAGTCCAGCAAGACCGCCATTTGCCGCCCCTGCTGACCTGCGACGTGGGCGTTGCCCTCGATCTGAGTCGCTACTTCTCACCGGAAACCCCCTGCGAAATCCATCTTGAAGACGGCTCGCAGATGAACCTGAAGCTGGACAACGAAGCCATGTTGCCCGGCTTGATTCCGGTCGGTTACCAGCAAGTGCATATCGCCGATCAGTATTTCACGCTCGCCGTGGCGCCTGAACGCTGCTTCAGCGTCGCCGATGCGGTCGATAGCCCGATCCCGCGCGCCTGGGGTCTGAGCGCCCAGTTGTATTCGCTGCGCCGTCCGGGTGACGGTGGTTTTGGCGACACCCAGGCGCTGGAGGAACTGGTTCGTGTCGCGGGTGAACGTGGCGCCGATGCGCTGGCGATCAGCCCGATGCACGCGATGTTCAGCGCCGACAATGGCCGCTACAGCCCTTATTCGCCGTCCAGTCGTTTGTTTCTCAATTCACTGTACGCAGCACCGGGCACGATTCTTGGCGAACGCGCGTTGCGTGACGCGATCGATGCCTGTGGCCTGGCCGCGCAGTTCGAGCAGCTGGAAAATCTCAAGCTGATCGACTGGCCGACTGCCGCCGAAGCCAAGCAGAAACTGCTGCAAGCTTTATATGACGGCTTCGTTGCTGGCGAGCATCCGCTGCACGCCGACTTCGCCAGTTTCCGTCATTCAGGTGGCGAAGCGCTGGAAAACCATTGCCGCTTCGAAGCGATTCAGGAAATGCGCGCCGCCCGTGGCGAAAGCCTCGACTGGCGCGAATGGCCGGAGCACTGGCATGACCCGCGCGGCGCGGCGCTGGGCGCGTTTGCCGAGGAATACGCCGAGCGCATCGGCTATTTCGCCTTCTGCCAATGGCTGATCCATCGCTGCCTCGAACGCGCCCAAACTGCTGCGCGCAGTGCCGGCATGGGCATCGGTCTGATCGCCGACCTCGCCGTCGGTGCTGACGGTGCAGGCAGTCAGGCCTGGAGTTTTCAGGATGAATTGCTCGCCTCGCTGACCGTCGGCGCGCCGCCGGACATCCTCAATCGCAGCGGCCAGGGCTGGGGCATTTCCGCGTTCTCGCCGGAAGGGCTGATCCGCAACGGTTTCCGTGCCTTCATCGACATGCTGCGCGCCAACTTCGCCCACGCCGGCGGCCTGCGTATCGACCATGTCATGGGCCTGCAACGCCTGTGGGTGATTCCCAACGGTGCCGCCCCGGCCGATGGCGCCTATCTGTATTACCCGTTCGACGACATGTTGCGTCTGCTGACCCTGGAATCCCATCGGCATCAGGCCATCGTGCTCGGCGAAGACCTCGGCACCGTGCCGGAAGGCCTGCGGGAAAAACTCGCCGCACGTTCGATTCTGGGCATGCGCGTGCTGTTGTTCGAACAGGACAACACCCGTTTCAAACCGATTCTCGACTGGCCGGATGATGCCCTGGCGACCACCAGCACCCATGACCTGCCGACACTTAATGGTTGGTGGCATGGTCGTGACATCGACTGGAATGCGCGTCTGGGTCTGGTCGATGCCAACGGCGAAATCGACTGGCGTCGGCATCGTGAGCGTGAACGCGAAGGCCTGCGCGATGCGCTGCGTCAGGATCCGCAGAACTTCCGCGAAGAGTCCCACGAAGCCGATCAAGTGGTCGATGCCAGTGTGCGTTTCCTCGGCCATACCCGCGCGCCGCTGGTCCTGCTGCCGCTGGAGGATGCCTTGGGTATCGATGAACAGCCGAATCTGCCTGGCACCACCGATTCACATCCGAACTGGTCGCGACGCTTGCCCGGTCCCAGCGAAGCGTTGCTGGACGGCCCCGATGCCGCCCGCCGCCTGGAACTGCTGGCCTGCGCGCGCCTTCAAGCCTCTGAGCGTGACCAATGAATCAACAGCAAATCCAGCCGCTGCGCGCCACCTTGCGCCTGCAATTTCATAAGGGTTTTACCCTCGAACAAGCGGTGCCACTGGTGCCGTACTTTGCCCGCCTCGGCATCAGCCATATCTATGCCTCGCCCCTGCTGGCAGCCCGCGCCGGTTCCATGCATGGCTACGACGTGGTCGACCCGACCCAGGTCAATCCGGAACTGGGCGGCGAGCCGGCATTGCGCCAACTGGTCAGCACCCTGCGCGAACACAACATGGGCCTGATCCTCGACATCGTTTCCAACCACATGGCCGTGGGTGGCAACGACAACCCGTGGTGGCTGGACTTGCTGGAATGGGGACGCCTGAGCCCGTACGGCGAATTCTTCGACATTCAGTGGCACTCGCCGGACCCGTTGATGGAAGGCCAGTTGCTGCTGCCGTTCCTTGGCAGCGACTACGGAGTGGCGTTGCAGGAAGGCACGCTGAAGCTGAAATTCAACGCGCAGACCGGGACTTTTTACGTCGAGCACTACGACCACCACTTCCCGATCTGCCCGAACAACTATGGCGAACTGCTCAAGTCCGACGACACGCTGAAGTCTCTGGCAGATCGCTTCAGCACACTCAGCTACCAGACCGACGCACATTCGCTGGCGATGCCGCTCAAGCAAGAGTTGCGCGAGCTGGCGAGCGATCCGCGTGTTCTGGCGACTATCGAAGGCAACCTCGCACAGTACGATTCCACCACTGAGGAAGGCTTCCACAAGCTCCACGAGTTGCTCGAGCGGCAAAGCTATCGCCTGGCCAGTTGGCGCACGGCGGCGGACGACATCAACTGGCGGCGCTTCTTCGACATCAACGAGCTTGGCGGCCTGCGCGTCGAGCGTCCGGCGGTGTTCGAAGCGACCCACGGCAAAATCTTCCAATTAGTCGAAGAAGGTCTGGTCGACGGCTTGCGCATCGACCACATCGACGGCCTCGCCGACCCGCGTGGCTACTGCCGCAAATTGCGCCGTCGCCTTGATCACTTGGCGCCGGGACGTCACCTGCCCATCTATGTCGAGAAGATCCTCGGCGAGGGCGAAACCCTGCGCCGCGACTGGAGCGTCGACGGCACCACCGGTTACGAGTTCATGAACCAGCTGTCGCTGCTGCAACACGACCCGGACGGCGAACACGTGCTCGGCGAACTCTGGCAGCGTCGCACCGAGCGCCCGGCTGCGTTCATGGAAGAAGCGCAACTGGCCCGCCAGCAGATCCTCAACGGCTCGCTGGCCAGCGACTTCGAAAGTGTCGCTCAGGCCCTGCATCAAGTCGCGCGGGATGACTTGATGACCCGCGACCTGACCTTGGGCGCCATTCGCCGCGTGCTCCACGCATTGATCGTGCACTTCCCGGTTTATCGCACTTACATCAGCGCCATGGGCCGTTCCGAGCAGGACGAAGCGATTTTCCAGCACGCCATGGACGGTGCGCGGCAAACCCTCAGCGAAGCCGACTGGCCAGTGCTCGACTCGGTCGCCAGCTGGCTCGGCGGCACGCCTTGGCGCCGCAAGCCACGGGGGCGCTCGCGCAAGATCCTCAAGCATGCCTGCGTGCGTTTCCAGCAACTGACTTCGCCGGCAGCTGCCAAAGCCGTGGAAGACACCGCGCTGTATCGCTCGGCCGTGCTGCTGTCGCGCAATGATGTCGGTTACAACACCGAGCAATTCAGCGCGCCGGTCAGCGAGTTCCATGAAGTCAATCAACAGCGCATGGCCGAGTTTCCTGACAACCTGCTCGCGACTGCTACCCATGACCATAAGCGCGGCGAAGACACCCGCGCCCGGTTGGCCGTACTCAGCGAGCGCAGCCATTGGTACGCCGATCAGGTCGAACTGTGGCGCGCCCTCGCCCGCCCCGTGCGCATCGAAGATGACGCGCCTTCCGCTGGCGACGAACTGATCCTCTATCAGGCATTGCTCGGCAGTTGGCCGCTGGACCTGCAGGACGATGACAAGGCTGGTTTCGCCGAGTACGCCAAGCGCATCTGGCAATGGCAGCAGAAAGCCCTGCGCGAAGCCAAGCTGCAAAGCAGCTGGAGCGCGCCAAACGAAACCTATGAAAATGCAGCACAGGCTTTCACGGAAAAGCTGCTGACCGGCGAAGAAGGTGAGTTGCTGCGTGCGGCGCTGAGCAAGACCGTCAACAGCATCGCCGCTGCCGGCGCGCTCAACGGGCTGGCGCAAACCTTGCTGCGCATGACCGTGCCGGGGGTGCCGGATCTGTACCAGGGCAACGAGTACTGGGATTTCAGTCTGGTCGATCCGGACAACCGCCGCCCGGTGGATTACGCCGCCCGCGAGCAAGCGTTGCAGGCATCCGTGCCGGGTACCGAACTGCTCAAGGACTGGCGTGACGGGCGCATCAAACAGGCGCTGATCAGTGAGGTGTTGAACCTGCGCAAGGAACACAGCGAGCTGTTCCGTCGAGGCGATTACCAGCAATTGGAAGTGCTGGGCAGTCAGGCGCACAACGTCTTGGCATTCGCGCGTGAACACGAAGGCGTGCGGGCCATTGTGGTGGTGCCGGTGCGCTGCGCAACGTTGCTGGAAAACAGTGCCATACCGCAGGTCGATGCGCTGCGCTGGGGCGATACGCGGGTGGTTTTGCCGTCTGCCGCTTCGGATGCAAACCTGAAGGGACTTTTTGCCAGCAGTGTAGTCACACAAAACAGGGAGCTGAATGTCAGCGAAGCGCTGGGGGATGTCCCGGTCAATCTCTTTATCCAACACTTAACACAAGCATGAGTTCAGTTCAGGAGCATTGCGATGAGCACCGACGATAAACGCATTCGCGAATTCGCCTATCAGATCTGGGAGTCGGAAGGGAAACCTGAAGGCCACGAAGAACGTCATTGGGAAATGGCGCGCAAGCTGGCCGAGGCCGAAGCGCTGGCACCCAAAAAGCCACCGAAAGCGGCGGGCAGCAAAGTGGCTGGCAAGACGACAGCCGCGGCAGCGAAAAGCACCGACGGCAAGACTCCGGCAACCGCCAAAGCCAAAGCGGCAGCGAAAGCCAAGCCGGCGGCCACGCCCAAAGTAGTCCCGCCGGGCGAAAAGGCTGCCGAGAAAAAGCCGCGAGCAGCGAAGAAGCCTCCGGCGAACTGACCCGATCCATTTTTGAACTGAATGACTGTATGGCGAGCATGCTCGCCACAAGGGGTTCTTGCGCCCTGAAGAAAGTCCCTTATTGGGAAAAACACACAACCCTGTGGGAGCGAGCCTGCTCGCGAAAGCGCTAGGTCAGTTGGTGAAAATGTCGAATGTACCGACGCTTTCGCGAGCAGGCTCGCTCCCACCAGGAAATCTCATTGCCCGAACTGTCCCGTTTTTTTGCAGGAGCAATCATGACCCGTCCAAAGAAAGCCGAACCCGCTGCGCACGCCGAGCCGTCGAGAATCCGTGAAGGCCTGCCCTTCCCGCTCGGTGCGACCTGGGATGGTCTGGGGGTGAACTTTGCTCTGTTTTCCGCCAACGCCACCAAGGTCGAGCTGTGCATTTTCGACGATGCCGGCGAGGTCGAGCTCGAACGCATCGAGCTGCCGGAATACACCGATGAGATTTACCACGGCTACCTGCCCGATGCGCATCCTGGCTTGATCTACGGCTACCGCGTTTATGGTCCTTATGACCCGGCCAATGGTCACCGCTTCAACCACAACAAACTGCTGATCGACCCGTACGCCAAGCAATTGGTCGGCGAGCTGAAATGGTCGGAGGCGCTGTTCGGCTACACCATCGGCCACCCCGACGCCGACCTCAGTTTCGACGAGCGTGACAGCGCGCCATTCGTGCCCAAGTGCAAGGTCATCGACCCGGCGCACACCTGGGGCAACGACCATCGCGTCAGCGTGCCGTGGGACAAGACCATCATCTATGAAACCCACGTGCGCGGCATCAGCATGCGTCACCCGTCGGTGCCGGAAAACCTGCGTGGCACCTTCGGCGGTCTGATGGTCGACGATGTGCTCGAGCACATTCGCAAGCTCGGCGTGTCTTCTGTCGAACTGCTGCCGATCCATGCTTTCGTCAACGATCAGCATCTGCTGCAAAAAGGCATGACCAACTATTGGGGCTACAACAGCATCGCGTTCTTCGCCCCGGACCCGCGTTATCTGGCCAGTGGCAAGATTGCCGAATTCAAGGAAATGGTCGCGCACCTGCACGATGCGAACCTCGAAGTCATTCTCGACGTGGTCTACAACCACACCGCCGAAGGCAACGAGCAAGGTCCGACCCTGTCGATGCGCGGTATCGACAACGCCTCCTACTACCGCTTGATGCCCGACGACAAGCGCTACTACATCAACGATTCCGGCACCGGTAACACGCTGGACCTGAGCCACCCGTGCGTGCTGCAAATGGTCACTGACTCTCTGCGCTACTGGGCCAGTGAGATGCACGTCGATGGCTTCCGCTTCGACCTGGCAACCATTCTTGGCCGCTATCACGACGGTTTCGACGAGCGCCACAGCTTCCTCGTCGCCTGCCGTCAGGACCCGGTGCTGCGTCAGGTGAAAATGATCGCCGAACCGTGGGACTGCGGCCCCGGCGGTTATCAGGTCGGCAACTTTCCACCGGGCTGGGTGGAGTGGAACGACAAGTTCCGCGACACCGTGCGTGCGTTCTGGAAAGGTGACGACGCCCAGCTCGCCGATTTCGCCAGCCGCATGACCGCTTCCGGCGAGATGTTCAACCAGCGCGGGCGCCGGCCGTATTCGTCGGTGAACTTCATCACCGCCCACGACGGTTTCACCCTCAACGATCTGGTCTCGTACAACGACAAGCACAACGAAGCCAACGACGAGAACAACCAGGACGGCAGTAACAACAACCTGTCGTGGAACCACGGCGTCGAAGGCCCGACCGACGATCCGGAAATCAACGCTTTGCGCCATCGGCAGATGCGCAACTTCTTCGCCACGCTGCTGCTGGCCCAGGGCACACCGATGATCGTTGCCGGTGACGAATTCGCCCGCACCCAGGACGGCAACAACAACGCCTATTGCCAGGACAGCGAAATCGGCTGGGTCAACTGGGACCTGAGCGAGGACGGCAAGGCCCTGCTCAAGTTCGTCAAACGCCTGATCAAGCTGCGCCTGACTTATCCGATCCTGCGTCGCGGACGCTTCCTGGTCGGCGAGTACAACGAAGACATCGGCGTCAAGGACGTGACCTGGCTGGCACCGGACGCTACCGAGATGACCACCGAGCACTGGCACGATGCGCACAACCGCTGCCTCGGCATGCTGCTCGACGGACGCGCGCAGGAAACCGGCATCCGCCGCAAAGGTGCCGACGCGACGCTGTTGCTGGTGGTCAACGCCCATCACGACATCGTCAACTTTACCCTGCCGGAAGTGCCGGATGGCGGCTTCTGGACCTGCATGATCGACACCAATCAGCCGTCGATTCGCGGTCAGGAACGCTTCGACTTCGGCCATGAATATTCGGTGACCGGGCGTTCGTTGCTGCTGTTCGAACTGCAACGTGACGAAGAAGATTGATATGGACTTTCAACATTATCTGGCCCGCCGTCCGCCAGATTACGCCGACACCAACGCCCTCGGCCGTTGCCTGCGGGCAATGGTCGAGGCCGGCCTCGACCGCTTGCCGTTGCCCGGCAGCGGTCACACCCTAGAGCGCTTTCAGCGTCTTTCGGAAGTCGGCGGACATGATTTAGGCCTGTGCAAACTCTATGAAGGCCACACGGATGCGCTGGCGATCATCGAGCAATTGGGCGGTACGCCAACGCCCGGCAGCACGTGGGGCATGTGGGCCGCCGAACCGCCGCAGGCACGGGTGAAAGTCACGCCGGCCGGGCACATGGTGGCGCTGAACGGGCGCAAGGCCTGGTGCTCTGGCGCTGCGGTGCTCAGCCACGCCTTGCTCACCGCGTGGGACGCGGACGGTCAGCAGCAATTGGTTGCAGTCGCACTCGATCAACCTGGCGTGACCATCACCGATCAAGGCTGGCAAGCGGTGGGCATGGCGGCGACCGGCAGCGTTGAAGTGCTGTTCGACAACGCCGAAGCGCAGGCCATTGGCAACCCCGGTGATTATCTGCACCGGCCGGGGTTCTGGCAGGGCGGGATCGGTATCGCCGCTTGCTGGTATGGCGCTTCACGACGGATTGCCGAAGGGCTGCGTCAGCATTGCGCGCAACGCGATGAACCGCACGCCCTCGCCCATCTCGGTGCGACTGACACAGCACTGCAAGCGGCAGCCGATGTGTTGCGCTTCAGCGCGCTGCAAATCGATGCGCAGCCCGAGGCCGACGCTGAATTGCTCGCCCGCCGCGCCCGCGCCGTGGTTGAACAGTCTGCTGAACAGGTGATGCGCGAAGTAGGTCGCGCGCTGGGTGCCGGGCCGTTTTGTCAGGATCGGCATTTCGCCCGGTTGAGCGCCGACCTGCCGGTGTTTCTGCGCCAAAGTCACGCTGAACGCGACCTTGCTGCATTGGGCCAGCAGATTGCCGGTCAGTCCTGCGAGGTCTGGGCGTTATGAAAGCCAACCCGATCGTTGGCCAGGGCACTTCATTGCAGCAATGGCAGGCTTCGCGGCGTCTGGCCGAGCTGCCGGCCATCGATATTCTTGACTTGGTACCGCTGGGTTCGCGAGCGGTGATCATCGCGCCGCACCCGGATGACGAAGTGCTCGGTTGCGGCGGCATCATGCAGTTGCTGGCGGCAGCCGGACGTCCATTGCAGTTGATCTCGGTCACCGATGGCAGCGCCAGTCACCCCGGCTCGCAGCGCTGGACAGTCGAGCGTTTGAGTGTGGTGCGTCCGCAGGAGTCTGCCGAAGCCTTGCGGCGCCTCGGTCTGCCGATGCATAGCCTGAAATGGCTGCGCGGCGGTTTTACCGACACCCAAGTGGCGGCGCAGGAAACCGAATTGAGCGAATTCATCGCCGGGTATCTGCACGCCAGTGATGTGGTTTTCACTACCTGGCGCCAGGACGGCCACAGCGATCACGAGGCCGTCGGCCGCGCCAGTGTCGAAGCGGCGCGACGCGTTGGTGCGACCTGCCATGAACTTCCGGTCTGGACCTGGCACTGGGCAACCCCGGAAGACGCCACAGTGCCATGGGAGCGTGCGCGCAAGATCCTCCTTTCACCGACGCACATCGCACGAAAACGCCACGCAGCGCACGCGTTCGCCAGCCAGTTGGAAGGCGACCGCGACGTCGGCCTCGGGCCGGTGCTCGCGCCCTATGTGCTCGATCGTTTGCTGCAACCTTTTGAAGTGGTGTTCCTGTGAGCGTCGATGACCGCTATTTCGACGGCCTGTTCGCGGGCAATGAAGACCCGTGGGCGTTTCGCCAGCGCTGGTATGAACAGCGCAAGCGCGCGATCACCCTCGCCGCCCTGCCCCGTCCGCGCTACAGGTCGGTGTTCGAACCGGGCTGCGCCAACGGCGAACTGAGTGCAGAGCTGGCTCCGCGCTGCGACCGCCTGTTGTGCTGCGACACGGCGAGCGCGGCGGTGAAGCTGGCGCGTACGCGCTTGAGCGTGTTCGAGCATGCCGAAGTCCGTCAGGGCCGCCTTCCGGCTGACTGGCCCGAGGAAAAATTCGACCTGATCGTATTCAGCGAAATCGGCTACTACCTCGACGAAAAAGATCTGACAGAAATGATCCGCCGGATCAGTGAATCGCTGACCGCCGACGGCCAATTGCTGGCCTGCCACTGGCGCCCGCCGATCGAGGGCTGCCCGCTGAATGCGCGTCAGGTCCACGATCAGATTCACGATCAATTGGCTTTGCCGCGTCTGGTGCTGCATCAGGAAGCGGATTTCATTCTCGAACTGTGGAGCCGCGAGCCACGCTCGGTGGCGGCCCTGGAGGGCTTGCGTTGATCGGTATCGTGATTCCCGCGCACAACGAAGAGGCGCTGCTTGATGAATGCCTGCGCGCAGCGTTGCGCGCCAGCGAGCATGCACAACTGGCCGGCGAGCCGGTGGAAATACTGGTCGTGCTCGACAGTTGCAGCGATGGCTCGGCGCGGATCGTCAGCGCTTATCCGGTGTTGAGCTTGCAGATCGATGCGCGCAACGTTGGCGAAGCCCGCGCCGCCGGTGCGCGCCTGTTGCTCGAGCGCGGTGCCCGCTGGATCGCCTGCACCGACGCCGACAGCCGCGTCGCCGATGACTGGCTGGCGGCGCAACTGGGGCTGGAGGCTGATGCTGTGTGCGGCACCGTCACCGTCGAGCACTGGCACGAATCGATCGATGAGGCGGCGCAGATTCGCTATCACCGCCACTACCAGGCCCGCGATGGCCATCGGCATATTCACGGCGCCAACCTCGGCGTGAGTGCCGAGGCTTATCGCCTGGCCGGCGGTTTCAAGCCGCTGACCTGTGACGAGGACGTGCAACTGGTGCGTGCACTGGAGCGCAGCGGTGCGAATATCGCCTGGAGTCACCGTCCGCAAGTGCACACCAGCGCCCGTCTCGACAGTCGGGCCAAGGGCGGGTTCGGTGACTTTCTGCGCAATCTGGCACAGCTGGAAAAAAAAATTACGGATCAGATGGATCTGTGACGCGACGAATCGGCTGTCTTGAGCAATACTCTGCCTCGCAGTAATCCAAGGGTTGGAGCACTGCACCGTTGCTATTCATTTGCCTTCACGGGCCGCGATCAGCGTTGGCTGCTCACGACTGAGGGCGAGATACCACAAGGACGTCGCACTCATGAAATCGTCATTGCTCAACGAACACGGCCTGCCGGCACAGATCTGGAACAGCGCGCCGCAACTCGACAATATTCCCGTCATCAACACCCACAGCCTGGTACCCGCCGGCGCCCGCGCCGTGGTCATCGCCCCGCATCCGGGCGACGAAGTGGTCACTTGCGGCGGTCTGCTGCAATTGCTCTCCAGCCTTGGCCATCCCCTGCAATTGCTCTCGATTACCGACGGTAGCGCCAGCCACCCCGGCTCGCGCCAGTGGTCGGAACAACGTCTGAGCGTGTTCCGCCCGCAGGAAAGCGTCGAAGCCCTGCGCCGCCTCGGCCTGCCGATGCACAGCCTGAAATGGGTGCGCGGCGGCTTTACCGACAACGCCCTGAGTGATCAACAAAGCCAACTGACAGAATTCATTGGTCGTTATCTACGCCCGGGCGATGTGGTGTTCAGTACCTGGCGCAAGGATGGCCCGCCGGATCATGAAGTGGTTGGCCGGGCCAGTTTCGACGCGGCGCAAAAGGCCGGGGCGACCTTTCACGATGTGCCGGTGTGGGCCTGGCACTGGCCGGAGCGCGAGCAGCGCATGATTCCGTGGGAACGCGCGCGCAAGCTGCGCCTTGATACCTGGACGGTCGCGCGCAAGAGCCACGCCACCCACGCTTACGCCAGCCAGCTCAAGGGCGAACCGGCCATCGGCATCGCCCCGCTGCTGCCACCGGTGCTGCTGGAGCGGATGCGCTTGCCGTATGAAATTGTCTTCTTCTGAACGGCGGAAGCTCAACATACCTGTGGGAGCGAGCCTGCTCGCGAAAGCGGTGTGTCATGTGTCAGATGTATTGAATGTGATGAAGTCTTCGCGAGCAGGCTCGCTCCCACATTAGCCCAGCAGTGAATCATCGGAAGGAACTGCCACCCCCTCAAACCAGTCGCATGAACAGGCATGGCCCAATTCAGAGGAGTGAACGTGTCCAGCGATCCCAAGCGTCAAGCGGTCGACGCGCCAGTCATTCATCGCCTGCGGGTACTCACGGTCAACACCCACAAGGGCTTCACCGCATTGAATCGGCGGTTCGTTCTCCCGGAGCTGCGTGAAGCGATGCGCAGCACCTCCGCCGATCTGGTGTTTCTGCAGGAAGTGGTGGGTGAGCACGAACGCCATTCCAGTCGTTACAACGACTGGCCGCAGACCTCGCAGTACGAATTTCTCGCCGACAGTATGTGGAGCGATTTTGCCTACGGGCGCAACGCCGTTTACCCGGATGGCCACCACGGCAACGCGCTGCTGTCGAAATACCCGATCCGCGAATATCGCAACCTCGACGTGTCGATCACCGGGCCTGAACGGCGCGGGCTGTTGCACTGCATTCTTGATGTGCCCGGGCATGCCGAGGTGCATGCAATCTGTGTGCATTTGAGTCTGCTGGAAAGCCATCGGCAATTGCAGTTGCAACTGCTCTGCCAGTTGCTTGAGTCGCTGCCCGACGATGCGCCGGTGATCATCGCCGGCGATTTCAATGACTGGCAGTTGCAAGGCAACGCAGCCCTCGCCCGTCGCGATTATCTGCATGAAGCCTTTGAGCGCCATCATGGGCGCCCGGCGAAAACCTATCCCGCGCGGTTTCCCTTACTGAGGCTTGACCGGATCTACTTGCGCAATGCCAGTAGCCACGATCCCCGAATTCTCGGCAACAAGCCGTGGACGCATCTTTCCGATCACCTCCCGCTGGCGGTCGAAGTGCATCTGTAAGTGCATTTTTGACAGCAATTAAATGACAGGCCTTCCCGGCGACTAAGGCTCGGAAGGACCTTTCGTCGGCGGCAAAAAACCGTCAGCCACCTGCTGCGCAAGCGTTTTTCCATGCAAACAAACACTTAGTTATGTGCAGAAAAACAAACGCTTGCAAAGGCTGATTTAAGCGCGCCATTCATCGTGCATTTTCTTGACGCGCGGTCATCGCTCTTCTTATCTCTACCTTACTACCCCCGGAATCACTACTGGGGCTGACCTTCCGGCACTCGCGAAATCGAGCAGCCGCGGTTCGCCCCGCTCTATTCGGTCGCCCCTCATTCGGGGTAGGAGAGACGCCAAACACGAGATGACGCATGCGCTTGCAAGGTAGACCTCCATGAAAACTTCACTGACCCCACACGAACTGAAAATCACTCTTTGCACAGTGTCAGGTTCACTGCTGCTGTGCTCGTCCATGGAGGCGCATGCGGGATCTGCGGCGGACGAACCCGCGTGGTATCACGCCGACGTACCGGTGCTGACCTTGCCAGTAACCGTGATAACACCCGGACCACTGCCATTGAGTCAGCAGAGTTCGCGCCTGATCACTGAGGATCTTGCCCCATCTGCTTGGGACGAGCTGTACGGCAAAAGCGCTCGGCAAGCACAGACCGACGCACTTTCATCCGGTTATGCGATGGCCGCTGGCGAGTTCAAAGGTCCGGCCGTGGTCACGTTGAAAAGCGCTAACGGGACTACCCAGACCCTTGGTCTTATAGGTGGTGATAATCAGGTCCAGCTGAATGCCGATGGTGCGCTGACCCGCCGTGCTCTCGCCGACCGCAACACTGACAGCCTCAACCTGCAAGGCCAGAGCCTCGGCGCCTATTACAGTCTGGTGGGTGCGCAAGGCTGGCACGTCGACCTGTCGGCCAGCGGCGGTCGGGTCAGCGGATTCAGTCGAACTGCGCAAGGTAATCGGCAAGCCACCGAAGGCAACGCGATGACCTTTTCCGTCGAAGGCGGTTACCCGATCGGCTTGAGTGAAAACTGGGTGGTCGAGCCGCAGGCACAACTGATCAACCAGCGCATCAGTCTCGACGCTCCGTACGCCGGCTCGGGCAATGCCTCTTCCACCGACCTGACCGCGTGGAGTGGCCGCGTCGGTGCGCGGTTGAAAGGCAGTTATGACTTGAACGGGTTGCCTGTCGAACCCTACGTGCGCACCAACCTTTGGCACACCGTTTACACCGGCAGCACGGTGACGCTCGATCAGGTCGACAAGATCAGCAGCAGCCGCAAGTCTTCAACAGTGGAATTGGGTTTGGGCCTGGTTGCGCGGGTCACACCGGCGGTAAGCCTGTACATGAGCGCCGATTACAGCAGCGATGTGGATGACAATGACCTGAACGGCATCATCGGCAGCCTCGGCGTGCGGATGCGTTGGTGATCTGCTGAACGCTGAAGAACCTTGTGGGAGCGAGCCTGCTCGCGAAAACGGTATCACCTTCAACATCATCGTTGACTGACATGACGCCTTCGCGAGCAGGCTCGCTCCCACAGCTGCTAGCCCTGCGGCTTGAGAATCAACACCGCCAACGGGGGAAGATTCAGTTCCAGCGACAACGATTGACCATGACTCGGCACTTCATCGGTCAATGCCCCGCCACCATTGCCATAGTTGGAGCCGGCGTAAATGTCGGCGTCACTGTTGAACAGCTCGGTCCAGCGTCCGGCGAACGGCACTCCCACTCGATACGACTGGCGCGGTACCGGCGTGAAGTTGGCAACAACCAGCACTGGCGAGCCGTCCTTGCTCCAGCGCAACCATGCGTAAACGCTGTTGATCGCATCATCGCCAATCAACCACTGGAAGCCTTGCGGTGCGTCGTCCTGGTCGTGCAGCGCCGGCTCTTCGCGATACAGCCGGTTGAGATCGCCAACCAGTTTCTGCACGCCTTTGTGCTCGGAATACTGCAGCAGGTACCAGTCCAGCTGCTGATCGTGGTTCCACTCGCGCCACTGGCCAAACTCGCAGCCCATGAACAGCAGCTTCTTGCCCGGATGCGTCCACATGAAGCTCAGATAGGCGCGCAGGTTGGCGAACTTCTGCCAGCGGTCGCCGGGCATCTTGTCGATCAGCGAGTGCTTGCCGTGCACCACTTCGTCGTGGGAAATCGGCAGGATGAAGCGCTCGGACCATGCGTAGACCAGACCAAAGCTCAGCTCGTTGTGGTGATGGGCGCGGTACACCGGGTCCTGCTGAATGTAATGCAGCGAGTCGTGCATCCAGCCCATGTTCCACTTATAGGAAAAGCCCAAGCCGCCCTGCTGGGTGCTCTGACTGACGCCCGGCCATGCGGTGGATTCTTCGGCAATCACCAGCGCACCCGGCGCTTCCAGTTCAACCACGTCGTTCAAATGACGCAGGAAGTCGATGGCCTCCAGGTTCTCCCGACCGCCGTGGCGGTTAGGCACCCATTCGCCAGCCTTGCGCGAATAGTCGCGATACAGCATCGACGCCACGGCATCGACACGCAGGCCATCGATATGGAAGTGTTTCAGCCAGTGCAGCGCCGAGGCCAGCATGTAACCGTGCACTTCGGTGCGACCGAGGTTGTAGATCAGCGTGTCCCAATCCTGATGGAAGCCTTCCAGCGGATTGCCGTATTCGTACAGCGCGGTGCCGTCGAACTGCGCCAGACCATGGGTATCGGTGGGGAAATGCGCCGGCACCCAATCGAGAATCACACCGATGTCGGCCTGGTGACAGGCGTTGACGAACGCGGCGAACTGATCCGGGGTGCCGTAACGCGCACTCGGCGCGAACTGCGAAAGCAACTGATAACCCCAGGAACCACCGAACGGGTGCTCCATGATCGGCATCAATTCGATGTGGGTGAAACCCAGCTCTTTGACATAAGGAATCAGCCGCTCGGCCAGTTCCGGCCAGGTGTACTGGCGCGCAACCTCGCCGAGATCATCCAGCTCGCACTGCCAGGAACCGGCGTGCAACTCGTAGATCGACAAAGGTTTGGAGCGCTGCTGGCGATCCTGACGAGAATTCATCCACTCGTGATCCTGCCAGTCGATTTGCAACGGCGAGGCGACTTTCGAGGCGGTGTCCGGTGGCAGACTGGTGGCCAGCGCCATCGGGTCGGCCTTGAGCGGCAGAATGCCGTGGGCGCCGAGGATTTCGTACTTGTACAACTCCCCCGCTTGCAGCCGTGGGATGAACAATTCCCAGACGCCGGAAGGATGGCGCAGACGCATCGGGTGACGACGACCGTCCCAGACGTTGAAATCGCCAACCACCGAGACACGGCGGGCATTCGGTGCCCACACGGCAAAGCGCACACCGTCGACACCATCGACGGTTTTCAGCTGGGCACCGAGGCAAGCGCTGAGGTCGCGGTGATTGCCTTCGGCAAACAGATACAGGTCCATTTCGCCGAGCAACTGACCGAAGCTATATGGATCTTCGGCGACCTGCTCGCCACCGGCCCAGCGCGTGCGCAACAGGTACGGTCGCGCCTGATCGAAATGGCCGACAAACAGCCCCGGCGTCTCGGTCATCTCCAGCGGGCCAAGCTCTTCGCCGCTGTCCTTGTCCAGCACCGCGACACTCAGCGCACCCGGCAGATAAGCGCGGATGAATTGTCCGCCAGCGCCATCGCCGTGCGGGCCGAGAATGGAAAACGGGTCCTGATGTTCAGCGCGCACCAACGCATCGATGTCGCGCGCCGAGGGTAATAATGCTTCCTTTACCACACCCTGTTCCTTGTTCGAGAAACTCATGACTACTCTCCACCAAGATCGGAAAAGGGTTTAAGCCCTGTCAATAATCCATACAAGCCGTGCAATGGCACGGGCAGCCACGTTGGGCGGTTTTCCGCCTCGTAGGCCACTTCATAAGCGGCTTTTTCCAGGCCGAACAACGCCAGAGCGGCGTCGGCGCCCTGAGGATCCTGCCAGGCATGCTCAAGACTAGCTGCTGCCTCGCGGTATGCCTGGACAAATGCCTCGCGTGCTTCGCGCAGATAACGCTCGGCGACCCGTTTGCGCGCCGCTTCGGCTTCGACGCTGTTGTCCACGTTATGCACATTGATGGTCATCGCCGCTGCATAATCGAACGAACGCAGTACGCCGCTGACGTCCTTGTACGGGCTGTGCTTGCCGCGACGCTCACTCAACGGCCGCGCCGGTTCGCCCTCGAAGTCAATCAAGTAGGCATCGCCCTTGATTACCAGCACCTGACCCAAATGCAAGTCGCCATGCACCCGGATGCGCAAACCGCCGGTGGCTTTCTTCGCCAGATCCTGCACATGGGCCAGGATGGTTTTCTTCTCGTCGAGCAGACGCTTGACCAGTTTCTGGTCCGCCGCGTTCAACTCGCCTTGATGCTGCTTGAGCAGTTTCAAGGCATGTTCGACTTGGGCGGTGACATCCTTGGCTGTCGCGGCCATGTCCTTGCTCGACGACACTTGCGGCGCAAAGTCGGCGTTGTCGGTTGGCGCAGCGAGCACCTGATGCATCTCGCCCAGACGCTGGCCGAGCATGCCGGCGAAGTCCCTCAGCTCGCCGAGCGCGTTGTAATGCTGCTCCTGCTCGGACATCGCGTCGGCCAGTTCATCGCGCAACGCCCGTTCGAGGTTGTTCTGCGTCCATTCCCATGCATCGCCCTGATTGCTCAGATAGCCTTGGGCGATCATCAGCAAGTTATCTTCGCCCTGCGCATCACGGCGAATCACCGAACCGAGCAGTGGAGAGATATTGGCAAACCCGGCCTCGGTCAGGTAAGCGCTCATCTCCAGTTCCGGGTGTACGCCAGAAGCCACTTTACGTATCAGCTTAAGCACCAGGCTGTTGCCGACAACCACGGAGCTGTTCGATTGCTCGGCCGACAGGTAGCGCACATCCGACTCGGCACCGAGGCCGAGTTTTTCCAGATGATCTGTCTGTTCGAAGCGGATTTCGCCTTCGATCGACTCCAGTACGGTGTTGTTCTGCATGCCTTGCAGAACGGCGCGGACGAAGGTTTCCAGACTGAATGCATCGGTAATCAGGCCGACCTGACGCACACGGCGTACACGCGATAGCGCCAATTGCTGCGGCAACGGCGGGCCGACATGGTCTTCGGCAATGAAGCCGAACGGCAGTTGATAACGGTTGGTCTGGCCAGCGCTGGTGACTTCGATTTCACTGAGCAGCACTGGATGCTGGGCATCACCGAAACGCACGCCATAAGCCAGATTGACCTTCTCGATCGCCGCATCCTTGCCGGCGAACCAGCGACGGTTCTGCAGCCAGCTCGGCAGAATGCTTTGCTCCAGCGTGTTGCGCGACGGCGCTTCGAGCAGTTCTTCCATGCGTTTTTTCAGCACCAGCGTGGTGAAGTCCGGCAGGCTCTGCGCCGGTTCGACGTGCCAGCTCGGCATCTGGTTTTCCGCCGCGAGTGCGAACCAATAGAAGCCATAAGGCGCCAGGGTCAGAAGGAAATTCAACTGGCCAATCGGCGGGAACGCATTACCGCCGAGCATTTCCACCGGCACCATGCCGACGTACGCCGACAGGTCCAGCTCGACCGCTTGCGCACTGCGCGAAACGTTGGCCACACACAGGATGATTTCGTGCTTGCCATCGACATCGGTGTATTCGCGGGTATAAGCCAGCACGCGACGGTTGGCCGGCGAGAGCATTTTCAACGTGCCACGGCCGAAGGCTTTCGATTGCTTGCGCACGGCCAGCAGGCGCCGCGTCCAGTTCAACAGCGAATGCGGATCGCCGGACTGGGTTTCGACGTTGACCGACTGATAGCCATACTGCGGATCCATGATCGGCGGCAGTACCAGACTGGCCGGATCGGCGCGGGAGAAACCGCCGTTGCGGTCGATCGACCACTGCATCGGCGTACGCACGCCGTCGCGGTCGCCGAGGTAGATATTGTCGCCCATGCCGATTTCGTCGCCGTAATACAGGGTCGGCGTGCCGGGCATCGACAGCAGCAGGCTGTTGAGCAGTTCGATGCGGCGACGGTCGCGTTCCATCAACGGTGCGAGACGACGGCGAATACCGAGGTTGATCCGCGCGCGACGGTCAGCGGCGTAATAATTCCACAGGTAATCGCGCTCACGGTCGGTGACCATTTCCAGGGTCAGCTCATCGTGGTTGCGCAGAAAAATTGCCCACTGGCAATTCGCCGGAATTTCCGGGGTCTGCCGGAGAATGTCGGTAATCGGGAAGCGATCTTCCTGCGCCAGCGCCATGTACATGCGCGGCATCAGCGGGAAATGGAAGGCCATGTGGCATTCATCACCATTGACCCCTGCGGCATCGGTATCGCCGAAATACAGCTGAGTGTCTTCCGGCCACTGATTGGCCTCGGCCAGCAGCATCCGGTCGGGGTAGTTGGCGTCAATCTCGGCACGGATCTGCTTGAGGACGTCGTGAGTCTCGGGCAGGTTTTCGTTGTTGGTGCCGTCGCGCTCGATCAGGTACGGAATCGCGTCGAGGCGCAGGCCGTCGATGCCCATGTCCAGCCAGTAGCGCATCACCGACAACACGGCTTTCATCACTTGCGGGTTATCGAAGTTCAAATCCGGCTGGTGCGAATAGAAGCGGTGCCAGAAGTACTGACCGGCGACCGGGTCCCAGGTCCAGTTGGACTTCTCGGTGTCGAGGAAGATGATCCGCGTGCCGTCGTATTTCTGGTCGTCATCGGACCAGACGTAGAAATCCCGCGCCGCCGAACCCGGCTTGGCTTTACGCGCACGCTGGAACCACGGGTGCTGGTCGGAGGTGTGATTGATGACCAGCTCGGTGATTACCCGCAGCCCGCGCTTGTGCGCTTCGGCAATGAAGCGCTTGGCGTCGGCCATGGTCCCGTAGTCGCTGTGCACGCCACGGTATTCGGCGATGTCGTAACCGTCGTCGCGACGTGGCGAGGGATAGAACGGCAGCAGCCAGATGGTGTTGACGCCGAGGTCGGCAATGTAATCGAGTTTGGCGATAAGCCCGGGAAAGTCGCCGATCCCGTCATTGTTGGAGTCGAAAAACGATTTGACGTGAACCTGATAGATCACCGCGTCCTTGTACCAGAGCGGGTCTTTGATGAAGGCGGCTGCCTTGGGTTTCTTCGCCATGTGGAACTCCTGAAAAATTCTCTGATACACCGAGGGACTCGCAGTGATGAGCCCCTGTGGCGAGGGGATTTATCCCCGTTCGGCTGCGCAGCAGTCGCAAATTGTTAACGCGGTGCAGCTTGAAAAAAGGGGCTGCTGCGCGCCCCGGCGGGGATAAATCCCCTCTCCACAAGTGCGGTGCAAATGTTACGAAGCTGTAATCCGCCAAATCCCGAACGGCTGATACGCCGGGTCAATACGCATGAACTGATATTTGCCGTGCCAGTCCCAGCGATGGCCGTTCATCAAATCTTCGCCATGGGTGGTGGCATCATCCGGCAGGCCCATTTCCCACAGCGGCAGTTCGAAATTCGCTTCCTGCACGTTATGCGGATCGAGGCTGACCGCGACCAGAATGAAATTGCTGCCATCGGCGCTGCGCTTGCCGAAGTACAGAATGTTGTCGTTCCAGGCGTTGTAGATTTTCAGCCCCAGATGGGTGTGCAGCGCCGGGTTCTGCCGGCGGATGCGGTTGAGCTGGGCGATCTCGGCAATGATGTTGCCGGGCGCGGTGAAATCGCGGACACGAATCTCGTATTTCTCCGAGTCGAGGTATTCCTCTTTGCCCGGCACCGGCGCCGATTCGCACAATTCGAAACCGGAATACATGCCCCACAGCCCCGAGCCCATAGTCGCGAGCGCCGCGCGAATGAGGAAACCGGGACGCCCCGACTCATGCAAAAACGCCGGGTTGATGTCCGGGGTATTGACGAAGAAATTCGGCCGGTAGCATTCGCGCCACGGCGACTGATTCAGTTCGGTGAAATATTCCGCCAGCTCGGCCTTGGTATTGCGCCAGGTGAAATAGGTGTAGCTCTGCGAATACCCGACCTTGCCCAGACGCGCCATCATCGCCGGCGTGGTGAAGGCCTCGGCGAGGAAAATCACTTCCGGATACAGCGTGCGCACATCGGCGATCAGCCATTGCCAGAACGGCAGCGGTTTGGTGTGCGGGTTGTCAACGCGGAAGATTTTCACGCCTTCCTTGACCCAGCCAACGACGATGTCGCGCAACTCGACCCACAGGCTCGGAATCGCGTCCGGTGCATAGAAGTCGACGTTAACGATGTCCTGGTATTTCTTCGGCGGGTTTTCGGCGTATTTGATCGTGCCGTCCGGGCGCCAGTTGAACCAGCCCGGATGTTCCTTGAGCCACGGGTGGTCTTGGGAACACTGGATGGCGAAGTCGAGAGCGATTTCCAGGCCATGGTCGGCGGCGGCGGCCACCAAACGGCGGAAATCTTCACGGGTGCCGAGTTGCGAGTGAATCGCTTCGTGGCCACCCTCCTCGCTGCCGATCGCGTACGGACTGCCGGGATCGTCCGGGCCAGCGGTCAGGGAATTGTTGCGGCCCTTGCGGTGGGCGCGGCCGATCGGGTGAATCGGCGTGAAATACAGCACGTCGAAGCCCATGTCCTGAATCATCGGCAGACGCGAGTGCACGTCGTTAAAAGTGCCGTGACGCTGGGGATCGTCGGTGATCGAGCGCGGAAACAGCTCGTACCAACTGGCGAACTCGGCGAGTTCGCGCTCGACGTCCATAGGGAATTCGGCGCTGATGCTCAGATAGGCACGGTGATCGGCCTGAGCCATCAGCTCTGCACTGCGCGAGTGCAGAAACAGGGCGACCTGCTCGGTTTCGAGCAGGCCCGACAATTCATGGTGCAGCGCCGCGAGCTGCTCGCTGAGCTGCCCTTCGCTGCGTTCGGCGGCCTGTTGCACCATCGTGCGGCCTTCCTGCAGCTCCAGAGAAACCGGCACCGCCGCGCTGTGCTTCTTTTCCAGTTCGTACTGGAAGCTGGCGAAATGGTCGATCCACGCTTCGATGCAATACAGGTAGCGGCCCTGCTCCTCGGGGCGGAACTGACCTTGCCAGGTGTTGTTGCCCTGATCGGACATGACCTCGGTCTGCCAGGTTTCCTGGCCTTCCTCGCGCCAGCGGATGCGCACGGCGAGCTTGTCATGGCCGTCGGCAAACACTTTGCTGGTCACCACCACTTCGCGCCCGGCAATCGATTTGGCGGCGAACTGGCCGCCGTCGAGAGTCGGCATGGTGTTTTCGATGACGATACGTGGCAGCAGTAACGCCTGCGACAGCGGCATGTGCGGGTTGTAACTCAGCTCTGAAGGTCTTTCAGCAGTCATTGAGCATCTCTCCTTAACGCCCCAAGGACGCTCTTGTGCCGGAACAGTATTCGCGACAAAGCGCCGGCCCTGTCATGAACTCACTTAGGTTCCGAGCAACCGGCGCGGGGAAAAGTTCAGATGAAATTAACAAGACAAACCTGCGGATCGAATTTGCCGTGGCCGGGTCAACTCACTTAAGCACGTCCCACGCCATGTGCCATACGGAGGTCACCTGATGAGCATCCCGATCCCGGCGGAAACGCCCGATCCGAACATCGACAAACCCACCCTGCCGGACACCGAGCCGCCGCCGGTGCCCGAGCAAGAGCCGCCAGGCACCACGCCACCACCGAAGGAAGAGCCACCGAGCACGATGCCGCCGGTGATCGTCTGACATTGGCATGTCTGCGTGCCATCCCTGTAGGAGCTGCCGAAGGCTGCGATCTCTTTGCCGCGCGGCAATGCAAATCAAAAGATCGCAGCCTTCGGCAGCTCCTACACGGGACCGAGTGATTAGCTAGAGGTGGTCGTTCTTGTCGACATCCTTTTCGAACACTCTCACCACGTAGGGCATCACGCTGAAAATCGCCAGCGCCAGAATGGTACTGAGCAATGCCGTCGCTTCCTTGCCCAGCCCGGCTGCCACGCCGATCGCCGCCGTCATCCATAAGCCCGCCGCCGTGGTCAGGCCTTTGACATGCGCCTCGTCGCCCTGCTGATTTTTCAGAATGGTCCCGGCGCCGAGAAAACCGATCCCGGCAATCACGCCCTGCAATACCCGACTCATCGCATCGGACTCCGCGCCCGAGGTCTGCGGCACCAAAACGAATAGCGCAGCACCCAATGCCACCAGCATGTGCGTGCGCACCCCGGCAGCCTTGCCTTTATGTTCGCGCTCGAAACCGAGAATCCCGCCAAGAATCGCCGCCATCACCAGGCGTACGGTGATTCGGGTCATTTGCGAGGCGTCGCCGATGTCGGCAAATTCGGCCTGCAAGGTTGACCACACTTCATCCCACCAGTCTTCCATCGTGCCTCCCTTGTTATTGGCTTGATAAGCGATGGACAACAGCGACCATTAATCGGTTGCGCAGAACGATCCGCGCGCTGCGCTTCCTAATATGCAGACCTCCCTGGAACAAGGACTGCCGCCATGCCCGTTCGAATCGATGAATCCAACCCCGAGCAGAAAGTGTGTTTTTTTACCGTCGAGCATGGTGAGGAAATTCGCATCTGCGACACACTCGAAGTCCTGACCGATAGCGACAAAGCCATGTCGTTCGTGGAAATCGAAGGCAAACGTACCTACATCACCGAAGCAGAAGCCGATGCCTTGACCGTCGCCGGGGCCAAGGACGGGCGCAAACATCTGAAGGCCGATGACAGTGATTCGGTGGTTTGATTGATCTCGATCAACACCCGTCGCAGACGCCTGCAATAGGCGTTTGCGCCTTGCCTGGCAGGTTGCTTCAAGTTGTCGCAGGCATTGCGTCAAACCTCATCTGATCCGCTTTTTATTGCCAAACCTGAGTCTGTTCTGCAAACAGATCGCCGCTCATAGTGCATCGGCCTGATGGAGGCTGATGAGCGAACGAACATGAGCGAGCAAATCCCCGTCCGAACCGTAGAAGCATCGCCAACGATAAAAAGCGTACCCGCGCGCCCACTGAAAGCGACCGCCGGATCCACCGACAAGCAGATCCACACTCGCAGTTTCACCGGCCTGTTCCGCAACCTGCGTATGAGCGGTGCCGGACTTCTGTTTGTGCTGTTCTTCGGCACCGTGTGGCTGAACTGGGGCGGTCGGCAGGCCGTACTTTGGGATCTGGCGGAAAGCAAATTCCACATCTTTGGCGCGACGTTCTGGCCGCAGGATTTCATTCTGCTCTCGGCCCTGCTGATCATTGCTGCGTTCGGACTCTTCGCCATCACCGTGTTTGCCGGTCGCGTCTGGTGCGGTTACACCTGCCCGCAGAGTTCGTGGACGTGGATCTTCATGTGGTGCGAGAAGATCACCGAAGGCGAGCGCAACCAGCGCATCAAACTGCAAGCGGCGCCATGGAGCCTGAACAAACTGGCGCGGCGTGCCGCCAAACACACGTTGTGGCTGGCAATTAGCGTGATGACCGGCCTGACCTTCGTCGGCTATTTCACCCCGATCCGGCCGCTGGCCGAAGAGCTGCTGACCCTGCAGATCGGTGGCGTCAGTCTGTTCTGGGTGCTGTTCTTCGCCGCCGCCACCTACATCAACGCCGGTTGGCTGCGTGAGGCGGTGTGCATGCACATGTGCCCGTATGCGCGGTTCCAGAGTGTGATGTTCGACAAGGACACGCTGACCATTGCCTACGACGCCGCACGCGGCGAAAACCGGGGTCCGCGCAGGCGTGACGTGCGCCCGGTCGAAGCCGGCCTGGGTGATTGCATCGACTGCCAGTTGTGCGTGCAGGTCTGCCCGACAGGCATCGACATCCGCGATGGCTTGCAAATGGAATGCATCGGCTGCGCAGCATGCATCGACGCCTGCGATTCGATCATGGACAAAATGCATTACCCGCGCGGCCTGATCCGCTACAGTTCCGAGCGCGAATTGCAGGGCGGCAAGACCAACCTGCTGCGTCCGCGTTTGATTGGCTACACGGCGGTGTTGTTGTTGATGATCGGCGCGTTGGCGCTGGCATTGATCGAGCGACCGATGGTGTCGCTGGACGTGACCAAGGATCGCGGGTTGTTCCGCGAGAACGCTCAAGGCCAGATCGAGAATATTTATTCGCTGAAAGTGATCAACAAGACTCAGCAACGGCAGGATTACCGGTTGAGTCTGGTTGATGGCGACGGGTTTGCGTTGCAGGGCAAAACGGCATTGAGCCTGGCGCCCGGGGAGATTGTCGATGTGCCGGTGTCGGTGGCGATGACCACCGAGCGGCCGGCGAGCAGTTCGCAGACGTTGAGTTTCAGGATTGAAGACAGTGACGAGCCGCAGGTATACAGCGTGGCGAACAGCCGGTTTGTGGCGCCGATGAATCGTTGAGGAACTGGCACTGCTGCCCTCACCCCAGCCCTCTCCCGGAGGGAGAGGGAGCCGACCGAGGTGTCTGTCGCTATGCATCGACGTGAAAGACCGAGTCGATTGTGGATTCGGCAAAGCACTGTCAGGTCGGCATATTTCATCAGCATCCTCCAATCAGTCCCCTCTCCCTCTGGGAGAGGGCTAGGGTGAGGGCTCCTTCCCTGACACCCCACAAAATCACGTCCACCAAGGCCCACCGATGAAACGCTACGAAAAATTCGCCGACGACATCGCTGAACTGATCCGCTCCGGCGTCCTCGGCCCCGGCCAGCGGGTGCCGTCGGTGCGGTACGCCAGCCAGACCTACGGCGTCAGCCCGTCCACGGTGTTCCAGGCCTATTACCTGCTCGAACGCCGCGGCCTGATCCGCGCCCGGCCGCGCTCCGGTTACTTCGTCAACGCCCATACACCGAGCACATTTTCCGAGCCGGTGATCAGCAGCCAGGTCAACGAATCCACCGAAGTCGACGTCAGCGAGCTGGTATTCTCGGTACTCGACTCGATCAAGGACCCCAACACCGTACCGTTCGGCTCGGCCTTCCCCAGCCCGACCCTGTTCCCGCTGCAACGCCTGTCGCGCTCGCTGGCCAGCGCCGCGCGGGAGATGGATCCGCGCATGGTCGTTACCGACATGTCGCCGGGCAACCCGCAACTGCGCCGACAGATTGCCCTGCGCTACATGGTCGGCGGGCTGATGCTGCCGATGGAAGAGCTACTGATCACCAACGGCGCCCTCGAAGCGCTGAACCTGTGCCTGCAAGCGGTGACCGAGCCCGGTGACCTGGTGGCCATCGAGGCCCCGGCGTTTTATGCCTGCCTGCAAGTGCTGGAGCGCCTGAAGCTCAAAGCCGTGGAAATCCCCGTGCACCCGCGTGACGGCATCGACCTCGGCGTGCTCGCGCAAACTCTGGAACGCCATCCGATCAAGGCCTGCTGGTGCATGACCAGTTTCCAGAACCCGATGGGCGCGACCGTGCCCGAGGCGAAGAAACAGGAACTGGTCGAACTGCTGCGCCAGCATCAAGTGCCGTTGATCGAGGACGACGTCTACGCCGAGCTTTATTACGGGCAACAGGCGCCAAAACCGGCCAAGGCTTTTGATACCGAAGGATTGGTCATGCATTGCGGCTCGTTCGCCAAAAGTCTCGCCCCCGGTTATCGCATCGGCTGGGTGGCGGCCGGGCGTTTCGCGCAGAAGATCGAACGGCTCAAGCTGATGACCTCGCTGTGCGCTTCGATGCCGGCGCAAGCGGCGATTGCCGATTATCTGCAACACGGCGGCTACGATCGGCATCTGCGCAAACTGCGTTATGCCCTGGAAGAACAGCAGAGCGCAATGCTCGCGGCGATTGCCCGTTACTTTCCGGCGCAGACCCGCGTCAGCCAGCCGGCGGGGGGCTACTTTCTGTGGCTGGAGTTGCCGGAGCAGATGGATTCGCTGAAGCTGTTCCAGATGGCGCTGGCACAAGGCATCAGCATCGCGCCAGGGCCGATTTTCTCGCCGACCCAGCGTTTCAGAAATTGCATTCGCTTGAATTACGGCAGCCCGTGGACCGAGGAATCGGAAAAGGCCATGGAGACGTTGGGGCGGATTGTGCGGTCGTTTTGATGGTTTCTCTTAAAGCTCTGCCTAGCATAGACCTGCGCTGACCGATACCATATAGCCATCATCTCAGTCACTCATGTATTGAGCTCCCTTATATCCAAAGATGGAAAGCAGGATGCGATCGGAAACCAAGACAGACAGTATTTACCTTAAGGGGCTCCAATTGTCGGGGTTCAAGGGCTTAGGAGAGGAACTGCAAACGATCGCTCCTTTCCAACGTTTCAATTTCTTCATAGGAGCTAATAACTCTGGGAAATCAACGATCCTAGATTTCATTTCCCGACACGTTCATTCTTTCACAAAGATAAACTTCGGAAGCAGCCCTGACATTTCGTTTAATTCGGCTGGAAACGAGTTAAACATAGACTGCAACCCATCAGCAATCAAGTCAAACTTAGGTATAACAAAGACCCAATTTATTGAAGCCGTGATTGAAAACCCTGCCTTATCACAAGATAATGCCACAATGGAGATTATCAATGCCATAACAGAAAAACTAATAGCCGATGAACAGCTGATTTGGCTAAAAGGAACCACAACATCAAAAGCTCAAAATCTTTTTACAGACATAGACATTTCCCTCAGCGACATTGAACACATCCAAAAACACGGTGAAACCTTGAGATTTATCACCGGACATTTTGGTGGCAACCAAGCACAACTCCGCGAACATCAGTTCTCCTTTATTATTCAAAGGCTATTCTCACGCTCAAAAATCAATCTTCCCAAAGCAAACATCATTCCAGCGATTCGCCAAGTATCACCGAGCGGAGCAGAGTTTGATGATTACTCGGGCAAAGGACTGATTGAAAAAATAGCTCAGCTACAGAACCCAGCAAAACACGGAAAAAATCGACATCATGAATTTGATAAGATCAATGACTTTCTGAGAAGCGTTCTTGGAAAAAATGATGCAAAAATTGAAATACCTCATGATCGAAGTGAAATATTGGTCCACATAGATGATCGAGCTTTCCCATTGGCCGCTCTCGGAACAGGAATTCATGAGGTTGTGATGCTCGCTACATTTTGCACACTTCTGGAACACCAAATCCTTTGTATTGAAGAACCAGAAATTCATCTACACCCTGCTTTGCAGAGACGCCTGATCAATTACCTGCAAACTGAAACGTCGAACCAGTACTTTATCGCAACACATTCTGCATCAATCATCGACACCCCGGACGCAGCAATTTTTCATGTAACAAACATTGACGGCACAACAAGAATAGCCAAAACAAATTGCAATTCATCGAAACACGGCCTACTACAGGACCTTGGATACAAAGCTTCCGACTTACTTCAAACAAACTGCATACTATGGGTGGAAGGGCCATCAGACCGTCTATATCTTAATCATTGGATAACCGAAAAAGACAACAAACTCATCGAAGGAGTTCACTATTCAATTATGTTCTATGGCGGCCGTCTCCTGAGTCATCTACATAGTGATCGCGATGATGATATCAATGATGACGTAAAAGCGCTGATCGCAGTTCGCAAACTTAATCAAAATATAGCCTTTGTTATTGATAGTGATAAAACCGCCTTCACCGACTCAATAAACAAAACCAAACTCCGCATTGAAGAGGAAATCAAGAAACATGACGGAATTTGTTGGATCACTACTGGTCGAGAAATAGAAAATTACATCCCCCAACCAAAAATGGAAGTAGCGCTCAGAGAGGTTTACAGTTCTTTCTCTAAGCAGTTGGCTACAGGGCAATTCGACCATGTGCTACCTTTTGAGAAACAAGATAAACAAATTCACAACAAAGTAGACAAAGTGAAAATCGCTCACGCAATCAGCCTTCGAAAAACGGACATGGATGTGCTCGACCTCGAGAAAAGAATCGCTGAGATATTAAATTTGATCTATAAGTCTAATCACATTAATGGGTATGAGTGAGGACTTAGCGCCCCTCCAGCGCGACCAGCAAGCGGCATGCGTCTATAGGATAGAGCTAATTCTTTAGGTGCTACCGTGTATTGGCTTCACTTTTTAGAGCTACCGCCCCTTCCAAATTCACAAACGTCTCAGTTTCAGATGGCCCTGGCGCAAGGCATCAGCATCGCGCCGGGGCCGATTTTCTCACCGACCCAGCGTTTCAGAAATTGCATTCGCTTGAATTACGGCAGCCCATGGACCGAGGAATCGGAAAAGGCCATGGAGACGTTGGGGCGGATTGTGCGGTCGTTTTGACGGATAGGTGTTGTCTGGGCTGGCCCCTTCGCGAGCAGGCTCGCTCCCACAGTTGATTTGTGAATACAGAACCAATGTGGGAGCGAGCCTGCTCGCGAAGAGGCCGGCTTTAACACTGCAAATCCACCGGTTTACCGCCCACCCCCCAAATCAACAAACGTCCCGGTCGCATACGACGCCTTGTCCGACAGCAACCAGACAATCGCCTCCGCCACTTCATCCGGCCGACCGCCCCGGGCCATGGGAATCGCCGATTCGAGCTTGCTGACCCGATCCGGGTCGCCGCTCAGGGCATGGAAGTCGGTGTAGATGTAACCCGGACGCACGGCATTGACGCGAATGCCCTCGCCCGCCACTTCTTTCGACAGACCGATAGTGAAGGTGTCGAGCGCGCCTTTGGATGCGGCGTAATCAACGTACTCGTTCGGCGAACCGAGGCGTGCCGCGACCGAGGAGACGTTGACGATGCTGCCGCCCTGCCCGCCGTGTTTGGGCGACATGCGCAGGATCGCATGCTTGGCGCAGAGGATCGGCGCCAGCACGTTGGTTTTCATGATTTTGAGGATGCGGAATTCGGACATTTCATCGACCCGCGACTTCTGCCCGACGGTGCCGGCGTTGTTGACCAGGGCGGTAACCCGGCCCAGTTCGGCGTCGACGCGCTGAAACATCGCGATCACTTCGTCTTCGATACTGACATCGGCGCGAACCGCGATGGCTTGGGCGCCCAAGGCGCGAACCTGTTCGAGTACGCTGTGTGCGGCCTGCTCATCCGACTGGTAGTTGATGCAGATCCGGTAGCCCTGTTCGGCTGCCAACAATGCCGTAGCCGCGCCGATTCCGCGCCCGCCACCGGTGATGACAATGACTTTATCCATGCTGGCCTTCCCCCACGTGCACACGTAACAGTCGGGGCCAAGAATAACCGCCATTCAGGGCTTTTGCATGAGTTCTATGGTGTTGCCGCCATCCCCTGTGGGAGCGAGCCTGCTCGCGAAGAACGATGACTCGATCCCTCAGACCACCGCCAGCCGCTGGCCACGCACGATGTCCTGCATGAAGCGCTCCGCCGGCATCGGGTGGCCGAGCAGATAGCCCTGCAGCGAATCACAGCCCAGTTTGGTGAGGAAATCCTGTTGCGCGCCGGTCTCGACACCCTCGGCGACAATCCGCAGATCCAGGGCCTGCCCCAGCGCAACAATCGCCGAGACGATCGCCGCATCATCGCTGTCGTGCTCCAGATCACGGACGAAACCGCGGTCGATCTTCAGCTCATTGGCCGGCAGGCGCTTGAGGTACATCAGGCTGGAATAACCGGTGCCGAAGTCGTCGATCGACAGGTCGACGCCCATGTCCGACAACTCTTGCAGCACGGTCATGCTCGCGTCGGCGTCGCTCATGGCTGTGGTTTCAGTGATTTCCAGAGTCAGGCTGTTGGCCGGCAAATGGTGGGTGGCCAGCGCCTTGGCCACGCTTTGCACCAGCCCGGCATGGCAAAACTGCAACGCCGAGAGGTTTACGGCAATGCGCCAGTCGGTGTAACCGAGCACGTACCATTCGCGCATCTGCCGGCAGGCTTCGTTCAGGACCCATTCACCCATCGGAATGATCAGCCCGGTTTTCTCCGCCAGATCAATGAACTTGTCCGGCATCAACATGCCATGCAGCGGATGCTTCCAACGCAGCAGCGCTTCGGCACCGACCGGACGGCCATTGGCGGCGTCGAATTTGGGCTGGTAATGCAGGCAGAACTGGTTGTGCTCGATGGCCGCGCGCAGGTCCTGCAACAGTTGCAATTGCTTGCGCGCGTTGGTGTTCATCGATGCATCGAAGAAGCTGTAGCCGTTCTTGCCGCCGCCCTTGGCGTGGTACATCGCGGCGTCGGCGTTCATCAGCAGTTCCTGGGCGTTGGCGCCGTTGCCTGGATACAGGGCGATGCCGACGCTGGCGGAAATCTGCAGGTCATGCTCGGCGACGCGGAACGTGCGACCGATCAGGCCGACCTGACGCGCGGCCAGGCTCAAGGCATCGTTGGGCTCGCTCAAACGCACCAGCAGAACGAACTCATCACCACCGATCCGCGCCAGGGTGTCCTGGCTGCGCAAGTCTTCACGCAGACGCGCGCCGACCTCGCGCAGCAATTGGTCGCCCATGTGATGGCCGAATGCGTCGTTGACCGGTTTGAAGCCGTCGAGGTCGATGAACATCAAGGCGAAGCAGCCGCCCTGCTCTTCAACTTTTCTGATTGCCTGATTGATGCGGTCGTCGAGCAACATGCGATTGGGCAGGCTGGTCAGCGGATCGTGCAGGGCCAGTTGGGTGAGTTCGCGATTGGCCACCGTCAACGAGTGCGCCAGATCAGCGGTGCGCGCTTCGAGGCGGGCATCGAGAATCGAGGTCAACAGGGCAATCGACAGCACCGCCAGCGTGGTGACCACGACCAGACTGTCGAGGCCATTGCCCTTCAAGCCATTGAGTGTCGCGCCGCAGAAACTGCCGTCAGGAAACTGCGCCGCCGCCATGCCGGTGTAATGCATGCCGACAATCGCCACACCCATGATCACCGCCGCGCCGGCACGAATCAGTCGCACATAGGGCGATTGCTGGCGCAGGCGAAAGGCAATCCACAATGCCGCTGCCGAAGCGCCGACGGCGATGAGCAGGGAGGCGCTGAACAGGGTCGGGTCGTAATCGATGCCCGGGGTCATGCGCAGCGCGGCCATGCCGGTGTAATGCATGGCGCTGATGCCCGCCCCCATGATCAGCGCACCGAAGGCCAGTTGCGCCAGGGGCAGCTTCGGCTGGCTGACCAGCCACAAGGCGAAACCGCAGGACAGCACCGCGATCAGCAATGACAACGCGGTCAGGGCGAAGTCATAGCCCAGGTCGATCGGCAATTTGAAGGCAAGCATGCCGATGAAATGCATCGACCAGACGCCAACGCCCATCGCCAACGCCCCGCCCGCCGTCCAGAAATGCACGGCCCGGCCTTTCGCCGTGGCGATGCGCCCGGTCAGGTCGAGTGCCGTGTAGGAAGCCAGAATGGCCACGCACAACGAGATGAAAACCAAAGTGAAGGAATAGCTGCCGATGAGCATGGACGTTCTCGTGACAAGCCGAAACCGTACTGCTTCCATTCTCGGTCGGGCAAATGCGGCGATTGTACTGATTGCGCGGAAGAACGCACTGACAAAGTAACCAAATTGCCATCAAGCCGATGAAACGCTTGTTCGATCGTCCTACAAGGCTCTGCGGTGGGCTTTAAGCACACCTTGTGAAAGTGTCTCACGCCAGACACAAATCCCTGTGGGAGCGAGCCTGCTCGCGAAGGCGTCGGCACAGCCACCATCGTAGTTGCCTGACCCACCGCTTTCGCGAGCAAGCTCGCTCCCACAATTTTCAGCGTCCAGCCACACTTCACCCGTCGAACGCGAATCCCTGTGGGAGCGAGCCTGCTCGCGAAGGCGCAGGTACAGCCACCATCGTAGTTGCCTGACCCGCCGCTTTCGCGAGCAGGCTCGCTCCCACAATTTTCAGCGTCCAGCCACCCTTCACCCTTCGAACGCGAATCCCTGTGGGAGCGAGCCTGCTCGCGAAGGCGCCGGCACAGCCACCATCGAGTTGCCTGACCCACCGCTTTCGCGAGCAGGCTCGCTCCCACTATTTTCAGCGTCCAGCCACCCTTCATCATACGAACGCGAATCCCTGTGGGAGCGAGCCTGCTCGCGAAGGCGCAGGTACAGCCACCATCTTAGTTGCCTGACCCACCGCTTTCGCGAGCAAGCTCGCTCCCACAATTTTCAGCGTCCAGCCACCCTTCACCCTTCGAACGCGAATCCCTGTGGGAGCGAGCCTGCTCGCGAAGGCGTCGGCACAGCCACCATCGAGTTGCCTGACCCACCGCTTTCGCGAGCAGGCTCGCTCCCACAATTTTCAGCGTCCAGCCACCCTTCATCATACGAACGCGAATCCCTGTGGGAGCGAGCCTGCTCGCGAAGGCGCCGGCACAGCCACCATCGTAGTTGCCTGCCCCACCGCTTTCGCGAGCAGGCTCGCTCGCACAATTTTCAGCGTCCAGCCACACTTCACCCTTCGAACGCGAATCCCTGTGGGAGCGAGCTTGCTCGCGAATGCGTCGGCACATTCAACATCTCGCTCGACTGACCCACCGCTTTCGCGAGCAAGCGCGCTCCCACAGGTTCAGCGATTATCACTGACGTCCAGTTGCCCATCCCAGCCGCCGCCCAGTGCGGCGATCAGTTGCACGCTGGCAATCAATCGACTCTGCAGAATATTAAGCACACTACGTTCGTTACTCAGCGCCGTGGCCTGCACCACCACCACGTCGATATAGGCAATCAGCCCGGCCTTGTACTGGTTTTCCGTCAGGCGCAGGGAATCGCGGGCGGCATCCAGCGCTTCCTGGCGTACCGCCGCTTCGTCTTCATAGACCTTGAGCTGGACCAGGTAGTTTTCCACCTCGCGGAATCCGTCGAGCACGGTCTGCCGGTAGCGGGCTACGGTTTCGTCGTAGGCCGCCTCGCTGCGGTCGACCTCGGCCGAACGGATGCCACCGTCGAACAGCGGCAACGACAGCTGTGGGCCGACCGACCAGAAACGGTTCGGCAGGCTGATCAGGTTTTTCGAGGTACTGCTGCTGTAGCCGCCGCTCAGGCTCAGGGTCAGGTCCGGGTAATAGGCGGCTTTCGCCACGCCGATGTTGGCGTTGGCGGCGATCACCGAGCGCTCGGCCGAAGCGATGTCCGGACGGCGTTCCAGCAGTTGTGAAGGCAAGCTCAGCGGTACCTGCGGCAGATTCGGGATGCTCTGGCTTTCGGCAATGCTGAAGTTGGTCGGTGCTTCGCCGGTCAGTACGGCGATGGCGTTTTCAAACTGTGCACGCTGCCAGATCAGGTCGACCAGATCGGCCTGGGTGCTTTTCAACTGGGTTTGCGCCTGCGCCACCGCATCACGCCCGGAAACTCCGGCGCGGTACTGGTTCTGGGTCATTTTCAGCGAGCGTTCATAAGCGGCAACGGTGGCCTCGAGCAAACGCTTCTGCTGATCGATGACCCGCAGTTGCAAGTAGTTCTGCACCAGCTCCGACTGCTGGCTCAAGCGCATCGCCGCCAGATCGGCAAAACTCGCCTGGGCGTTGGCCTCATCCGCCTCCAGTCCACGGCGCAGCTTGCCCCACACGTCCGCTTCCCAACTGACGCCCAGTTGCGCGTTGTAGGTGTCGCGGATGCCGCTTGAGGAACTGCTCAGGCTCGAACTGCTGCTGCCGGTGCCCTGACTCGAGCGGGTCTTGCCCAGACTCAGGTCGACGCTGGGGTAAAACGCCCCACGCGCGCTGCGCACCAAAGCCTGCGCCTGACGAAACTGCGCTTCGGACTGGGCGACGGTCTGGTTGGAGCTGTTGAGTTTTTCGATCAAGGCGTTGAGCTGTTGGTCGCCGTACAACTCCCACCAGGCGCCACGAGCCAGCGAGTCGCTGGGGTTGGCCTGACGCCAGCCTTCGGCTTCCTTGAACTGAGCGATTTCGGCAGTTTGCGGCCGCTGGTAGTCCGGGCCGACGGCGCAGGCGCTGAGTAGCGCCACACACAGTGACAGGCTCAACAGGCGCGAGCCGCGGACGGTGGCCAATTGGATAAGCGAACGGTCAGTCATAGCGGAGTTTCCAGAGCGGCGTCAGTGCGCACGCCACGCCATTTATTGAAACGATGGCGCAGCTTGTCGAGATAGAGGTAAACCACCGGGGTGGTGTAAAGGGTCAGGACCTGGCTGAACACCAGGCCGCCAATGATGGTCAGGCCCAGCGGCTGGCGCATTTCCGCACCCTCGGCGCGGCCGAGCAGCAACGGCAAAGCGCCGAGGATCGCCGCCAGCGTGGTCATCAGAATCGGCCGCAGGCGTTGCAGGCAGGCGCTGCGGATCGACTCCAGCGGCGACAGGCCCTCATGCCGCTCCAGTTGCAGCGCCAGATCAATCATCAGAATGGCGTTTTTCTTCACCACGCCAATCAGCAAGAAGATCCCCAGCAGGGAAATCAGGCTGAACTCGCCGCCCAGCGCATAGATCGACAGCAACGCGCCAACCCCGGCCGAGGGCAAGGTCGAAAGAATGGTCAGTGGGTGAATGTAGCTTTCATACAGCACACCGAGCACCAGATACACCGCGAGCAACGCACCGAGGATCATGAACGGCTGGCTCTTCTGCGTGGCCGCGAAAGCATCAGCGGTGCCGGCCATTTTCGCAATCACATCCTCCGGCAGGCCGACCTTGGCGATCGCCCGTTCAATGGCGGCACTGCCCTGCTCTACGGTCACGCCTTCGGCCATGTCAAAGGAAATGCTTTCGGATGCGAACTGGCCTTCATGGCTGACCCGGTCGTTTTCCAGGCTGTTTTCGTAATGGGCGAACGTCGACAGCGGCACCCGCGCACCGTCAGCGGTGATCACTTCGACCTGCTTGAGCGTCACCGGATCCTGGGCGTATTTCGGATTGACCTCCATCACCACCTGGTACTGGTTGAGGCTGTCGTAGATCGTCGAAATCTGCCGCTGGCTATAGGCGTTGTTGAGCACGGCGGTAACCATGTTCATGTCGACCCCCAGGCGTTTGGCCTGATCCCGGTCGACAATCAGCGTCACCTGCTGCGCCCCGGCACCTTCGCGGGCATCGATGGCAGTCAGCTCGGGCAACGCACGCAGCGCGGTGACCACTTTCGGGAACCACTTGCGTAGCTCGGCAAGATCGCCGCTTTGCAGAATGTAGGTGTATTGCGAACTGGTCTGCTCGCGGCCGCCGCCAAATTGCAGGTCCTGGTCGGCCATCAGCATCAACTGCGCCCCGGGCACCTTGGGCATTTCCTTGCGCAGGCGTTCTATGACCTTCTGTGCTGAAAGCTGGCGCTCCTTGATCGGCTTCAGGCGCACGATCATGAAGGCGTTGTTGGTGCCGTTGTTGCCGCCGATGAACCCGGCCACGCTTTCCACCGCTTCGTCCTTGAGCACGGCGCGGCGGAAGGTTTCCATTTTCGGCTGCATGACGTTGAACGACAGACCGTCGTCGCCACGCACGAAACCGATCAACTGGCCGGTGTCCTGTTGCGGCAGGAAGGTTTTCGGCACCACCACATAGAGCGCAATGTTGACGCCAACGGTGAGCAGCAGACTGAACAAGGTCAGACGGCGATGACGCAATACCCAGTCGAGGCTGGTGGCGTATTTGCCGACCATCCAGTCGTTGGTCTTGTGGCTCCAGCGTTGCAGGCGGTTTTCCTGGCCCGGCGTGTGCGGCTTGAGCCAGCGCGCGCAGAGCATCGGTGTCAGCGTCAGGGAAACCACCAGCGACACCACGATTGCCGCCGCCAGGGTGATGGAAAATTCGCGGAACAGGCTTTCGACCAACCCGCCCATGAACAGGATCGACAGGAACACCGCCACCAGCGAGACGTTCATCGACAGCAGGGTAAAGCCGACTTCCTTGGCCCCGAGGTACGCGGCCTGCATCGGCTTGACGCCTTCGTCGATGTGCCGGGAAATGTTTTCCAGCACCACGATGGCGTCGTCCACCACCAGACCTGTGGCGAGAATCAGCGCCATCAGCGACAGGTTGTTCAGCGAGAACCCGTAGAGGTACATCACCGCAAAGGTACCGACCAGCGACACCGGCACCGCCAGGGTCGGGATCAGCGAGGCGCGGAAGTTACCCAGAAACAGGTACACCACCAGCACCACCAGGGCGACGGCGATCAGCAAGGTCATCTCGGCTTCATGCAGCGTAGCCTTGATCACTGGCGAGCGATCCATGGCCAGATTGAGTTTGACGCTGGCCGGCAGCACCGCTTGCAGCGCGGGCAACTGCGCCTTGATCTCGTTGACCGTCTCGATGATGTTGGCGCCGGCCTGACGGTTGATCACCAGCAGCACCGCCGCATCGTCGTTGAAGAAACCGCTGTTGTAACGGTCTTCGACGCCATCGCTGACTTTCGCCACGTCCTTGAGACGCAATGCGGCGCCGTCGGCGTAGTGAATGATCAGCGACTCATAATCCTTGGCTTTCTCCAACTGGTCGTTGGCCTGGATCTGCCACAAGCGCTCGCCGTCCTCGACCGAACCCTTGGGGCGGCGCACGTTGGCGTCGGCAATGGTCTTGCGCACATCGTCGAGGGCCACGCCGTATTGGTTCAGCGCCTGCGGTTCGAGCTCGATGCGCACCGCCGGCAGCGAACTGCCACCGATCTGCACTTCACCGACGCCCTGCACTTGCGACAGGCTTTGCGAGAGGATGGTCGAGGCCAAGTCGTAGAGCTGGCCTTTTTCCAGCACATCCGAAGTCAGCGACAGCACCATGATCGGCGCCTGCGACGGGTTGACCTTTTTATAGGTCGGCATGCTGCGCATCCCGCTTGGCAGCAGATTGCGCGAGGCGTTGATCGCCGCCTGCACTTCCCGCGCCGCGCCGTTGATGTCGCGGTCGAGGTCAAATTGCAGAATCACCCGCGTCGAACCCTGACTGGAACGGCTGCTCATGGTATTGACGCCGGCAATTGCACCGAACGACCGCTCCAGCGGCGTCGCCACCGTCGAAGCCATCACCTCGGGACTGGCGCCCGGCAGACTGGCCTGGACGACGATCACCGGGAAGTCCATCTGCGGCAGCGGCGATACCGGCAACAGACCGAAGCTGACCCCGCCGAGCAACATGATTGCCAGGGAGAGCAGCATGGTTGCCACGGGGCGTTTGATGAAAGGGCCGGAGAGGTTCATAGCGTCGAGCTCCAAGCTGCAAGCTGCGAGCTACAAGCTGTTCCTGCGCGCGCAGGCTGCTGTTTTCTTGCAGCTTGAAGCTTGCAGCTTGCAGCTGCTTTCACCACGCCGCTCACACCACCTCTCCCGCGACAGGCTTGGTCCAACGCCGCCCCAACCGATCAAAAGCCAGGTAAATCACCGGCGTGGTGAACAGCGTCAACACCTGGCTCACCAGCAAACCGCCGACCATCACCAGACCCAACGGCTGACGCAGTTCCGCGCCAGACCCCGTGGCCAGCATCAGCGGCACCGCGCCGAACAACGCGGCCAGTGTGGTCATCAGAATCGGCCTGAAGCGCAGCAGCGCCGCTTGATAGATCGCCTCTGCCGGGGCCATGCCCTGGGTGCGTTCGGCGTCGAGGGCGAAGTCGATCATCATGATCGCGTTCTTCTTGACGATACCGATCAGCAGGATGATGCCGATGATCGCGATCATGCCCAAGTCGTTGCCACTGAGCAGCAACGCCAGCAAGGCACCGACCGCTGCCGACGGCAAGGTCGAGAGAATGGTGATCGGGTGGATGTAGCTCTCGTAGAGCACGCCCAGCACGATGTACATGGTCACCACCGCCGCCAGAATCAGCAGCAAGGTACTCGACAGCGAAGCCTGGAACGCTTGCGCCGCGCCCTGGAACTGAGTCTGCACGCCGACCGGCATGCCGATGTCCTGCTGCACCTGCTCGATGATGTCCACGGCATGCCCCAACGCCACGCCCGGCGCGAGGTTGAACGACATCATCACCGCCGGGAACTGGCCGATGTGGGTGATCGCCAATTGCGCCTGACGTTCTTCGACATGCGCCAGACTCGACAGGCGTACCTGCGCGCCGTCGGTGGTCTTGACGTGAATCTGATCCAGCGCCTGCGGGCCGATCTTCTCCCCGGCCTGGGCTTGCAGCACCACGCGGTACTGGCTGGCCTGGGTGTAAATGGTCGAAATCTGCCGCTGGCCGAAGGCGTCGTACAGCGCATCGGTGATATTCGCCACCGACACGCCGAGGCGCGATGCGGCGTCGCGGTCGATCACCAGATAAACCTGCAAGCCTTTGTCCTGTAAGTCACTGGCCACGTCGGTCAACTCCGGACGCTGCGCCAGGGCTTCGACCAGACGGCCACTCCACTGGCTGAGCAATTCCGAGTCCGGCGAGGACATGCTGAACTGGTACTGGGTGCGGCTGACCCGATCCTCGATGGTCAGGTCCTGCACCGGCTGCATGAACAGCCGAATGCCGACCAGTTTGTCCAGTTGTGGTTGCAGGCGTGCGATCACTTCGCTGGCCGTCAGATCGCGCTCGCCGTGGGGCTTGAGGTTGATCAGCAAGCGGCCGCTGTTGAGCGTGGCGTTGTCTCCGTCGACGCCAATGTAGGACGACAGGCTCTGCACCGCCGGATCTTCAAGAATGATCTTCGCCAGTTGCTGCTGCCGCTCGCCCATCGCCGCGAAGGAGATCGACTGCGGCGCTTCGGAAATACCCTGAATCACGCCGGTGTCCTGCACCGGAAAGAAACCCTTCGGCACGATGACGTAAAGGAATACGGTCAACGCCAGCGTGCCGATGGCGACCAGCAAGGTCAGCGGCTGATGCTTGAGCACCCAGCGCAGCATCCGCCCGTATTCCTTGATCATCCAGTCGATGAACGCACCGCTGGCGCGGTAGAAACGGCCTTGCTCGTGTTCCTGCGGTTCACGCTTGAGCAGGCGCGCGCACATCATCGGCGTCAGGGTCAGCGACACCACCAGGGAAATCAGGATCGCCACCGCCAGGGTGATGGCGAATTCGCGGAACAGGCGCCCCACCACGTCGGCCATGAACAGTAGCGGAATCAGTACGGCGATCAGCGACAGCGTCAGGGAAATCAGGGTGAAGCCGATCTGCTTGGCGCCCTTGAGCGCGGCCTGCATCGGGCTGTCACCCTCTTCGATGAAGCGCGAAATGTTCTCGAGCATGACGATGGCATCGTCCACCACGAAACCGGTGGCAATGGTCAGCGCCATCAACGTCAGGTTGTTCACCGAGAACCCGGCGAGGTACATCACGCCAAAGGTGCCGATCAGCGACAGCGGCACGGCCACCGAGGGAATGATCGTCGCACTGGCGCGGCGCAGAAACAGGAACGTGACCATGACCACCAGCGCGATAGCGATCAGCAGTTCGTGTTGCACGTCGGTGACCGAGGCACGGATGGTCTGGGTGCGGTCTGTGAGCACAGTGACGTCGAGGCCGGCCGGGAGGTTGTCGGTGATACTTGGCAGCAAGGCCTTGATGCGGTCGACCACTTCGATAACGTTGGCGCCCGGCTGACGCTGGATGTTCAGCAACACCGCCTGATTCTGGTTGGCCCACGCGGCCAGACGCTCGTTCTCGGCGCCATCGACGATTTCCGCGACGTCCTTGAGCCGCAACGGCGCGCCGTTCTTGTAGGTCAGGATCAGATTCGCGTAGTCCTCGGGCGAGGTCAGTTGATCGTTGGCATCGAGCATCGACACCCGGGTCGGGCCATCGAAGTTGCCTTTCGGCTGGTTGACGTTGGAGGCACCGATCAGCGTGCGCACGTCCGACAGGTTGAGGCTGTTGGCCGCCAGCGCTTCGGGGTTGACCTTGATTCGTACCGCCTGACGCTGGCCACCAGCGATACTGACCATGCCGACGCCGCTGATTTGGGCGATCTTCTGCGCCATGCGCGTATCGACCAAGTCATTGAGCTTGGGCAGCAGCATGGTTTTCGAAGTGATGGCCAGGGTCAGCACCGGGGTGTCCGCCGGGTTGACCTTGTTGTACACCGGCGGCGCCGGCAGGTCGGTGGGCAGCAGGTTGGTCGCAGCGTTGATCGCGGCCTGCACCTGCTGTTCGGCGACGTCCATGTTGATGTCGAGGCTGAAACGCAGGGTCAGCACCGAAGCGCCGCCGGAGCTGGTCGACGCCATTTGCGTCAGGCCCGGCATCTGCCCGAACTGGCGTTCAAGCGGCGCGGTGACGGCGCTGGTCATCACGTCCGGACTGGCGCCGGGGTACAGGGTCATGACGCGGATGGTCGGATAATCGACCTGCGGCAGGGCCGAAACCGGCAGCAGGCGATAAGCGATCAGGCCGGCCAGGACAATGGCCAGCATGCTCAGGGTGGTGGCTACCGGACGGAGGATGAACAGCCGCGAAATGTTCATGCGCCCTTCTTGGCCTTATCGGCTGTGGTCGCATCGGGATTGGCGGCAGATTTGCCTTGCAGGTGTTCGGTCGGCGAGGTCGGCACTTCGCTGCTGTCATTGACCACTTCGACTTCGCTGCCTTCCTTGAGGCGATCGGTGCCTTCGAGCACCACGCGATCACCTGCGGCGAGGCCTTCGGTGACCACGGTGTTGTCACCGTCGCTGGCACCGATTTTCAGTTGGCGAATGGTGACTTTCCTGTCGCCGTCCAGCGCATAGACGAAGGTGCCGTTGGTGCCGAACTGGATCGCTGCCGACGGCGCCAGCACTACACCTTTGAGCGTGTCTGCCAGCAAATGGACGTTGACGAACTGGTTGGGAAACAGCGACTGGTCGCGATTGTCGTAACGGGCCTTGAATTTCAAAGTGCCGGTAGCGACGTCAATTTGGTTGTCGAGGCTTTGCAGCACGCCAGTGGCTTGCAGCTTGGTGTCGCCGCGATCCCAGGCTTCGGCAGGCAACTTGGCGCCGCTGCGGTAACGGGCCAGCACGGTGTCGAGGCTGTTCTCCGGCAAAGTGAAGGCCACGCTGATCGGTTGCGTCTGGGTGATCACCGCGAGGAACGTGGTGTCGTTGGCGGCGACGAGGTTGCCGACGTCGACCTGACGCAGACCGACGCGACCGGCAATCGGCGCGCGGATCTTGGTGAATTCGAGATTGAGCTTGGCATCGTTGACCGCTGCCTGATTCGTCTTGACCGTGCCCAAGTATTGGCCGACCAGCGCTTCGGCGGTGTCGAGGGTCTGTTTGGCGATGCTGTCTTCTTTATACAGACCGCGGTAGCGCTCGACGTCGACCTGGGCGTTTTTCAGTTGCGCCTGATTCTGCAGCAGTGTGCCTTCGGCCTGGAGCAAAGCGTTCTGGTAAGGACGCGGATCAATCTCGGCCAGCAGGTCGCCCGCCTTGACCATCTGCCCTTCTTCGAAATGAATCTTCACCAGTTCGCCGCCCACCCGGCTGCGCACGTTGATGGTATTGAGCGCGGTGACCGTGCCCAGTGCCTTGTAATACAGCGGGAAGTCGCCCTTCACCGCCGGCGCCACACGCACCGGAATCGGCCCGGTACCGCCGCCGAAGCCAGGCCGCATCATTCCCGAGCGCCCGGTATGCCCGGCGGCCGCTTTGTCGCCGCCCGCCTTGTCAGCAGAGCCGGCGGGCCAGAATTTCCAGCACAGGACGGCGATGACCAACAGGACCAGCAGGCTGATCAGCCAGCGACGGGATTTGCGGGGGGACGATTGCATGGAGTTATTGACCATTGGGCGCGTGGGCTTCTATTACGGGAGGCTGAACGATAAGCACTGAGTGGATTTAAGCAAAGCAGCTTTACCGGCAATTTACCTTCCACTTACGTTTCAAGGTGTGAGGCAAAACCCTGATACACAAATGAAAACGGCCTGGACAGGGCCAGGCCGTTAACAATTGTAAAAGCCTTACTTGAGAACGGACAGTGCCGCTTCGTAGTTAGGCTCTTCGGCGATTTCCTTGACCAGTTCGCTGTGCAGGACGTTGTCGTTTTCGTCCAGCACCACAACGGCGCGAGCGGTCAGGCCTTTCAATGGGCCGTCAGCAATGGCTACGCCGTAGTTTTCGATGAACTCGCTGCCGCGCAGGGTCGACAGGTTCTGTACGTTTTCCAGGCCTTCAGCGCCGCAGAAGCGCGCCTGGGCGAATGGCAGGTCAGCGGAGATGCACAGCACCACGGTGTTGCTGATGTCGTTGGCCTGGGCGTTGAACTTGCGCACGGAGGTGGCGCAGGTCGGGGTGTCGACGCTTGGGAAGATGTTGAGGACTTTGCGCTTGCCGGCGAAGTCTTTCAGGGTGACGTCGGACAGATTGCCGGCTACCAGGGAAAAGGCTGGCGCCTTGGAACCGGCTTGTGGCAACTGGCCGTTGACTTGAACCGGATTGCCTTTGAGGGTGACTTGAGCCATGACTTGAGTCCTTCTGTTTTTTGATTGGAAAGCATGCAAGAGGCGGAAGTTAACCACGAAATCGGCTGACGACCTATGCCCTGTTTGAAATTGTTGGGTGCTGAGCGGTGACATTGTATACAACCCACCGCAGCTTCCCTAAAGGGGTGAGCCTGCTAGCGAAAGCGTAGTGTCAGGCAGGACATTCGAAACTGATACACCGAAATGCGAGCAGGCTCACTCCCATACTGAATACGAGTCCAGTGTGGGAGCGAGCGTGCTCGCGAAAAGGCAACCGGCCTTACTGCATCATTTGGCTTCAGATTTGAGTTTCAGATACGACTGATGCAGATCGCTTGCCCAGCCATCGATCACCGCTTTCATGTCGTCGGCTTTCATCACCTGGGAAGAGTTTTCCAGCGGTTTGCCGGTACCTTTGCGCACTACCTGCGCGATGACATGATTGGTCGCGCCGTCCATGAATACCGCTTCGGTGGCCAGCGTGGTTTCCTGGTCGCGGATTCCAGTGGCCGTGCTTACTGCTGCGGCGACCAGTGCGATCGGGATCACTTCATAGACTTGCAGGCCTTCGGTCTTGCTGCTGACTGCGGTAATCGCCGGACGCACCACAATTACGCCCGGCCCGGGACCTGCGGCCAACGGCAGCGATTTGCCGAGTTCGCGCTTGAGCGCCTGATCGTAATAGCTGGTGATGCCATTGAGAGTCTGCTGGGGGATTTTCTCGGTGGCTTGCGGCTTCGGGTAGAGCTGGCTTGGCTCTACGTAAACGCTGGTGAATTTATTGATGTCGAGTTTCGGGTCCATCCAGCGCATCACCTCGGCACCAGAGGGTGACTTGGCCTCCTTCAGCTGGCTGTAATCCTTGAGAAAACCGGAATACTGGTCAGGCTCGACGGTTTTGCTGGAACAACCCACCACGCCAAGGGTGGCAATGCACAGCGTGCCCATCACGACGGCTAGCTTCATGCTGTAATTCCTTTGAGAAGGCCAAGACATTTTGCATAGGGGAGATACAGGTATAGCCAAAACCCCGGCAAATGCGATGGCCAATTGCAAAGTTCACATCCGACAGCGCGTGTGCCTCGCCAACCGGTATTACCAGGAGGATGTTTCGCCACTGCGCAAAGCCATTTCCCGCCGGCTATTGGCGCGCATCGCCTTGATCAGCGATACCGTTCCCACCAGCAGAATCGCCGCACCAAACAAGAAGTCGATGTTGTACAGCTGGAAATCTTCCACCGGCCCGATCAGTAATGTCCGCACCACCGCAATCCCCACCAGCGTCGCGAGAAAGTCGATCCCCGGCTCATCGCGGTAAAACACCAGCATCAGCGGCAGGCACAGCACCAGCAAGAGCAGCAACACCACGACCTTGAACGAGCCTTTGCGCTCGACGCTGAACGCGCACTCATGCGCCCCGTACGGCTTGTAGTCCTCATCGCGGATCATCGAGTTTTTCTCGTTGATGTAGTCGGCGCGGTTGTACTTCTGGATCGGCGTGAAGGTGTTGGACATCTCCATCAGCGTGGTGATGTTCTTGAAGCGCAAGTCGATGCGCTCGCTGCCCTTGAGGTAATACAGCACCGGTTTGTAGCCGTAGCGATAAGTGTCGAACGGGAACGCCGCGGTCTGGGCGTGCACGCCGATCGGCCGTGGCTCAAGTTCGGCGAAGGCGCTTTTGTTGGTCGACGAGAGGTTGCGGCTCAGCGGCTGCACCTTGACCTGCTCGAGGAAGATCGGCGTGACGCCGAACGACCACTGCAACGGTTCCAGACGCAGGCGCAGTTCGTTGCGGCTCAGGTCGTAGCGGTTGAAGGTGCGTTCGGAAACCACCAGCGAACCGCCGACCATGAACTCGCCGCGCAGGTTGTTGGTGACGCGCAAGGTCAGTTGATCCTTGCCCAGCAACGCCGCTTCACTGGTCGGTGGCGTGCCGCACCACGCGGTGCTTTCGCCGACACCGCCGAGCTGGCCGTCGCGGTTTTCCTTGAATACATAAAAGTAACTGGCCCACAGCGTCAGCAACAAAAGCGACGCCGTGAGACCGAGGATTTTTTTGCCCGGACTCACTGATCAGACTCCCTTCTTCGGTTCCATCGTCCAGCCGAAAACCCGCTGGCGACGGCGACTCTACCAAAAGGCCATCAGTGACCCAAGGGAAAATGCCGGATTGGCACCGAACCTAAGGGTTTCCCCGGTCTACGCCTCACTCCTCCTGCGGATGTGGCGCTGGCCCAGCGTCATGCTCAGATTGCTTGACGGCTCAGGTGATGGAGATGCTTTTTGATGCGCTGGGCGTGATGTTTTTGTGGCTGGCGGCGGGCTGCCCTCACCCTAGCCCTCTCCCAGAGGGAGAGGGGACTGACCGAAGTGTTTGTAGGACTCACGTCGACCTGAAATATCGCGTCGAGCTCAAGTTTTGAACATCACTCGGTCTGCCCCCTTTCCCCCTCGCCCACTTGGGGGAGAGGGCTGGGGTGAGGGGGTAAGCTTTTGATCTTAACCGCGATCGCGAGGTATCAGGCTCTGCAATTGCTGAGCAAGGAAATCGGCGTCGAAGGCAAACGTATCCGGATCCTTCAACCCATTGGTCTTGCGCCACTGCCACGCGCCATCCGTCAAACCGACCAGCGAAATACTCCCATACCGCGCCGCCGTCAGCCCCATCACCGCCAGCGAAATCTGCCCGCCGCTGCCCATCACATCCGGCACAAACTCCACCGGTTTGCCGGCAATCACAATGCTCATTTTTTCCGTTTTGAAGGTCGAGGTCTCCACCGGCACGCTCGGCCCCGACGCGACATACGCCTCACGACTCACCTCCAGCAGATTCGGCGCCTTGACCGGTTCAAGCCATTGCTCGATCTGGTCGAACAGCCCGCCAATCCGTGTTGCCCATTCAGCTGATTGCGTAGTGAACAGTTGCTTCTTGTGCGCTTCGCTTTCGGCATAGTGGCGGAGCATCTCGCCCAGTTGCTGTACGTCGTTCATTGCGGTGTTCCTCGGAAAGGACCTGCGAAGGGTGATAGTGGCAGATCCCCGGCGCGGCGTACGTTTAGTTCTTGCAGATGCACAGTTGCGGGAAAGATCGGCGGTACAGTCAGTCGGTACTGGCGTCGGGTCTTGAACAGAAGGTAACTTCGGGCAGACCTGAATGCTCGATACTGACATTTGCTTGAGGAAATCCAATGCGCACCATCGGCCTTATCGGCGGCATGAGCTGGGAGTCCAGCGCCGAATACTATCGCCTGATCAACCAACAGGTTCGCGACCGCCTCGGCCCTTTGCGTTCGGCGCAGTTGCTGATGTACAGCGTCGACTTCGGCCCGGTCGAACAGGCCCAGCACGCCGGGCGCTGGGACGATGCAGCGGCGATTCTGGTGGATGCCGCGCGCAGGCTCGAAGCCGGCGGCGCCGATTGCGTGGTGCTGTGTACCAACACCATGCACAAGGTCGCCGAGCAGATTCAGGCCGCCATCAGCATTCCGTTCCTGCACATCGCCGAACCCGCCGCGCAGGCGGCATTGGAAATCGACGCGCGCACGGTCGGGCTGCTCGGCACCGCGTTCACCATGGAGCAGAACTTCCTCAAGCAGCGCCTGATCGCCCAAGGCCTGACCGTACTGGTGCCGGATGATGCCGAGCGCAAAGAGGTGCACCGGATCATCTACGACGAACTCTGCGTCGGCGTGATCAGCGAAGCATCCCGGCTAACCTATCAGCGGGTAATCGAATCACTCACCGCCCGTGGCGCCCAGGCGATCATCCTCGGCTGCACCGAAATCGGCCTGCTGATCAAACCCGAACACAGCGCCCTGCCCCTGCTCGACACCACCGAACTGCATGCGCAGTCAGCGGTGGCGTTCGCACTGGGCGACTGACTCAGGGTTTCGACGAACCGCGCAGACGGGCCATGCTCAACGTGTCGACCCACTGCCCGTCGCGCACCGCGTAATCACGCAACAGCCCCTCGGCCTCGAAACCGAACTTGCGGTAGAGGCCGATGGCTGCCTCGTTATCGGCGTACACCGTGAGTTCGACGCGGTGCAGATTCATCCAGTTATCGGCGACCTCCAGCGCCGCCGCCAACAACATCGAACCGACGCCCTTGCCCTGCCAAGCCGCCCCGACTGCCATGCCGAAACTGCCGGCGTGGGCGCGGCGCATCCTTGAATAGGCTTCCAGACCGAGATTTCCGATCACTACGCCTTGGTGCAGAGCAACCAGTTTCAGCGCACGCTCGTTATCTGCCTGAAGTCGCTGACGCCAGACCTCGGTGGATTGAAACGGCATCTGCAGCACCTGCCGCGCAACGGCGGGGTCGTTGTAAAGCGCAGTGATGCCTTCGAGGTGGGATTCGTTGGAGCGTTCGAGATGGATCGTGGAGGTTGGGTCTGACATGGGAGATCTGTCCGTGATCGTTGAATGTCCGCGCCACTCTAAGCCGACGACTGTCTGGTTGGCCAGTGCTCAGAGGCTTCGACCATTCGTCGGAGAAGGCCTTCTACCTGTCAGAGTTGACAGGTGACGGCTTCGCCGAGTTCACGTTAGATGCTCGGAGAAGTTCCCACTCTAGCTGGAGAATGTCATGAGCCGCATACGTAACTTTGTAGAGCCTTTTGATCTGACCCTCCCGTACGTTCTTGAAATGATCAAACTCGTACCGCCAATGCAGGACGTGCACGGCGGCGTGTCGATTGAAAAGGCCAATGGACCCGACGATTTACAATTTCTCATGCTCGCGTATTTGAAACAGGACAAAAATGACGAGCTGAGGCTGGAAGTGAACGGAACTGTCGAAGACACGACCTCCGTCAAGGAAGGCAAGGAAACTGAGGATACGCCTTTGTATCTTGCGCCCGGCCTTTTACGAAAAGGCCTGAACCGAGTAAGAATCTTGATCAAGCGTATTTCCGGAAACGAGGAAGCCACGCCAGAACTGGTTCTGTTTTATAAAACCTCCCCGCCTGGTGACACGCCGCCAGTGATGAACCTCAGTCTGAACCACCGCACAATCGACGCAGCTAATGCGGATGATGTGTATGCCACAGTCGATTACAACAACTCGCAGGATCACGACAAAATCTTCATCAGTTGCAATGGCGTTATTGTCGAACATACGCGCTTACCAGGTGATCCCTCGCCGCTGCGGATCCACATTCCAAAAATGAAGTTGATCGAGGGCGGCGTTAGTAAAACGTTTCCGTTCAAGTTCCGTGTTGTCGACTACGTGAGAAACCCATCCGGCCCGCCTACATGGTCGGATATTGTGACTGCTGATGTGGACTGGAACAGAGTCTCACTGTCTCCGCCTTTCTTGGTAGATCCATCACTTAACCCAATTGATTTACTGAAAGGTGAGCAGGTCGTTACGGTACGTGTTCAATTTGACTCGTCAATACCGGGTCAAAAAGCCCGGTTAGTCGAACGATATCCGTTACCGGGTTCTTCTCTGTTTGCGCCGATAGAGTTCAACCAGAATCACCGCGCCAACTTCAAACTTGAAACCTCGTTTCTGGTGAAACGGCGTGGCGGTCCGTGTGGATTGTATTGGGAATTAATGGACGGTGATGATGTGATTGGCGAGTCGCCGGATCTGGTGCTGGACATTCTGCCTATCAAGGAAGACGACCCACGACTGCCCACGCCGACTATTGCTGGGGTAACAGGGCCTGTGCTGGAGGTGAGCACATTGACTGACCCAGTCTTGCTCGAATCATCGAAATGGCCGCTTCAAAAACGGAATCAAGCGCTTTGGATAACACTGGTGGGGACTGACAAAGACGAAAAAGAGGTGAGTTTGGTTGTTCGGGCGGGTGAGCCTAATGACTCGGCGGAAGGCTTACTTATTGAAGTACCGCTTGTATGGTTCAAAAATCTGAAAGACGCCAGCGACCTCTCTCTCCATGTAGCGGTTAACCTTGATAATGGAAACGACCAGAACGAAGCAATGAAACTAAACACTCGGACTTATAATATTAAAGCGAACGCACCGTTGACCGTTGATGAAACGTTGATGACGCTACACGCCATAAAATTTCTCTATCCATATGGCATGAAAGAAGTAACAGGCAACGTAGAAGATCGGCCTGCTTTTGGAGGTGAACTCCCGTATACCTATCGATCAGATGATCCTACAATCGCTTCAGTTTCAGAGTCCGGAAAAGTCACCGGACTCAAAACCGGAACTACAACTATCCGAATTACTGACAGAGCGCTTACATCAGTAACATTTAGAGTAGATGTCAAGAACGTATTCAGAATAAGGACAAATGGTGTTGAAGGGGTGGCGGGGTCAGAATACTTTAGTGTTTATCATCAAGATGTGGTTAGGGGCTGGGGAGGACTCCCCCCAACCCGCGCTCGAGAAATTCTAAATTCAACCACACTTTCAGCCAACTTTGAGAATGTCGTGCAAGATCTCTTCGGAGGTAAGTATTTTGGTCAGAAATTCGGAGCAATGATATGTTCCTACAGCAACCCTACCACTCCCCATGGAGCACTATATGTAGGAATTAACACTAACAACACCATTCATATGGCAACAGGAATTCCGCCGACGGACTTCTATGGAATGGCAATTATTCCAACGTAATCCGGTAAGTATCGCAGCTTCGATAACAATTACTTTAAAGAAGTAAATTGTTTCCAAAGCTGCGACTTCCCCTTCTTAAAACCAATCGACTTGAGTATTTCGATTGAGCGCTTAATCTTAATTACGGGGTAGATGAAGTTGGTGCTAACGAAACAGTTGAAGTAAGCCTTACCACCGACTCATCTCCTGAGAAAAATGGGACAAGGGACAACGGAAAGAGGGTACGCATTATCTATCAGCCCCAACCACATACGCCGCACTCGGATAAAAGACGAATGCCGTGATGGATGCCATCTCGCGCTCCGGCAATCACCAAGTCTTACGAATTTTAAACTCAGGCGTTTAAAAGACACCTCCAGACACGCCTTCCAGGCTACAACTTCTTGCGCCATTGCCTACAGCTACGCCAGAATCCGCCGGCTTGTGCGCTTAGGGGGCGGATTCTATTGTGGTGCGGTCGCTGACGAATCAGCGATCGGGTCTCGCAGCCCGTCGATCTCTGGACGCACAACACCCGCTGTTTTTATGGCGGCTGTACGTGGGAGACCTTCGGGTCTGCCGGTTCTAGAGTCCCGGTCTGCGACCCGCGTATAGCTGCCACCAACCATTTCGTATCGCAGCGAAAGTTGGCAGCTCCATCGACTCTAGGAGCTTTACCATGATCAAACCCACACCCAACCCACCCGAAACCGACCCCACCTCCCCCTACGAATCCCTCGATTCAAAAAAACTCCACCAAGCCGCCGACCGCGCCCTCGACCACTACCTCTGCCCACCCGGTTCGACCCCACCGCCGTTCAGTCCCCGCGCCATGTACGCCGTCACCGCCGACACCAAAAACGAAGACCTGCTGGCCAACGCCTGCGAAACCCTCGCCTCGGCCAAAACCATCGCCCAGGAATTCGCCGGGCTGGTGAAGCCATCGCAGCGGCGGACGCTGATGGGGATTGCGCAGTTGATCATGCTCGGCGAACTGGCGGTGAATCGGGTGCTGGATAATCTGGAGTTGCCGGGGTAGCGGGCCTCGCGACAGGCTCTGAGTAAGGCGCCGGCAGTGCCGACGCCTTCGCGGGCAAGCCCGCTCCCACAGGACTTGTGTCGCTCACTCGGCTGCGGTTACACCGCTGGATTTGTGGGAGCGAGCTTGCTCGCGAATGCGGTTTGTCAGTCACTGTAGCTTCGACTGGCGGATTGCATTCGCGAGCAGGCTCGCTCCCACTGTTGATGCGGTTTATTCAGCTACGGATGTGGTGTCTGGGCTGGCGTCATCGCGAGCAGGCTCACTCCTACAAGGGGATCGGGTTAAGGCTGGAACCATTCGTGGCGTTCGTTGAAGGTTTGCTGGATGAGGTCGGTGAGGGCCTGGATTTCGGGGGAGTTTTGCGAGTCGGTGTTGACGGCGAGCCACGCGTGTAACTGCATCGGTTCGGCGAATAATCCGGGCAATGCGATGAGGCCTCGGTCGAAGCGGCTCATGTATGTCGGCAGCAAACCGATGCATGCGCTGCAGCGGATCATCTCCAGCATGAGTTCATAAGATTGCATCTGCACTACTCCGGCCAACCGCTGCTCGACCAATTCATTCCAAGGGCGAAAGCTCTCAACCTGCCGATCATGCTGCCATTGCACCAGCATGAAATCAGCCAGATCTTCCGGCGTTTCCGGTCGCGCTGTCACCCTCGAATAGCGCTTGGCGATGTGCGGCAGATATTCAATTCGCGCGAGGTGTTGCGGTTCGCTGGTAGCGAAGGTGGGAACAAGGCTTGGAGCATCGCCAGGAGCGAGCCAGAGGACAATGTCGGCGCTGACCGCACGCAGGGCCAGTTCGCTATCCAGAGCAGTAATTTCCAGACGCAGGCTGGCATTGCGGCGCAGCAATGCGATGAGGTCGCGGCCGAGAATGTCGTGGAGGATGGATTCGGCGATGGCCAGACGAATCAGCGGTTGTTCGATGACCGGGAGTTTGCGTTGGTGGGCCAGGGTGCTGAGTCGGGCCTGCAACTGTTGGCCTTCGCGGGTGAGCGTTAGGGCGCTGCCCTGGAAGCTGAACAGGCTGTGTTGCAGTTGTTGTTCGAGTTGCGCGAGTTGTTTGCGCAGCAGCGTCGAGCGCACATTGAGGCTGCGCGCGGCTTGCATGAAGCAACCGCAGCGGGCGCTGACGAGGAAATATTGGGCGACTTCGCTCTCGATGGTCGCGGCCTGGTTGAGCCAGGGCTCGGATCTGGATTGCGGCGATTGATAATCAGCGGTGCCCGGGCATCCTGCGGGTTCGGTGAATGACATTGATGACTCCCTGTCGATCTAATGTGGTGATCGTTACGCAAATCTTGTAGGAGCTGCGGCACGCTGCGATCTTTTGATCTTTAGAAGCAAGGTCAAAAGATCGCAGCCTCGTTTCACTCGACAGCTCCTACATGGTTGATGTGTTTAGGAGCTGCGGCGCGCTGCGATCTTTTGATCGTTAGCAGCAAGATCAAAAGATCGCAGCCTCGTTTCACTCGACAGCTCCTACAGGGTCGATGTGTGTAGGAGCTGCGGCACGCTGCGATCTTTTGATCTTTAGCAGCAAGATCAAAGGATCGCAGCCTCGTTGCACTCGACAGCTCCTACAAGGTCGATGTGTGTAGGAGCTGTGGCACGCTGCGATCTTTTGATTGTTAAAAGCAAGATCAAAAGATCGCAGCCTCGTTGCACTCGACAGCTCCTACAAGGTCGATGTGTGTAGGAGCTGCGGCGCGCTGCGATCTTTTGATATTTAAAAGCAAGATCAAAAGATCGCAGCCTCGTTTCACTCGACAGCTCCTACAGGTTCGATGTGTGTAGGAGCTGCGGCACGCTGCGATCTTTTGATCTTTAGCAGCAAGATCAAAAGATCGCAGCCTCGTTGCACTCGACAGCTCCTACAGGGTCGATGTGTGTCAGTTGCCTATTATCTTGTTGAGTTCGGCGCCGTCGATGCTCAGGGTGGCGGTGTTGAGCATGCCGTCCAGATAGGCCTGGGCGATCTGTTCCTGGCGTTGCGCGCGCAGGGCCTGGGTCAGTTGGTCGCGCAGTTCCTCCAGCGTCGCGGTGCGTGGCGGTTGTTGTTCGGTGAGTTTGATCACGTGGAAACCGGCGGCGCTTTGCACAGGATCAGACACCGCGCCGACCTTGAGCCGCGCCACGGCGCTACGTACTTCCGGCACCAGTTGCTGCAACGGTTGCAGGCCGGTATCACCGCCCCGCTCCGCCGTGACGCGATTCTGTGAATATTGCGTAGCGAGCGCCGCAAAATCGGCCGGTGCTGACTGCGCCTTCTTGCTCAATTCAGCGGCTTGTTTGCGCACGGTTTCCAACGAAGCGGAATCACTGACAGTAAGGAAAATCTGACTGACCCGATACAGCGCCGGCGTCTGCCAATTGGCCTTCCCCGCGTCATACGCCTGCTGCAACTCGGCCGCGCTCGGATACTCCGCCGGCACCTGGCTCACCGAGCGCAGGTAATCACGGAAGACAATTTGCTCAGTCGCCGCGCGAGTCTGCCGGGCGACGTCCGGGCGCTGCGCCCAGCCCTGCGCATCGGCCTGCTCGAGCACCGCTTTCTCGGCCAGACGCGTACGAATCCAGCGTTCCAGCGCCTCACGGTTGCCGCGCAGCTGTTCGCGGGTTTGCGCCGGGACGGTGGCCAGCAGCGCCTGCAATTCCTCTGGCGAAACCTGCTGATTGCCCAACTGCGCGACCGCTGGCCCGGCTGCAACCGCCATCACCGGCGAGGGCTGCTGAGCGGCGACCGGATCACTGCCCGGCCGCAGCACCAGCGCCACGGCCACCACCAACAACGCCAGCGCTCCGGCGCCGATCACCATGGCAGGCTTTTTCACAGCGCGACTTCCTCTTGTTCGGCGATAGCTGATTTGGCGGTTTGCACACCAGTGGCCTGGCTGAAGTCGCGCAGGTAAACGATGAATTCCTGCAACAGGCGATCCCACAATTCCAAATTGCCGCGCAGGTGCTCGTTGCTCACGCCAGCAGCCACGACCACGTCCATCTCCATGACCAGAAACTCACCCTGCAACGACAACCGTGCAAAACGTCGAGTAGCGTTCCACTGCTCTGCGACTCCCTCAGGCAACTCACCCTGCACGCGCAGCGCACAGCTGAAGGTGAAATCGACAAAGTTGCCCTGCTCCAGCGCCGGGTTGCCGAACCGCACGGCGTAGCCGATGCCCTGACTGGCGCTGAGCAACTGGACGATGCCGTTCTGTTCACTCTGGTTGACGCGATAACCAGCGGCTTGCAGGACTTCGGTCAGTGATTGCGGGGAAACGTGGGTGATCAATTGAGTCATGGCTTTCTTCCTTGTTATCAGTGAGCGATCGCCGCTTGCGGCGCGTCGAATTGGGTCTTGTACAGCTCGTCGCCGAAGCCCTGCGCCAGTTCTTCGAACTTGACCCGGGCGCTGGCGGCGAAGGGCTGGCGGATCTTCATCACTTCGGCGACATCGATGTTTTCGTAGGCCGTGAGGATCTGTTTGGCGACGCCGTACATTTGCTGATTCTTGGCTGAACATTGCTGCACTTGTGTGTCACGTTCCGCCAGCTGCGCTTGCAGCTTCGTGCGTTCGGCTTCTTTGCCGCGAGCGAGGACCAGCAATTCGTCATAGGCTTTTTTGAACTTGCCGGTCTGCTCGGCACTGGCCGCCACTTGCGCCTGCGCCTGGCTGTGCAGGCTCTGTTGTTGCCCGGCCAGTTGCTCGGCAAGACCTTTGGCTTTGGCCAGTTCGGCAGTCAGCTGCTTGATCTGCGCTTGCGCTGCCTTGGCTTCGTTCTGCGCCGCCAGTTGCGCGGCGCTGGCCTGGGCCTGTTGGCTTTGCAGGGCCTGCAATTGCTGGGTGGTGCTGCGCAACTGGGTGCGCAAGCGCTCTTCCATGCCTTCGCCGTTCGCCCCGGTGGCAATCAACAAACCCAGCCCCAGCGCGAGAAAACGCGTGTTCATAAAGCTCTCCCGGCGCCTTAGAAGCGCGTGTTGATCTCAAGCTGCAAGACATCGATGTCGAACGGTGCGCCGTACACCGCTTCGGTGCTCATCCAGCGGCCGGTGGCAGAAACGTTCTTCGCCAGGCCGTAGTTGCCGCCCATGAAATAGCCCTTGGCGTTGGTGCCGCCGAGGTGGAACGACGAGTCGTTGAAGCCGTCGGGCAAGGCGTCAGGCTGGATGTACTTGTAGCCGGCGAACAGGTTCCAGTCGCCCTTGCGCTTGAGGTCCAGCGCGTTGCCGAGGGTGAACTGCACCATCCACGCGTTGGCGCCGCTTTCGATCTCGCCGTTGCTGTCGAGGTTGTTGACGATCTGCCCGGCGGAACGCTTGCGCATGTCTCCTTCGTCGTAGCTGAGGTTGTGGATGTAGTTGCCCTGGCTGCGCAGTTTGAAGTCCTGCGGCAGGTCGGCGTCCCACACGACGTTGAGGTCGAGCAAGTTGAACTCGGACGCAAGCCCGACGAATTGCGGCTGCGGCGTGGCGCTCGGGTTGAGCGGGTTCGGCGTGATGTCGCGCAGCAGGAACACGCTGTTGCCCTTCTGCATGAACGCCGCGCGAGTGCCGTCGCTGTCGCAGCCCGGCGCGCCGGCCCACGGTTCGCAGGGGCTGGAGCGCTGGCCCTGAATGTCGTCGAAGCGGTAATAGGCCAGCGCGCCTTTGAGGCGGTTGTTGCTGTTGATCGCCCATTTCGCGCCGAGCTGAGCGCCGTAAAGCCACTTGTTGTCGCTCTCTTCCTTGTCGAAACCGTTACTGCTGGAGGTGTCGTTGGTGTAATCCACCGGGAACGCGCCGACGGTGCCGAACACGCCCCAATCGCGGTTGAGCTTGTGATCGAAAATCGCCGCCACACCGTCGAAATTCAGGTCATTGGAATAGAGCATGTCGGTGGACATGAACGGGTTGGCGAAGCGCCCGCCGGTCAGGGTCAATTCGTCCATTGGCTTCCAGGTCAGGTAGCCCTGATCGAGCCAGATGTCCTTCTTGGCAAAGCCGCCGCCGAGGTTCTGCGTGGTCGATACCGGGTTGTTGTCCGAACCGGTGCCGATGCGAATGCCGGCGGTCCATTCCTCCGAGATCACCGCTTTCATGCCCAGCCGTGCGCGCAGGCGAAAGAGGTTTTCGCGGTCTTCGCGGGTGTTGAGCAACGGCGGCAGGCTGGTGCTGCTGTTGGGATTCACGTCGTACGGGCCATTGTTGTTGAGCTTGGCGAAGTCGACAATTTCGTTGCTGTTGTTGCCCGAGTAGTAACGCGATTCGTCACGCAGGCGAATGTCACCGTCGAAGCTGATGCGCGAGGCCCAGTCCGGGAAGGTATTCGGCGCGGCCCAGTTTTCCTGTTTGGCGGTGGCCATGACCTCGGCTTTGACCTGATCGCGGATCTGGTCGCGCACTGCTGCCGGTACGTACTGCACGCGCACATCCCCCGGCGCGGCGACCGGTCCGGCCGCGACTGCGGTGGACGCGGCAGCCTGTTTCGCCTGCGCCGCTTCGTTCTGCGCCTGGGCGATCAGCGCGTCGGCCTTGTCCTGCTTGAGAATGCCCTGCTCGACCAGCAAGCGGATCAGATTGATCGTGGCGTTCTCCGAGGGCGCGGGCGCTGCCACGGCCTGACCGACCAGGGTCGCAATGACCATGCCGACCGCCAGGGACAATCGATTCACGTTGGAAATCATCTGCACACAACTCCTTTTGCCGAAGCTTGAATAAGTGAATTAACCCGGACGCCGCCCTTGCAGGGACAGGCGCACGGGCAAAGTGATGGAGGCCGGAGGCCGTTCGCTGAGGGCTGGCGCACCGCGTAAAGCGGCCAGCACCTGGGTATCGATTTGCGGGTTGCCGCTGGACTTGATCAGCTCGACACGGGTGATCTCGCCGACGCTGCTCAGCCAGACATCGGCCTGCAGCGAGAATGCGAGGTTGCGCAGGTCGGGGTTCTCACGCAGCAAGCGCTGGAAGGTGAACGCGAGAAACTGGCTGTACGTGCCCGTGCCCAAACGCCCACCGCCGGCACCGGCCATGCCGCCGCCCTTGCCCGCGCCGATGTTGAAAGCGTCGCTGCCGGCCTGCGCGTCGCCGTCCATTTGCATCGGGTTGGCCAGATCGTCCGCCGGCGATGGCGGTGCTTCTTCAGGCTTGACCTCCTCCGGCTCCGGCGTTGGCTCGGGCTCGACGATTTTTTCTTCCACCGGCGTTTCCGGCTCTGGCGGTTTCTCCGGCGGCGGGGGTGGCGGTGGCGGCAACGGAATGATCGTCGGCACCTTCGGCGCTTCGCGGCGCACGCCGGCCATGTCGTTGGCCCACTGCCAGAGGAACCACGCGGCGAGCGCGGCGACCAGCAGTCCGGCGCCCCACTTCACATAGCGCAACGGCGACTTTTTCACGGGCGGCGGATCAATCGGGAGTTGTGCGGTCATGACTCAGCCCTGACTCGGTTTGCCGGTAACGAGACCGACCTGGGACAGTTCGAGCCGGCGCAGCAGGTCGAGCACTTCGATGACTTTCTGGTACTGCACCGTCGCATCGCCACGCACGATCACCGGGAAATCCGGGCTCTGCGCTTTCTCGATGCGCAGGCGTTCTTCCAGCTCGGCCAGCGTCACGGGATAGGCATCGAGGAACACCTGGCCGCCGTCGTTGACCGAGATCGCCTTGGTCTTGGCTTCCGACAGCGACACCGACGCGCTGGCCTTGGGCAGGTTGATCTGGATCCCGGAGACCTGCGCGGTGGCGGTGAGGATGAACATCACCAGCACCACCATCAGCACATCGACCAGCGGGGTGATGTTGATGCTGTCGACGGCGGCATCGTCATCATCGTCATGAGAGGCATTTACGGACGCCATGACAGTGCTCCTCAGGCCGGTACGGAGTGGTTGGCGTGATGGCCGCGCTGGTGCGACGCCTCACTGAACTGGCTCTCGCCATGCATCTCTGCCAGACGAGTGATGAACTCGTCGACGAACACACGCATGTCGGCGCTGACTTCCTTGTTGCGGGTGATCAGGCGGTTGTAGCCGAACAGCGCGGGGATCGCGACGAACAGGCCCATCGCCGTGGCCAACAGCGCGGCGGCCATACCGGGAGCGATGGCATTGATGTTAACGTCGCCGGCCATTGCCGTGCCGAGGAACACCACCATGATCCCCAGCACCGTGCCGAGCAGGCCGATGTACGGGCCGCCGGCGATGGCGTTGGACAGGGTCGAGAGTTTCGAACTCAGTTGCTGGTTTTCGCGAGTGCGCACGCCGTCCATCGAGCAGCGGATGGCTTCGATGGTTGCCGCTGAAACCGAGGAGGTATCGGCGCCCTGCTCGCGGCGGGTGCGAATCTCTTTGACTGCCACCAGATACAGGCGCCACAGCGACGAATGCTGCAGGCGTTGGGCGAGTTGCGCGTCGTCGGCGAACATCTCCAGACGTGTGCCGACCTTGGCGAATTGCGCGCGGAAATCTTCGTTGGCAGCGGTGACGCGGCTGAGGCTGCGGTTCTTGCGCAGCATGATGATCCACGACTGGAACATCATCAGTACCAGCACGGCGATGATCACCCAGGCGTCGATCGGCACCGCGTTGAGCAGGAAGCCGAGACTGCCGAAACCAAAGCCGGACTGTTCCTCATCGACGCCGTAAGCCACCAGTTTCGACTCGGCGCCTTGCGAGGTGGCATCGGCCAGCAACAGCGCGGCCGGACGGGCGACTTTCGACAGGCGCAGTTCGTCGATGGCACCAGCGAATGGCTGGAACGCGCCTTCCTGCAGATCGGCGCCGATGGCCATGACCGAGTTGAACGCTGGCATCGCCTGAGCCAGTGCAGCGCTCTCGCGACCGTTGATGTACAGGGTGACTTTCGAGCCTTCGGCGGTCAGCGCGAGGTGCTGCCATTGCGCCGGCGTCAGCGCTTGCGTGGCGGCGGCGCGCTGACCGTCGATCTCCACGAACGGCAGGCCTTGGCTGACGCCGATGAGCAGACTTTGCGTGCCCTCGCGACGCGCCAGGATCACTTGTTCGCCGCTGGCCTGATCCAGACGCAGCCAGGCGCTGAAAGTGAACGCGCTGCCAGCGTTGTGTTGCAGCGACGGACTGGCCGGCAGCAACAACGGCTGGCTGCTGAACTGCAAGGCGCGCCCGACGACGCCATCGATCGCTGTGCCGGTCGCGCTTTGCGCGGTGTTGCCGTACGCCGTGGTGTCTTTCGCCGGGGTGCCGGTGGCGCCGTCGAAGTGATACAGCGCGGTGTAGTTCGGATCGAAGGTGAGTTGGCCGTTGCCGGTGGCCGGGGCTTTCTGGTTGCCGTAGTACATCCAGATGTCCTGACGCTGACCGCCCTCTACATTCGGCACATCAACCCAGATCAGCGCCATGCCCATCAGCGCATCGAAACTTTCGATCTGGTGGTTGAGCACGGTTTTGTCATCGGCGGCGACAAAGCGCAGATCCGAGCCGTCCTCTTTCACACCGTCGAAGGTGAAGTTGCCGGTGTGCAGGCGCACCAGCAGCGCGGTGCGGCCGAGGGCCTGATTGATCGCCGCGCCTTGGGGCGTGGTGTCGACGGCAATCTGTTTGCGGTAATGCCAGTCGTCCTGCCACCAGGCCTGAGCCGTGGCCGGGAGCACGAAGCCCAGGCAGATCAACAACGAAAGGAAGAGGCGTTGCATGGACGTGCTCCGTTAGAAAGTGGCTTGAAGGTTGAAGTGCAGGCGCGATTCCTGCTTCGAGGTGTTCGGCCCTTCGAGTAGCGGGTAGCCCCAGTCGAGGCTGCCGGACAGCCATTTACTGAGGCTGGCGCGGGTGCCAAGGCCGACGCTGGCCAGGGCGTAACTGGCGTCCTGATCCGGCAGTTCGTCGCGCAGGTACAGTTGCGCGCCTTCGGCGAAGGCGTAGAAGCGCCAGTCCTGCATCCATGTACCGGCGAATTTCGCCAGCGACGGTGTGCGCAATTCCTGGCTGAGCAGGTAGCCGTCGTCTGCCGTGCGTTCGGCGGCGAGGTAGCCGCGCACCGAGGTGGCGCCACCGGCGGAGAATTGTTCGTTGGAAACCAGCGGCCCCGAGGCGAGTTGGAATGCGGCTTTGCTTGCGCTCTGCCAGTCGCTGTCGAAGGTCCAGGTGTAGTTGGTGTCGCCCTTGAGCACGGCGAAACTCGGTTTGGCGCGATAGCGTTTGTAGTCGAAGTCTTCGTCGTCGCTGCCGTAGCCGAACACGCTGCGCGTGGCGGCCACCAGACTCAGGCCGACGCCGAGCTGGCTCTTTTCGCTGTAGCGAAAGCCGTTGTAGGCGAAGGTGAACGGCGCGTATTTGAGCGGCACCTTGTCGCTTTCGCCGGACAGGCTCAGGCGCTCGTCGAAGTCCTTGAAGTCGATACCGGCGGACAGCGAGTTCGACCAATTGCCGCTCGAGGGCAATGCGTAAATCGCCGCGACGCCGTAGCTGTGACCCTTGCCGAGCACGTTGCTGCCGCCGATGGTGGCAACGTTGCTGTCGGACTGGTAACCGGAGAACTGCACGCTCCAGCGCTCGCTCAGCGGCGCGGTGTAGGAGCCCGACCAGACCTTGGCGTTGTCGGTTTCCTGGGGCGCGGTGAAGAACGTCAGGTTGACGCTGTGGCCGAGCTGCCAAAGGTTGTTGTAACCGAGGCTGGTGACGCTGCGCAGCTTTTCGGTGTCGGCACTGTAATCGTTATTGAGACCGACGCTGGCCGTCCACGGGTTCTGGTCTTCGACCTGCAAGTCGACATCCATGGTGCCCGGGCGTTGACCTTCGCGCACCAGCGGCATGACCTGGCGACCGGGGGTCTTGTTGAGCTGCGCGAGTTCGCCCTGGACTTTGGCAAAGTCCGGCACCTCGCCTTCTTTCAGCGCCGGTACGTTGTCGCGGATGTCCAGCGGCGAATAGTGTTTGGCGCCGACCACGCGCACCCGGCCGACTTTGGTTTCACTGACTTGCAGATAAACGATGCCATCGGCCACGGCCTGCTCGGGCAGCTCGACGAACACCGATTGATAGCCGCGTTCCTGATAGGCCTTCTGCAACGCATCGCGGGCGCCTTCGATGTCGCTCAAGGCTTTCTGCGGGCCGAGAAACGGGTACACCGCTTCTTCGATCGCCCGGGCATCGAGCACGGTATTGCCGCGCACGAAGTATTCGTTGACGTCGACCAGTCGCTGCGCGGCGGGCGCTTCTGTGCCCTCCTCGGCCAGCGCCGGCTGCGCGCCCGCCGTCACCAGCAGCCAGCCCCACAGCGCCAGCCGTGACGTGAAAATCCGTTCCACATTACCCCCTGAAATTCGCGATGACCTGTGGGCGTTAGCGCCCGGTGTGCTGCGTCAATTGCTGATCGTTGTGGCGCAGGCGTGCTTGCCCAGCCAGGTGTGCAACAGCGCAAAGTTCAGCGAGAACTCGGGCATTTGCAGCAAGGCACCGCAGAACACTTCGCCGATGATTTTCTGAATCAGCAGCACCGCACGCGGCTCGTTGAGCAGCGTGGCGATGTCGCGACTGAGGGCGGTGAAGCTCCAGACTTTCTGGTTCAGGCCGAGGCCGACGAACCAGCGGAACAGCAGGTTGTAGTTGAGCTGTTCGTAGAGTTGCTGTTCGCTGGGCACCGAATAGAGCAATTGCAGGAGCAGGATGTGCATCACCGTCTGCGCGGGAATGAGCATGCCGGGCACGGCATTGAGGTCGTGCAGCAGGTCCTGATGGGCGTCGAGCAGATCGTCGATCTGCGGGCGCAGCAACACCAGCGAATGGCCCGGCGGAATGTAGCTGGACACTTCTTTCAGAGCGCCCTGCCAGTCATCCTGCGAGACGATCCAGACCCACGGCGCGCCGTAGCGATACACCGAAACCGGCTTCTTGCGCGCGGCTTCGACGATCTTCGACAGGCGTTGATCGAGCTCCTGCATGCCTACTTTCGAATAACGTTCCATAGTCCCCATTGCCTCACTCCCGGCGTCCCGCCCCGACTCGCAAAGTGCGCCCCGAAAGGCCCCTCAAGCGCGTTACACAGGCATGACCGGACTGGCAAAGGGCTACCGAACTTTTGTCATAAAAGCTTCATTACCGAAGACAGACTGACTAATTTGCACGATCGACCGTGGGAGCGAGCCTGCTCGCGAAAGCGCTGCGTCAGGCAATGAGGATGTTGGATGTGCCGCCGCCTTCGCGAGCAGGCTCGCTCCCACAGGGTGGACTGCGGTTGCACCGCTGCGTGACATTCGCGTGACATTCACGGGGTTAAATCCCGGCCCGTTCAGGCGTATAACCTTCACAAGACTTTCAATCGGCACGCCGACTTCAACACAGGGTAGTGACATGACCACAGCAAACATCCTTGGCAACCTGTTCCCTTCGGTCAGCGACATCCCGGAAAAATATCGCCTCGACGCTCAGGTCGAGCAGCGTGAATATCTGGTCGATGGCCAGTTGCGCCGCTGGGACGGCCCGCTCGCGCAGGTGCGCAGCCCGGTTTATCTGAAAAGCGAAAACGGTGAAGAACAGGTGATCCTCGGCAGCACGCCGCTGCTGGATGCCGACACCGCGCTCACCGCCCTCGACGCTGCCGTTCGCGCTTATGACCGAGGTCAGGGCCTGTGGCCGACCATGCGCGTGGCCGAGCGCATCCAGCATGTCGAAGCATTCCTCGGCCGCATGCGCGAGCAGCGCGAGGCCGTGGTCAAGCTGCTGATGTGGGAAATCGGCAAGAACCTCAAGGACTCGGAAAAAGAGTTCGATCGCACCTGCGATTACATCGTCGACACCATCAATGCCCTGAAAGAACTCGACCGCCGTTCCAGCCGCTTTGAGCTGGAGCAGGACACCCTCGGTCAGATTCGCCGCGTGCCGCTCGGCGTCGCCTTGTGCATGGGGCCTTACAACTACCCGCTGAACGAAACCTTCACCACGCTGATTCCGGCACTGATCATGGGCAACACCGTGGTGTTCAAACCGGCCAAGCTCGGCGTGCTGCTGATTCGCCCGTTGCTCGAAGCCTTTCGCGACAGCTTCCCGAGCGGGGTGATCAACGTCATCTACGGCAGCGGCCGCGAGACCGTCAGCGCTCTGATGGCCAGCGGCAAGATCGACATCTTCGCCTTCATCGGCACCAACAAGGCTGCCAGCGACCTGAAGAAGCTGCACCCGAAACCACACCGCTTGCGCGCGGCTCTGGGTCTGGACGCCAAGAACCCGGGCATCGTTTTGCCCGAAGTCGATCTCGACAACGCCGTCAGCGAAGCGGTCACCGGCTCGCTGTCGTTCAATGGTCAGCGCTGCACCGCACTGAAAATTCTTTTTGTGCATGAAGACGTGGTCGACAGCTTCATCGAGAAATTCAATGCCAGACTGGCCACGCTGAAACCGGGCATGCCGTGGGACAGCGGCGTGGCGCTGACGCCGCTGCCGGAGTCGGGCAAGGTCGATTATCTGCACGGTCTGGTTGCTGACGCGCAAAGCAAAGGCGCACAGGTGGTCAACCCGAATGGCGGCGAATCCCATGCCTCGTTCTTCTACCCGGCAGTGCTCTATCCGGTGAACCCGCAGATGCGCGTGTATCAGGAAGAACAGTTCGGCCCGGTCGTGCCCATCGTGCCGTACCGCCACCTCGATACCGTGATCGACTACGTGCTGGAATCCGATTTCGGCCAGCAGTTGAGCATCTTCGGCACCAACCCGGTGGCGGTCGGCCGGCTGGTCGACACTTTCGCCAACCAGGTCGGGCGGATCAACCTCAACGCCCAGTGCCAGCGCGGCCCGGACACGTACCCGTTCAACGGTCGCAAGAACTCCGCCGAAGGCACGCTCTCGGTTCACGATGCCTTGCGGGTGTTTTCGATCCGTACGCTGGTGGCGACCAAGTTCCAGGAGAGCAACAAGGATCTGATCAGCGAGATCATTCGCGGGCGGGATTCGAGTTTCCTGACCACCGATTACATCTTTTGACGGGTGATCGGCAGGATTGAATGATCCTGCCGATCCGTCAGCCCCCCGGCGATTCAGTGACTACACTGAGCCCAGCATTGCTGGATGCCCGGGAGGCTGACCATGCTCGACTACTTCGCGTTGGGTTTGCTGTTTTTTGTCGGTCTCGTGCTGTTTTACGGGATCATCGTGCTGCATGACATTCCGTACGAGATCGCCGTTCACCGCAACCACCCGCACCAGGACGCGATCCATGCCACCGGCTGGGTCAGCCTGTTTACCCTGCATGCGCTCTGGCCGTTTCTGTGGATCTGGGCAATGGCCTATCGCGAGGATCGCGGTTGGGGTTTCGGCGATGGCAAACCCGTTCAGAACCATGTCATCCGGCTCGAGCAGCAGGTCATTGAGCTGCAAGCCCGGATCGAGCGACTCGAAGCGCAGTCGCCGGTTGCGCCTCACTCTGACAGCGGGGGGATCTGAGCATGGATCTGTTGCTCATCCTCACGTACGCCGCACTCTGCGTCGCCATCTTCAAGATCTTCCGCATTCCGCTGAACAAATGGACGGTGCCCACCGCTGTCCTGGGTGGCGTGCTGATCATCGGCGCGCTGATTTTCACCATGAACTACAACCATCCCTATTCCGAGGTGGCGCGCTCCTACTTTGTCTCGGTGCCGGTCATTCCGATCATCAGTGGCCAGGTGATCGACGTGCCGGTAAAGGGCAACGAACCCCTGGAAAAAGGCGACGTGCTGTTCCGCATCGATCCCACGCCTTTCCAGAACCGCCTGAAATCGCTCAAGGCGCAACTGGTCGCAGCCAAAGGCGACCGCTACCGCATCACCGAGCTGATTCGCCGCAACTTCGGCACCCAGCGCGAACTGGACGCGGCCATTGCCCGCACCGACGATCTGCAGGCGCAACTCGACAATGCTCAGTTCGAGCTGGACAACACCGTGGTGCGAGCACCGAGCAAAGGCTTCGTCACCCACGTTTCGCTGCGCCCGGGAATGATGGCGAGCAAGCTGCCGCTGCGCCCGTCGATGGTGTTTATTCCGCAGGAAGGTCAGTACTTCGCCGCTTGGATGCGTCAGAACAGCCTGCTGCGTCTGACCGTGGGCGACGAGGCCGAAGTCGCCTTCGATGGCATTCCCGGCAAAGTCTTCGCGGGGCGAGTGAAAAGCGTTATCGGGGTGATCGCCGAGGGCCAGGTGCAACCTTCCGGCACCCTGATCAGCTACACCGGCTCGCCACCGGCCGGACGGGTGCCGGTGATCATTGAAATCACTGACCCGGCGTTCGCCGAATACAGCGCGCTCATGCCGGGCGGCGCCTACGGGCAAGCGGCGCTGTACAGTCAGCACTTTCATCACATCGGCGCGATGCGCAAAATCCTGCTGCGCATGTCCGCCTGGATGAATTACATTTTCCCCTTCCATTGATTTGACTGACTCACGAGGTTCGCACTGACTACTTACAGCACCCACCGCCTGCCACCGCTGTTGCGCCGTATCCTGCGTCCGCTGCTGGACCCGTATCGGCGCTACCGTCACGCCCGCCTGATCCATTCCGTGCGGGTCGCGTTGGGGTTGCTGGCGACGATTCTGCTGACTACCGGCATCAATCTGCCCCACGGCGAATGGGCATCGGTGACCATGCTGGTGGTGATCGGCGGTTTGCAGCACCACGGCAACATCGGCAAAAAAGCCGCCGAGCGCGCCATTGGCACCTTGATCGGCGCGGGGGTCGGATTGGCCCTAGTGGCGCAGCACGCCTGGCTGGGCATGCCGTGGCTGACCTACTTTTCCATGGCTGTGGTGTGCGGTTTTTTCTCGTATCACGCGATTGGCAAGGGCGGCTACACCGCCCTGCTCTCGGCGATCACCGTGTTCATCGTTGCCGGGCATGGCGACAACCCGATCACCGATGGTCTTTGGCGCGGCGTCGACATCCTGATCGGCATCGCCCTCGCCCTGGCGTTTTCCTTCGCCCTGCCGCTGTACGCGGTCTACTCGTGGCGTTACAACCTCGCCGATGCCTTGCGCGATTGCGCCACAGTGTACGGGCGCATCATCAACGGTGAAGCGGTCAGCGCCGATGAGCATGTGCGGCTGATGAGCAAGGTCGGTGCGGTGATGGTGCAGTTGCGCTCGTTGATGCCGTCGGTGTCCAAGGAAGTGAAAATTTCCATGACCGAGCTCGACGCGATTCAGCGCAACCTGCGCATGTGCATCAGCACCCTGGAGATCCTCGGCAATATCCGCCCCAACGCAAGCGACCCGCAGGCCACGGCACATCTGCAAACGGCACTGAAGGCTGAGCACCGGCAAATTCGTGTGCAGCTGATCGGCATGGCTCGCGCGTTGAAAACCGGAGCCTCGCAACGGCTGGAGCGACCGATGGAGCTGCCAGCAGTGGACCTTGATGCGCCGGTTGCCAATACGCTCGACGGCTACCGGATGTTGACCCGACAACTGGTGGCCAATATCAGCGAGATGCGCCAGCGCCTGGCAGCGACCGCACCGCGCTGGAACATCTGATCCTTATTGCGCCGCCAGTCGCCGGGCTTTCCAGCCCCAACCTTGTTGCATGCCGGCGGCGGCCAGCAGGATCGCTGCGACGCCTATCCATTGCAGCAATTCGAGGCGATGGCCGAAGGCGAACCAGTCAACGAAGATCGCCGCAATCGGATAGATAAAGGACAGCGCGCCGGTCAATGCCGTCGGCAATTTCTGAATCGCACCGTACAGCAAAACGTACATCAGACCGGTGTGCACGATCCCGAGAGTCAGCAGACTGGCCCAGGCTTCGACGCCTTGCGGCAACGCATCGAAATGCGCGAACGGCACGAGCAACAACACACCTGTGCAGACTTGAATCAGCGCGATCAGATGTGGCGGCGTGCCGGTCAGGCGCTTGATGATCAGTGCAGCGATCGCATACAGAAACGCCGCGCCCAACGCCAGGGCAATCCCCATCAAGTAATCGTTACCCTCCTCGCTTTGCGTGCCATGGGCGCTGACGATCGCCAGCATGCCCATGAACGAAATCGCCAGCCAGAACAGCTTCTGCAGGGTAATTTTCTCGCCGAGAAACAGTGCCGCCAGACCGACCAGCATGAATGGCTGCACGTTATAGACTGCGGTGCCGATGGCAATCGAGGCGCGGGAATAGGACGCGAACAGCAGCACCCAATTGCCGACAATCGCCCCACCACTGAGCACGGCGAGAAGAAACGTAGTGCGGGTGAGAATCCCTGGGCGCAGGAAGCCAAACCCGGCGCAGACCAACAGCAACGTGCCGGCGCCGAACACGCAGCGCCAGAACACAACGTCCAGCACCGGTTGCCCGGACACCAGCACAAACCAGCCGATCGTCCCGGATATCAGCATGGCGGCGGTCATTTCCAGCGAGCCGCGGCGAATTGGGTTGTCCATTATTGTTCTCCTGAGGCTGTGAGCGAAGCGTGGCAAAAGTATGCCAAGCGCACCTCGGGCTGCTCCAGCGCATAAAGCAGGCTAAACTTGGTTTTCGCCTTTTTTATCGAGGTGATTTGCGCCTTTTGCCTAATCCGGAGTTTGAATGTGACTGACGATATCGATCAGATCCTCATCAGCGCGCTGATGGAAGACTCGCGGCGCTCACTGAAAGCGCTGGCGCAGATCAGCGGTTTGTCATCGCCCAGCGTGGCCGAGCGGTTGCGGCGTCTGGAAGAACGCGGCGTGCTCAAGGGCTACACGGTGGAGATCGATCCGAAATGCTTCGGCTATCAGTTGCAGGCGATCGTCCGGGTGCGACCGCTGCCGGGCCAATTGCAAGAGGTTGAGCGGCAGATCTTGTCGATTCCGGAGTTCACCGAGTGCGACAAGGTCACCGGTGACGATTGCTTCATCGCCCGCCTGCACGTGCGCTCGATGGAGCAGCTCGATACCCTGCTAGACCGACTGAATACGTTGGCCGAAACCAACACCGCGATCGTCAAGAAGACCCCGGTCAAGCGACGCCTGCCACCGATGGCGTAGGTGTCTTTTACCAATGAACAGGGTAGATTGGGGTTTTTCGCGGCTAAAGAATGGCGCTATGAAAACTCAGGCTATGCTGCTGGCGGCCCTGCTGCTCGGCGGTTGTGGCACGATTCAAACGGTGGCGCGCGACGACCAGGCTGCCATTGACGGGCTCAAGCAGCAGAAAAGTTATTGCGGCGCGGTACCGAGAATCTACAGCGGCCTCGCTTATGACTTCTGCACGCTGAACGCTCCGCTGGCCTCAGGCATCGATCCCGATGATCACCGCAACGCGGCCATTCCGGTGGTGCTGGTGGACGCCGTGGTGTCCGGCGCGCTCGACACCTTGCTCCTGCCCTACACGATCTATCGTCAGCAAGTGGACGGCAGCATCGTCATCAACTGAACGACTACTTTCTTCCAGACAATAAAAAACCCGCAGAAGCGGGTTTTTTATTGCAGCCATTACGATCAGTCGTCGCGGCTCATGATGCCGAACAGTTGCAGCAGGCTGACGAACAGGTTGTAGATCGATACATACAGGCTGATGGTCGCCATGATGTAGTTGCGCTCGCCGCCGTGGATGATCGCGCTGGTCTGGAACAGAATGCAGACCGACGAGAACAGCACGAAGCCGGCGCTGATCGCCAGTTGCAGGCCGCTGATCTGGAAGAAGAAGCTCGCCAGCGTAGCGCCCAGCAGGACAAAGAAACCTGCGGTGATGAAGCCGCCAAGGAAGCTCATGTCCTTGCGGGTGATCAGCACGTAGGCCGACAGGCCACCGAACACCAGTGCGGTCATGGCGAAAGCCGAGCTGACCACTTCAGCGCCGCCCTGCATGCCCAGGTAACGGTTGAGGATCGGGCCGAGCAGGAAACCCATGAAACCGGTCAACGCGAAGGCGGACACCAGGCCCCACGCGGAATCACGGAGTTTGTTGGTGAGGAAGAACAGCCCGTAGAAGCCGATCAGCACCACGAAAATGTTCGGGTAGCCGACACGCATCTGCTGGGCTACGAAGGCCATCACGCCGCTGAATGCGAGGGTCAGAGCCAAGAGACCATAAGTGTTGCGCAGGACGCGGCTAACCTCTAGCTGCTCAGCCTGCACGCTGTTATTAACTGCGTAATCCTGTTCGCGCATGGCGACACTCCTGTTGGTTTGAAACGTTCAGTCGCAAAGATCATAACAGACGCTCTGTAACAAGCCATGCAGAGAGTTTGACAGTGTGTTTCATTCAGGTATTATGGCGCCCGCAACGCAAACGGAGGTGTGGCCGAGTGGTTTAAGGCAACGGTCTTGAAAACCGTCGACTGTAACAGGTCCATGAGTTCGAATCCCATCGCCTCCGCCATCTTATGTACGACAAAGCCCTGATTATTCAGGGCTTTGTCGTTTCTGGCGTTTGAAAATCGAATCTTCCCGTTTGCGGGTTGTCCCTATTCTTCGATCGCTCGCAGCCACTCTCCAGCCGTCAATTTCCAAGCTACTTTGCCTTGACCGCAATGGCCCCGAATTCAAATTGGCGTTAGCATTTCATCCATCCGGCTTAACAAGCCTGTTTATTCAGATCAGGGTCGCATTGTGGAAAAGCTAAAACGCCTTCAAAGCGGAATCGAAGGGCTCGACGCGCTGCTTCAGGGCGGCCTGGTGGCGGGTGCTTCGTACATCATTCAAGGGCGTCCGGGTTCCGGCAAGACCATCCTCGCCAATCAGTTGGGGTTTCATCACGCCCGCAACGGTGGTCGTGTTCTGGTCGCTACGTTGCTGGCCGAGTCCCACGATCGTCTGTTCCAATTCCTGTCGACCATGAGTTTCTTCGACGCCTCGCGAGTCGGCGCGGAAATTCAGTTTGTCAGCGCATTCGATACGCTGGAAAACGAAGGCCTCGATGAAGTCGTGAAGCTGCTGCGACGCGAAATCACCCGGCAGAAGGCGACCGTCATGGTCGTCGACGGCCTGCTCAATGCACGCTCCAAAGCCGACTCGCCGATCGACACGAAAAAATTCATCTCTGAACTGCAAGGCCATGCCGCATTTGCCGGTTGCACCGTGCTGTTCCTGACCAGCTCGCGCCTGGACGACGGCAGCCCCGAGCATACGATGGTCGACGGCGTCATCGAAATGGGTGAAGAGCTGTTCGGTACCCGTTCGGTGCGCCGCATTCATTTGCGCAAGACTCGCGGCAGCGGCGCGTTGACCGGTCTTCACGAATGTGAAATCACCGATAACGGCCTGGTCGTCTATCCGCGCCTCGAAAGTCTTTACAAGCGCCCTTCCGCCCCTGACAGCGCGGACATGACGCGCATTCCAAGCGGCATTGCGTCGCTCGACGAGATTTTCGGTGGCGGCTTGCACAGCTCCAGCGTCACGCTGGTCATGGGTCCTTCCGGCATCGGCAAAACCACGCTGGGCCTGAAGTTTCTCGCGCAATCTACGGCCGAAACGCCTGGCCTGCATTTCGGTTTCTATGAAAGCCCGCAGCGCCTGCGCCTGAAAGGCCGTTCGCTGGGCATTGATATCGAACACATGGAACACAGCGGCGCATTGAGCATTGCCTGGCAGCCAACAACGGAGGGTTTGCTCGATGGCCTCGGCGCACGCCTGCTGAGCCTGGTCGATGAGAGAGGCATCAAGCGCCTGTTCATCGATAGCCTGAGCGGCATGACACGGGTGTCAACCACACCGGAACGCATCACCGACTTTTTCAGTGCACTGATGAACGAACTGCGGTCCAGAGGCGTGACGGTCTTTGCCTCCTGGGAAATGCGCGATTTGTTCGGCTCCGAGGTCAGCGCACCGAACTCTGACCTGTCCAGTATTGTCGACAACCTGATCCTCATGCGGTTCTTTGAAAATCACGCTGAACTTCGCAGGACGCTTTCCATTCTTAAGGTACGCGATAGCTCCTACAACCCGTCGCGGTTCGAGGTGGTTGTACGCGATCAAGATGTGTTCCTGGAAAAGGCTTTGAAAAATGAACCTTCAGTCGCAGCTGAGTCATTGCCTGGTTCAATTTCGTAAGTCTTCAAGCGGGTTGAAATAACATGACCACCATTCTGGTAGTCGACGACGAGTATCTGATTGCTGACATTCTTGGCTTTGCGCTTGAGGATGAGGGCTTCATGACTGTGACCGCGAGCAACGGCAAGAAAGCGCTCGAAGTGCTGGAAAGAGAACGTCCGGCGCTGGTTATTACCGACTTCATGATGCCAGTCATGGACGGCCTCGAATTCGCCGAAGCCGTGCGTGCCCAGCCGTCCGTCAAACACTTGCCGATCATTCTCATGAGTGGCGCGCAAGCGCACATCGGCATGCAGCGTTCGGATCTGTTTGATGTGGTGGTGCCCAAGCCGTTTGATATTGCAGTGATTGTGGCTGAGGTGAAGAGGCTGTTGGGCTCATAGATACTCGACGACAAAGGCAATTTCGGCATTGGCATCGCCCGCTCGCATTTGCGCATTGGAAGGCTCGATGCGCACGAAGCGGGCTTGCAAGGAAACGGATGCATTACCGCCGCTCGATGTTGGCGCTTTCATTATGTAATTCTGGTTCAGCTTGAGTATCGTCCTGTCACTGAAGCGCATTTGCAATGCCAGCCCTTTGGCAGTGGAATTACTGTTGAGGTGTACCACGCCGGTATCAGCGCTCCATGCAGGGCTGCCCGCAGTGGGCGAAAAGGAGTACCTGAAGTTATTGATTCCGGGAGGACAGTTTTTCATATCAAGAAAGAAATATTTCTCCTTGGCATAGTCACCGTTCTGCAAAAAATCGCTCATGGTGTAGCTGCCCATATCCACTTTCACATCAGGTGTTTCACAAGACTGCGAGACGATCCGCGTGCCATTTGTATTCATTGCCAGAGGCTCGATCTCTGCAGCGACGAAGGTCCCAAGTTGGCCTGAGGGTATCGTCGCACTGCCGGAAATAGTTCCCGTCTTTACAAAACGCAAGATGTGCTCAGAACCATTCCAACCCCAACCGCCAGCAGTGTCGGTAGTTCCTGGAAAGCCTTTCCACGCTTTCCCCGATGGCGGTCGGACCCATTGCCAGCCGATTCCGGTATTTCCGATAGGTAAAATCTCCGCGCCCGGCTGAGTAACGCCGACAGTATTGCGTACACCTTCGTTGTGTACCGCAGAGCACCTGAATGAGCTGGGTATGGCGCCCAGGGTCACGATCGGGCTTTCATAGATAACCGTGCCGTTGGGCGTGTCACGAGGCACCGAGATCGTGGCTGGAAGAACCACCCTGACACTGCCCTTGGAATGGTCGGGATAAAATTCGCAAACTGCAGCCATTGCGTTAAATGGCAGTAAATACAAAAAACCGACAATTAAAACATGGGAAAACTTCATAGCAATCTCTCTGAACTCGCCGTGTTTGCAAACATTTGAATGGCGGACGATTGCGTGAACTATCAGCAGTAAACGCCACCAAAGCGGCAGCAGACGATAATGAAAAAAAGGAGCTTGAGCAAAAAGTTTATTTATTCGCAAACAAGACAATTCTCATGGACCCACAAGAAACTTTAGATAGTCGGTTTAAACAAGAAGCCTTCTGCGAATTCGTTAACAAATGTTAGTCGTTATCGACATACGCAAATAGAGCACAATTTAAGACTCGTCTTAAAGGCCCAGCGAATCGAGGTTATTACACTGTCTACTCTTGATAGGAGAAACGATTCCGTGAGAGCCCTCGATACCCTCAATAGCTCAAAACCCCAGAGCAACGCCGCCATCTACTGCCTGACCATTCTTGCGCTGGCACTGATCGCCATGACTGTGGTCGCCGGCTACCAACTCAATGAACTGTTTCCACTGAAGGCTGTGGTGCAACAACAGGAGGTCCAACTCACCCAGCGCGCCGATGCAATCCAGTCGATGAGCGCAGAACTGAAGCGCCTGGCGGAACAGAAACAGGTTTTGGAAGCCGACCTGCTTAGCGCAAAGGAACAGGCGAAGGCCGCTGAGCACGCAAAAACCGAACTCGAAAACAACCGACAGGCAGCCCTGACCAGCGCGGCGTTAGAGGATGAAGATTCACTGTGCGCGATCATCGAGCAAAACATCCGACTTGTTGCGGACCAACTCAATCGCGACGATTTCTTCCGCCTGCGTGATGAGCGCGAAGCTGAAGCCGAAGCGGTACTTGAAAGCTATGAAAAACAACTCGCCAGCTGCATTGAGCAGTTGACAGCACAAACCGCATCGCCAGCACAAACTGACTCTGCACCCCATGCGCAAGACTTTGCTGCGCCGATCGAGCGCTGATCAAAAAGCCCTGGTAGCCAGGGCTTTACGTTTACTGATTAAAGTTTGAATTCCTTGGTCAATTTGTTCAGCGACGCCGCCAATTGCGACAGCTCCGCCGATGCGACTGCGGTCTGTTTCGATCCCTCTGCGGTTTCACACGAAAGGTCGCGAATGCTGATCAGGCTGCGATCCACTTCACGCGCAACCTGAGCCTGCTCTTCTGCAGCGGTTGCCATCAGCAGGTTTCGCTCGTTGATGAGATTCAGCGAGCCAGTGATGTCGGTCAGCACTTCGCCGGCGATATTGGCCATTTCGAGCGTTCTCTCGGCCTGAGCGCGGGTGTGGCTCATGGAGGAAACTGCGCGGCTGGTGCCCGACTGAATGGAGCTGACCATGGACTCGATGTCCTCGGTCGACTTCTGAGTACGCTGCGCCAGCCCTCTCACCTCATCGGCAACCACGGCAAAACCGCGACCCGCCTCCCCCGCCCGCGCCGCTTCGATCGCTGCGTTCAAGGCAAGCAGATTGGTTTGTTCGGCAACCTCTCGGATAACGTCCAGCACGCTGCTGATATCGCTCGCCATGGTCGATAGCGCCTGCACCTCAGCCGAGGTGCTGTGCACGCTGGACACCATCAGGTTGATTGCGGCTACCGTGTCGCTGACCTGACTTCGACCGGCAATGGCTGCCGCGCTTGATTCCGACGTCAGCTGCGAGGTCGATGCGGCGTTGTCTGCAACCTGCTCCACCGCTGCACTCATTTCAGTGACGGCGGTGGCGGCCATTTCGATTTCATGGCTCTGACGTTGAGTGATACGCGAGATATCTTCAGTGACGCCGTGCATGACCTCCGAGGTCTCGGCCAACTGCGTGGACGAATCACGGATCATGATCAAGGCATCTCGCAGACTGGTTTGCATCGCCGCCAATGACGACAGCATTTGCGCCGCCTCATCGGAGCCATCCAGCGCAATGGTTTCGCTCAGATCATTGGCGGCGATGCATTCGGCCACCCTTAGCGAGCCTGCAATGGGTACCGTCAGGCTGCGGGTATACAACACGGCCAGGGCCAACGAAGCACCGATCGCGATGAGAATGAACACACTGACGATCAACAGCGTGTGCTCATAGACATTGTCGGCCTGCTTGCCCGCCTCATAAGCTTCTATCTCGTTGAGAGCAATCAACTTCTTGAGCGCGACCTGTACGCCATCCGACGCCGCACGCATCTGATTCCTGGACAGCGCAATGGCCGCTTCAAGCTGCCCGTTCGCCACTGTTTCAAGGTATTGATCTTGCGCCTGATCGTTGACCTTCTGTGCTTTGGCAAACTCCTCGAACGCCTCGCGCCCGGCGTCAGTCGCCAGCAGGTCAATGAGCGCACGCTGATGATTTTTGATCATCTGACGCGACTGCTGGATGTCAATCAGGGCCTGCGCTTTGCGCTCACTCGTTTCAATGGGATTGCGCAAGCGAGCGTTGTTGCCCTTGATTTCGACGAACTCGCGATCGAGTTGGCCGAGCAGCTTGATACTCGGCACGATCGTCGTCTCGACGTACGTTTCTGCCTTGTTGAGCAAGTCGACTTGCTGCAGAGCGATCAATCCGATCGCGATAATCATGAGACAGAACAAGCCGAAACACAGCGCCGAACGCGGCGCGAGATTGAGTTTACGAAGCAGCATGATGCCTTACCTTAGAGTGTATTCAAGACAATGGGGTAAACGAGTGGGCAGCAGAGCGGCGCTGCGGTATAGCGCCTCGGCGCATACCTGGATCAACGCGGGAAGGTGCGGTAGCTAGCGGTTGGCGCACGGAGAGAGTGTGGAGTTGGTCGAGGCCGGCTCCGCAATTTCCTTGAGCGCCGGGTCGGCCAGCATCAGAAAATCTGCCAGTCGCGGCAGATTGATTTTCGAGACCAGGCGCATCCAGCGTTGCGGATGCGGGTTGAAGAAGGTCTTCGACCACTGGTGATCATCGTTGGGATTGAAAATCAGCAGATGACGAATCAGCGGGTTTTCCCCGAAAAAGTCGAGCGGATCCATCGCCATTTCGTTGAGCAACTCAGCATTGACGACGACCAGGCTCAACCGTTGAGGGCAGTAATACGTCAGTATTTTCAGGTCACGATAAGTGCAAACGTTCAAGACGCTGAGACAGCCCAGCTTGTTGAACTGCTGTTCGATTGACTGACCTCTGCGCACATCGCTATCGGCGATCAGGATCCGCAAGGATCTACTGCGGTTATTTTCAAGAAACATCGGACACCTTTGGCAGCTCCATTCTTCCTTTCAAGAAAATAACCAAGGGCCAACCTGCCTGATATGAGACTTGTCTCAAAAATGAACGCAGGGATAGATGATAAAAAGCCACACCTTGACGACAGCCCACGCGATCGGCGCATGGTCTGGCTCAGAAAGTGTTGAAGGAGGGATTTTGCAACGCAGGGGAGTCGCGACGAGCCAGAAGCGCGGGACGGTTCTGTGCGAACCAGACAATTCTCATTATTAACGCCCCTTTTTGTCAGTAACCTTGAAAAAAGGGGCGCAGACTCATTCTTTCCAAGCCATCAAGGCAGCGTCATCGTCACTACGTAATTACCGCTCGTTATCTGGTGACCCTTGTTGTCCGTGAGCAGCAAGCGCTGGTCGTAATAATCGTCCTGCTCATGAGTATCGGCAATCACCTTCACAAACACCTGCTGGCGCGACTCACCTCGCCCTGCCGCACTGACGTTGTTCACGGTAAAAATCTGCCCGGTGCTTGCCTGGGGGCAATCAAGCAACTCGACAGAAGAATGGCTGGCGCCACTCGCAATGCAACTTGCCTCGACAATTCGACCGCTGAAGCGAATCACTCCGCTGACCGGCGCAGACTGGGCTGCGCTGACGGTGTCAAAACCGAGCAGGCAAAGGCAGGCAATCAATAAAGGACGTCGAATGATCATCGCGAAACTCCATGGTTATTAACCAAGGTATCGCCCGCTGCAAAATGATCTTTAACGTCAGCTTCAATGCAAGGCCAGTCGGATGGTCATGAGCCGATACGTTTACAGCTCGATCCGTTTGATTTTCTTGATCAGATCAGCCTGTGCATGCTCCAGCTTCAATGCACTGCGATTGAGGTCCAGCGGATCGATAACAGGCGCCTCGCACTCGGCTTCAAGCTCGTTACACGCCTCAATGACCTGATGCTCGGCAACAATGCGCGCCGCCCCCTTGATGCGGTGCGCCAGGTCAGCCAACAGCCCGGGATCGCTTTCGGGTATTAGCGAATGCAACTCCTCCAGATCCTTTTCGCAACTCGACAGCGCCTCGCGCAGAAGTTCTTTCATCATGTCGAGATCGCCTCCGGTGAGCTCGTCAAGACGCTCGCGAATCGAACCCAGCTCCTTGATAGTCGCCGCAGGCGGGCTTTCAAATGGCTGGGTTTCAACATTTTTTTCCCAGCCTGCAAGCATGATCGACAAGGTGCCGAGACTGATCGGTTTGAACAGGCAATCATCCATCCCGGCCTCCCGGCATTTCACTTTTTCTTCCGGCTGCGCGTTGGCCGTGAAGCCCAGTACGATGCACGGCGATCCACCACTTTCGCGTTCGTCCTGGCGAATGGTGCGGGCCAGCTCATAGCCGTTCATGACCGGCATGTTGCAGTCCGTGATCACAATGTCGAACGGTTCCGAGCGCCACAGCGCCAATGCCTGGGCACCGTCGGCGGCATCACGCACCGCCTGGCCAAGGAAACTCAGCTGCTGCGTCAACAGCAGGCGGTTGGCGCTCTGGTCATCGACTACGAGAATCCTGAGTGTCGGTACCGGTTTGTCCTGAACAACCGAAACAGGCAGCACTTTGCCGCCAAGCGGGCTGAGAATATTGAAGAAGAGCGACACTTCCAGGCAGGTGCCTTTGCCAAGCGTACTGGTAATGTTCAGCCGCCCGCCCATCAATTCGCACAATGAACGGGAGATCGCCAGTCCCAGACCGGTGCCGCCTCTGCTGGAGGGACCATGATTGGCTTGGGAAAACGGCTGGAACAGATTCTGCAGATCGGCGCTGGAAATGCCGATGCCGGTGTCCTCGACCTTGAGGTCGACCTGTAAGCGTTCGTCAGCGAGACGTTGGCCGCGAATCGAGACGCTGACATGACCGGTGTCGGTAAACTTGATCGCGTTGCCCACCAGGTTCGAGAGCACCTGCTGGAAGCGCATCGGATCAACCAATACGTCACAGCCGACAGTGGCGTCGATGTCGAGCTTCAGCACCAGACTCTTCTGCCTGGCCAAGCCGTCGAACACCCGCGCCACGGATTCGACCAATTCGCGCAGGTTGGCGCGTTTCGGCGAAAGGCTGACATGGCCCGATTCGATGCGTACCACATCGAGGATATCGCCGATCAGTTCCAGCAGACCTTTTGCCGAGTCGTATGCCACTTCAATCGCCGGCCGATCGAAGTGTCCCTGCTCGGCACGCTTGAGGGTAAGTTCGAGCATGCCGATCACGGCGCTCATCGGCGTACGGATTTCGTGGCTCATGGTCGCCAGGAACGTGGTTTTGGCGCGGCTCGACTCGTCAGCCAGCTCTTTCGCCGAACGCAACTCCTCGATCAGTTCACGGCGTTCGCTGATATCGATCCAGCCGCAGATCACGCCTCTGACTTCACCCGCCGTGTCGTGATACGGCTGGATCCAGTGGTAAATGATCAGCCGCGTATCACCGACATGCAGCGTGCGATCCACCTCGTAAGGTTCGTCCTGCTCGATGACGCGCAGGTAGTCGTCGTGAAATTGCAACGCCTCCTGACGATTGCGCTTGCCGCTTTCGAGCACGGTCTTGCCGATCACGTCCTTTTCCAGCAGGCCAAATGTTTGCAGATAATTATTATTGCAGGTGACAAGCCGACCTTCACGATCACGTACGTAGATGGGATGCGGCGTGCCGTTGATCAACGCGCCCATGAACTTCAACTGATCGCCCAGCAAGCGCTCTGCCCGGCTGCGTTCGCGGATCTGCCGGCGAATATAGAAATTCCACGCCAGCGATCCCAGGATAATCAGGAACGCGCCAGCGCTGATCTGGTAGATCAGCGCCTTGTAATCGCGCCACGACAAACCCGAAAACGCTGCAATGGGACGCCACCTGTTGAGAATTACGTCCAGCTCATCCGGCGGAATGCTCAGCAGCGCCTTGTTCAGAATGCTGACCAGTTCGGTATCGGCACGCCGCGCGGCGAAAGCGAGGAAGCCTTTGTTCATGCCGACGATGTTGGAGATACGCAAGCTGTCGCTGTAGATGTGGGCGATGTAGTAGCGCGCACTGTGCAACGTGGTAATCATCGCGTCCGCTCGACCGTCCTTCACGTCAGCCAAGGCGCCCAGAACTGTTTCGTTATCAACGATCTCGATGTCGGGGTAGTCCTTGAGCAGCTCACGCTCAGCCGAACTTTCGGGCACTGCGACGCGCTTGCCGCGCAGCTCCTGCAGGCTTGAAGGCGCGCCTGCGTCCTTGGTGGTGACGATCACAAAGGGGCTGGCAAGGAACGGATGAGTGAAACGCATGCCGACTTCCCGCGAGACCGTTGGTGTCAGCAGAGAAATATCCGCGCTGCCATCCAGCAGACGCGTGCTCAGACTGGAAAAGCTGTCGGTGCGCTCGACATTGATCTGCAAGCCGGTACGCCGCTGGATGAGCTCGAGCAGATCAGCGCCGATCCCGCCAAAGTTGCCGTCACCATCAAAGAATGCAAACGGTGCCTGATCGTCATTGATCACGAACCGCGCGACCGGATGCAGCTCAAGCCAACGTGCTTCGCCGGGTGTCAGGTCAATGCGTTTGGGCGTCAGCGCCCCGCCGCCGCCCGACCAGCGCTTGGTAATTTCGGCAATCTTCGCATCACCCAGCGACTCGAGGGTCGAATCGATCAGACGCAGCAATTGGTCGTTGCCCCGGCGCAAGGCAAAGCTGAAACCGCTGGTTTGGGTTTTGACGAAAGAGTGCAGCCGCACATAGTTGAAGTAGTTGAGGTTGATCAGGTAATTGCTCGACACCGTATCGCCGAGAAACAGGTCGACCTTGCCAAAAGCCAGCGCAGCCAGTGCCAACTCGTTCGATGGAAAAAGCACGAATTCGGCGTTGGGGTATAACGCGTGTAATTGACTGGAAGGCAGGTAATCGTCGGCAACCGCAATACGCAAACCGGCCAGATTGGCCGGCATCGGTCGTCGATCATCGCCGCGCATGAACATCGCCGGCACGTCTTCGACATAAGGTTTGCTGAGCGTGACGAGGCCATCGATCAATTCGAAACTGTTGGAACTGCCCAACATGTCAATGTCACCGCGCTCAAGTGCGGCCATGGCGTCACGCCGGTCAGGGTAAGCCTTGACGGTAATCTCAACATGCAGTGCCTGACCGATAATGCACGCGATATCGGCGGCAATCCCCTCATAGCGCGTACCGCTGGCGGTCATGACATAAGGCGGGAAATCCGGAAGCGCAGAACCCAATATCAGGCTGCGCTTTTGCCGCAGCCAACTCCAGTCTTCATTGGCCAGATCGACTTGCAGCTCCTTGCAGTCCGAGCGACCGAACACCTGCAAGGTGCGCGGCTCTGCTGCCAATAACACACCACTACTGAATACGAAAAGCACACTGATTAGCAAAACACCGCGCAACAGATGAAACATAAGCGTGTTATCCCTGGTTGTCGGCTGTCAGGCTGTGCTGCAACTTGAACAGCTCTGCGTCACCACGAATGCCAAGCTTTTTGAAAGCGGCCTGTTTTTGCCCACTGATGGTTTTGCGACTGCGCGAGAACTTCAAGGCAATCTGCGTCACCCCCATCCCCTCGAGACAACAGCGCAAGACTTCTTTCTCTTTAGGTGACAGCAGAGGATTACTGAGGAAATCGTCGCTGTGCGCCGCGCTCTCGTCTTTGGCACCGGCGGGCTCTTCGATCGATGCTGGCAACACGTCAAGCTCAAAGGCCATGGTGGGAGACAGGTACAACTGGCCGGACGCTGCACAGCGAATGGCAGTAATCAGGTCATCGACCGACTGTGACTTGCCGAAGAATCCACTGACGCCCGCCCCGACCGCCATGTTCACCACTGCCGGGCGCTCTTCTGAGGAAGAGACGAGGATGCGCATGCCCGGATATTGCTTGCGCAGCAGGCGGATCAGATTGAGCCCGTCCAGCTCCCCATCGTGCAGTTTGTAATCGAGTATCAGCAGGTCGATGTCGATTTCGCGCAATCCGGCGAGCAACTGCGCGCTGCTGCCATACACACCTACGACACTGAACTCGGCTTCGCGCGTCAGCCGCGACTTCATCGCCAGACGTATGAGCGAGTGATCATCAAGGATGGCAACGCGTAACGGATTCACGACTGACCAATGCATGAACAGCTCCATGATGAAGAGTGTTGGAGGACCATCAGCACTTGGCAACCGCAGCAAATCCCGGGCATCACCGAAGCATTCAGGTGCATCTGATTGATTTCTCGGCACATGATGAGTGTTTTAAAGGCGTGACGAAATAGGGCTTTGTCCCAAAAGTCAGAATGCCGCTTGCATCAACGATCGGACGTGCCTATTGCGCGGCGCCAGGACGACTTCTGGCCTTCGAAACGCCAGTCGACCAAATGCGCCCAATTCATCGGGCGAGCATAGAAGAAGCCCTGCCCCCACTGACAACCAAGCCGCGCCAGATGCTGAACCTGATCTGCGGTTTCAATACCCTCTGCCACCACGCGCATGTCCAATTCCCGCGCCAGGGCCAACGCCCCGTGGATGACCGCGCTGTAGCGCGCCTGATGGAAATTCTGCACGAAGCCGGCGTCGAGTTTGATTTCGTTGAACGGCATCTGGCACAGCCGCTCAAGCGAAGAATAGCCGACACCGAAATCATCGATTGCCAGACTGAAGCCGAGCATGCGCAGACGCACCATGTTTTCCATGCTGATCTCGGGCATCTGCAGCAGGCCGGTTTCCGTGAGCTCGAAAATGAGCCCAGCTGGCGAGGCGCCATGGATGCGCAACAGCGCCTTGATCCGGTCGACAAGATTCGGATTGGCCATCTGCGTCACGTCGAGATTGAACGCCAGCTTGAACGGCTTGCCGTGAGACTGGACGAAGCGCTGCAGACTCAAGCCTTGCGTGAGCAGGCTGAAAAACATCTCATCGAGCAGACCGCAACGCTCGATCGTCGGCAAGAACATGCCTGGCGAGAGCAAGCCGCGACTGGGGCTCTGCCATCGCACCAGCACCTCGGCGCCATCCACCTCACCACTGCGCAGATGAAACTTGGGCTGGAAATAGGCGCGAAATTCCTGACGGCGTATCGCTTCGAGCACTTCGTTCTCCGAAGGCTGATCGAGATGACTTTCCACCACTTTGGCATCGCCCGGAGTGTGCGGCCGATAACGCGCCAACAATGGCCCCAGCACATCGACCATCAGAGGCTTGCCGACACTGCCAAGCAATTCCAGCCCCTGCAACGTGACAATCCGGTCAACCGTGCGCAACAAGTCTTCAGGCAGTGAACTGCAGATGATCACTGCACGAATCAAACCGGCCTCTCTCGCCAGGCGCAAGAACGTCAAACCATCCATCCCGGCCATGCTCAAGTCACACAATGCAACGTCCACGCCTCCAGCCTGGGATATCACAGCCAGCGCATCCTTGCCGTCAGCCGCCTGAAAGATATTTTTGTACCCCAGACTATTAAGCGCACTGACTGCCGCCGTGCGCTGAAAGGCGTGATCTTCCAAGACCAATATACGAAGCGTGTTCACAAACCTGGAACCTCTTTCTATCAGTCGTTAATAGCGAAAGTCTGAATAATCTTTCAAGCAGGACGCCCGCTCACAAACTTTGCGTTGACTGAGAATTTCTGCATCCGCGAATACTAGCCAGACAAAGACCGCACGACTTTGAGAATTGTCTCATTTGGTTCGCTGCACCATTACCGCAAATATGAATACGCCACTGCCATATTACTGACTGGCTCGCACCTTTATCGCTTTAAGACAAATCCCAAAGACCCGCCACCACCGCACACCTAATATGGCCTGGCATTTCAATGCAGCACTTCACAATAACTTCGGATATAAACATGAAAAAGTTCGCTTTCGCAGTACTCACTCTTTCCGTACTGGCTGCCTCCACTGGTGCAGTGGCTGAAGAAGCCGCCAAAGCTGTCAAGGGCGGCAGCGGTCAAATCAGCTTCACCGGCGTTATCAATAACGACGCTTGCTCGGTAGATGGCGCCTTGGGTAACGACAAGATGATTGCCGTGGACATGGGCAGCGTGTCGATCAAAGACATGGGCACCGACTCCGCTCCGGGCGCCGGTCGTGTGGCCGCCAACGATTTCAACCTGAAAGTGAACTGCAACGCTGGCACCAAGGTTTCGATGCTGTTCAAACCAACCGTAAACGGCGGTTCGGGCCTGGTTGATGGCAAGAAAGTTCTCAAGCTACAGGGTGCAGACGCGGCCAAAGGCGTTGGTATCGCACTGCTGGACAGCAATGGCCAGTTGATCGACCTGAGCTCCGAAGCCACTGCCAAAGTGCAGACCAACCTGACTGGCGACGCAACCACAGGCGGTGACGGCACCCTGTCGTTCGCAGCCGCTTACGTCACTACCGGCGACAAGACCACCGCTACTGCCGGTACCGGTAACGCCACTCTGCCGTTCGTTCTCGAATACGAATAAGCAGCCCGCAATACCTGGGCGGGGCCGCTGTGCCTCGTCCTTCCCGACCAGATTAATCGGTGAAATCTATGTTAAGTCGCTACTTTCCGCTTTGCCTGGGGCTTGCCGGGGTGTTGATGACGCACTCGGCATTCGCCAGCATCTCCTTGAGCTCCACCCGGATTATCTTCGATGGCGCGCACAAAGAGGCGAATGTCACCGTGCGCAACGGCGGACAAACCATTCTGGCGCAATCGTGGCTGGATGCCGGCGACACGGCTGGCAGCGCACCGCCTTTCGCAGTTACTCCACCACTGGCCAAACTTGAGCCCAATCAACAGCAATTACTGAGGATTCTTTATGAAGGCCGCGGCATGCCTGCGGACAAGGAGTCGGTGGTATGGCTGAACGTGCAGGAAATCCCCCAGGCCAGTGCTGCCGATGTCAACACGCTGCAATTGGCGGTACGTCAGCGTATCAAGGTCTTCTTCCGCCCGGACGGACTCGCCGGTGATGCCGCAAAGGCACCGGAGCAACTTGCATGGCAATTGGTCACTCAGGCTGGCAAGTCGGTGCTGAAAGTAAAAAACCAAAGCAACTACCACGTGTCGCTGGCGGATCTGAAAGTCGTTGCAGGGAAAAAAGCGGAATTGGTAATTGATTCGACAATGATCGTTCCAGGGGAAGTTCGCTCATTCAATCTGAAAGATCTGCCAGCTGGTACTTCGCATTTGAGTTTTTCAGCAATTAACGATTACGGCGCACAACAACGATTCGATGCACCACTAAGCGTTGCCGAAAGCCATGCCGAGCGCGTGAAAGATGCCTCCGCCCAGTAAATCCCCCGCCCCACCCTGCCAACTTACAAGCTATTCACAAGTTCCGGACTCCGGTTGAAGCAACACGGACTGATAAGGCAAATTGCATGTTTTCCTCCCAACACCACACATCTGAAAGTTGTGTTAAGCATCATGTTGCGCGCCAGAAAAACAAAGCGGCGTTGGGCTGCCTGCATCCATTGTGCTTTGCTATCAACATGGCCATTTGCGGATTCGCCGTGGGCGCCGAAGCCCCGGCCGCAGTGGCGAGTGAATCTTTCAATACGCTGTTCCTTGAAGGTTCATCGGCGGTCGATCTGCAACCGTTGCTGAATGCCAACAGCGTCTTGCCAGGCCAATACCGCGTCGACGTGTTCAGCAACGGCACGCTGGTCGGGCGTCGCGATATCGATTTCGCGGCCAACCCGGTCAACGGCAAAGTCGAGCCACGCATCACCCTGGAACTGTTGCAGCAGCTGGGTGTGGACATGCGCAAACTGCGTGAGCAGGGTCTGGTTGACGAGCAACACCCTGCCGATCACTACGACCTGCCTGCAATGATCGAGCAAGCGAGTCTCAATTTCGATGCCAACCGCCTGCGCCTCAATATCAGTGTGCCGCAGGTCGCCATGGCGCGTGGCATGCGCGGCTATGTAGATCCGGAGCTTTGGGACCAAGGCGTGGCCGCCGGCTTCATCAACTACCAGCTGAGCAGCACCCGCAGCAAAACCGATTACACCACGCAAATCTCCAATAACCTGGGGCTGCGCAACGGCATCAACTTTGGTGCCTGGCGTCTGCGCAACGAATCCAACCTGAGCAGCTCCACCGGCCGGCCCAATCGTTTTGTCAGCAACCGCACGTTCATCCAGCGCGACCTCACGGCGATCAAGGGGCAACTGAGCGCGGGTGAAATCTTTTCCGACTCGGATCTGTTCGACAGCGTGCGCTACCAAGGCGTCAAGATCGCTTCTGATGAAGGCATGCGTGCAGACAGTGAGCGCGGTTATGCACCGATCATTCGTGGCGTGGCGGAAACCAATGCGAAGATCGAGGTCCGCCAGGACAACTACATTCTCTACACCACCAATGTACCGCCGGGTCCGTTCGAGATCAGTGATATCTACCCATCGGGCTCCAACGGTGACCTGGAGATCACCATTGTCGAAGCGGATGGTCGGCGCAAGGTAACCCGGCAGGCGTTCTCCGCCCTGCCGACGATGGTGCGTGAGGGGCAACTGAAGTACAGCCTGTCGAGCGGCAAGTTCAACAACAACAGCGAGGGCTATGACAAACCGGCTTTCCTTGGGGGCACTTTCGCCTACGGCTTGACCAGCAATCTGACGGGCATTGCCGGCATTCAGGCGAGCAACGGCTTCAAGGCGCTGTCCATCGGTGCGGCGAAGAACACCTCGATTGGCGCGATGTCCCTGGACGTTACGCAATCGTCCAGCAAGGCATTCGGCAAAACTACCCAGGGCAGCAGTGTCCGCGCGCTCTATGCAAAGACCTTCACCGGTACCGATACCAGCTTCACTCTCGCCGCCTATCGTTATTCGACCGAGGGTTACCGCACGCTGACCGACCATGTGCAGGACACCAGCGCTGGCGCTACGCGGCGCGCGGGCAATGCCAAAACCCGTACAGATCTCACGGTCAACCAGACCCTTGGCGAAGCGCGCCAGTTCGGCTCGCTGTATTTGAATGCCAGTGACCAGCGCTATTGGGATCGCGGTGGCTCGCGCAGCTTTTCCGCCGGCTACAACAACAATTGGCGCGACCTGAACTACAACATCAGCCTGAGCAAAACCCAGGAATTCGGCGCACGCGGTGACACCAGCAACGATACGCAATTAAGCGTTTCAATATCGTTCCCGCTCGGATCGACACCACGCGCACCGCGTGCCTACGTTTCCAGTAACCATCAGAACGCCGGTACCAGCACGCAAGCCGGGATCAATGGTTATCTGACCGAGGACAGCGACACCTACTATTCCGTGCAGACCGGGCGCAGCGTCCAGGGCGAGCGCTCTGGCTCGCTCAGTCTGAGTACCCGTACGTCGATGGGCGATCTGGGCTTTGGCTACAGCCGAGGCAGCGGCTATGAGTCGCAGAACCTGAGTGCGGCCGGATCGATCGTGGCTCATGCCGGCGGCATCAATATGGGCCAGACCGTCGGTGAAACGTTCGGCCTGGTGGAAGTCCCCGGCATGTCGGGCGTCGAAGTCAGCAGCTATTCGGGTGTGAAAACCGGCCTGAACGGCTATGCGGTTCTGCCTAACGCGCAACCGTACCGCGTGAACTGGGTAACGCTGGACACGCGTAACCTGGGCGGTGAGATCGAGCTGGACAATGCCACCCAACAACTGGTGCCAAGACGAGGTTCGGTGGTTCTTGCACGCTTCGAAGGCAGCAAAGGCAGACGCGTCCAGTTTGAACTGTACGATGCCAACGGCCAGCCGATTCCATTCGGCGCGGTGCTGTTGGATAGCGACGGCAAACAACTGGCATTGTCAGATCCGACGGGCAAGGCCCTGGCGCTGGTGACCAAAGATCACGGTGTCATCACCATCAAGTGGCAGGGCAAAAGCTGCCCCGTGCCATACAAGCTGCCGGAAAAGGTCGAAGGTTTGAACTACGAGCAATATCGGTTGGCCTGCTCTTCGAGCGCGAAGTAGACCGACCGCGAGTTTGTCACTCTACGCCCCCTCAGCCAGAACACAGCCCTGATGATTCAGGGCTTTTCAATGCGCACAGTTTGGACATTGCCGTCATCAATAACATCGGAGTTTGCAAAACAGCTGCAATGACCAGGCAATCACTCCCAAGGCGCCGGTGACCACGCTTCCACCAGCCTGTCGATAAACAGCCGAATCTTCGGCGACAGGTGTCGCTTGCTCGGATAAATCACCCGGATCGGCTCGGCAGCCTCGGCGTACTCTGCGAGCAACTGCACAAGCTTGCCACTGCGCAGGTCATCGTTGACCACATAGGATGGCAACGTCGCGATACCGAGGCCTGCCGCAGTCGCCTGATGCAAGGCTTCGGCGCTGTCCATTTGCAGCCGTCCGGCATGAATGACCGGCACAGGCTGACCATTGACGCGAAAATTCCACGCCAGCAATCGGCCGCCGCTGACGAAGTGCAGGCACGCATGCCCGGCCAGATCTTCGGGTGTCTGCGGTGCCGGATGTTCATTCAGATAATCGGGCGAGGCACAGGTGATCATTTGCTGGTAAGCCACCGTGCGCGTGAGTAGCCCGGAGTCTTCCTTGGGCGGACCGATGCGAATCGCCAGATCGAAACCCTCGTCGATCAGGTCGACCAGCCGATCGGAAAACGTCGCGTCGATGGCGAGCGACGGCCAGTCTCTCAGACAGCGCTCGATGTGCTGCACAACGTGCAGCCGGCCCAGTGCTACCGGCAGGCTCATGCGCAAGCGGCCGCTGGGCGTCGAACGGCGGAACGCCAAAGCCTCTTCGACCTCGTCCAGATCCTGCAAGATGCCCACACATCGCTCATACAGCACCCGACCATCGTCGGTCAGGCTCAGGCTGCGGGTGGTGCGGTTGAGCAGACGGACCTGCAGACGCGATTCGAGCCGCACGATCGATTTACCGACGGCCGAGCGGGTCAGCCCGAGTTGCCTGGCCGCCGCCGTAAAACTTCCAGTATCCACCGAGGCGACGAAGGCGGCGATGTCGTTCAGGTTATGCAGTTCCATGTGGCCTCCGGGTTTGGCATTCAGGCGGCTTGGCACCGGTTATGGGGAAACCTATTCCCCAATCATGAGCATACCATTTCGATTAGTTAAGCCATCACTAACGTCTGATCGAGGTCATATGAACATTGAAGTAAAAGCAGCTGTACAAACCTGGGCCAACAGCCTCAGCGATCTGGTGCCCGTGCTGAAGGGTATCGATACCACCACTAAGATGAGCGACATCCGCGATGCCTACGCAAAAATGCTAGGGCAGAATCAACCACCGGCTGGCGTGAGGTTTGAAGCAGTCGACATGGGCGGCGTGCCCGCTACGCTGGTGACTCCGGATGAACTCAAGACCGACGCGGTGCTGATGTACATCCACGGCGGTGCCTACATCGTCGGTCGACCTGACGGCTACCACGGCATCGGCGGCAACTACGCAAAAATGCTCGGCGCGCGGGTGTACATGCCGGATTACCGCCTCGCACCCGAGCATCAGTTCCCCGCCTCCATCGATGACACTTTGCGCGCCTATGAGTGGTTGCTTGAGCAGAACATCGCCGCCAGCAAGATTGGCTTCGCAGGCGAGTCGGCGGGTGGCGCGATGGTGGTCAGCGTGATGGTCGCGGCAAAATCCAAAGGCTTGCCCTTGCCCGCAGTGGGTTCGTCCATCTCGCCATGGGCCAACCTCGAACACACCGGCGCTTCCATGAGCAATCGTGAAGGCCTTGACCCGCTAAACTCCAAGCCCGTGCTGGACATCCTCGCGCGAGCCTTTCTCGGCGGCACCTTGGCCAACCATCCGCTGGCGTCGCCGGTGTTCGCCGACGTCACCGGACTGCCACCGATTCTGGTGCAGATCGGCGAAAACGAACTGATGCTCAGTGACGCCATGCGTCTGGCCAATCACCTGGCGGACAACCGCGTCCGGGTCAATCTTGAAGTGTGGCCCGGCATGTTTCACGCCTGGCATTTCTACGCGGGCATGCTGGCCGAGGGGCAGCAGGCGCTGGAGAGTTCGGTGCGGTTTATCGAGGCGGGATTGATTGAGGCTAATCGCTGATCAGACAGCATTCGCTGCTGATCGGCGACACTTCTGGCTGTATAGCTCGGCGTCTTGGCGGTATGGTGGTTTGCCGCCCGCCGAGGAACCGTGAATGCCGAAAGAACCACCAGCCCCTGAGAACACCGCCAGCGCAGCCGACATCGAACGCGCCATTCTGGCCTTGAACAAAATGGCCGAACGCCTGTGGGGCGACGGGCGTGAGGCCGAGGCCAAGGCGCTGCTCGATGCACTGGATGCGTTGAACCGCGCCCTCGACCGGATCCGCATCGGGGAAAGTCGCAGGGCCGTCACCCTGCACTGAATCAGAGCTGGTAAAACTCGCGATACCACTGCACGAACGCTTGCACGCCCTGCTCGATCGGCACCTGCGGGCTGAAGTCGATGCAGCGTGCCAGCGCCGATACGTCGGCCCAGGTCTTCAGCACGTCGCCCTCCTGCATCGGCAAATAACGGCGCTGAGCCTTGATGCCCAGTGCCTGCTCCAGACATTCGACGAAGCTCATCAGCGCCACCGGACTGCCGCGTCCGATATTGAATAACTGGTTGGAGCCGCGCCCGGCGCTAAGTGCGGGCGGTTTGTCGAGCAAGCGCAAAATCGCTTCGACGATGTCATCGATAAAGGTGAAGTCCCGCGCCATTTCGCCTTGGTTGTAGAGGTCGATGGCGCGCCCTTGCAGCATCGCCTCGGTGAATTTGAACAGCGCCATGTCCGGTCGACCCCAGGGACCGTAGACGGTAAAAAAACGCAGGCCGGTGGCCTGCAAGCCGTAGAGATGGCAGTAACTGTGCGCGAGCAATTCGTTGGCGCGTTTGGTGGCGGCATATAGCGAGACCGGTTGGTCGACCTGGTCGTCTTCGCGAAACGGCACCCGGGTGTTGGCGCCATAGACCGAGCTGCTCGACGCGTAGATCAAGTGCTCCGGCGGATGACGTCGGCAAGCTTGCAGAACGTTGAGAAACCCGACCAGGTTCGATTGCGCATACGCATCGGGATTGTCCAGCGAGTAGCGCACGCCAGCTTGGGCGGCCAAGTGAACTACCTGTTTGAAGTGGCCGTGCTGGAACAGCGCGGTCAATGCCGCCTGATCGACAATATCCAGCCGATGAAAAGTGAAAGTGGGCAACGTCTCGAGTTTTTGTAAACGTGCCTGCTTGAGTTTGACATCGTAGTAAGCGTTTAGATTGTCGACACCCACAACCTCAAGACCCTCGCGGCATAAACGCATGACCGTGTGATAACCGATAAAACCTGCGGCACCCGTTACCAGAACGCTCATGATCGCCTCGGCTTGATGGTTTGACTTGAAGAGATATGCAGCACCGAACATTTACCTGCGAATAGCGGCAACTATTCATAGACGACCTTAGTTGCCCAGGCCAGCAGCATCCGACGCGAGGCATTTAAAATCCGAACTTCTTACGAATCGAAACATGTAAAATTGAAACTAATTTGCTATCACTCGCACCATCTAACGCCCGCGACTTCAATAACTATGAAAAGTTTAAAAAATCCGACGAAGAGTTTTCGCCCTTTCAAACCAATGACTTACAAAACATGGCCATCATCAGCGGATGAAAGGTAATGTTTTTGACTGTTAGCAATTGACAGCTTGCAAAGACTGGCCGATAACTAACCACTGCCCGATGAGCTCGCGCCGACGCACACTTTTTGCTCTCAGGCTACTTATGCAATTGGATCCTGAAGGTCGCAACTGCGAACCGTGCGGTAGCTTTGCTTGAACAAAAGCGCGGACTCGTTATAGCCAAGACGGCCACGGATATAACAATAACCCAGCCAAGTTGATTCATTTTTGAAACACTTCTTCTGCCAATAAACATTGATGCATCTGGCTCGGCACTTTGCCTTGATCAGCCTACTACCTACTAGCAAGCATGACGGCTCGTCCCACGCTATCGGCCGCCCTGCTTAAACGATCGCTATGTATGGAGTACTCCAGCATGCTAACGGTTTGCCGCAACGGTTCTAACTGGTATTTATTGCAGTGCAAGCCCCGCCAGGATGAACGGGCACAACTCAATCTGCAGCAACAGAACTATTCGACCTTTCGGCCGCAACTGATGAGCGAGCGCAGTATTCGTGGCAAACGCCAACGAACCCTGGAATCGCTGTTCCCCGGCTACGTGTTCATTCAACTGAGCCGCGACGATAACTGGGCACCGATTCGCTCGACCCGTGGTGTCAGCCGCATCGTCGAATTCAACCATGTGCCCGCCCGCGTCGATGAAGACGTGATCGCGCAATTGCGTGAGCGCAGCCAGGAGTCGCTCGGTTTTCCTGCCGAACCGACACTCACGCCCGGCGAACCTCTGCAAATCGTCCAGGGCCCACTGTCCCCGCTTGAAGGCGTGTTCCTGTCCATGCAGGGCGACGAGCGGGTGATGATGCTGCTCAATTTCCTCAACCGCCAACAGCACGTCAGCGTCCCGCTGAGTTACCTCGAACGCCAGCGACAATAGTCCGGATCTGCTTCGCCCTGACCCCGACCCCCTTAATCAGGAGCGTGATCCATGGCTCTGAAGCCTCGCTGTTCCCTGGTTTTAGTCGTCGCCTGCTGTGCCCCCGAAGCTGCCTGGAGCGTTGAGCCGCAAGCGATCAATGTCTACGGCTTCGATTTCACCCCGACCTTTGCTTTGTCAGAAAGCTACGACGACAACTTTCGCGAAGTCGAACACGATGTCGAATCGACCATGGTCACCCGTTTGGCGCCGGCCTTCGAGCTCAAGGCCGAGGATCGCAACAGCGCCACGCGGGTGATCTGGGAACCGACCCGCTACATCTATCACAGCGCCTCGGACGCTTCGAACACCGCCCAGCGGCTGCGCGCCGACAGCATCATGGAATTCACCGATCGGCATCGATTGAAACTGGAAGCCGAGGCGCGTAAATACGAGCGCACCACCTCGACCGCCGTCGACGGCATCAACGACAAGATCGAGAGCCAGCGCGTCGGCGGCGTCTACACCTTTGGCGCGCGCAGTGCGCTGAACCAGATCGACTTCGGCGCCAGCTACGCACAGCTGCGCTACGACAACTCCGATGGCATCAACGATGACAAGGAGCGCAACACCAGCAACCTGACCAGCACCTGGTATCACCGCCTCGGCAGCAAAACCCGTGGCTTGCTCGAATACGACCACACCCGCTTCGACTACCTGCAATCGAACAGCCCGCGGAGCAGCCGCTCCGACGCAGTGCTGGCTGGGGCCGAGTGGGACATGACAGCGAAAACCACCGGCAAATTGCGCGTCGGTTACGAGCGCAAGAATTTCGACCAGAGCGGTTCCGACGACCTGAGCAACCCTACCTGGCAAGTGGATCTGGCGTGGAAACCGCGCACCTACTCGACCTTCACCTTTCTCGCCCGCCAGGCCATGGCCGAAGGCGACGACGGGTCCGACGCGGTGAAAGCCACCTTCACCCAGATCGGTTGGCGTCACGGCTGGACCGAGCGCATCACCACCGTCGCCGAAGCCGGCATGGGCCATTACGCCTACGAAGGCCAGGACCGCAGCGACGACCTGCAGGATTACAAACTCGGCGTGAATTACGAAATGCGCCGCTGGCTGGACGTCGAAGTCGCCTACCGCCACCGCGATAACGACTCCGATGCCGACAACGAAAGCTTCACCCGCAATGTTTTCCAGATCACGTTCGACGTCAGTCTGTAGGAGGGTTGGGCCATGCACACGCGCCTGATTTTATTGTTGTTGCTGCTCTGGACAGTGCCCACAGTCGAGGCGGCGGACACCGACACCAATTACCGCCTGGCCGCTGGCGATGTCTTGCGCATCATCGTGTTCGGCGAGCCGGAACTGAGCTTCAAGAAGATTCGCCTCAACGACGCCGGCACCTTCTCCTACCCGTTTCTCGGCGAAATCGTCGCCAAGGGCCTGACGCCCAATCAGGTCGAACAGAAGATCGTCGACGGCCTCAAGCAAGGCTATCTGGTCGATCCGAAAGTCAGCCTCAGTCAGATCGAATACCGCCCGTTCTACATCAACGGCGAAGTGCAGAAGCCCGGCAGTTATCCGTTTCAGCCCGGCCTGACCCTGGAAAAAGCCATCGCCCTGGGTGGCGGCCTGACCGAACGCGCCTCAATGAAACGAGTGACGATTCTGCGCGGCAGTGGTGGCCCGCCGGTCACCGAGAACATCTCGCGCACCACCGTCATCGCCCCCGGCGACACCATTTCCATTGCACAAGGCTTTTTCTGATCATGGACAACAGCCCAAGCACCTACCTCGAACGTCCGCTCCAGGCCCACTCGCAAACGCAAGCGGGCGATGAGTCGGACACCCTTGATCTGCTGCACCTGTGGCGCGTGGTCTGGTCGGCGAAGTGGAACATCGCCTGGCTGGTGCTGCTCAGTTGCGCGCTGGCCGTGGCGGCGCTGTCGTTCATCACGCCGCAGTACGTTGGCAGTGCGACACTGCTGATCAAGGACAAGACGCCGCCAGTGTTGAGTTTCCAGCAAGCCGCCGAATCCGGCGGCGCCACCACCACTGATTATTTGCAGACCCAGCAGGCGTTGCTGCAATCGCGGGAACTGGCCGAGCGCGCCGTGCGCAAACTTGGCCTGACTACCAATCCGATCACCGATCCCCGCCAGCAGGCGCAGAGCTGGTTCACTCCGCGCCAATGGCTGGCCGACCTCAATCGTGACCAGTGGCTGCCATGGCTGGACCTGTTGCCGCCGCCCAAACCGCCAGCGACCGAAGAACAGGTGTTCAACGACGTCACGCAAAACCTGATGCTGCACACCAGCGTCAAGTTTGTCGGCAAGAGTCAGTTGCTGGAAATCGACGTCGAACTGCCTGACCCGGCCCTCGCTGCGGCGGTGGCCAATGCCCTCGCCCAAGGCTTCATCGACAGCCAGCAGGACACCAGCCTCAAGTCCTCGCAAAACAACACCAGTTGGATGAACACCCGCCTGGTCGAGTTGCGCGACAACCTGCGCGTTGCCGAAAACAAGTTGCAGGCCTATCGCGAAGAACAGGGTCTGGTCGATGTCGACGGCGTCGCCACCATCAGTGCCAACGAGCTGCAAATGACCGGCAACCGCATGATCGATGCGCGCCGCGATCGCGCCGAAGCGGAGAGCCAGTTCCGGCAGGCGCAATCCTTGAGCAACGGCGACATCAGCCGTTTGTCCAGCGTGCCGGCAGTGTTGAGCAATCCGCTGATTCAGCAGTTCCAGGCTGATCTCGCCAAGGCTCAGGCCAAAGTCGAAGAGTTGTCGGGCCGCTACGGGCCGAAACACCCGGCGCTGATATCCGCCCGTTCCGAACAGCGCACCGCCGCCAACAGTCTGCGCCTGCAAGTGCAGCAAGTGGTTGCCGGTATCGAGCGCCAGTATCAACTGGCAGTAGCCAGCGAAGACGCGTTGCGCAAATCCTTCAACAGCAACAAGGCGCAGATTCAGGACATTTCGCGCAAGGAATTCCAGCTGCGCGAATTTCAGCGTGAAGTCGACAGCACCCGGGCGCTGTACGAAACCTTCGTCACCCGCCTCAAGGAAACCGCCGCCACTTCCGACATGGACTCGGCCAAGGCGCGCATCGTCGACCCGGCGATCGCGCCGCTGGAAGCGAGCAAACCGCGCAAGAATCTGATCCTCGCCATCGTCGCGCTGGTGGCTGCGGTGGTCGGCGTCGCCCTCGCCTTCCTCTTCGATACGTTGAGCAACACGTTCAAGACCGACGACACCGTCGAGAGCCTGCTCAATGTGCCGCTGCTCAGCGTCGTGCCGTTGGTGATGAAAAAGAGCCGGCGGCAGTTGGCGCGTTTGTTCGAGGACAACGACCACCCGCGTTTCTGCGAAACCATCCGCAACCTGCGCACCTGGCTGATGCTGCAAAACAACGAACGCCCGGCGCAGGTGGTGCTGGTCACGTCTTCGGTGTCCGGCGAAGGCAAGAGCACCATCGCCAACAACCTCGCCTCGTCGTTGGCGCCGCTGGAGCGAGTGCTGCTGATCGATGCTGACATGCGGCAGCCGACGCTGTCGCTGAACTTCGATTTCCCGCCGGAAAGCCCTGGCCTCGCCAACCTCATGGCCGGCACCGCGCGGCTGGAAGACTGCATTCGCAGTGTCGGCAATCTCGACATGCTCCCGGCCGGCTGCCTGACGCCATCGGCGCTGGATCCGTTCGAGGCACCGCGTTTGAAAGCCTCGAGCAGTTCGAGCAATGCCGTGGCGCCGGCGCAGGATTTACTCAGCTCACCGCGCCTCGGCCGGCTGTTGCAGATTCTCAAGTCGCGCTACCGGCACATCATCATCGATTCGCCGCCGGCGGAGATCGTCAGTGACGCACTGTTGCTGGCGCAGCATTCCGATGCGGTGATCTATGTGGTCAAGGCGCAGAGCACGCCGGTGGGCCAGGTGCGCAAGAGCATTGCCGTGTTGCAGCAGAGCCAGGCGCCGGTGTTCGGCGTGGTGCTCAATCAGGTCGATCTGCGCAAGGCGCGCAAGTACGGCCATGGCCATTCCCGTTCCTTCTACGACTACGACTTCGCCCCGCGCTGATCCTTCGGGCCGTGCCGCCCGGCAACAGCAAATCCTTCCCTGTTCGACGAATCGGAGATCGCGCCGATGACCTCGCAATATTCCGCGCAAATGGCACACCGTCGCGGCCTCACCTTCTGGGTGCACTGGCTGTGCGCAATGACCCTGGTCAACCTGTTGCTGATTGTGCTGGTGCAATGGCGCATCGGCGATTTGCCCAGTGAATATCGGCTGCTGATCATCCTCACCGTGCTTGGCTCGATGCCGGTCTACGGCCTGGTGCAGGTCTACCACAAGCGCCATGGTCTGCTGGTCGGGCTCGGACGTTTGCTCGCCGGCTGGCTGATTCTGCTCGGGCTGCTGATGAGCATCGCCTTTGTCACCCAGACCAGCGCGTTGTTCTCCCGGCAGGTGGTGATTGTCTGGGCCGTGGTGGGTTTTCTCGCCCAGGCGGCGACGTTTCTGCCGCTGCATCTGTTCGTGCGCATGTATACCAAGATGATCTGCAACGAGCGTCGAGCGGTGATCATCGGCACCTGCCCGACTGCCCATGAGCTGGCGCGCAAACTGCTCGACCCGGATCGTGCGCTGCTGCTCGGTTTTGTCGCGGCGAAAGCCAACAGCGGCCCGGCGCCGAGCATCCTGCCGCTGCTCGGCGAGGTCGAGGACATTCGCGAAATCATCACCCGCTTGCAGGCGCGGCGCGTGTACATCGTGCTGCCGATGGCCGAGGCAGCGACCATCGAAGCGCTGTACATCAACCTCCTCGACATGAACGTCGACGTGGTGTGGATTCCGGATCTGGGCAGCATGGTCCTGCTCAATCATTCGATCTCCGAGATCGAGCGGATGCCGGCGATCTATCTCAACGAAAGCCTGCTCACTTCGCACCCCGGCAGCCTGTTCTGCAAGGACCTGTTCGAACGCAGCGTCGCTGCGGTGGCGCTGATTCTGCTCAGCCCGCTGCTGCTCGGCGTGGCCATCGCGATCAAGCTGACGTCGCCGGGGCCGGTGCTGTTCAAGCAGAACCGCCATGGCTGCGACGGCGAAGTGATCCGCGTGTGGAAGTTTCGCTCGATGCGCGTGCACGACGATCAGCAAGTGCGCCAGGCCACCCGCGACGACGACCGCGTCACCCCACTGGGACGCTTTCTGCGGCGCAGCTCCATCGATGAGCTGCCGCAACTGTTCAACGTGCTGTTCGGCCACATGGCGCTGGTCGGCCCGCGCCCCCACGCGGTGACCCACAACATCTATTACACCGGCAAGGTGCGCGCCTACATGGCGCGGCATCGGCTCAAGCCTGGCATCACCGGGCTGGCACAGATCACCGGGCATCGCGGCGAAACCGAGACCGTGGAAAAGATGCAGCGCCGGGTCGCTCAAGATCTCAATTACATCAATCAATGGTCGCTGTGGCTGGACATCAAGATCCTGCTGAAGACGCCCTTCACCCTGTTTTCGAAAAACATCTACTGACAGCGGCCAGCGCTCTGGCCCACCCCGCCACGCATGAGGTTTTCCCATGAATGTGAGTGTATTCGGTATCGGTTATGTCGGACTGGTCCAGGGCGCCGCGCTGGCCGAGGTTGGCCACAACGTGCTGTGTGTGGATGTCGACGCGGCCAAGGTGCAGGCCTTGAACGACGGCACTCTGCCCATCTACGAACCCGGGCTGAAAAGCCTGGTGCGGGACAATCATCACAGCGGCCGCCTGCAATTCGGCAGCGATCTGGCCGCCGCCGTAAGGCATGGCGATGTGTTGCTGATCGCGGTCGGCACGCCGCCGGACGAGGATGGCTCGGCGGATCTCAAACATGTGCTCAGCGTCGCCCGCACCATCGGCGAGCACCTGCGCGGCGAGCAGATCATCGTCGACAAATCCACGGTGCCGGTGGGCACTGCGGACCGGGTGCGCGAATGCATCAGCGCCATCCTCGGCGAAACCGGCCGCGCTGCGCTGACCTTCGACGTGGTTTCCAACCCGGAATTTCTCAAGGAAGGTTGCGCGGTCGACGACTGCATGCGCCCCGACCGGATCATCATCGGCACCGACAGCCCGCGTGCCGAAGCGCTGATGCGCGAGCTGTACGAACCGTTCAATCGCAACCGCGAAAAAATCATCGTCATGGATGTGCGCAGCGCGGAGCTGACCAAGTACGCGGCCAACTGCATGCTCGCGACGAAGATCAGTTTCATGAACGAAATGGCCGGGCTCGCCGAAAAGCTTGGCGCCGACATCGAAATGGTTCGCCATGGCATCGGCTCGGATCCGCGCATCGGCTACCAGTTCATTTATCCCGGCATCGGTTACGGCGGTTCGTGTTTTCCCAAGGATGTGCGGGCGTTGATCCATGCCGCCCACGGCGTCGACATCGATGCGCGCCTGCTCCGCGCGGTGGAATCACGCAACAACGAGCAGAAAAGCACGCTGTTCCACAAGATCGCCGAGCACTTCAACGGCGCGCTGGAAGGCAAAACCTTCGCGCTGTGGGGCCTGAGCTTCAAGCCCAACACCGACGACATGCGCGAAGCCCCCAGCCGCGTCTTGATGGAGGCGTTGTGGCGTGCCGGCGCCAATGTGCAGGCATTCGACCCGAAAGCCATGGAGCAGGCCCAGCAGCTTTACGGCCCACGCGATGACCTCACGCTGGCGGGGACCAAAGAGGCGGCGCTGAAAAATGCCGACGCGCTGGTGATCGTCACCGAGTGGCAATCGTTTCGCGCACCAGACTTCGAACTGCTCGCCCGCCAGTTGAAAAATCCGCTGATCTTCGATGGCCGCAATCTGTTCGATCCGCAACGCCTCAGCGCACGCGGCTTCACCTACATCAGCGTTGGTCGGCCGACCTGCGCCGCCGAAGCACAGGATCTTGCATCATGATCCGCCTCGAGCTGCTCGACCGTTATTCGCCGGCCCTGCTGGAATCCAACCGGGCGTTTTCCTTTCTCAACTTCGCCTCGATCGGCAGTTTCATCCGCCAGCCGCCGTCGTCGCTGGCGTATTTCTGCGACGGCATGCTGATGTCCGGTTTCATGTCGCGCATCACCGGGCGCGCGGTGCAGCGGGTCAGTTTCGATTTCACCTCGATTGCCGACCCGGTGCTGCGCGAGTCCGAGCAGCGCGGCAAGCGCGTGTATGTGGTCGGCGCGCAGCAGGCGGAGCTTGATCGTTTCGTCGACAAGCTCGGCACGCAGTACCCGCGCCTGCAATTGGTCGGCGCGCGCAACGGTTACTTCGACGCCGAACAAGGTGCGGCAATCCAAGCTGACATCTGCCGGCAGCGGACCAATCTGCTACTGGTCGGCCTTGGCGCCGGTCTGCAAGAGCGCTTTATCCTCGAAGCACTGCGCGGTGGTTTCAGCGGCGTGGCGTTCACCTGCGGCGGTTTCATTCGTCAGGAGGCCAATGCCAGCGAGCGTTACTACCCCGACGCGATCAATCGCCTGCACCTGCGCGCCTTTTACCGCATGTATCGCGAGCCGCACACGATCAAGCGTTACCTGCTCGACTACCCGAGCAATGCCCTGCGCCTGACCGAACTGATTCTGCGCCAGCAAGTGGCAATCAATGTCACTGCCCCATGAGGATTGTGCCGATGCATATTCTGTTCACGCTCAAGGATTACCAGACTGGCGGCGGCGTCGAGTGCGTGCAGCAACGCCTCGCCGAACAGTTTCTGGCGGACGGTCGGCGGGTGAGTTTTTTCGTCATGAACGGCGACTCGCCCAACGTCGACGGCGCGCCGAGCATGGCCGGTGGCGGTGGCGGCCTCGCTGGCTGGCTGAAGTCGATCGTGCTGCTGCGCCGGCTGATTCGCCGTGAGGGAGTGACGCATCTGATTGGCGCCAAGGAGCAGGCCAACCTCTGCACCTGGTTCGCCACCCTGGGCAGTGCCTGCAAAGTCATCTACACCCGCCATGCCGCGCTGGATTGTGCCGAGCAGAACACCGGGCGCGCCAGCCTGCGGCTGTTGTACGCGCTGTATCTGTGCGGCAGCGGCAAGGTGGTCGCGGTGTCCCAGGGATTGCGCCAGTCGCTTGCCGGGTTGATGCCTTGGGGCCAACCGCGCATCCGTTATTGCCCGAACGCGGTCATCACCGAGCAACTACTGCGCGCGGCACAAGCGCCGCTGCCCGGTGGCGTGCCCCATCATTACTGGCTGGGGGTCGGCCGGCTGGTGGAAACCAAAGGCTTCGATTTGCTGCTCGAGGCGTACGCGCTGGCGGCGCAACAACGCACGCTGCCCTATCTGGTAATTGCCGGCGACGGCCCTTTGCGCGCGCAGCTTGAAGCGCAGGCACAACGGCTGGGCATCGAACGCTTGGTGCATTTCACCGGGCATCTGCGCAATCCCTATCCGCTGATCCGCCATGCGCAGCTGTTGGTGCTCAGCTCATTGCACGAAGGCTTGCCGACGGTACTGGTCGAGGCGCTGGCGCTGGGCACGCCGGTGATTTCCACCGATTGCGGCAGCGGGCCGCGCGAGTTGCTCGACGACGGACGCCTCGGGCGCCTGGTCAACGTTAATGATGCGCAGGCGTTGGCCGAGGCGCTGCTCGACAGCCTGGCCAGCCGCGAATCCGCGCCACCGCCGCGACGCTCAGTCAGCGAAGCGATCCAGCCCTATACCAGCCAGTACGCCGCGCAGGCTTATTACCAGGTGTGGAACCGATGAAAAAGCTGCTGATCATCCTCCAGGACCTCGGCGCCGGTGGCGCGGAGAAAATGATGGTGCGCCTCGCCGGTGCCTTGGTCGAGGCCGGTAATGAAGTGACATTGCTGATGCTCACCGGTGCCGGCATCAATCAACCGGCGCTCGATCCTCGGGTCAGGCAAGTGTTGCTCGACAGCCCGCGCAGCGCCGCCGCCGTGCCGGCGCTGATGCGCTTTTTGCGCAGCAACCGCTACGACGCGCAACTGGCGGTGCTCACTCACGTCAACGTCGTCGCGATTGCCGCCGCCGCGCTGTCCGGTACCTTGGCGCGGCTGCATGTCAGCGAGCGCAATGCCTTTTCGCGGGACAAGCACGTCAACCCGGCCCTGTCTGTGAAGCTCGCTTACTGGCTCGCGCCATGGCTGTACCGGCTGATTCCCAACCCGGTGATCTGCGTGTCGCAAGGCGTCGCCGAGGATCTGGTCGACACCACCATCGCCCGCCCTCGCGATGTGACCACCGCTGACAACCCGGTGCTCGACAACGATTTTCGCGACAAGCCTGCCGCCGCGCCCAGCCATCCCTGGCTGAAGAACAAAACCACCCCGGTGATCGTCGCCGTGGGTCGGCTAGCGCAGCAAAAAGGCTTCGACACTTTGATCGACGCCTTCGCCCGCCTGCCGCAACGCGATGCGCGCCTGATCATTTTCGGCGAAGGCGCATTGCGCGCTGAACTGCTCGCCCAAGCGGCGGCGCTTGGCGTCGCGGAGCGTTGCGATCTACCGGGTTACGCCAGTGACCCTATCGCCGAGATTGCCCGGGCAGATTGTTTTGTCTTGTCGTCACGCTTCGAAGGCAGCCCCAACGCTTTGGTCGAAGCGCTGTCGACCGGCACGCCGGTGGTAGCGACCCGCTGCCCGTATGGCCCGCAGGAAATTCTCGCCGATGGCGCCGTGGCGCCCTTGGTCGAGGTTGACGATCCGGCCGCCCTCGCCGCCGCGATCAGTGCACAAATGGCCACGCCGCGAGCCGTGCATCGCCAGCGCCGTATCGAGGCCGCCGCGCGCTTTGTCAACGCTCGCGCGGTGCAGACCTACCTCAAGGCGTTACTCGGGAGGCGCTGAGATGAACCGCCTGCAAGTGCGTTATTCGACGCTGGCCGACGCCTTCACCTTGTTTGGCGTGCTGTTCTATACGCAAGTGATCGGCTTCTTTCTGCGCCTGGGTAATGTCAGCACCCTGGACGATGCCCAGCAGGATCTGGAAGGCAATCTGGCCAATCAGGTCTGCGGCTTGCTGACCTTGCTGGTGCCGCTGTTCTTTTTCATCCGCCACAAGGTTTTTCTCAGCAAGAGCTTCTACCGTCAGAATCTGTTTTTGCTGTTGTTCCTGGGCTGCGTGGCGGCGTCGATCAGTTGGTCGAGCGAGCCGATGCTCAGCTTCAAGCGTTTCGTTGCGCTGCTCAGCGTATTGTTCTTTGCCGGTTTCATCGCCTGGCGCTACAGCATCGAACGGATCGCGTTTCTGTTCGGCTGCGTGATCGGCGCGGCGGCTTTGGTCGGCTTGATCTTCGCTTTGATTCGCCCGGATATTGCCTTTATTTCCGGCGGCATCCGTGACGGTGCGTTTCGCGGGGTGTTCGCAGAAAAGAATGCCGGTGCACGCCTGAACGCTATTGCGATTCTGTTGCTGCTGCCGATGATCCGTCAGCGCAACCCGATGGCCATGCTCTACGGATTGTTCGCGCTGATTGCCGTTGGCCTGGCGCAGTCGGCCACGGCGATTGCGCTGATCGTCGCCGGCACTGCCAGTTACGCCTACTTCATCACGCTGATCCGCTTGCGCATCAACCGTTCACTGTTGGCTTTCACGGCGGCGACGCTGGTGTTCTTCCTTCTGTGTGGTGTGCTCTATGCCAACTACGCGATGCTGCTGGAACTGGTGGGCCGTGACCCGTCGCTTACCGACCGCACGCTGATCTGGGAACTGCTCCAGCCGCTGATCGATGACCAGTTCCTCAAGGGCTACGGCTTCGGTGCGTTCTGGGCGAGTGCCGATGCCGATGCGTTCATTACCCGCTGGGGCTACATCGGCAATGCCCACAGTGGCTACGTCGAAACCCTGCTCAATGGCGGCTTGATTCAGTTGATCGCCCTGCTGCTGATGTTTGCCCAGACCCTGAGCAAGCGCTACCGGGCAATCACCGCCGACCAGTCGGCGCGCTATCAGGCCTGTGCGCTGGTAATCATCGGCCTGTTCGTCGTTACCAATTACGTCGCCTACGTGATCCCCAACTATCGCTCGGGCGAGTTCCTGATTTTCTGCGTGCTCAGCCTGACCTTCCGTCATCACCTCGTTGCGCGCACGCAGCCGTTGCCAGGCGCCAAGGCTCGGCCGATGCGCGCCACTTTCCGGGAGCAACGCCCATGCTGAATGATCCGTCAGCCGTCACCGTGTGCGTGGTGATTCCGCTGTACAACGCCGCCGCCAGCATTCAACGCACACTGGACTCGGTGTGCGCGCAGACCCGCCTGCCGGACAAAGTCATCGTCGTCGATGACGGTTCCAGTGATGCCGGGCCAGAGATCGTCAAGCACTACGCCGCGCCCTTCCCCATCGTGCTGTTGCAGCAGCCCAATCAAGGCCCGGCCAGTGCGCGCAATCGCGGCGTGTTCAGTGCCGAAGAAACCTTTATCGCCTTCCTCGATGCCGATGACCGCTGGCATCCTGAGAAACTGCAAAAACAACTGGCGCTGCACGCGGAGTTGACTCGACAGGGACGCAAAGTCGGCTTGATCGATTGCTTTCAGATGAGTGAATTCAGTGATGGCAAACGTCAATTGGAAGATCGCTGCAAACACGGCGAGCACTTTGCCGATTTCATGCGCGAAAACATCATCAACGGCACCTCCGGCGTGCTGGCCGTGCGCGAGATCATCGTCGCCATTGGCGGCTTCGATCAGAGCCTGCGTTTTGCTGAGGATCGCCTGCTGTGGACGCGCATCGCCGAAATCAGCGAGATCCACAGCGTGCCGCAGATTCTGCACTGGCGCGCCGTCAACGCCGCCAACATCACCGCGCAACCGCACAAGTATTACCCGCACAAGCTGCGTTTCATCCAGCTGTACCTGGCGCGCTACGGCACCCGTCTGAACAAACAGCAGCGAATCTATTTCGTCCTCGCCAACCACGCCGAATTTCTCAATGCGTTTTCCCGGCGCGGCGATCATCGGCGGGTCATCGAAGTGTTCCGGCAGATGCTCGGGCATTCGTGGCAGACGCTGTTTTTCTTCCAGGGCAAACCAACCCTGCGCTACCTCTATGCCTGCTTGAAAAGCCTCGGCAACAGCCGCTGAATGTCGGGATCGCGCCATGGCCAACCGCCGCTTCATGACCCTCATATGGATTTTCACCGAGAAGTTCGGCCTGATCTTTCTGTCGATGATTACCTTTGTCGTCTACGCGCATCTGCTGACGCCGACGGAGCTGGGCATCGGCACGCTGATCATCGCCGTGGTCGAAGTGGTCGGCATTCTGTTTTCGTCGATGCTGGAAGACCCGCTGGTGCGCCTGCAACGTGTCGAGGACAAACACATCAGCAGCGTGTTCTGGTTTGCCGTGCTGGTCAGTCTGTTGTCGATTGCGTTGATTACGCTGGCGGTGGTGCTGTATACGCCGTCCACCGCGCTGCGCTGGATGACCGCCGTGGCCTCGGTGAAAATCCTTTTCACCCTGATGGCGCGGGTGTATGTGGCGCAGATGCGCCGCAGCGGCAATTTCAAGTTGCTGGCCTCGCGCACGTTGCTCGGCAAAGTCGCTGGCGGGGTCGGCGGCGTGGCCGTGGCGCTGTTGGGTTTCGGTCCGTGGGCGGTGGTCGCGCAGGCGCTGATCATGGACGGTATTTCCACGCTGGTGTTGATGCGCAGCGAGCGTCGGCGCATTCCCTTTCTTATCGACCGCCAAGTGCTGGGCGAACTGCTGCGCGCCGGTCTCCCCGTTTGCGTCAACGTGATGAGTTCGCAAACCCTGCAACGCGGCGTCAACCTGATTCTCGGTCTCACCGCTGGCGCCCATGCGGTGGGCATGTTCAACCTGGCCATGCGCATCATCGACCTGCCGCGCTCGGCGATCTACAACGGCTTGATGAGTTACGCCTTGCCGGTGTTCGCCCGGCGCAGCGCTGAACCGTCGCGCCTGATCGGCGTGATAGGTGATTCCACGGCGATCAGCGGTTTCGTGCTGACACCGCTGTTCTTCGGCATCGCCCTGATCGCCGAAGACATCATCCTGCTGATCTTCGGCGCGAAATGGGCCGACGCGATTCCCTTGCTGCAAGTGCTCGCCTGCACGGCAGCGCTGGGCAATCTGGCCCTGTACGCGACCACCGCGCTGGTGGCGGTCAATCGCACGCACTTGACGCTCAAGGCCGAAGTCGCCACCACCCTGCTCGCGCTGGCGCTGGTGTATCTGCTCGGGGCGAGCTACGGCGGCATGGCGGCGGCGCTGGCATTGCTGCTGCGCATGCTGCTGATCACGCCGTTGCAGGTACGCGGCCTGCACGCCGCGATCGGTTACGACTGGCGCAGCTTCTTTCAGTCCAGTTACCGCAGCCTGCTTGCATCTCTCGTGATGGTCGTCGTGGTGATGTGGCTGTCGCGGCAGACCGGCCTGTCCGGTTATGCGCACCTGGCCGGCGACATTGCCATCGGCACGCTGACCTACGCCTTGGCCTACAGCCTGCTGCACCCGCGCTGGCCGCAAGAATTCAAGCTGGTATTCACCGCCCGCTGAGCCGGATTTCCTCGCAATGGAGCACGTCGTCATGCGCAAAACCACGTTGATCACGGGCGGTGCCGGCTACATCGGTTCGCACACGGCACTGCAATTGATCGAGTCTGGACACTCGGTTCTGATCCTCGACAACCTGTGCAACAGCAGCCGTGAGGCCATCGCACGCCTGGAACTGTTGAGTCATTCGCACATCGACTTCATCGAAGGCGATATACGCGACGCCGCACTGCTGGACGAGATTTTCAGCACCTACGCGATTGATGCAGTGCTGCACTTCGCCGGGCTCAAAGCGGTTGCGCAAAGCGTGCGCCGCCCCATGGATTACTACGCCAACAATGTGGTCGGCACGCTGAACCTGTGTCAGGCGATGGCCCGCGCCCACGTGTTCAATCTGGTGTTCAGTTCCTCCGCGACGGTGTACGGCGAGCCCGCCCGCATGCCCATCATCGAAGACCACGGCACCGGCAAACCGGCCAATCCGTACGGGCGCTCGAAGCTGGTGATCGAAGAACTGCTCAGCGACCTCGCCCTTGCCGACTCGCGCTGGAGCATCGCAGTGCTGCGCTACTTCAACCCGATCGGCGCGCACGATAGTGGGCTGATCGGCGAGGCGCCCAACGGTCGGCCGAACAATCTGCTGCCGTGCCTGACCGAGGTTGCCAGCGGCCAGCGCGCGGCGTTGACCGTTTATGGCAACGACTATCCAACGGTCGACGGCACCTGTATCCGCGATTACGTCCATGTGCTGGATCTGGCCGAAGGTCATCTCAAGGCACTGCAGGTTTTGCAAGGCACTGAGCATGGCCTGCACGTATGGAACCTCGGCACTGGCACCGGCTACAGCGTGTTGCAGATCATCAGCGCCTTCGAAGATGTCAGCGGCCTGCGCATTCCCTACCGCTTCGCCCCGCGCCGCGCCGGTGATATCGCCGAGTGCCGCGCCGACGCGAGCAAGGCCGGGCGCGAATTGGGCTGGCGGGCGCAACGCGAACTGACGCAAATGCTCGTCGACAGCTGGCGCTGGCAGACCCACAACCCATGGGGCTACCGCCCGCAACCGGCGCTGCTGCTGGCGGTGGGCACTTGAACCGGGGCAAATCCACGTTAGGGACGACTCATGAACAGATCACGTTGCTTGCTGTTGGTTTTGCTGCTGCTGAGCGCTGGCGCCAGCGCCAATATTCCCCAACCGGTGGCTGACGGACTGGTGCTGTGGCTGGACGGCAATGATCCGGCCTCGATGAGCCTCGAAGGGCAAAACCAGGTCGTGCGCTGGCTGGATAAATCCGGCAAGGGCAATGACGTGTTCGTCGACAATCGCGCGGCGACGACTTTGCCGACGCGGGTCGATAACGCCCTCAACGGCCACGGCGTGGTGCGTTTCAGCGGCACGGCGGCGTTCATGGGCCAGGCGATCCGCACGAGCAAAGGCCCGGTGACGGTGTTCGTTGTCTCGCGGCGCTTGCCGGAGCAGGCCGGCGGCAAGGCCTGGCAACGACTGTTCAGCTCGCGGCCGCAACTGGCGGATAACGATAACGTCGCACCGAACTTCGGCATCAGCGTGCAGCAAACCACCGCGTACGAACCGGCGCTGGCGTTGCTGGAAACCAGTGACGTGCCGATCGGCCCGTTCGCGGTGGCGCGCAATGTGGTTGGCACCTCGGAGATCCTGCGTGGCGACATCGCCGAAGTGCTGGTTTATGACCGCCCATTCAGCAACCAGGACGAACGCCGTAACGTGTTCGACTACCTCGCGCAAAAATGGGCGGTCACCGTTCCGCAACAGGCCGATGCGTGGACCCGCGTCGGCCCATTAGGCCCGACCCCGACTCACGTTACCCCCGACCTGCCGTTGTCGGATCAGGCCAATACCGGCGGCTGGAAGCTCGATACGCGTCTGTCCGACGAATTCAACGGCAGCGCGCTCGATGCCCAACGCTGGCACGTCAACAACGCCACCGGCACTGATTCCCTCGGGCGCAAACCGGCGCTGTTTTTGCCGGAGAATGCCAAGGTCGGCAGCGGCAACCTGAACATCACTTTTCGCAAGCAGACCCTCCCGGAAAAATACGTGGCGCTGGGCTACAAGGATTACAGCTCGGCCATGGTGCGCACCAACGAGCGCGGGATGTACGGCTATTACGAAGCCCGGGCGAAACCGATGAACTCTGCCGGTTCCAGTGCGTTCTGGCTGGCGTGGACCGGGCTGCCGGACAACGCCACGGAAATCGACATCTTCGAAATCGGCGGCAAGACCCGCAATGAAGCGTTCGACTATCGGTACAACATGAACGCGCATGTCTGGGCCAGACCGCAGAATGATCAACACCTGAGTTCCGGCAGTACCTGGATTGCACCGTGGCGGCTGGCCAATACCTTTCATGTCTACGGCTTTGACTGGCAACCCGAGACCTTGCGCTGGTACGTCGACGGCGTGCTGGTCCGGGAGGCGAAGAACAACTACTGGCACTTCCCCATGCAAATCGTCTTCGACAGCGAAGCGATGTGGGACTGGTTCGGCGTGGTCGACGATGCTGACCTGCCGTCGGTGTTCCGCATTGATTACGTCAGGGTCTGGACGCGCTCAGCGCAATAGCAGCGCCTTCAACGGTTGTGCACCATCGCCTGCATCTGCCACAGCGTGCGGAATCGCCCTTGGCTTTCGCGCAGTTCTTCGGGAGTGCCGTCCTGGACGATCTCACCGTCCTCGAGCACCAGCACCCGATCAAAATTGGCGATGGTCGAGAGGCGGTGGGCCACGGCGAGTACCGTGCGGCCGCGCATCAGGTTGCTCAGTGCGCGCTGGATGATCGCTTCGGAATCGGAATCCAGTGCCGAGGTCGCCTCGTCGAGAATCAGGATCGGTGCGTCCTTCAAAAATGCCCGCGCCAGCCCGAGACGCTGGCGCTGCCCACCGGACAAGGTCACCCCGCGCTCACCGACCGGCGTGTGATAACCCTGCGGCAGCGCCTGGACGAACTCGTCGCAAAACGCTTGGTGCGCCGCATCGATGATCTGCTGCTCGGTGGCGTGCGGTTGGCCGTAGCCGATGTTTTCCAGAATGCTGCGATTGAACAGCGTTGGCTCCTGCGGCACTACCGCGATCTGCCGGCGCAGGCTGTCCTGGCTGACGGAGCGGATGTCGCGGTCGTCGATCAGGATCACCCCGCTGCGCACATCATCCAGACGTTGCAGCAAACCGAGCAAGGTCGATTTTCCCGAGCCCGAGGTGCCGGCAATGCCGACGCTTTGCCCGGCCGGAATATCGAGAAAGAAATGCTCGAAGACTTTGCGCCCGTCCGGGTAGGCGTAACTGACGTCGAGCATTTTGATGTGCCCGCGCGTCGGTGCCAGTTCCTCCAAGGCGTCGCTGAGCTCGTGGGGCTGGGCGACGATGCCCAGGGTTTCGCTGATGACGCCCATCTGCTGGCTGGTTTCCACCAATGCCAGCGCCAGCTCGCGCGATCCGTGCAGGATGCGGAAGGTCAATGCGCTGACCATCACCACATCCCCCGCCGTCACCTGTCCCGCTCGCCAGAGCAGAATCGCCCAGCCGAGCATGCCGCCGGCCATAACGGTCAGGCAGATGTCGTGCAGTACCCGGGCTTTTTCCATGTACATCCAGCTGCTGCGGTGCGAATCGGCCTCGATGCCGATCTCGCGCTCCAGGCGCAGGCGCTCGCGTTCACGCCCGGAAAAAGCCTTGATCGTCCATACGTTGGAAACCAGATCGACAATCTCGCCACCGACCCGCGCCGACTGCGAAGCGAAAGCGATGTGGCGGCTGCGGCCGCGCACGCCGAATAGGGTAATCAGCGCGGCGACAACGATCACGCAACCGACCAACGCCAGCGCCATCGCACCGTGCACCGCCAACAGCAAGGCCACGGCACCGATGAAATCCACGCATGGCGGCACGATACGCCAGGTCAGCCCGCCATACACTTTGTCGGCAGCGGCACCGATCGCCGAGACGCGATTGGCCAGCGAACCGGAGAAATGCCGCCGGAAATAACGCATCGGGTGGCCGGTCAGATGATGGAACAGGTCGACGCGCAGATCCGCACAACTGCCGACGATGGTGTGGCAACCGACCCAACCGCCGAGGCGCCACAGCAGGTTTTCCATCACGATCAATGCCATGAACAGGCCGAACGCGTGCCAGACCTGTTCCGCCGCCGACCCGGCGGCCATGGCATCGACCAGCAGTTTCATGCCGTATTGCACTACTACCGCGCAGCACGCCGCGCCGATCACCAGGCCGACCATGGCGATGAAGTGCGCCGGGCGGATGCTTATGTAGCGCCATAGAAACGCGGCGGCTGACGCCGGCAACGGTTCATCGCGCCTGCGCTGAAAGTTCATCTCCCCTGCCCCTCAACACGCCGGCCATTGACCCTGGGCAAACACTCGGCAACCCGTTCTGGCACCTGCGCCAGCTCGACGTGCAGGGGATGAAACGCCGCGCGCTCGCCCTCGCCATCTGGGTAGCCAAACACACCGGTGGGGCAATAACGGCCGTTATCCCAGCCCGGATAATCGAGAAACGGGTACCAGCAAATCCCCTGCACCGGCACACCGCGTTCAAGGGCCAGCAGCGTCTGCTCGACGATGTAAGCCAGCCACGGCAGGCGTTCTTCATCTTCGGCACCGGTTTCAGCGATCAGCACTGGCCGCTGATAACGCTGGTGCAGTTCCTTGAGCATGCCCGACAACGGCCGGAAGTCGCGCTCGCCGCGAAGGATCCGTCGGCCGTGGAAATACCACTGGTTATGCGCATAGAAATTGGCGCCGACGATATCCAGGTAATGCTCCTGCCCACCCAGACCCGGCCATTCGCGGCCGGTGAGCAGATCCCACGCCTGGAATTGCGACAATCGATAGGCTTCCGCCGCTTCGATATCGTCGCTGCGCCTGGAGCCAGCGATTACATGGATCAACGGGTCGCACTGGACGAATCGCGCATTCGGCGCCTGTTCGCGAATCGCTTCGATCGCAGCAATGCTCGCCCGCACCAGTTGATGCTTGAGTTCCTGCGCGCGCCCGCGTGCGTTCGGGTTGAAGTACGCCACCTCGCCTCCCGCCCAACTCCAGAAGGAAATCTCGTTGATCGGCGAGTAGAACGGCACGCTTACGCCTTCGTCCATCATCAGCTTCGCTGCAGCAGCGGCGAAACGGGCGAAGCGCTCGACGAACGCCGGGCGCCAGATATCCAGATCATCCGGGTAGCCGTAATGGCACAGATCCCAGACCACCTGCACTTGCTGCGCTTGCGCCGCTTTGAGCATCGGCATAAAACTGCTCCAGTCATAGCGCCCGGGGCTGCGCTCGATCAGGTGCCAGCGCAAGCCGTCGCGGGCGCAACGAATGTTCAACCCGCTCAGTCGCTGGTAGTCCTTGGCGACCCAGCGCGCATGCCCGGTGTCGGCCAGCAGATCCAGGCGCCGACCGTCCTGGCGGCGCTGGCTGGAACATTCGAAACCGGCCATGACGAAGCTGCTGAAGATCGAAGAAGCATCTGCGCCGGGCTCGTCGCCTTTCGGCTGCGCGGTCATGGAATATCGACCTCGGTTTCAGCCGTGGTTTCTGCCTGCGCGGCCTGGATATCCCGATACAAGGCCAGCGCCTGGCCCACCACCTGATCCATGTTGTAATACTTGTAGGTGCCCAGTCGGCCAAGGAATGTGACGTTCGGGATCTGCTCGGCGAGCGCGCGATAGCGTTTGTACAGCTCAGCGTTTTCTGCGCGCGGCACCGGGTAATACGGGTCGCCATCGTCACACGGATATTCGTAAGTGATGCTGGTGCACGGGTGCGTTTGCCCGGTCAGGTGTTTGTATTCAGTGATGCGCGTATACGGCACATCCGGGTGCGGATAATTCACTACCGCCACTGGCTGATAGTGTTCCTGCTCGAGGGTCTGGTGTTCGAAGCGCAAGGACCGATACGGCAAACGGCCCAACTGGAAATCGAAGTATTCGTCGATCGGGCCGCAGTAGATCAGATGCGCGTACTGCACCTCGTCGCGTACAGCCTTGAAATCGGTGCCGAGCAACAGATCGATGTTCGGGTGATCGAGCATGCGTTCGAACATTTGCGTGTAGCCGCCCGAGGGCATGATCTGGAAGGTGTCACCGAAATAGCGGTCGTCTTCGCTGGTCCGCGTGGGGATGCGCGAGGTCACCGATTTGTCCAGCTGCGAAGGATCCAGCCCCCATTGCTTGCGCGTGTAGCCACGGAAAAATTTCTCGTAGAGTTCACGGCCGATCTGATTGACCACGACGTCTTCGGACGTGCGAATGGTCGCCACCGGTTCGGCGCGTTCGGCGAGGAAAACCTCGGCTTCCGCGGAGGACATCGACAAGCCGTAGAGCTTATTCAATGTGGTCAGATTGATTGGAATCGGCACCAGTTGACCGTCGACCCGAGCGAGGACTCGATGCTCGTAAGGTCGCCATTCGGTGAAGCGCGACAGGTAATCGACAATGCGCTGGGCATTGGTGTGAAAGATGTGCGGGCCATAACGATGCACCAGCACGCCGGCGGCGTCGTAGTGATCGTAGGCATTGCCGGCGATGTGCGGGCGCCGGTCGATCAGCAATACCCGGCGGCCCAATCCTTCGGCCAGTCGCTCGGCGATGACACTGCCGGCGAATCCCGCACCGACGATCAGATAGTCGTAGGCCTGGCCGGACTTTGCGCGCTCAAGGCTTATCGTAGGCATTCGATCTGCTCCTGCATGAAGCGGCTGGTGTTGTCCCACGACATGCCGGCGATTGCGGCATCGGCGCGCTGCAAAAATTCGATGGTGCCTTTGAGTGGCAAAGCTTTTTCGATCACCTCGACGAAGGCCTCGGCGGTGTCGGCAATGAACACCGCACCACTCTGGCCGTAGCCGCTGATCACATCGTGAATCGGCGTCGACACCACTGGGCAACCGCCAGCGAGGTATTCGGGAGTCTTGGTCGGGCTGATGTAACGCGTGGAGGCGTTGAGGGCGAACGGCATCAGTGCCACGTCCCAGCCAGCGAGGTAGTCCGGCAGCTCGGCATATTGCTTGCCGCCCAGATAATGAATGTTCGGCCGTTGCGGCAGCGTCTGCGGATCGATCTTCACCACCGGACCGATTAGCACGACCTGCCAGTCGGGACGCATTGCCGCCACGCGGTCAATCAATTCGATATCGAAGCGTTCGTCGATCACACCAAAGAAGCCCAGGCGTGGCCGCGCTATGGATGCTTGATCGGGCGGTTCCGGCAGTGCCTGCCGCGCCGCCGCGAAATGCGCGATGTCGACGCTGCTCGGTACCGGATAGGCATTGCCGTGCTGGCGCTGCTTGACCTCCCACAGACTGAAGCCACCGGTAAACACCACGTCAGCCCGGGCGAGCAGTTGCTGCTCCATGTCGATCAAGCGCGCCGGTGCGCCCATGAACGCCGACAGTTCATCCATGCAGTCGTAGATGGTGACCCGAGCGTCGAGGTGCTCGGTAAACAGCAGGCTCATCGGCGTGAAATACCACAGCAAAAGATCGCCCTGAACGCGTCCGGCGAGGTGCTCATCGAGCAATTGTCTCTGCGCCTGCTCGATCGCCTCGCCACTCATGCCGATCGGCAATTGCGGCACCGCCACTTCTATTCCCGCCGCCGGATTCGAAAGCTCGAGTCTGGGCGTGGCGTCTTCGGCAAATACCGGCTCTTCGAAAAACACCACGTCGTAGTGTTTGGCCAATCGCGACATGACGTGCTGCGGCCGTTGATAGACAAATCCCCAGCGCAGATGCGACAGGCACACCAGTGTGGGCCGCACTTGAAGAGATGCGTCGAGAGCATTTTGCGCACTCGCCAGTGCGAGGGCCTCGGGTTGTTCTGCCAGGTTCATAGCCAGCTCCTCATCAAAAAAAACAAGACGACTCAGTGCCGAGCCACCGGGCCGTCACACTTGTCGACACTGCAAGTGCAGGGCATTTCTCGATGAGGCCGTAAGGCTCTTGAAGGTTGGAATCACGGCGTTCACACGACGTTCAGCCCAACCTTGAACACAGCCGATGAACTGCACATACCGGCTGGCAAACAAGGTTGAACTTGCCGATCAATCCAGCCCCTACCGTCCAGAACAACCATGGTTTTTGCCGCCGCACAGGCGCATCGAAACCATCTACGAAGCCATCGCCGATGGCGTCACTTGTGAGGGCGGGCGCATGATCTTGATTACGGGTGGTGCGGGATACATTGGTGCGCATGTCGCACTGCAATGGCTGGGCAACGGCGAGGATGTGGTGATCCTCGACAACTTGTGCAACAGCCAACGCGCGGCGATCGAGCGCATCAGTACGCTGGCCGGAAAACGACCGGAGTTCATCCAGGGCGATGTACGCAATCGACGACTGCTCGACAACCTTTTGCGGGACTATCCGATCGACGCCGTGGTGCATTGCGCCGGGTTGAAAGCGGTCGGCGAAAGCGTGCGTGAACCCCTGCGCTATTTCGACACCAATGTCGGCGGCAGCCTGACCTTGTGCCAGGCCATGGCTCAGGCCGGGGTGTTCCACCTGTTGTTCAGTTCATCGGCCACCGTGTATGGCGACTGCGCCACCCTGCCGATCAACGAAAACTGCGCCACCGGCCAGCCGAACAATCCTTACGGCATGTCGAAACTGATGTCGGAAAACATCATGAAGAGTGTCGTCAGTTCCGACCCGCGCTGGTCGATCGGCTTGCTGCGTTATTTCAATCCGATCGGTGCGCACCCTTCCGGCCTGCTCGGCGAGGCACCCACCAGCACGCCCAACAATCTGCTGCCCTATCTGCTGGAAGTTGCCAGTGGCCAGCGCGCGCAACTGTCAGTGTTCGGCAACGATTACCCGACCCCGGACGGCACCGGCATTCGCGATTATCTGCACGTCGTCGACCTTGCGCTCGGGCACGTCTGCGCGCTCGACGCCTTGCGCGATCGCCATGGTGTGAGCATCTGGAACCTCGGTACCGGACGCGGCTATTCGGTGTTGGAGGTGATCAGCGCCTTCGAGCAAGTGACCGGTATCAAGATCCCTTTGCGGATTGAAGCAAGGCGCCCCGGCGACATCTCGCGATGCTGGGCGGACCCGCAAAAAGCCCTCGAAGAACTGGGCTGGCAGGCGAGCCGTTCACTGCCGTGCATGCTCGCCGATGCCTGGCGCTGGCAGTGCAATCAACTCGGCCAGGTTGAGGTTCGCCAGGCCAATTGAAAGCTGCGCACGGTCACTCATTATCGTGACCGTGCGCATCGGCACAGGACAATCGTCCGGACTCGCCGCCGGCGATTCGTTCTGCCTGATCGATGCCACGCTTGAGCGCGTCCTCGACTTCCCATTCCACGCCGGGCAATGTCCTGATGCGCTCGTAGGCGCACTCGCCGGTTGCGGTGTAAACGCTGATGAACATTTCGACGTCGCCATCATCGGCTTCCCGTGCCCGTACCTCGATATGACAGCCGTTTTCAACCTCTTCGGTATGGCACTTTTCGGCCTTTTCCGTCGCCTTCCATTTGTTGTAGGTTTCGCCGCGTTTGAACATGTCGTACTCCTGAACTCAACTCGCTCACGTCAAAGATCTTTCCTTTGGCGGAATAATTCCAAGGATTGCCAAGAGGCATTTTCAGCATAGCGCGTTGATTCGCGCCCGCCGTTTCGCTAGTTCAACCGTTCGTCAGCTTGCGTAACATTCTGTAAAACCAACGCCGGAATGCTCATTCAAAAAGTTCGTGGCCCAGGCGAGCTCAAGTACAACTCGTTATTCAGCCCAGTGCGATTAGCCGGTACAGAAACAGGGTTTTCTGTCCATGGCCAACTGTTGCCCGAAGAAAACAAGGATCGATATAAAGAACAGGAGCATGTATGAAGCGAACAATCAGCTATTGCCTGGTCTATCTCGCTACCAGCGTTCTGCTCGCCGGTTGCAATCTGGTGGTGTTCAACCCCAAGGGCGATGTTGCCCGAGATGAACGCGACCTGATCATTCTCGCCACGGGCCTGATGCTGTTGGTGGTGATCCCGGTCATCGTCATGACCTTCCTGTTCGCCTATCGCTACCGCGCGACCAACAAGAAGGCCCGTTATTCGCCGCGTTGGGCCAGTTCGCACAAGATCGAAGCGGTGGTCTGGGGCGTGCCGTTCCTGATTATTTGCGTACTCGGCTGGGTGACCTGGGAAACCACCCACGCACTCGATCCCTATCGCCCGCTGGATTCCGACGTGCCGCACCTCAATGTGCAAGTGGTGGCAACGGACTGGAAATGGCTGTTCATTTATCCCGATCTGGGCATTGCCTCGGTCAATGAACTGGCGATACCGGTGAATACGCCGGTAAGTTTTACCGTCACTTCCGACGCGGCCATGACTTCATTCTTTATTCCGGCACTCGGTGGGCAGATATATGCCATGGCCGGCATGCAGACCAAGTTGCATTTGATCGCCAATGAAATCGGCCAGTATCGCGGGATTGCTGCTAACTATAACGGCCACGGTTTTTCCGACATGCACTTCAGCACCCTGGCACTCAGTGGCGCTGATTACGAGGCGTGGGTCAACAAAGTCAAAGCGGCGCCCGGGCAACTTGATCAAGCCAGTTATGCCGAGTTGGCCAAGCCTTCAGTGGCGCACAAGATCACTTATTACTCGGCTGTGCAGGAGCGACTGTTTCTCGACATCGTCGACAAGTACGAAGGAATGAACAAAGCACCGCGCAAGAAGGAAACCCAGGTGCAACGCAACGGCGACGATGTGCGCGTCAATCAACAACCGAGTCTGCTGGCCGAGGAGCGTTAAATCATGTTCGGGAAACTTTCATGGGACGCGGTTCCATTGCACGAGCCGATTGTCATGTACACCCTGGCTATCGTCGGCCTGATGGGTTTTGCCCTGGTCGGTACCGTCACCTGGAAGCGCAAGTGGGGTTACCTCTGGCGCGAGTGGTTCACTTCGGTCGACCACAAGAAGATCGGCTGCATGTACATCATCGTCGCGCTGGTCATGCTGCTGCGTGGTTTCTCCGACGCGATCATGATGCGTACCCAGCAGGCCATGGCTTCGAGCGGCGGCCCGGGTTATCTGCCGCCGGAACACTACGACCAGATCTTCACTGCCCACGGCGTGATCATGATTTTCTTCATGGCCATGCCGTTCGTGGTCGGCCTGATGAACATCGTCGTGCCACTGCAGATCGGCGCTCGCGACGTCGCCTACCCGTTCCTCAATGCGCTGAGTTTCTGGCTGTTCGTCGTGGGTGCGGCACTGGTGAACATCTCGCTGGGCGTCGGTGAATTCGCCCGCACCGGGTGGGTCGCCTACCCGCCCCTGTCCGAACTTGGCTACAGCCCCGGGGTCGGGGTGGATTACTACATCTGGTCATTACAGATATCCGGCATAGGGACGCTGTTAACCGGGGTTAACTTCTTCGTGACCATTCTGAAGATGCGCACCGAAGGCATGACCCTGTTCAAGATGCCGGTGTTCACCTGGAACGCACTGTGCACCTCGATCCTGATTCTCGCTGCGTTTCCGATCCTTACCGCCACCCTGCTGATGCTGACCCTCGATCGTTATCTGGGCATGCATTTTTTCACCAACGAGGCCGGCGGCAACCCGATGATGTACGTCAACCTCATCTGGGCCTGGGGCCATCCGGAGGTGTACATCCTGATCCTGCCGGCGTTCGGGATCTTCTCGGAGATCGCCGCGACCTTCAGCAGCAAGCGCCTGTTCGGCTATGTCTCGCTGGTGTGGGCGACGATTGCGATCACCATCCTGTCGTTCATCGTCTGGCTGCACCACTTCTTCACCATGGGCGCGGGGGCCAACGTCAACGCGTTCTTCGGCATCATGACGATGATCATTGCAGTGCCGACCGGGGTGAAGATCTTCACTTGGCTGTTCACCATGTATCGCGGCCGCGTGCGCTTCGAAACGCCGATGCTGTGGACGCTGGGCTTTATCGTCACGTTCAGTATCGGCGGCATGACCGGCGTGCTGCTGGCGGTGCCCGGGGCCGACTTCCTGCTGCACAACAGCCTGTTCCTGATCGCCCACTTCCATAATGTGATCATCGGTGGCGCGGTGTTCGGCTACATGGCCGGGCTGACTTACTGGTTCCCGAAAGCCTTCGGTTTCCGCCTCAATGATCGGCTCGGGCGCATCGCGTTCTGGTGCTGGCTGGTGGGTTTCTACTTCGCCTTCATGCCGTCTTACGTGCTGGGTTTCATGGGCATGACCCGGCGCCTGAACCATTTCGACAACCCGGCCTGGCAACCGTGGCTGCTGCTGGAACTGTTTGGCGTCGGCATCATTCTTTGTGGCGTGTCCGCGCAGGCGTTGCAGCTCTACGTGAGTATTCGCAACCGCGCGAAACTGCGCGACCTCACTGGCGACCCGTGGGACGGCCGTACGCTGGAATGGGCCACGGCCTCGCCGCCGCCGTTCTACAACTTCGCCGAGCAACCGAAAGTCAACGACCTCGACGCCTATTGGGGCATGAAGGAGCGCGGCGTCAGCACCCTCAGCCACACCGACTACCGCGCCATTCACATGCCGCGCAATACCTCCGCCGGCCTGGTGATCAGTGTCTTCGCGCTGATCTGCAGCTTCGCCTTGGTCTGGCATATCTGGTGGCTGGCGATCTTCGGCCTGGTCGCTTCGGTAGTGGCAATGATTGTGCGCAGCTATGACGAAGACATCGACTATTTCGTCCCTGCGCAGGAAGTGGCGCGGATTGAAAAAGCACGTCTCAAAGACTTGGCGGAGGCCTGATCATGTCCAATATCGTTCTGGATAAAGACATCGCCCACAGCCATGAACATGGCCATGAAGACGCGGGCTCGATGCGCATTTTCGGTTTCTGGATCTACCTGATGACCGACTGCATCCTGTTTGCGACGCTGTTCGCAGGCTATGCCGTACTGCGTGACAGCGTCGCTGGCGGGCCTTCGACCGTCGACATTTTCGAATTGCCCTACGTCCTTGCCGAAACCGCGTTGCTGCTGCTCAGCAGCATCACTTACGGCTACGCGATGCTGGCGATGAACCGTAATGACAAAGCCCATGTGCTGCGCTGGCTCGGCGTCACCTTCGTGCTGGGTTGCGGCTTCATCGCCATGGAGATCAACGAATTCCATCATCTGATCGCAGAAGGCTACGGGCCGGATCGCAGCGGTTTCCTCACCGCGTTCTTCACCCTCGTCGGCACCCACGGCGCGCACGTGCTCAGTGGTCTGGTGTGGATGGCGGTGTTGATGCTGCAAGTAAGCAGCCGGGGCCTGACCAATACCAACACCACGCGGCTGAGCTGCCTGAGTCTGTTCTGGCACTTCCTCGATGTGGTGTGGATCTGCGTGTTTACCGTGGTTTATCTGCTGGGGGTGGTGTGACATGTATAACCAGAGTCCGATTCACAGCAGTGCCGGCACCAGCCATGGCACCAGTCGTTCATACATGGTCGGTTTCATCATTTCGGTGATCCTGACGGCGATTCCCTTTGGCCTGGTCATGTACCCGACGTTGCCGCGTAGCGTCACTGCCTGGGTGGTGGTCGCGCTCGGCGTGGTACAGGTTTTCGCCCACCTCAAATACTTCCTGCATCTGGACACTGCCAAGGAGCAGCGCTGGAACCTCAGAGCGCTGATTTTTTCAGTGGTGATCATTCTTCTGCTGGTTGGGCTTTCGCTATGGATCATGGACAGCATTCACCACAACATGCTGGCGCACTGAAGCAATGGCGGCTGTCGCTGAATGTCGGGCTGGAACTGACCAAGCCCGGCATTATCGTCGGCAATCTGGCTTCGGTGTTCGGTGGCTATCTGCTTGCTGCGGACGGGCGTCCGGTCTCCCTGGCGCACCTGTTGGCCTCGCTGCTCGGCACCGCACTGGTCATCGCTTGCGGATGCGTGATCAATAACTGCGTCGACCGCGATATCGATCGGCGCATGGTGCGCACCTGTCATCGGGCCTTGGCGGTTCGCGCAGTCTCGCTGCCTAGCGCGTTGTGCTATGCGGCGGTGCTGGGTGTGATCGGCTTCGGTTTGCTGTGGGTCGGCACCACAGGACTGGCCTGCGCCATGGCCGCAGTCGGTCTGATCGTTTATGCGGGCGTTTACACCTGCCTGATGAAACGCCGTTCGCACTGGGGCACGCTGGTCGGCAGCCTGTCCGGGGCCATGCCGCCGGTGGTCGGTTATTGCGCGGTGACCGCCAGCTTCGATGCCACGGCGCTGATGCTGATCATGGTGTTTTGCTGCTGGCAGATGCCTCACTCCCACGCGATCACCGTCATGCGCCATGAAGATTTTCGTGCCGCCGGGTTGCCGACATTGACGCTCAGCGAGGCGAAACGAGAGATCAATATCTACATGGTCGCCTTCCTGGTCAGCGCGGCGATATTGGGCTGGGTGGCGGATATCAATGCTTCCTATCCGCTGGTGATTGTCGGGTTGGGCGGGTACTGGTTTTATCTGGCATTGCGCCCGGTGCGAAACGCTACCTCGAAGCCTTGGGCGCGGCGCTTGTTCAGCGTGTCGATCGTGCTGATCCTGGCGCTGAATCTCTCTCTGTCGTTGAACGCTGTGTTGCCCTCGCCCTCCGCGTTCTACCGCTCATCGGGCGCCGGGGAGAATCATCAAACGCAGGTGCGGGGCGGGTTATCAGAATCGGTAACGACTGCACCTACAGACTACTTGGAGCAAACCCATGGCTAACGATCTTTCAACAGCCGATTGCGCCTGCCCCGGCTGCACCTGCAAATGCAGCGGCGAGCAAACCTTCGAGCGTGACGGCAAGCAGTTTTGCAGCCAGGCCTGCGCGGATCTTCACCCAAAAGGCCAGCCCTGCCCCTCGTCCTCCTGTCATTGCGAGCAAAACCTTGGGGCTGATGAGCGCAATGTGAGTGACTCGAAACTGGATCAAGCGGTTGAGGAAACGTTTCCCGCCAGCGATCCGATTTCGCCTTGACCCTTTGCCCGAAGGCACTGATTTTTTCATCTGCAGGAGAAAATGAAATGGACGAGGAAACCATCCGCAAAATCGCCTATCGGCTCTGGGAAGAGCAAGGCCGGCCGCACGGTAATGATTTCGAGCACTGGTTGCAGGCGCGCGCCGAGCTCGATGCGTTCGATTCCGATGGCTTGCCCGGTTCGGTAGCCAGCAGCGTAGCGCCGCCGGCACCACGCAAAAAGGCCAAGGCTGCGACCACTGCTCCTACCACCAGAACCCGCAAGAAAAACACCTCCGCGGCCAAATGACCGGTCTTGAAAGCCGCGTGACTGCCGGAGCAAAGGGCTCGTGAGGCGCGGCATAAACCTGGTACTGGCAGCCTTCGCGCTGACGGCGCTGTCCTATGGACTGGCGCGCTTCGCCTATGGATTGCTGCTGCCACAGATTCGTCAGGATCTGGCACTGAGTGTGTCCGCTGCGGGATGGATCGGTGGCGGTGCTTTTGCGGCTTATTGTCTGGGCATCGTTGCGACATTCGTGCTCAGCGCAAAGGTCAGTCCGCGCGGGTTGACGGTGATGGCCGGAGCCGCCGCTTCGCTCGGGATGGCGTTGATTGTCATCGCTTCATCCGGTTTGGCGTTGGGTTGCGGCGTGGCGCTCGCGGGATTGAGCACGGGACTGACCTCGCCGCCGTTGGCCAGCGCGGTTGCGGCGCGTCTTGACGATACCGACCGTCCGCGCGCCAATGGCTTTATCAATGCCGGGACGGCGGCGGGTATCGTTTTTTCCGGCCTGGCGGCGATATTGGCGGCCGGGCAGTGGCGGCAACTCTACGCGCTGTTCGGCTTGATCGGCATCGGCGTCACGTTCTGGCTTTGGTTTGCGATACCGCGCCGGATCGTACATGACGTCGGGCAGAATTTTTCTCTGGCAATGTTGCGTCGACCGGGCGTACTGCCGTTGTGCGCCAGTGCTTTTTTGATGGGGTTGGCGAGCACGGCGATCTGGACATTTGGTGCCGACATTCTGCGCAGCGAGGCTGGGTTCTCCGATCGGTCGATTGCAGGGGCGTGGATAGTGTTGGGGGCCGCGGGCATCAGTGGTTGCGCAACCGGAGTACTGACTGACCGGTTTGGTGTCGTACGCATGCAGCATCTGGCGCTTGCAGGGATCGCCGTCGGCACGCTGGGACTTGCCGCCACCGGCGCTTCTGCCATCTACGGCCTCGCCGCGATGTGCCTGTTTGGCGCGGCCTATATCGTTTCTTCAGGCGTTTATCTGCTGCAAGGCATCCGCCTGTTTGCGGATCGTCCGGACTTGGGATTGGGCATACCGTTTCTGCTTCTGGCACTCGGCCAAACCGCCGGCACGCCGATTTTCGGCGCAGTGCTGGAGGCAACGGGCGTGACCTTTGCCCTGTGTGTTTTCGCGGCGGCCGCTTGCGCCGCCATGGTGCTGTGCCCAAGAGATGGTGAAAGTCCGCGCAGACAGATGTGCCAATCCACCGAAGGCTTGGGTCGCTAATGATTTTTATCGTCAGGAGTACAAACCATGGCCGTAAACATCAGCAATCTCACCCTTTCCACCCCGGTACCCGTTTCGGCAACCAATCCGGTCGCACTTGAGCTCAACGGCGCCGAGGCCATTGCGCAGTTCCCCAGCATCGTCACGGTGCTACCGGACGGTTCGCTGCAACTGTCCGCGCCGACCAAAGGCGCCTCGAGCAAGAGCACTCACCGCACCCGCTGCGAATGGAAAGAATCTTTTTATTGGTCGCTGGGCAGCGCCGCTGACCACCTCAACTATCAGGAAATGACCGTGACCAAGGTCAACTCTGCGCAGAAAGTCGTTATCTCGCAGATGCATGTGAAAAACGACGACAGCCCTGCAATCAAAGTGTTCTGGCAGAAAGGCAACATCACCATGGGCTTCCGCCAGAGCTTCAACCAGCCCACCCCGGTCAACACCACGGTGCTCAAGGGCGTACCGCTGGGGGCGAAGTTCAAGATCACCATTCGCGCCAACTCTGCCGGCGTGGCCCGAGTCACCGTCGACTACAACGGCGTTGTCGGCACATCAGGTGATCTGCAGCTCGATTCAACCTGGAACTCGCAGGTGTTCAATTTCCACGGCGGGGTCTACAACCAGATCGACTACACCGACGCCACGCCGCCCGAGGATGGCTCGATCTGCATCATTAGTGACTTGTTGATTTCGCATACCTAGGCGCTGAAACGAGCAAGGGCCTGCGTCAGCTTCGCTGGCAGGCCCTTGTCAGAGCTGAGCTCGATGGTGGGTTTTCAGCCTCCTCTTCGACTTCAAAATTGCCTGCGTCCTAACGTCGCAGCCTTCGGCTATTGGCAAATCCTGCGCAAACCGTAGAATCCCGCGCGCTCTTGCAAGCGCGCGTCTGGTCACAGACGCGAACTTGCAGGGCTGGCCATGTCGTCCGACGCCACCGCCCTGCCCGATCGGCAGACATTTGCACAACACCTGTTCCAGCCTGGCAACCGCATGCGCAGAGGCGCACGTTGCGCTGTACGATTCCTTGAGGTTTTTATGTCTCCGCGTTTGCTGGCCATGGCGCTGGCGCCCCTGCTCGGGCTGTTCATTATTGCTCTGGGCAATGGTTTTCTGTCTTCCCTGACCACCCTTCGCCTGGACGCCGCCGGCGCCTCGGCGACGATGATCGGAATTGTTTCGTCGGCCTACTTCATCGGCCTGACGCTGGGAGCGGTGTTCAACGACCGGTTGATTCTGCGCATCGGCCATATACGCGCCTACGGCAGCTTCGCCTCGCTGATTGCGGTGACGATTCTGTTGCAGGGTTTGTTCTATGACACTTGGGGCTGGCTGGTCCTGCGCCTGATCAACGGCTGGGCCACGGTCGGTGTGTTTCTGGTGATCGAAAGCTGGCTGCTGCTGGCGGGTGACGAGAAGATTCGCGGGCGCTTGCTCGCGCTGTATATGATCGTCCTTTATGGCGCTGGCGTTTTGGGCCAGGCGACGCTGGGAACCATCACCGGCATGAGCGACAGCGCGCCGTTCATGGTCGCCGGCATGCTCGCTGCGTTGTCGGTGCTGCCGATCGTGATCCTGCCGCGGGTGTCGCCGCTGCTCGATCAGGTCGAGCCGCTCAAGCCCCGCCAACTGCTGGGCGTGACGCCGACCGGGCTGGTCGGCTGTTTCGGCTCGGGGGTGACCATAGCGGCGATCTACACCTTGTTGCCGCTGTATCTGCAACGCAGAGGTCTGGACGTCGGTGAAGTCGGCAGCATGATGGCCTGGACGATTCTCGGCGCGATGTTGCTGCAGTATCCGGTCGGGCGCTGGTCCGACCGCACCGATCGCTTGCAGGTGCTGACGCTGCTGACGGTGGCGTGCACCGCTTTGTCGCTGGTGATTGTTCTGCTGCCGCTGTCCTCGGACATGCTCGCGGCGATGCTGTTTCTGCTCGGTGGCGGTGTCTTCGCGCTGTACCCGGTGGCCGTCAGCCACGCAGCCGACCGCGCCCCGGCCGAAGCGCTGGTGCCGATGATTCAGGGTTTGCTGCTGATCAACTCGCTGGGCTCGGCCATCAGCCCGATGATGATCTCGCCGGTGATGAACTCGTTCGGCGCCAACGGCCTGTTCTGGGTCTTCGCAGTGGTCAATTTGAGCATGGTCAGCTTTTTCTTCTGGCGCCGTGGCAAACGCCCGGTGCCGGCCAACCCCGCACCGTTCACGGCGGCAGCCACCTATTCGCCGACGGGTGCGGAGTTGCGGGTCACCGAGGATTTGCGCGTCGCCGCTGAGGAGCATCCGGCAATGATGGATGCGATCAGCGGGGAACTGGTGACGCAGCCACGGTGACCGCTGATCAGCAACTGCCCGGCGGGATGCCGTCCTTGTTGAAGTCCTTCAAGCGCTCGCGCTCTTCTTCGGTGGAATGCGCCGGGGTCGGTTGATCGGGTACTTCTTGCGGCACTTCAGTTTTTTCCTCAGTCATGGTTCTGCCCTCTTTGTCGATGCTATTTCGGCATCGGCGGAGCGCTGGTGGTTCCGGATTTCGCACCTTGCCCAAGCCATCGACGCGGCAAAAACCAGGAACATCTCGAAGCGTAAACGCACAAAGGCCTGCTTGGCTTTCGCTAGCAGGCCTTTGTTGAAAGATGGTGCCCGAAGCCGGAATCGAACCGGCACGCCCTTACGAGCGGGGGATTTTAAGTCCATATTCTTCTTCTTTTAAATCAAGCACTTAGGTACATGATTTTTCCGCATCGCTCACATTTCTTATCCGATCTAAGACAGCAAAATCAGCACCTCAAAATAAATTGCGGAACGAAATCGGACTGTAGAGAGGCCTGGCCGTCACCGCTCGCCGGTCGACTGGATCGCCGATCAGTTGGGCCATACTCATGGAAAGACGATCAGCCAGCAGTACTGAGCGAGGGTCAAGGATGACGGACTGGACGTGTTAGATATTCTACAGATTGACATGAAGCTATCACTGCTAACTGTCCCCTCGTCTAGCTACGCAGAATGGACTGGTGGACCCAGCTCACAGGGGGGGGCCGGTTTCCGAAGTGGCAAGAAAGGGTGCCCATGCCTGGGCTAGGTGTAGGGGCCTATTGAACATAGGCAGGAATCCCACCTGTCAGTCTTCAAAGGCCGCTATCGGCCATGCCGATGGCAAAATTCTTTAGCTCTTGGTGATGTGGAAAATCCTGCAAAGCCGAGTCGATTAAGGAGTTTTGATTTATTTCAGCCCCACCGCCGCCTTGTCTTAGTGTACGCAGCGCAGCGAACCAGCTAGCGCGGCCGGTCCCCCCCAAGCGCAAGCGGGAAATATCGCCACCGGCACGCAGCCAAATTTCTTGATCCTGAGGCCCTGCCGGATAAAGGTCCGATAAAATTTCTTCGAGTTGGCGCCACACCTTGCCACTCTCTGCTGCCGCAGACGTAGCATCGAGGCGTTTCACTCCGCCAAGCTCAAGCGCAATCGGAAAATTATCTTCCAAATCACTAGCTTTGAAAATGGGATGCTGCTGGCCTGGCATGGCATGACGCACTCTTTCGCTGACGTAATTAAACACCTCAAAAATACGTATCAGCCCATCGCCTTGAGTACGTGCGCCCCCCTTTAAAGCTGCTAACAAATGTTCCGTGAAGAGACTGTTTCGCGCTCCCCCCAAAGCATACGAGTACTCAGTCGCCCTAGACGATGCGATCATTACGCGCCCGGTGCCTTGAGCCAGTTGATTAAGCGATTTCTCATTGAAGCCAAGATCCAGCGTAGCGCTGATGCTCTTAAAGCTCGCGGCGGCGCCTGCATGGCACGCGTCAATCAGGACAACCAAACGCTCAGCCTTAATACGGGCAAGCGCAACGGAGAACTCTTGCTCTGCCAATGTGGTTTGAGCGACACGGTGCGAGTCGCAATCAACGGGCACTAAGGCGCTTTCATCGCCCAAACGGGCACCATGGCCTGAGAAGAAAATCAGAACGGTATCGCCCGGTTGAGCGCGGGCCGCCAGCGCGTCGAGTTCCTGACGGATCGCATCCAGTGTCGCCTGTGTGTCCAGTAGCAGCTTGACGTTCTGCGGAGCGTACCCGCAGTGAGAAGCAGAAGTGAGCGTGGCAACAACATCTTGGGCGTCGTTGAGAACAGAACACGGTAGCACAGGGGCCTGCGCATAATTTGCTACAGCAACGACTAACGCATGCCGATTTGCAGAAGGTGTCTTCTCATCCACCTCGATTACCTCTCGCGTATTCATCCTTACTCCAATGCTCCGTTAGTTGGCACCATTAAAAATGGGCGTCATTATCCAACTCTCTGAGAAGCTCATTCGACGAATACTCGCGCCGCATCTCTCTCAGCAGGTTTCTGACGTGCGGACCCTTTCCGTTCTTAATTTGGACAAGTGCGTGGTGCCAACGACTTCGCCCGCTTCCGCCGTGCTGTAGGTCAGCATTACGACCGCCCGCACGACTCCAAAGCTCTTCGTAATCTGGCCCTTCTGGATACATATCTACGGCCACCGCCTCCAGGCAGTCCCAATCATCCTGCGCCGAGCGCGACGATAACCGAATTCTCCAACGATTGATCGTTCCAAGTAGGTCGGCGCAAAGTCTCAGCGCGGGCCAGATATCGCTGCGGCTTGAGCGAAACTTAAACATCGTATCTGCGGCCCTGGTCCAATTTCTCTTCAAGATCAAGTGACCAAGCGCTTCAGCCTCTGATGCTGACAATACATTTGGCGACTTGGACCAGACATCGAGCCACTGAATCAATCGCGACTCGTTGAACTGATGCAAGATCGCCATGATCTGAATACAGTATCCAGGAGGCGTCTGCCCTTCAAGCGCGAGGTATAGCTCAGATCCAGCAAGCATGAAGGCTTGAAGTCGGGCATCGGGGGGCGAAATTCGACCCTCCGAAGCGTGCTTGAGCCAACCCAAACTAGTCGCACGCAGTAGATTTTCAAGAGCGGGCTCATGCACTCGTCCCCACACCTCCGCCAGCCTCGGATACTCGCTAAGATCGGCCAGAGGTGTGGTGGAAAGCGTGGTAATCAACTGACGGTTAGCTGCCCGACCGTCCAATAGATTCTCCAGGACGCAGAAGAATGCCTCGCATGGCTCTTGCGGCCCGTCCCATGCGGCCGCATTGAGCTCTAACGTTCTGAGCCAAAGCTCTTGTACTCGAGCTTCAGCAATGTTGACGTGGATCAGAAGCTTGGGGTTCTTAGCGACCCGCTCAGCAGCAATGAGCAGTAGCCGCGGTTCCTCTATATTCAGAGTCACCTCAAGCAACTGCGCGGAGACCACGGGATGTAAAACTGCCCGAAGCCCGTCGAGATAGTCCACAGCCACATCGACCGAAAGCTGGCGTTCGACTGCATCCCTCACGTCAAGACACGCCCCTGCCGCTGCGCCGTGAAGCGCGTACCACTGCTTTTGTTTGGCGATTCGCATTACTACATCGCCAACACTTTCAGTCACCTTCCTCGGCACGGCATTGACGAGCCGGTCCTCCAACGCAACGTCTACAGGTAAATGCCTGGAAAGAACCTGTAGGATGTCACCACCCTCCACTACCCAGCGCCAGAATGCAGCGGGGAATTCACTAGCAATCAGACGTGAAGCCCCGTAGATACCGGCGATAATCGCTTTACGCCAGGGTTCAACCGCATCCAGTGCGGACAGCGCATCCTTGATAACGGATAGCATCTGCGCATCTTCGTGAGGCTCGAACTTCTTCTTTGCAGCCCAAGACTCTAGAGCAACCCAGATCCTGCTCGATGAAGCAAAGCCGTCTGCATTTAAATTCCGCAGTTGCAAGACCTGCGCTACAGTCGCGCTGCCTAGCTGCAGCAAAAATTTCTCGATCACTATTTCTTTCGCCGCCGTCCCAATCGAACACTCTGGGGACAGCCGTTCTACCAATCGAATAGTTGCTACGCACTGCTCAAAAGTCGAGCTCATTGAGGTACTAGCATCAAAGACACGCTCTAGCATTGGCAAATCCGCGAATTGTGTAACCTGAGCGCCAATTTCCTGCGCATAACGCAGGATGGGTGCGGCTTCGGTATTGTCACTGAGCATGGCTGCCGCACGCGTCAATGCGCCCGAGCTATTGCCCCCCACGATGCGATGCCCGCCCCACCGCGCAGCTAGCACTGAAGGCGAACACACAATTGTAGGCTCTGGTAGCTCAACAACATCATGCGGACCAAAGCTGAGCCGAAAAGCAAAGCGTGTGCGGATGGCTGGCCAGCAGTTAGCCCAAAGAGCCGTTATCAATTCCTCGTAACCGTTAAGACCAATTTTCACAACGGGTCCTTTGCCACGAGTAACCAACGCTTGCGCCGTAGCAATCAAGTCCGATGTAGCTCTCTGCACTGCCTTTGAGGGCGACAACTCTATCGAGGTGAGCACATCCGGAGGCTTGGGTGAGTTAATAAGAAGCCCAAACAGAGGTCTCAGATCACTCCAGCAGAGCATTTCCTGAAGCGGAGCTAGGACGGCATGCGAGATGACCATTCCAGGCCTGCTTGCAGAAGGGTCTGCAAAGGTGCGTGCCAAAACATACCACTCACCGAGGGCAAAGCCGCTTACATAAGGAGACCATACGACTCCCGGCGGTGCTGTATCAGGCAGGTCTAGACGGGCCGCCAGCTCCGGAGGAATGCACGAGGCATCACTGGCCATACGAAGAGCGTGCCCGCCAAGAGCTTCACCAAATACGGCCTGTTCAACTATCACAGCATTACCCTGCCACTTTTAGAACGCTAGCCGCTAAGAGGGATTGGATCGGTTGAGTGAGATCTGAAGTGTGCTGCCCATTCGGCAACACCACGTAGCCAAAGTGTTCAGGGCCTTGAGCAACGTAGTCCATGTCACTGCAATTGGGCGCGAGCGCTCGCCCCAACGCAGAAAGGCCTAGCACGAAAGGCTCAGCCCAAAGACCGTGAATGAAGCTGGAGAACATAGGAAGCCTGCGCTCCAAGACCTGCGCAGGTGGTTGAGTGAGCTCACCAGCGCCTAGCTCATCCCAGCAGCTCAAAAGTATTCCTAGGCGAGGGCTTGCAAGCGGCTTCGAGGTGCTTTCATTTCGGATGTAAATCAGCATCTGCAGCAACTCGATGAGACGCGCCTGATCGGAGACCTGCACCTCTCGATTATCAACGCTCGCAACGGTGATATCGTTCAGCGGGCGGGAGAAGATGTCTTCACTCACCCGAGTTTGCTGGAGGCGAACCAGTAGTAGCCAGGCCGGCGAGACCACGACACGATCGCGCCAGGCAGCAGGAATTTGCCTGGTTGAGGACATGGTCTTAATCTGCTCACCGCCGTAATCCGGCCATATCAGCTCGGCCTTCAGTCCGTTGTCGTCACTGATTGGCCAAAGGCTATCAACGTAGGTGGTAGTAGGCGTGTGATCCGCAGTAAGACCCTCGTTCAGGCGCCCCATAGCGGACTCGAAAGGCTGAAGGTTCGTCGCTGCCCCATCCATCCGCAACTTGCCAGCACCATTCATTAAACGGTTAAGAAGCTGCGCACCATAGTGGGTTTTGCCGACACCTGACTCACCGAGGAGCAGGATCGAGTTATCACTAACGCTCATGGCTACTTCACCCCAAACATGAACAGAAGATCCGAGCTAGCCGCTTGGGGCGGTGGCAAGGAAAGGCGAGCTCTCCGGATATCAAGGGTCCAATCGAGCAATTCGAGAAGCCCCTGCCCTTTATTCTCGTCATCACCCGAGCCAGAGATGCTGACCAGAAACTCACGTGCATCAGGCATTAACTTCAGTACTGCATCGCGGACAGCCGTTTCAATTTCTGGTGCGATGGTCACATCAGCTTTGGTCCAAACGAGCGCAACTGGACGGTCAGAACGCTCTGCTGCAAGTCTGCGAGCCAATACCTGAAGGGCACTACGTGCTGATCCTTTATTCTCTCCAGCAAGTGCTTGGCGATCTGCAATCAGCAAGAACAAATCCGCATGCTCTGCCACCCAGCGTGCACCCTGTGCATCAGGCGCATCACGGTTCATGGACCATTTTTGGAACCATTCGCCCGGGGCATCGGTAAATAGGTAGCTGCGGACATCACCTGAGCCACCTCTAAATGAAGTATGTAAAAGCCCCGGAGCTCTCCCGCCTCGGCTGGAGGTGTGCGGTGGAAAATTGGGGGGATTACCTGGGCTCCATCGCAACGAACCTGCCAGAGCTTCCCAACCTGCTAATGAATAGGAACCGACAAAGCGGCGTTTTTCAGAGCAAGCCAGACCGCGCCCGATAAACAGGTACCAAGCCGCGAGCAGCGTAGTCTTTCCAGCGTTCTGAGGCCCTACCACCCCGACGACCATTGGCTTTCCTGGGCCCGCGACAAAGCTCAAATCAGAGAGCCCCAGCGCACTTCCCGACCAAGGAAGCAGCAAGCTATTAGCGTCCCCCACCGCGGATGCTGATACCTCCTCGTCCCCAGCCCCCCAACTTGGGCACTTAGTGTGGTTCACAAAGCCCAAGTCGCAACTGCAATCAGGGGCAAAACATGAAGGGCGCGAGCAAGCACTCATTAGGCTTTACTTCCAGGCTTCTTAGCCTTCACAGCCTCTTGCGTAGCCCGAGCGGCCTGCAACTCCCTGAAAATCCAAGCGGCCCACTCAGGGATGGTCAGGACCGCATCAGCAGGTACGCCGACTCTTGCGTGAAAATGGGCATCGTCTATCGTAAACTTACCCTGTTGTTCTGCAAGCAAACCCAAAATAGGACCTCGCCCACTAAGCTGCGGAACGAGCTGACGCGCAACCGCTCGCAATGGGCTCAGCTCTGCTGACTCAACAGCCTCACAAACGAGCTCACGTATAGACTGTTTTTTCGCCGGATCCACGGAGGCTAGGCTCAATACGGTCTCGCTGAGAAACGCGGCAACACTTACGGGCGAGAAGGTGGGTACCTGTTGGTGCAGGTCCAAGGCCATCAGTGCCCCCACAGTCGATACTGGGAGCGCACGATAGCTGACGCGAGCGCTGGGGGAGTATAGAGTCTCTTTCCACCAAATCAGATTTGTTCTTCGCTGCAGGCCCGCAGTTGCCGCACTTACAAGCCTCAGCGTATCCCCAACGTGTGTTGCCACTGCTGCTGACAGTGCTCTCAGCGGCCCAGAAATATCTATCGGGGCGCTCTGAACATCTTCGCTGGCGGCATCAATCGCTTCGGCTATCGCATTAGCAGCCAAACGTCCAAAATCAATTGCCCAATTCTGAGGGTCTCCGTGTGGCCAAAAGCGGTTTTTGTTCGGGCCAGCTCCGTTAGGTCCCGCCGCAGCCTGTAAAGTGGCAGTCAGGCTTTCAGTATCGATGGTCAGAGCCTGCGAGGAAACTTCAACTGCAGGCGGAGCCGAGTACTTTAACTCAGGGGCATCGATAGAGTCTGGGGTCGCCCACTCTGTCTCGGCGCGAGCGTCAACTCGACGCTCAATCTCCAGCACTGCCTCTACCCAGATCTTTTGCTCGTTACCAGCTTCGATAAAGGGCAGTGCATTGCGAGCTGAAGTGACAAACGCAACACCCACCTTTTCGTCGCTGGCAGCCTGGACGAGGGCATCGAGCAGCAGAGCCCGCAGCACCATCATGGGTGTAGCAGAGAAAGTATTGATGTAGGTCGGCCACCGCTTCTGAAGCGCATCACACACCTCTGCGATGACTGGATCCTCCTCGGGTGACGCAGGATCAAAGGCAATGAGGGCATACGAGGAGGTCTTGGATGGCGCCTTTTTTAAAGCAGCAGCTAGATCGGAGGCAGTCTCTCTGAGCTTCGCGAGCTTAGCGTCATCGCCGCCCACGTCAATCAGCCCTGCACCCAGAAAACGAAGTAGGATTTGGTCGCTCATAATAGGCTGAATCTCTTCCTTGATCATGGCCTCAGCCACCACTGGGCGGAGGACTAAACCTATACTAAATCCCTAGCGAAGGTGAGAGCAATTGGACATCATCATGACCTCGACGCTGCTAGCAAAAATGCATAGCAGTCGTAGCGCCTAGTTTATCCGTGTCTCCAGCTATTTATTTGGCCCAAGAGCGGGAGCTTTACGCTTGGACCGATAATAAAAGTCGGAGCGATACAAATATGAAGGACCGCTTCTGACCGAAAGCGCCCGCCGATGAACGGCTACTTCTGGCCGGCAGTAGACCGTCGCGATGAATTGCACTACTCAACGAACCACTGGGCGGCTGATCTAGATAAAAACTGGCATAAAGTTGCCGTAATTCATCAAGTTAACAGAGCACCACACCACCCAAATCTCAAGTTCGCGCTCAAGCGGTGGGATGGCGCTTTGAAGACCAGTCTGTATTAAACCAAGGCTGTGATCATCGCTTGTCGAGCACCTCGATCAATCGCTGAAAGCGCTCCAAAAGATCATCGTAAGTGAGAATCTTGATATCTGACTTTGCGTTATGGATCATCAAGGTGTCTTTCTGCTCCTGCGTCAAATCCTTAGAGCGCCCGATCACCACCATACCTTCTGCGGCATAGTTGCCCACCAGCCACTGTGGCAGGTTGCTCGCGTTGTTATGGATCTCCCTGATCCAGTCCTGCACCTGCTGTACTGCGTGGGTCACCTTGTGCCGCTGACTATTGCGCTTGGTGAATATCTGCGCGCTGTGGGGTTCGAGCTCCACCAGCACAACACGCTTGTCCGATTGGAGGTATTGCAGCACCAGGTCCGCACGGTATTTGCCGATGCGAACTTCGCTGTAGACCGCTGCTACATGGGAATCCAGCACTTGAGTATGCTGCTTGAGGAAACGGTGCAGATCTCTTTCACGCGTGCCGACCCGGCCCAGTAGATGGCACAACTCGATGAAGTTGCGCTCAAACCTTGCCGATTGAGAGACCTTTGGCCCCAGCGCTGATACTTTGCGTTGCAGCAAATGTTGCTTGTCAACACTGCCCCGGCGTGAGCGATTGTCACGGCGAGTGACGCCGATGGGCGGTATTAGCTCACGCCCCCCTACCTCTATTACCTGGGCAAGCGGCTGGTCGAATGCACCTACAATTACTGCTTTCACTCGCGTCAGGCCAAGCGCCCTGCATGCCATATAGACGATATAGTCATCGTCCATGACCAGCGCGCCGTTCTCTTCGTACAATAGGATATCGGTAGTTCTAGCATGGGCGATGAACCGGCTAATGTCCTCATTCGGGATCCGCAGTGCATAGTCAATGTCCCGGGGCTGCACGATGGCAAGGTCTACCCTGACCCGCGTACACGCCACCTGACCATGGTAAGCACGGGCGATGAGCCGCACTAGGTACGGGTTGTCGCGGGGGCGGTCCTTGCGGTTATCGACGATGGAATTCAGCGGCAGTACCGGATAAAGGTATTTCTTGTATTGATACAGGCATTGTAGAAGGAACATGAAGTGCGCCACCTGCACGGCGTACTCGCGCTCAAACCGGACCCAGCCTTCTTCCGTGCACATCGAAATGAATGGCTCCGGTCGAGTGCTCGATAGCTGCAGGTTCAATTGCCCCACCTTGCCAGACAACCCTTCGCGCCCAAAAACCGTAATTTCGAACAGAACTCCGCCATCCACCATTTCCGAGCGCCTGAATAGGACACCACAGGGCCGGCCCTCGAAGGTGGAGGAGACAAAGAACTCGCGATCCAGCTTCAACTTTTCGAGGCGATGAAGATCGCGCAGTACTTCGTCGGGGTTAGGCAACTCCGAATCGGCCACCACCAAATCTTCGTTGATCACGAACATCGCACGGGCTATATCGCCGATTAGGGGATTCTCGCGATAACAGTTACGCACCCAACTGACGATCTCATCAACATGGGGCGTACGATGCTCGCCTTGCACGATTTCACGCAGAGTGCCTTGGCGGACCTGCTGCAGCATGGGTTCGGTACCAGGTGGAAGGTCGTTTTCGCTAAACGATAGCCTGGTATCCGTTGCCAGCGAACCGTCCATGTAATGTGCTTCTAGCTCTTGCATCTCGGCTTTCCTTAGGTATTGAACGCGGGGTACGAAACGCCATTGATGTATCACCTCTGCCGCCGCCTGCTACATTGCCTACTATCCTTCGCGCTAGGATCGTAGTTCCGTAAGAGGATAATTCTGAAAGATAGCCGAACCAGCATACAACAGGGGGGCATCCTCTTTTGGCCGATAGCTGACGGTGACGAAAGGCAACTACTGGCTTTCAGCGGCCGTGCCGAGTGAAGTTTGCAGACAATCAAAGCGGAATACTTTGGGCCATAACCCATTGAAAATACTTGCTTTAGTCATGGACTTGAAAACCGTCGACTGTAACAGGTCCATGAGTTCGAATCCCATCGCCTCCGCCATATTTTGTACCGACAAAGCCCTGATTATTCAGGGCTTTGTCGTTCCTGGCATTCAGGAAATTTGCTCCTCTCTCTTTGGATCGTTTCCGCATCTTTTCGGGCATTTCCGCAACCCTACCCTTCTGACACCGTTAAGTGCTCAACAAAACTAAGCACAGCGCGACGGTAGCATTGAATGCTCAGTAGACCGCTTTCGTCCATTAGCTGCCGCTCACGAACACCTGCTTTCGGCCAAAAGCAGCCCTTTGGAGGCTCAAGTCGCACCTACTTCGAAAGCCCGTTTGCGCCGTCGTCGATCTCACACAAAATCCGCTCGAGCTCAGGTCGCGACCACTGCTCCCAAGGAAATACATCCCGGTCATCACCGGTGTGCCAATACTCGCCTGCGTCAAATGCCTGATAGATAGAGAATGCCGGCTGGGGCATATCCGCGTGCATGGACAAGTCGATGATATCGCTGATGACAGTATTCATCACCTCATCACAGTAATGAAAATCGCGGGTGCCTGTAATAAACAATCTTGCAACTGAGATCGCCAACTGATTCAAAAGATCGCGACTGTCGATCTGTAGGTGCTCACACATCACACTCAATTCCGTGTTTGGGGCCTTTTCAATGACCGTAAGTACGTAATCAAGGTTGTAATCACTTAGACCTTTGTTCATGGGGAACACCACTCGCCAATTCAGTTTTGCCATGGATCCAGGACAGGCTTTGTCAGAGAAGCATATTGTCAGATGTGCTGCCGAAGGTCCGCTTAGGATCGTTTGCGGCCCGTCGCAACAGGCAGAAATCGGCCAGCATTGGACACTCAAAGATGTCTACGAAACTAGGGTCGATTCATCTGTCCCCACTTATTGAGTCTTTAAAATGAGCTGGTTTTCCCCAATCACCAAGGTTCGGGGAGCGCGTCAACGGGTTCCCATGGGTTGCATAAATTTCGTCTTGGGCGAAATTCAACATCCGTGACTCGATGTATTTATGGGTCGCCGGCTTCAATGACTCGTACCACTCAGGAGAAAGCGCAACGTTTTCACTGAGATCTAGTGCTGCGTGTATCACGGCTAATGTGGGTGAGCCTGAATGCGCCAATGACTCAAAAAGTCTCAATGGCGCGTCATTCGCTGTATTGAGCCAAGAAAAAATTGCTGCGCTACCAGATTTCAGGGGAATAATCGAAACCATTAGATGGGATATTTCGACAGTCCTGTCTGCTAGGTCTTGAAGCCGATTTCCGTTAAAGTCGACGGTTGGCTCGACAGCGAAGGACGCTACTACCGTTGGCGGCTCAGGGAAGATCAATGCCCGAGACACAAGCCTTTTCCAATCCTTGGCTATCAGTATTTCATCGAGTCGGCTCTTCAGCGCTTCAATGTCTGACGCGCTTTCGAGAACCTCTGAAAGATATTTTTCAAATTGCTCTGAAAATTGTACTTCTTCTTGGATGCTATGCATCGCAGCGTACTGTTCAAGAGAGGGGGTGGACTCAAACTGTTTTCGTTTGTAATAGCTTTCACGAGCTACGGCCCGGTATGCAAGCATAAACAGTTGCTCAGAGGTAAATTCGAATGCCCGAGTCTCAATGCACGCGAATAGATCTCGGTCATGTGCACGGCAGAAGCCGTTAAAAACAGAAACATCTCGCAAACCTTGCAATTCGAGATTCAGGGGAAATTTTAGGTGGTCTCCACTGATGTTTCCGCGCATAGCATAAACGCGACCGTCTCTTGATATCGGTCTTAAAAATGCTTCGAGGGACAGAGTATGCGCAGATACAATTGGACCTTCATGATTTTGGTGTGGTGCAAGACACACCTTGGTCTGATAAAGCTTGTTGAACCTGGCAATCTGCTGGCCCACGGCTCGCCGACGCTCTGCGGCTGCGCGCTCTGCCTCCTTCTGGCGATTTAATGCTTGTTCAACTCGCTCTTGTTTGCTGCCTCGCGATTTCGCCTGTCCCATTTCTATTCCCCACTCCCAACTTGCGAACCATACAGCGACGGTGCAGCTGCTTGCTGCACCTGGAATGGCGAGTATTCGTCCCTGCCAGGGTTTTACTCGATATCAGACTGACACTACCTCATCAATTCAGGCCAGCCAACTCCCTAGGTGAGTCATTAGCTTCGGGGACGCCTAAAGTACTGGACACTCAAATCCTCAACGTTGGTGGCAACGGGGATCGAATGAGAACATCAACGGGTTGTTAAGGCAGTATTTCCCGAAAAGAACCGACCTTGCGGGTCACTCGCAAGCCACGCTAAATGAAGTCGCAAGGCAGCTCAATAGCCGTCCTCGGAAAACACTAGACTACGAAACACCCCCCGAACGATTTCGCCAATCTGTTGCGTCGACCGGTTGAATCCACAGCCACGAGCGGCCATTCATGGACGAGGGCGCATGTTTAACCATAGACACATTCGTAACGACTTCGTAACCTTGAGGCAGGTCTTGTCGCCTTTTCTCCTCTGCTATATCGCGGTTCTGAAAGACGACAATACTCGTTCAGGGAGGCGCCCCCAGATATGTGTCGCCTATTTATAATTAGATTTACAAGGATAGTGAATGTTAAACCATCATTTGAATATAGTTTGCGATGATGTCTGGCAGCGTCTCGAAAACTCTAAGAGGTTCGGAATATCTCAAGGGGAGGAAACCCTCACAGATAATCTTCTGCTTTATCTAGCCTCCCAAAAATTATCAACAATCAAGATAATTCAAACCCCGAAACATAAGGAAAGTATCAAAGGGACTGATTGGGAGTGGTGGATCGGGAATAGTACAAATGGCTTCCTTCGGTATGCAGTCCAAGCCAAAAAATTGGATGCAAGAACTGGCCGTTACGCCTCGCTCAATCATAAGGTTGGTGCAGGAGCATTAGCAGAATTTCAGCACAAAATACTTGAGGATTATGCGAAGGCCAATAATGCCATTCCTTTGTATGCATTCTACAATCATCTGGATACTCCGGACTTACCCAAAAGCTGGAACTGCCCCTTGCCTCTAGATCATTCAAAATTTGGATGTACCGTTACACCGCTTGAAAATGTAAAAAAAGCCATTTCAAACAAAGGCTGGCGCACATTCGAGAAGATACATTCATTTCCAGAGACCGTTCCACTGCGCTGCCTTGCTGTATGTCCAAATATATCTTCTACTTCAGTGCTGAGCGGAAAAACAAAGGTACACCGTCTGGGGGTAGAAGCTAAAGTCTACAAAAATCCTTGGGGGTGGATTAGTGAAATGGGGCACCTTCAGACTTTCGAGCAAATGCCTCAGCAGTATTACGATCACGAGCTGGGCTATTATCCAAAACGAATATTGATTATAGACACAAGCAAAATCAATCGCGATAATTGACTGTGGGTATGGTTGTCGTTCCGGACCTGCTTGAAGACTATAAGGCACTGAACGGAGCAGGAATGACTTTCCACTCCGTTCACACTGCACTCCTCCAATCTTAACGGCAACAATATAGCAATTATCAGCCGTCTCTAGGAGGCCTTACGAACACTGAAAAACCCTACCGGCTTTAATACCAAAGCTATTATCAGTTTCAGGATGTCTAGTCTTGGTGCTACTGTTATCAGTCATAATCAATTAGATGAGCACGAGGGACATATGGAAGTCAATGACCACGGATTGTTTTGGTGGGCGGGAAGTGAGTACACCGACGGATATGCAGCCGGACTGCTAACAATAGATGCCTCCGGCATTATTAGCCTTGAGTTACATCAGACCTTACCAGGGCGCAGCGGTGCGGAAGCAATATTTAGGCAGGAGCTAGCATCGGAGGTCGGGATTGTTGGCTGCTTGAAAGCTACGGGACACTACGTACTGCTCAAGGGGCTACAAACAAACGGTGGCCGAAGCGGTTTGATTTCCTATGAAAATTTTACCGCTGAAGAGTGCTTTATTTGCCAGAAGCAAATTGACTCGGAAAATTTTACAAAGCTAAAAGTTTCGCTAGACGGTTTGCAGGAGTGGGTCCGGCCCGGAAAAGTTACTTGCGAGGGGCCGCTGAATAATAAGATATCGATAGAGCTTGAATGTAACTCGACAGAAACGTGGAAAACCGACACAGGTCACGTTGAGTTGCGGCATCACTTTACAGGAAATAAGCCCAGCCGATACAGCAGTACTCTAAATGTTGGATTGGTCTCTGAACTTACCTACACTCCGGTGTTAGCAGTATCTAGCCAAGCCATAATCGAATGGTATCGCGCTATTCAGGACCTGCTTTTAATCCTGACTAATTGCACACTGACGCTTAAATGGCCGCAACTTATTTGGAGCTGCCAAGGCGACGATCTAGTAGTTCAATACTATTTTCGCCGTCATGAGCCAATTGATAATAAGATTGCATGGCATCAAACCCTGCTTCCTTTTTCAAGGATTCGTGAGATTTTTGGGGCAATGATCGATAAATGGATTATTGCTCGGAAAAGTCTAGGTCCAGGAATAAACCTTTATTTAGGCACAAGAAGGAATTTCAGATTGTATGCTGAGCACCGCTTTGTGAATTTGGTGTGGGGCTTGGAAGCATTAGGAAGGCGGAGCGATCCATCCGAATCCGACGAAACTAAAGTTAACGAAAAAATCAAGAAATTCACCTCGATAATAAGATCTGTCGAAGGGTTGAACTCGGGAGATCGCAACTGGCTAAAAGGCTTAATGAAGCGTTCAGGTGAACGTCCACTTTCGGAACGGCTTTTCGAAGAGTTAAGCCCTGTTGCCATTAATATCCCTGATGAAAATCTAAGGAGATTTTGTAAGAGATGTGCAGACCTAAGGAATGACTTGTCACATCATGGCGGAGAACGGATGCCTGGAGAGTATGAGACGTTCCTGGCAGGAATCTTGAGCAATAGTGAAGCACTCTCCAAACTCTATCTTCTTGTCATATTGCGCATTTTGGGTGTAAGTGTCGATGAGATTAAAAGAATTATGTACAGGGATCCGGGTTCGAGTGTTTTTAAACTTTCATTCGTGCAGGCTGGATTACTACCGGAAGATAACGTTGAGCAAATGCTTGAGCCGATTTAACCTTCTTGCCTGCCGCCATTAGGGCTGATGGTCCGCTTTTGGCCGAAAGCGGTCATTCATAAGCGTCTGCTTCCAACCAATAGCTGCCGGTTAGGACGGGCAGTTACCGGCCAATGGGGGCTTCGGGCTAGCCTATTCGAAGCTCCCAGTACGCTCGCGCTCCTCTTCGTCCTCTCGAAGCTCTTCCGCTGCGATTCTTCGTTCAAGGCTCGCTCTAGCCGTCGCCAATACTGGCTTCAGCTGTTCTTCGTCACCGAGACTTAGAGCATCGAGGAGCGGAATCCGTTTCTTCAGGATTTCGGCCAAAGACCCGGACCAGCCTGAAGGCGTAAATCGCTTCAAATAGGCTTCGATTACGGCCTTCTTATCAGGAGCATTTGCGAGCACAGCCAGTGCGGCATCCGAAATAACCAACTCAGAATCGTCCACAGAGGTATCGGTATGCTCTTCACTTGCTTGACTTCGGGTGTCGAATAGCTTGCAGCTCCGCGCCGCGAACACGTAACGATCAGACGGTGAGGCATTACACCAATCGATCAACATGTCCACTGGGACTACGCTGAGTGCTGTCTCTTTCCGATCACTGTAAGCGCGCCCAATCACCGGCAACACCTGACGGTAGTAAGCGTCCTCACCGGGAACATAGATCGAGTCGAGCGCTCGTCGCGGCATGTGCCTGAGGAACGGCGAGATAGCGGTTTTGATGACGTCCCTATTGAGGTAACTACATTCCTTCGTGCGCGCAAAGGCAACTAGACCGCTCAATACCTCCAGCGCTGCTTCGGAAGAAGCTAATCGCTTCAACGAAAACTCCAATATGCTCTTAAGGCGGTAACCACTATTGGCACGATCCCCAAGAACTTTTTCCCATTCGGCTGAGCCCAGAAGATTGAGGCAGGTTGCCGCCAGTGACTCCTTATACGCATCATCGTGATCTGATGCGCAGTGGACGACCATGGCAAGGACGTCGAGAAACACGATGCCACCATCTGGCAGCAGTGCTATCGCAGAAAGCAGCTCGCCAATCTCTGCAACAGAGAATGAGTCAGTTTTTCTGCCCATCCCGAGATAGGAGAATTGCCAGGCAGGAGTATTTCCAGCCTTGATTGATCGGTGGATTCGAGCGTAAGCCGCTTGATTCATCGGTATGCTGCAATGCAGGTCCATGATCCATTTGACCCAAATTGCATCACTCACCGCGCTGTCGAGAAACGCCTCGACAGAAGCGGGAGATGAGTGATGCCAGCCGTTAAGCAAGCCGCGAAGGAACAAGACACCGACGGTTCCGGCCATGGCAGTGGCGATATGTTCTTTTGCCGCATCCAAAAACCAGCTCGGATCCCCAATCTGTTTTCCAACCCCAATCCCCAAATGAAATGCACTGGCTCCTGACTTGGTTGAGATCAATTGCGGGAGTAACTCCAAGAGAAGGCCCTCAATGGTGGCAGCAGCCTCCCCAAGTTCCTCCACGGCCTGGTTTGATCTGCGGATGCGCTCAGCAGTCGTTTCAGCGCTCTGATCTGCATCATCGTCATCAAGATCTAGGTCGAACTGATTCGATTCTAGAAGTCGAGCTCGAATCATGTCAGGTATAGCCTTCGGCCTGAGAAGTTCCTCCAGATCGCGCAGCTCGTTTTGAACCGACTCATCGAGTTGACCGGAGTCAAAGCCGAGAATGCTTTTGACCCCAAACCAACCCTGAGGCCAGCTCACGACTGAAGCCAGTTCTTCTATTGCTGCACACACTTCTGACCTCAGATTCGTGTCAACCCAGAGTCCTCTTAAGCGGCGTCCCAAAATAGATCTGCAACTTTCAGAAAGGTCGGACGTCTGCTTACCAATGTCTAGTGCGATGCGAATGAATTGCATGTACCACGCATTGACATCTGAGCGGGATGCTGGAGCCCATCCCTCGCTCCGCTTTCGAGCTCCGAAATCGAATCTGCACACGGAGGTAAAATACCCTGTCTCAAGCGCCGTATCGAGCGCCAAAAGCCCCAGTTGCTCTCTCTTGGAGTCCCCGGATTCAAGCAGTTCTCTGACGAATTTTGCCCTTTTATTGGGTGGGGCATTCGTCCCGGATAGCACGCAAAAAAACAGAGACGTCAAGATTCCTCCAATAGATTCGTGCCCCCCATTTTCCTGGGACTCCGCCAAGGCGAACCGGACAAGAATATCGGCGGCAATATCGAAGTCTTCGTCTTCGAACGCGATGGCTTTCAACGTGTGCGCATACTGAGCACGTTGTCTGTTTTCGTCCGAAAGAAAGCTAGGGATATTGGCAGCCCGTCCAATTGCCGCTAGAGCGACCTTTGGAGATACAGGCGCGATGTTGTTAAAGATCTCATGGCCAATGTCATTGAGAGCCGTTAGATCGCCCAAGCGCCCGGATGGCGAGAGCCAGTCCCGTACAAGCTCGGCGGCTTTTGCGCTTTCATGTAGGTAACCAAGTCGCCGCGAGAACGACCGGGCAACACGGTCTGTCGCGTTATCGACAAAGATATTCACGATCTGCGATTTGGGTAACGCTTCTAGTGCCTGGGCTGCGAGTCGATTAGCAATCGCGTGTGGCAAAACAGCACGCCATTTGCCACGCACCTGTACGAGACCTCTTCGCTGTAAATCAACCACTTTCCGCTGGAGGGTGATCAATGAAACGTCAGCAACAGCGGCAATTTTGTTGAGCTCTGAGCCAGGGCCATCGTCCTCGCCGTCGAACGAGTACAAGATACTGGCCGCTTCCGCGCAGCTAAGGAGATCTTCATTCTCGGCGTTCTTCTGATGAAATAGGCGCTTGAACAAGTCGGAGTCTCGCAACCGCGCCAGCTCACCAGTCGTCGTAACCGTCGCTGCCAACGCAAACGCGACGCGAGCGTTACCGTCGGAGAATGCGGTGATGGTATCGACATCACTGAACGATAGGACTGGATAACGCCGCTGAAGAAGTTGCTTGATTACGTCATCGGAGGAGCCTTCGAGACGGTAGCACTTTGTGGCGTCTGGTAAGTCGTCTCGAACGTCGTACTCAACAGTAACCAAGCCTATCTTGCTGCCAGACTTTTTCAGCAGCTCGGTGAGCCTCTGATGAGTGTCAGCTCCGCAGTTGTCCACGACGAGAACACACTGATTTCCGTCTTCAATCAGTGCTTCGAGCATCGCTGAAGGTTGAGGTGAAGGTCCATCTGAAAGGTCCGTGTACAGCACGTCGTCAGCACTCAGCGCAGCCTGATGCGCCCTCACACGCGGATCGAAGAGCGCCTGTACCAGTCTCGTTTTGCCGACGCCAGATAAGCCGACAATGCGTACGCTTGCCCCCTTCGACAGGTCGATACGCAGAAGATCAATGGCGGCCGAAATGTTAATGCCCTTCTCTGCGTCAGGCGTGAACACATTGACTCGATCATCGATCAGATATTCGGAGTCGACGGTCGTCTCTTGGTAGGCCCATCCCGAGTATGGACGCCAACCCAAAAGTGGCTTACCTAGCTGGTGTTTTACCCAGGCGACGATCGCTGGGTGTTGCTCCACCCAGTCTGCAATCTTTCTCGCGTCATAGAAGGCAATATGCGGCGAGGAGCCAAGGCCGTTGGCCGACAAGCAATCTCTCATCGCATTGAGTCGAAGATCGAGCGCGGATTCGGAGGTGTCGTCTCGCGTCGCGGCGATGACGTAACTTCCTTTGGTCGTAGCCAGGTCGCGTATTGCTTGCCTTAGCACTCCCTTGGGCGCCATTTCCCCAAGTATCTTGCCGGGGGGGAACACCTCGGCCTTTACCTGAAAGGCTGTATTGTCATTGGGTAGATAGCCAGACATCCCCAGCGGCGGATCTATCTCTACCCTGACGTCCACCCCCCCATCTTTTGCTCTTTGATCGCCCCCCCAGGCGACGGCCGATTCGGAGCCACCGTGCTTGCGAATTTCAGCCCGACACAATCTTGCGATCAGTGCGCGCGCTTGCTCGTCGTTCAGGGATTTTATGTCCGAAGTATCTACGTGAAATAGTGTGTGCATTTTAGGGGGGGCGTCAGGCTGACTGAAGCCTTAGCTTATAGCCTGAAGGCCTTTTGATACAGCAAGGACTGGCAAGACGAAACAGTTGAGGGTTGGTTTCATCCGGCTGGCATGGCTGCAAGCCAAACTGGAAATCCAGAGTCCTTCGGGTATTCATCTCTGGCCGGTAGAACCCTCCACGTGGTTAGGCTGGTTGCCTCGGGTGCCACTGCTTGGAAACCTGGATGACTGTTTTTGGCCGACAGCGGCAGTTTGCCGATGTCCGCTTTTGGCCGAAAGCAGCCGTTCACGAACGACTACCTTCGGCCAAAAGTAGCCCTGATGGCGGGCTATAATTCTCTGATGCTCAGAATAAACGGGGGATGACAGCGGGGTGGAAAAATAGGCTGTAAGTCGACGCTGCCTCATAACACCACCTTCGCCACGGTAGAGAAGCCATCGGGCTTTCTACTTTAGGCGACCGAAAGACCATTCAACGCTACAGGTGAGAATTGGCGGTATGTGCTTCTCCCTTAATAATACTGGCCTACGGCGAGCAAGCTCTCGAGACACGTCTAATCATAACCCCTATCCTCCGAGCTTGACCGGTTGAGGAAGGAGCTCTCGGCTGAAGAGGGATTGCGACGGCGAAAAGTCCGTATCCCAGGCGAACGCAGTGGCGCTCGAACAATCTCGGTCGGTACCCAGGTGACGGTTAGCGGCGAAAGAGCCACTGCAATGGCGAACGCATTCAGTCCCCCTGTGCCGATAACATCAGAGCAGATAGCCCTTTTTTCGCCATTGAAGGTACATGCGGCAAGATTATCAAAGAGCATCCGAGTGCGAGCTTTATCTGACTGTTGTAAAGGTGGCCTGGACTGAGCCTGCAAGAGAGATTGGAAATCTGCTCCATCACTCGTTGCCCGCATCCTGGGTTCTGATGTTGGCCAGTCGGATGGTGCTGGCGGTACTGCAGAAATACCGGTCATCGGCATGCCTCATATCACGCTTGGTGTCATGAATCTCGCCAGTGTTCCTGGCGTGACAGTTCCGTTCTTTGCTTCATCAGATCCCGCTGAACCAGTTGTAGCCCTGGTCTTCCCAATACCCGCCCGGGTTGTCGTTGCTGACGAAAATCTCGACAACATGCTTGGGGTTTTTGAATCCCAGTTTGGTGGGGACCCGAACCCTCAGCGGATAGCCGTACTCGGGCGGCAGCGCCACGTCAGCGTAATCCAGTGCCAACAGCGTCTGCGGGTGCAAGGCAGTCGGCATGTCCAGACTGGAGTAGTAACGATCGGCACATTTGAAACCGACAAATTTCGCTGTGGTGTCGGCGCCGATGTGTTCCAGGAAGGTTTTCAGCGGTACACCTCCCCATTGACCGATCGCGCTCCAGCCCTCAACACAGATCAGCCGAGTGATATCGCTGCGTTGCGGTAGCTTGCGCAAGCTTTCGAGTGTCCACGGCGCCTTGTCCCTGATCCGGCCGGAGACGGCGAGCGAGTAACTGGTCAGGTCTACTTCAGGGATATCGTCCTGACCATAGAAAGCGTTGAACGGAAACGGCTTGGTGATCTGCGCGCGGGCGAAGGTCGGCGCCAGTTTCCGTCCACTGAACAGCCACGCCTGGACCCGGTCGTTCCAACGCGACATGGCCCAAAGCACTTTGTCGACCTGATCGCCGTCCTGCAGGTTGCAACCGGTCAGCATCGACATCGCGCCCACCGTGAGGCCGGCCCGAAGAAAATTCCGGCGCTGAATGTTTTCCAGTTCAAGCTGTTGCGCAGGTTCAATCCTGACGCGCTGACGCATTATTTTTGTAAATTCAGTCATGACCCATTTTTCTCGTTATCAGGCGTCCGCACTCCACCCGTGATCATTGGCAACAGGGTTTTTGGTACCAGAATCACCAAGACCAGGTGAATCACCACAAACGCTGCAATCATCGCCATGGCCGCAAAATGTACGTAACGAGCAACGTCATAGCCGCCCAGTAACTCGACCAGCTCTTGAAGTTGAACCGGTTTCCAGATCGCTACACCCGAGATCACGATCAGTACACCTGCCGCCAGCACGATCCAGTACATCAGGCGCTGTACTGCGTTATAGACACCCTTTTCATGCACCAGCCGAAAGCGCAAGGCATCGGTCAGATCATGCTTCAATGCGGCAATGCCGATGGGCAGCAGCTCACGTTTGAAATGGCGACTGGCCAACCCGTACAGCACATAGATTGCGCCGTTGATCAGCAGCAGCCACATGAATGCGAAGTGCCAGGCCAGCGCCCCGCCCAGCCATCCGCCCACGGTCAGCGCCGCCGCAAATCTGAAGCCGAACAGTGGCGAGGCGTTGTAAATGGCCCAGCCGCTCATGAACATGCAGACCATGCAGGCAGCGTTGAGCCAGTGGGTGAGGCGAACCGGCCAGGGATGCAGCTTTTTCTGTCTCACGTGTTTCCCCTTGCAAGCCTTCCGTTTAGCGGAGCGTTGCCAGACGGCAACGCTCAAGCTTTCTCAGATGATTACATCGGTGGCTGGAAGCCATCCTTGCCGACTGCAATGCCGCGTGCGGTGCCATCTGCAGCGGGGAACACGACGATTTTCGTTCCTTTAACCAGCTCATCGGCTTTGCCTGGCTCGACGTAGGCGATAGGCACGTCATCCGGCACGACGATTTGTTTCTCGCCGCCCTGGTAGTTGACGGTCAACGTGCGGCCGTCGGTTTTGGACAGTTTGCCCACGGTGCCGTTGGTCATGGTGCCAGTGCTACCGTCTGCGTTCTGCCAACCGTAATGACCTTCGCCGCTGCCCTTGAGCCTGGCGTCGAATACCGTGACCTCAAGCGCCTTCAAGGTTCCGTTGGCCTGCGGGATGGCCGCCGAGCCGATGAAGCTGTCGGATTTGATCGAGTCGATATTGGCCTTCGATACCCGGCTGATACCGGTCTTGTCAGTCAGTCCGATCGTCTGCTGGGCGCCAGAGCGGACAGTGAAGGTCAGCGTGTTGTTGCTGACGCTTTCCACCGTACCGCGCAGTGGTTTGATGACCGGCATGTCGGCGGCGGTGGCAATGACGGCAGCGCTGAGCATCACCAAACCGAACGTGGTAGACAGGGCGTTTTTGAGTTGCATGGCGACGATTCCTCATGGGTTGATGTGTCGCCATCCTCAACCGCAGACCGGGACGTCACGATGACCGTCGAATGACATTTTTGTCATTCGCCAACCCTGACCATGAATGACAGAAATGTAACCGACTGCGCCCGCTCATCCCGTTACACTGCACAGCCGAGATACCGATGTCGCGGACTGAATCCCGTCATGAAGAAACCCGAGCGCGCCTGACGATGCATATCCTGCTGATCGAAGATGACACCAAAACAGGTGAGTACCTGAAAAAGGGGCTCGGTGAGTCCGGTTACAACGTCGACTGGACCCAGCATGGCGCCGACGGCCTGCACATGGCCTTGCATACGACCTATGACCTGATCGTGCTGGACGTGATGTTGCCCGGGATTGACGGGTTTCAGATCATCGAGCTGTTGCGCGCCAGACAAGACGTACCCGTGCTGTTCCTTACCGCGCGCGACCAGTTGCAAGACCGCATTCGCGGTCTGGAACTGGGCGCCGATGATTACCTGATCAAACCTTTTTCGTTTACCGAACTGCTGTTGCGCATCCGCACTATTCTGCGCCGCGGTGTCGTGCGCGAAGCCGACCATTTCCACCTTGCCGATCTCGAACTGGATCTGGTCCGGCGCCGCGTGACCCGCCAACAACAGGTGATCGTGCTGACCAACAAGGAGTTCGCCCTGCTCCATCTGTTTCTCCGTCGAGCCGGCGATGTGTTGTCCAGGACACAAATCGCTTCGGAAGTCTGGGACATGAATTTCGACAGCGATACCAACGTGGTGGACGTCGCTGTCAAGCGCCTGCGCAACAAGGTCGACCAGCCCTACCCGATCAAGCTGATCCATACCATTCGCGGTATCGGCTATGTCTGCGAGGTGAGGCCATGCGGTCCCGACGCCAACCCTCGCTGACGCTGCGATCGACCGTGGCGTTTGCCATGGTCGCGATGCTGGCCGTGGCCGGCGCGGGCTTCTATCTGTATCAGACGATGAAGGCCTCGGTATTGGTCTACAGCGATCACGCGGTGATGGGCCGTCTGGAGCATTTTCGCAAGCTCCTGCATTACGAACTCGCCATCGAAAAGCTGCGCGACAGCCCGCAGATTTTCAAGAACATGCTCGACAGCGAAGACGACATCTTCATCATTGAAGAGCCGGGGCAGCCACCGGTCATCCAGGTCAATCCACTCAACGTCACGTTGCCTGAACTGCCGGTGATCGGCCAGGACACAAAGCTGAGCGTCAGTGATCTGCGCAGCGGCGTGACCGACTCGGGAACAAGGCTGCGCGCCGCCTCCGTAGTCACGACGTCGGGTGGCCGTGTAGTCCGATTGACGGCCGCCCACCTTATGGGCAAGGAAATGGCGATGCTTGCAGCGTATCGCGAGCGCATCTACCTGGCCGTGGCCCTTGCCTTTCTGGCAACCGCGTTGCTGGGTTATCTGTTATTGCGTCGCGGGCTGCGTCCGCTGCGCAAAATGGCCGCCCATGCCGCAGCCATAACGCCTGAGCGTCTGCACAGCCGTATGGACAGCGCCGATACGCCGGTTGAATTGCAACAGCTGAGTGACGCCTATAACGCGATGCTTGATCGTCTTGCTCAGGGTTATCAGCGACTGACGCAATTTTCCGCCGACCTTGCCCATGAAATCCGCACGCCGGTCGGGTCGTTGATGGGACATTGTCAGGTTGCCCTTCGCCAACGCCGTAGCGAGGACGAATATCAGGCGCTGATCGCTTCGAACCTTGAAGAACTCGAACGGATCTCGCGCATCGTCGAAAGCATTCTATTTCTGGCGCGCGCCGATGAAGCGCAAGCCGTAGTGGGGCGCCAGCAACTGTCGCTGCATGACGAATCACAGCGCATCGCTGAGTATTTTGAGGGTTTGGCTGAAGAGCGGCGAATGAGCTTCCAAATAACGGGCGATGGTATCGTGCTCGCTGACCCCTTGCTGCTGCGCAGAGCGTTGAGCAACCTGGTGGCGAACGCTGTTCGCTACGCTTACGAGGGCACCGAGATTCTGATACGGGTATTGGAAACCCACGGAGGTGCCCGGATTGAGGTGGAGAACCAAGGGCCGGTGCTGGGCGACGAAACCCTGGGCAAACTCTTCGACCGCTTTTACCGTGGCGATGCGTCTCGGCACCAGAATTCCGACTCCTACGGGCTTGGCCTCGCCATTGTCGTGGCCATCATGCAACTGCATGACGGCCACGTGGGTGTCGAACAGCCAAGGGCCGGGACTATTCGTTTTTCGCTGTCGTTCCCTTGAGCTGCTCGAACGGTGCAAACTGTTCTTCGCCCGCTGCGGGTACCCAATCTTTTAACGGCGTCAGGAAATGCATTTCAAAACGACGTGACAGGAACGCCCACTTTCCGTCCCGACGTTCAAACCTGTCGTGGTAAAGACCGCTGACTTGCACCGGGCCTTTTTCAATGTCATGAAACAGGCAATCCGCAGCTACCGTGCCCACTGCGCTGTCACCCTCGATTTCAATCAGCGGGTTGGCCATCCAGTGGTGCATATGGGGCATCTGGCGCCAGCTGTTTTGCGCCATCGCCAGGATTTCGTCACGGTTTCCAGCCTGGCCAAAACCCGGTAGATCCAGTGTCGACTCTTCGTGCCAGATTGAGCTAAGAAGCGAGGCGTCGATGCGGTCGAAAGCATTGGCGTAGGCGCTGATCAGCGACTCGATGGCGGCGCGACTTTCCAGGGCGTCCAGTCGGGCTGTCAGTTGTTCATTGTTCATGATGAGGTTTCCTGCAGGGGCTGCGCATAAGCGAGGAAGGCAGCCCTGCGCGAGGGCTGCGCTACGGTTGAGCACGTGGTCAGATCTGCGACAGGCCGCCGTCGACCATCAACTCCACACCGTTGACATATTTCGCATCGGCAGACGCAAGAAACAGCGCCGACGAGGCGATTTCCTCAGGCTCGGCCATGTACCCCAATGGCGTGATCTGCTCGACGTGCTGACGCAGCGCGGCGACGTCGGTTTCGCTCATCTTCAAGCCGTTATCCATCAGCGGTGTGCGGGTGAAGCCAGGGCTCAGGACATTCGCTCTGATCTTGCGACCTTTGAGTTCGTTGGCCCACGTCCTGGCAAAGGAACGTACCGCGGCTTTGGAGGCGTTGTAGAGGCTCAGTCCTTCCATGCCATTGCTGGAACAGATAGAGGCCGTCAGCACGATCGAAGCGCCATTTTTCAACAATGGCATCAACGTCTGTACAGTAAAAAAGACTCCCTTTACGTTGATGTCGAACATGTTGAAATAGGCGGCCTCGGTGGTCTCGCCCAGCGGGTTCTTTTCACAAATACCCGCATTGGCAAACACTGAGTCCAGTTGATCGCCGTGCGCCTCAATCGTCGCCTTGAGCTCGTCCAGATCAACCTGGCGCGCGACATCGGAAATGACCGCGACCGCCCTGTCGCCAAGCTTGGCCACCGCAGCCTCCAGCGTGGCTGCAGAACGCCCGGTGATGTAAACGCGCCTGGCGCCCTCGGCAATCAAACCCTGTGCAATCGCAAATCCGATCCCGGTGGACGCGCCGGTGACGACTGCGACCTGATCAGCGAATTTACCTGACATAACTGACTCCTCGATTTCGGTTGTGTGGCTCGACTGGAACCACAGTGCGGCCATTTTGCGAGGAGGCAGGGGCGCAGCGGCACTGCCATAAATGAACATTGGCCGTTCATTTATGTGAGGCGTCAGCCAGGGTTTGATCGTTTAGATTGAAGTCAGCTTATTCAAAGCATGACTCGCAATCGAAAATATTCTGGAGCCGAAGGGTTTCAGAAAGGAGACCTTATGCCTGAGAAAATAGTAGCCCTTCCGGAACAGCGGCGCTGGCTGATGTTCGCCATCCTGTTGGTCGGTGCATTCTTGCCGCCGCTGGATTTCTTCATCGTGAACGTAGCGCTGCCTTCGATTCAGCAATCGCTGGGCACGGCCTCCTCTGCCGAACAGTTGATCATCTCTTCTTACGCGGCGCTGTATGCCGTGACACTGATCACCGGCGGAAGGCTTGGCGACATCTTTGGCCGCATGAGAATGTTCTTCGTTGGCCTGATTGGCTTTGCCGTCGCCTCACTGATCTGCGGTGTCGCCGAGTCACCCTGGGTGTTGATCGCCGGACGCTCGCTGCAAGGCGTGACGGCCGCTGTCATGGCGCCGCAGGCACTCGCTTCAGTGCAGGCGATATTCCCTGAGTCGGAAAAACCCTTGGCGTTGAGCCTGTACGGTGCGGTGTTTGGTTTGGCGTCGGTAGTCGGCCAGGCACTTGGCGGGATTCTGATCTCGCTCAACCTGATGAACCTGGGCTGGCGGTCGATATTTCTGGTGAATCTACCGATTGCGTTGCTGGTCATTCTGATCGCCATCCCCGTGGTCAAGGAAACCCGCGCACCCCAGACCAGCAAGCTGGATCTGGGTGGAACGCTGTTGTCGATGGTGACGCTTGCGGCGCTGATCGTTCCACTGATCGAGGGACGTGAAGCGGGCTGGCCGTGGTGGGCCTGGCTGTCGCTGGCGGCGGTGCCACTGCTGGCCTGGCTGTTCTGGCGCTACGAAGCCCGCTTGTATCAAGCGCAAGGCGCGCCGTTGCTGAACCCTGCTGCACTGCGTGCGCCCGGGCTGGGCCGGGCATTGCTGGTGGCGCTGACTTTTTACGTGATCGGCGTGTTCTTCCTGCTGTTTTCCATCTATTTACAGGGAGCGCTGCATACGAGCCCGCTCAGTGCAGGTCTGGTCTTTCTGCCATTCGGCGCTGGTTTCTTGCTGGGGCCGCTCGCCACCCATCTATTCCGGCGTTTGCTGGGGTCTTATGTGAATCCCTTCGGAATGGCACTCGAAGTGCTGGGGTTCGTGCTATTGGCCTGGCTCGTGGCGCACACGCCAACCGCCGTCACGCCCTCTGCGCTGTCCCTTGCCGTGATTCTCTTTCTGATCGGTTTCGGACAAGGACTGGCCCTTCCGACATTGATGCGCATGATCACTGGACGCGTGGCACCGGCGTATTCCGGCATGATTGCGGGCATCACCGGTTCCACACTGCAAATCAGCACGGCACTGAGCGTAGCGATCATCGGTGGCATTTTTTACACGCTTCTGGGCAAGGACACGGACGCGGCGGCCATCACCCACGCCTTCACCGTCGCCATACTGTGCATCGCTGCGTGTCTGGTGGTAGGCGCAGGACTGAGTCTGAGTCTGGCGCGCCAATCTGCTGCAGAGCTGCAAACGGCGGCCATGCAGCCGGCAGAGTGAATCAACCGCCTGCCTGAGTGCCAATCATGACGGAGGCCAGGTCGGCAAGCGCGCGCAGACTGTCCATCTGGCGCATGTCCTGGTGGTAGCCCATCCAAATGTCGCGGCCTGGTGGCGGTTCATCTGAATCGATCAGACGCAGCGCCGTCAACTGGTCGCCCAAAGCGCGGGGCAATACCGCGACGCCCTGCCCCTGCGCACACATTTGCGCCTGGACTGTGCGGCTGCTACTGGTAAACACGGTACGCGCCAGAGGGTAACGCTGCTGCAGCCACTGCACATCGGGATAATGAGACTGGGCAACACTCATGGTGATCAGACCCAGCCCGGCGCCCTGTGGCTCAGGGTCAGCAGATCCAACGGCTGCGTATAACCCGTAAGTCAGGGAGATCAGCTTGCGGTGCACGATATCGGGTTCGGTGAACGGAACGATTCGAAACGCGATGTCGGCGTCGCGGCGAGCCAGATCAAACAATCGATGCCCGGCAATGACCTCGGGCACGATCAATGGATAACGCCGGCCCAGTTCACTCAGCACCGGGGCCAGCACATAACAGGCGAACCAGTCAGCGCAGGAAATGCGCAGCACACCTTCGGGCTGTGCGCTGTCCCCCGCGAGGCGCCTTTCGATGGCCAACGCACTTTGCTCCATTTCCTGCGCGAGGCTGAGGAGCTTCTCGCCGCTGTCGGTCAACACGAGACCTTGGTTGGTACGCAGGAAAACGGGTTGGCCACTGAACTGTTCCAGCACCTGCAAGCGCCGCCCCACGGTCGGATGGCTGACCCCCAACAGCTTGGCGGCAGCCCCTAATGACCCGCTGCGGGCAATCGCGAGAAAGACCCGCACATCACTCCAGTCCATGCTCCGCCCCCGTACAAAAATGAACAGTGAGAGTGCAGCAATGGCAGTGCCGTAGCAATCCCGTGCCCGACATACTTGTCTGCATTCACCGTCGTCGAATACCAACCGGAGACTGCAAATGAAGATTGGTTTTATCGGAGTGGGATGCATGGGCAGAGCCATCATTCCACTGCTCGTCCGCGCTGGCCATCACGTCTCGGCATGGAACCGCAGTCAGGCGGCGATCAAGGATCTCGAAGGCATCAGCGTTATCGAAACGCCGGCCTCGGCGTTCCAGCAAGAGGTAGTCATCACTCTTCTGGCCGATGATGCCGCCGTCAGGCAAGTGCTGCTCTCCAGCGCTGTTCTGGAAACTGCAGACAAAGCTTGCGTGCATGTCGTGATGTCGACCTTGTCGCCTTCGCTGATGTTGGAGTTGCAGCGCGAACATGAAGCCGTCGGCATGCCATTGATCGCGGCGCCGGTCTTCGGCGTGCCCGCCGTGGCGGCCAAGGGCGAGTTGAATATCCTGGCGGCCGGATCGCAGGCCGCTGTCTCGACCGTCCAACCGCTGTTCGACCTGCTCGGGAAAAAAACCTGGTATCTGGGCGACCAACCTGAACAGGCCTGTATCGCGAAAATCGCCGGCAACATGATGATCACCCAAGCCATCCAGTCGCTGGGCGAAGCCAGCGGACTCGTTCAACGCCACGGACTGAGCCCTTCGATTTTCATCAAGCTCATGACCCAGACCCTGTTCGCCTGCCCCAGTTATCAACGTTATGGGCAGAACATCGTCAGCAGCAATTTTGAACCGGGATTCAAACTGTCGCTTGGCCTCAAGGATATGAATCTGGCGATCGATGCGGGTCGTCTCAAGGGGCTGGAGTTGCCAGCGGCGGATGCCGTGCGATTGAAAATGACGTCGGCGGTAGCCAGGGGAGATGGCGACAAGGACTGGTCGGTTTTTGCTCAGCAGACGAATCATTGAGAAGCTCTTTCGAACACCTGTCACGAGGTCATTCATGGAAAACTCCGACATCGCGCGTCAACTCTCAACATTCAGGAAAACCATCGACAATATCGACGCCGCCCTCATCCACCTGCTCGCGGAACGGTTTCGCTGTACCGATGAGGTCGGATTGCTCAAGGCCCGATATCAGTTGCCTGCGGTAGACGAGGCCAGAGAGCAGCAGCAATACCAGCGTCTGGCAGCACTTGCTCAGGAGGCCGAGCTGGATACGGCCATCGTGCAGAGGCTGATGCAGTTGGTCATTGGCGAAGTGGTCGAGCGCCACAGGCAGATCGCCGCCAGGCATGCCCCGGCACCCGCCAATAACCCTGACCCTCGGGCCTGACCCCGGCGCCACTTATCGAAGCAATCAGACAAACGAGCAGAACCGCATGAAATGGCCAACGATCGAGCAAATTCGCAGCTTCACCGATTTACCCTATGGCTACAGTTGGGATTACCTGAAACGTGAGGAGATCAATGTCGCGACAGATTTTTTCCGGACATGGTTTCCCTCCATTTCGGTGGGGTTGGCAAGCCCGTTTCTGGACCAGCAGTTCTACGCAGACAACGTGGTGCTCGAAGACGATCCGGATCGAGGCATATTCGCTACCGTCGTCCGCCAGAACGATGAGATTGTCGCTATCGCCACGTGGGAAAAAATTGACGGTGCTGACGTTATTTTCGGGCGGGTCGGCGCGGTAGCCAAACCGCACAGACAAGCCAGACTAGCCGTTGCGGCCCAGGACCTGGGAGAAAAAATCGGCACGTTCATGGGCGCGGGGCTGATCTATGGCATGGCAACAACCCGCACGCCGTATATGCAACAAGCACTGGAGCAAGCCGGTTACAAAGCGGTAGGGATAATGCCTGGCTTGGACCGGGAAGAAACAGCACCTGGAATCGTGCGCAGGGTTTACGAAGTCATCTACGTAAAACGGCTCGCACCACACGCCGACTTTCTCATTCCTGCCGGTCATAACCTTACCCCTACAGTCGCGCGACTTTACGCAGATATATTTCAAGGTGATGACGACACGAACTGACGAGCCAGCCTAGCAGCGAACCAACCATCGAAATGCTTCTGATCAGTAACGCTACCGGCTCGCGCCTTTTGCATCGATCGAGGTAGCCACATTAGGTAATGAGTTCAAAAAGACTCAGCAGCGGCTAAAAGCACCTGTGGGGTTGATTAATAGATGAGAAGTGAACTGAGTGGATGCGGCTCTGGCCCCTGAGTTAGCTTTCGTAACCGTTCTAACTTGGGGCTCCGCAATCATGACTGACCGTCAGATCATTGTTCCAGATGGCATGAGATTGATCTACGAGCGCGCGGGTTATGCACCAGCAGTAAAGGTAGGAAAAACTCTCTACTGCGCGGGTCAGGTAGGCAGGACGCCGGAATTATCCGTCATTGAAGAACCTGAGCAGCAGTTTTTAGCTGCATGGGACAATCTCCGGATCGTCTTGGAGGCAGGTGGCTGTAAATTTGAAGATGTCGTAGAAATGACAACTTACCACGTCGACATGCACCGTCACATGCCAATTTTCAGACGCGTAAAGGATAAAGTATTTCCGAGAAGCACTTGTGCATGGACCTGCATTGGTGTCAGTGAATTAGCTCGACCTGGCCTTCTCGTGGAGATCAAGTGCGTCGCAGTAGAGCGATAACCCTCTGACAAGAACCTGCATATCCAGGTCTTAAAATGGGTGACTACGCATGCGGTGGTAGATTCAAAATTACACTTGCCTGCTGCATCGGTAGGCGCGTGATAACACTTTACGCCGACGGCTAATACTGACTGGAAGCAGGCGCCAATCAATTCCGATGCGAGCAGAAAAATGCCTATCAGCGGATATCCTTAGCACTCGCTAAACGCAAATCCAAAGTCATCGCTTGACACTTGTGCCGCTTCGTTAAGTCGTTGGCGCAGCGCAGCCGTTAGCTGCCTCTCCACCACCCACGGATCCGACAGCGCGGCGAGTTGTGGCGCCAATTGCGGCGACAGGCTCATTAGCGAATGATTAAGCGATCGCGCCGTTTCAAAAGCGGCTTTCTGCACAAAGCTGATTTCCACCAGCTCCCCCTGCGCCTTGCGAAACTCCATCTCAGCCATCCGCGCCAAGTAGTGCTCGCGATGTGCACGCGCTTTCTGAAAGTCCGGGGACTGCCCTTGCGCGGGATCAACGGGCGGCGGCGCAGCCATGTTGGTCGGTTCGGATTGTGTAGCGACGTGGCTGTACACATTACGCTGAAGCCGCTCCTGTTGGTGGCGAGCAGCGACGGCAGCCTTGCTCGGGTCAGCGGTATCGCGGATCAATGCTTCGGTGGCCAGAACGTCGACCTGCTTGCCATTGGGGACAGGACCAGTCGACCGTTTTCCTTCAGCCAGGTGATGTAACTCGGTGAGCGGCCGATGTGTGCGGCGAAGGCGCTCTTGGATAGGTACGTGGCTGCGGTCATACCAGCATGCCGATCAACCATTAAGAGATGCTTTGGACCTGTTCTATCTAACAGGTCAGAGGGTCGCTGACACATTGAAGATGGATGAGCGCGACATAAAGGACGGAAAGCTCTCCGTCCAGCAAGGCAAAACTGGGGCTAAACGAAGGATCGAAATCATTGGTGAGCTCAAAGTCGTAATAGATCGAATCATGGCGCGAAAGACCGGACAGAAAATCAGATCAACACGCCTGGTAGTAATCGACTCTGGGCAGCCGATGACGACCAGCATGCTCAGAAAAAGGTTCGATGACGCCAGGGAAGCAGCCGGGATTCCAAAAGCAGAATTTCAGATGCGCGACCTACGAGCAAAAGCGGCCACGGATAAAGAGGAGTCAACAGGGAACATCAGAGAAGCTCGAGACCAACTTGGGCACACCACCGTAGGGATGACAGAACAGTACATCCGTATGCGGAAGGGCATGAAGGTCACCCCTACGAGGTGACTAACGGTCACGAATTGCGGAAAAGATTTTTTGATTGCGGAAAAAAGAACTAAGGGCTTGCATGAGGTATGTCATGCAAGCCCTTGATATTCATGGTGCCCGAAGCCGGAATCGAACCGGCACGCCCTTACGAGCGGGGGATTTTAAGTCCCATGCGTCTACCAGTTTCGCCATTCGGGCGGTAGCGCGGTGTTGCTTTGCTCAGCCTTGCGGTTGCGATCCTGACAGGATGGCCGCTTGAAAAGCCGAGCGGGGAATATATACATCACGTCCCGGTGAAGCAAGTTTGGAGTGCGCGATTTGAGAACTAAATATCGCTGACCGAGGAAAATCAAAAAGCCTCAGAAATCAGGGAGCTACGGAGTTTGCTTGAAGTAGACGCCGAGGTTACTGGCAAATCGCAGCAACCCGACTGGAAATTGAGACGATAAACTCAAAAGATTCAGACGCTCACCATCACCTTAGCTGCACGGGTGACAGATGTTTCATCGATTGAGATTATGAGCAGGCAACCCAGGACTGGACGGGATGTCTACGCTAAAGGATGGCGCCGAAATCAATAATCAAAGGGTAATCAGCACGCCCCCCCCTTCAACCACGATCACGCCTCACAGAACGTCACCAGAGCAGTGCTCAGGGATGTACAAGCAATCAGGAGATTTGATTCCATGCAAATGAGTGACACCGTTCTAAAAGCGTCTTTAAGCCAAGAGGAGCGCTCGGCGATCGCCGAGATCGAAGCGACCACCAATATCCTGCAACTTGTCACCCGTCTGACCGGTACACGCTTTGCCGGCATCGCAAAATTCACTGAAACAGAGTGGATCGTTTGTTCGGCGTACGATCCGATTGAACTGGGAATAAATGTCGGCGATACGCTGGATCTGGAAACCACCCTTTGCAGTGAGTTTCGACGAAATCCGCAAGCCCTCTTCCTTCCACAAATCAGCCAGGATGGACGACTTTCGTCACGTCCTGTGGTGAAGCAATATTCGATTGAAAGCTACGCAGGCGCGCCTGTTTTCCTGCCGGACGGGAGACTCTGGGGTGCCTTATGTGCTCTGGACTCAAGGGCTGTTCTGTTTGACAACCCCGATCTTGCAGAGACATTGACGCTGTTCGCGCGGCTCATTGGCTGCATCTTTTTCTCGAATCTCACGGTGGAAGGTGCCAGCCACATCCAGACCGGATCGTGCTTGACTGATTGACCCTCCGCAAACAGGTGAGCACCACATTTTTCTGCAGACAACAAAAAACCCCGTAGATCATTGATCTACGGGGTTTTTGATAGTGGAGGCCGAGGTCGGAATCGAACCGGCGTAGGTGGATTTGCAATCCACTGCATAACCATTTTGCTACTCGGCCTCAAAGTCTTTGCTGTCAGTAGCACAACAACAAACACTGTACAAATTGGAGCGGGAAACGAGACTCGAACTCGCGACCCCGACCTTGGCAAGGTCGTGCTCTACCAACTGAGCTATTCCCGCTTGGTGTGGCGCATTCTATAGAATTAAGATGCCCCGTCAACCCCTTGATTCAAAAAACTTTTATTTCTTTTCGACATCGGTCTTCAGGTGCGGCCAGGCGGCGCGAAGGTATTGAACCATCGACCATAGGGTCAGCCCTGCCGACACGATCAACAATGTGTAACCAAGCACGACCCAGAAGCTGAGAGCCTTTGGATGGGCCAGCAGAATCACCAATGCGAGCATCTGCGCAGCGGTTTTCCATTTGCCCAGATTGGAAACAGCCACCTGTGCCCGGGCGCCGAGTTCGGCCATCCATTCGCGCAGGGCCGAAATCACGATCTCGCGACCGATGATGACCGCCGCTGGCAGCGTGAGCCAAAGATTGCCGTGTTCCTGCACCAGCAGGACCAAGGCAACAGCGACCATGAGCTTGTCGGCGACCGGATCGAGAAACGCCCCGAACGGAGTGCTCTGCTCCAGTCGGCGCGCCAGGTAACCATCGAGCCAGTCAGTTGCGGCCGCAAAGGCAAACACCGAGGCGGAGGCCATGTAACTCCATTGGTAAGGCAGATAGAACAGCAAAATGAAGATCGGGATGAGCAGGACGCGTAGAACGGTAATCAGATTAGGGATATTCATCGGCACAACTGGCTACGAGGTGAAGGGGCATTCTACTCACTATGCAGGTTCGCATAAATCGACTCAGCGAGCTTTTTACTGATCCCCGGGGCTTTGGCGATCTCTTCGATGCTTGCACGAGACAGCTCCTGCAATCCACCAAAATGTTTCAACAGGTCACGGCGGCGTGTCGGCCCTACCCCTGCCACGCCTTCCAGCGTTGAGGTTCGGCGGGTCTTGCCGCGACGAGCGCGATGCCCCGTAATTGCGAAGCGGTGTGCCTCATCGCGGATCTGCTGAATCAGGTGCAGGGCAGGTGAATCGCCGCGTAATGTGAACTCGTGCGCTGCATCATTCAGATACAACGTTTCGAAACCGGCCTTGCGCGTGGCGCCCTTGGCGACGCCTAACAGGATCAGATCCGGTACGGCCAGTTCGTTGAGCACATCGCGGGCCATCGACAATTGGCCTTTGCCACCGTCGACCAGCAGGATGTCCGGCAACTTGCCCTCGCCGTCCTTGAGTTTGCTGAAGCGGCGAGTCAACGCCTGGTGCATGGCCGCGTAGTCGTCGCCGGCGGTGACGCCTTCGATGTTGTAGCGGCGGTAATCCGACTTGATCGCGCCTTCCGGCCCGAACACCACGCAAGAGGCCACCGTGGCTTCGCCGCTGGAATGACTGATGTCATAGCATTCCAGGCGTTGCGGCGGTTCATCCAGATTCAGCACTTCGGCCAGCGCGTCGAATCGCGCGGCGGTGTGCTGACGGTTGGCGAGACGCGCGCCCAACGCTTGCTCAGCGTTGGTCACGGCCAGTTGCTGCCAGCGCGCACGGGTACCGCGCACCCGATGGCTGATAGCCAACTCACGGCCGCGCAATGTGTGAATCCCTTCGATCAACGCCGGGAAGTCTTCGTGAACCACGTTGACGATCAGTTCGCTCGGCAGATCGCGTTCGGGGCTGCTGATGTAGTATTGGCCGAGGAACGCTGCCATGACCTCGGAAACGTCTTCCTCGATGCCCACCTGCGGGAAGAAATTCTTGCTGCCCAGCACTCGGCCACCGCGCACGCTGATCAAGTGAACACAGGCGCCGCCGGGATTGACGAATGCGGCAATAACGTCGATATCGCCGGTTCCGCCTTCCATGCTTTGCTGGTCCTGCACCCGACGCAGCAAGGCAATCTGGTCGCGCAATTCGGCCGCGCGTTCGAATTCGAGATTGATCGCTGCCTCTTCCATCGCGGTGGACAGCTCGTTAGTCAGCGCGTGGCTGCGACCTTCGAGGAACATCACCGAGTGGCGCACGTCTTCGGCGTAGACGTCAGGCTCGACCAAACCCACGCATGGTGCCTTGCAGCGTTTGATCTGGTATTGCAGGCATGGACGAGTGCGATTCTTGTAATAACTGTCTTCGCACTGACGGACGAAAAAGGTTTTTTGCAGGATGCTCAGGCTTTCACGAATGGCCCCGGCACTCGGATACGGCCCGAAATACTTGCCCTTGGCCTTTTTGGCGCCGCGATGGATGCTCAGGCGCGGAAACTGCCCGTCGGAGAGGAACACGTACGGATAGGACTTATCGTCGCGCAGCAGGATGTTGTACGGCGGGCGCCACTCCTTGATCAGCGTTTGCTCAAGCAGCAGCGCTTCGGTTTCGTTGGCGGTGATGGTCGTCTCGACCTGAGCGATACGCCCGACCAATGCAGCCGTTTTCGGCGCCAGCCCGGTCTTGCGAAAGTAGCTCGCCAGACGTTTCTTCAGGTTTTTCGCTTTGCCCACGTACAGCAGGCGCGCTTCGCTGTCGAACATGCGATAGACGCCGGGCCGACCGCTGACGGTCGACAGGAAAGCACTGGAATCGAATGTCTCGGTCATGGTCAGGCGCTGGCATCCACCATGCCGTGACGCACCGCGAGCAGGGTCAACTCAACGTCGCTGCTGATCGAAAGTTTCTCGAAAATGCGGTAGCGGTAGGTGTTCACGGTTTTCGGCGACAGGCACAACTTGTCGGAAATGATCTGGACCTTCTGGCAGCCTACAATCATCAAGGCAATCTGGATTTCCCGCTCGGACAACGCGTCGAATGGCGAATCATTGGTTGGCTGGAATGATTTGATCGCCAACTGCTGAGCGATCTGCGGACTGATGTAACGCTGCCCGGCGAAAACCAGCCGAATGGCCTGGACCATTTCCGGCAGGCCCGCGCCCTTGGTCAGGTAACCGGCGGCGCCGGCCTGCAGCAAACGCGTCGGGAAAGGGTCTTCCTCGCACACCGTAACGGCAACCACCTTGATATCCGGATGGCTGCGCAGCAGTTTGCGTGTGGCTTCGAGGCCGCCGATGCCGGGCATCTTGACGTCCATGAGCACTACGTCAGGCTTCAACTCACGGGCTTTGATCAGGGACTCTGCACCTGACTCGGCCTGACCCACCACCTGCAGGCCATCGATATCGGCCAGCATCCGTGTAATGCCTGTACGAACGAGATCATGGTCGTCGACCACTAGCACCCTAATCAAGCAGACACCTCGCGATATGGTCTTATTGGGATGCCCGACACCTTAGCAAAAAGTGCCCGACAGACCTAGCGGAAAGCCGCATTTAAAAAGTTTCAATTCATCATTCAGGGCTTGCCAGCCGTGGGTTTCAGAGCACAGCTGTACTTAAATCGAGCTGCATCCTGAGGAAACACTCATCCCTGCCCACGATGCGCAGTCCCTTGCGTACATACAGTTTCTGCGCCGGGTTGTTATCGAACACTGTCAGCCGTAGCGCCGGTCGTCTTGCCTGACGAGCCATGTCGATAACCTGATCAATGGCCCAGGAACCCGCGCCCTGCCCTTGCCTGGCATGATCAATCTGCAATTCGCGCATATAGAGCGCTCGCGAATCCTGGCTCAGACTGAAAAAGCCGATCGGCGTTTCATCCCCCAGAATCATCCAGTTGTCACGATACCGCCAGCCGGCGTCGAACGCCTCGTCCTGCCACAACAGATCGTGGTCAATGTAATAGCGCAGCATGGTGCGACAGGTCAGGTCCCGTGCAAAAGCAAGATCATGATCGGTGGCATGCCGAATTCGGTAACTCATTCAGCTCTTCTCCAAGCGCAAAAATGTACTTTAACCGGATCGTTTGCCACTGATAGCCGTTTTGCTCGGCGAGCAATAGCATTTTCTGATTGCTGACGCGTATCAGCGTCGAGTAAGCTCGGCGCATTCATCGGAGACAGACCATGTTCAACGCCCTTTCACAGTCTTGCATCGCCAGCGCCTCGCGCTCGGTGGCGGCTGCCCGGGCGAATGTCACCTGCGCTCCGGTCAATTTCTATTTTGGGTATTGGTTTAGCCACTGGCGCGCCTGATACCCACACGGCGCCCATGATAACGGGTCGCCTACCAGAGATTTCTCAACCCCCGGTCGGCCTCCCGACCGGGGGTTTTGTTTTTTCAGGCCCACAATTTTCAGCACCACACCAGACACTTCGAGGAATACACCATGAACTACGCCACTTATTACCGTTACGACAGCTTTAGCGCCTGGCGATTTACCAGCCTCCGCTCGGGACAGCCTGCCGCCTCCGATCGGTCACCTACAGGTGGCAAACACACACGCCTAGCCAGTACGGCCATTTGTCGAACACCCCAATAGGGCCGAGTGCGCGGGAAAAACCCGCCATCCGCCCAGGAAGACCAAACATGAACTCTTCAGTTTCCGCGTTGCCGCTGTCCACCCTCGATTCTGCCAACGAAGCGCTGACCCTGCGCCTGCCCAGCTCGTTGCAGCTCAAACAGCAATTACCGCTCAGCCATTCCCTGCATCAGCAGGTCAATGCCCATCGCCAGGCGGTGCGCGCCATCCTCAACGGTGAAGACCCGCGCCTGCTGGTCATCGTTGGCCCCTGCTCTATCCATGATCCGCAATCGGCGATCGAATATGCCGGCAAACTCGCTCGCCTGGCCGAGGATGTCAGCAGTGAAATGCTTCTGGTCATGCGCGCCTACGTCGAAAAGCCGCGTACGACGGTCGGCTGGAAAGGGCTGGCCTACGATCCACACCTGGATGGCACTGACGACATGGCCGCCGGCCTGACGCTGTCGCGCGAACTGATGCTGGAAATGATCCGGCTCGGGCTACCGGTCGCTACCGAACTCCTGCAACCCATGGCCGCCAACTACTTTGATGACCTGCTGAGCTGGGTGGCCATTGGTGCCCGCACCACCGAATCGCAGATTCACCGAGAAATGGCCAGCGGCCTGAACATGCCGGTGGGCTTCAAGAACGGCACCGACGGCGGCGCCGCCATCGCTGTCGACGCCATGCGCTCGGCAGCCCATCCGCATCGGCACTTCGGCGTTGACAGCCAAGGGCATCCGGCGATCGTGCAAACAGCCGGCAACGCTGACACCCACATCGTGCTGCGCGGTGGCCATCAAGGGCCAAATTACGACGAAACCAGCGTAGCGAAAATCAGGGCCGAGCTCAGCCGACTGAATATCCCCAGCCGGATCATGGTCGACTGCAGCCATGCCAACAGCGGCAAAGACCCATTGCGTCAGCCAGCGGTGTTCAACGATGTGCTTGAACAACGCCTGCGTGGTAACCAGTCGCTGATCGGCATGATGCTGGAGTCTCACCTGTTCGAAGGCTGCCAGCCGCTGAGCACCTCTCTGCGCTACGGCGTATCGGTCACCGATGGATGCCTCGGATTCGCCGCAACGGAACAATTGCTGACCGACGCTGCGCAGCGCCTCGCACAAGCCAGAGCCTGATATCAGATCGCCCTCCCTCTCCGTACAGAGTGCGGAGGGCCGACCGCCCAGGCTATGCCACTACGCTGATCCGCCTGACAGCAGATTGCTGACTGACATCGTCCAGACGTTCGATGGTGTAGGCAATATCGACTGTCGTGCCGTGATGCTCGCGCCAGAACCGATGGGGAACAATGAAACGCACCGGTTGCCCCGCCGTCTCTTGAGTGATCTCCAGATCATCGCGATGACTGAAAAACTCGCCGTCACACTTGAGATAGACCAATTCATCCGCCTGCACCTGCGCCTCTTCCATGCGAATGGAAACGCCGTCGAGCGAATCCTTCAGTGACAACACGTTTTCAACCGCTTCGACGACATCCGGCGCAATCAGTTGCGCACGCACCGCAGGCCCGAGGAAAACCGTTGCAGGCTCCGACGTTCGAATCGTTCCACAGCGCTGTTCGACACGATAAGCGACGACGACTTCACCACCACGATGCGCTTCGATGTAGCTGCCCGGCACCCAGAACGACAGGCTTTGGGCGACGGCGTAGGCCTCAACGTTCAACGAGTCGGTAAAGATCTCTGGCGAGGTATCTCCGTGCCAGGACACCGTCACCCGATCTCCCGCAGACATTCTCGCGTAAGGCTGCAGAGTCACCAGGGTGCCCTCGGCCACTCGCGACGGATCCAGCGCTCCGTTTACCGAGCCTTCTATCTGCGGTGCCAACAGTTGCGTACGGACATCACCCACAGACAGTTGCAGGCGAGCAGATTCCATTGCCTTGGGTGCGGACGCAGTTCGAAGTGTCGAGTAAACCTCCAGCGAACCTCCATCCAGCGCGGCCACATGCATTCCTTTGATGACGAAAATTACGTCTTTGCCAATCTGCGCCTGGCTGATGAATCGAACGCTCTCGTATTGATAGGCAAAGCCTTCGATATCCAGCCCCTCCCAGTACAGCACCAGCTGATCGCCACAGCTCATGTTGGCATAAGGAGAAATGCGAACGATGGCCCTGACCAGCGAAGGATCCAACACGCTCCCTTTTAGCCCGTCAATCGTCGGCGCGATCAGAGGGTCGACGGACAGCTCGGCAACCATCGGCTGACGCATGCGCCAGCAAAACTCGACTTCATGGCTATTCATTTTCGTTTCCACTCCCTGGAAAACGTGCCGCCCCGAATGACGACACTGACATCTACATTGAGCATCTTTCCACACGATTTAGATGTCAGCTCAAGACACCGCGATGACGCGGCAAACGCGCCGCCTGAAGTAGGCAAGGACCCTCACGGTGAGTTCCCAACGACAAACGACCCTATGAACTTCCGATTCGGATTTCACAGCTCTCCGAAATTTCGTACGCCTCGTAGTCCATTTTCAAACACAACGCGAAGCCTCTTCGTACTTCCTCGGCGATATGGGTGTTTTAGAGTGGCTCGGTGATTTCCCGATGAACTTCTACGAAAAAGGTAAGAACATGCAAAGGAATGCTACAACTCGTTATCCCATCCTGTTGGTCCACGGTCTGTTCGGGTTCGAGCGTATCGGTCATTTCGAGCTGTTCCATGACGTCAAGTCCGCGCTGAAAGCGGCTGGCTGTCGATTGTTTGTTCCACACCTTTCGGCCACCCACGACAATGAAATGCGGGGTGAGCAACTGCTGTCACAGCTGGCCTGCGTACTGCGAGGCACAGGCGCGAAGAAAGTCAACCTTATAGGACACAGTCAAGGCGCACTCGCTGCGCGCTATGCGGCGGCGCTTGCGCCAAACGTCGTTGCTTCAGTCACCTCCGTCAGCGGCCCGAACCATGGCTCGGAGCTTGCCGACTTCCTGCGCAAGGCGCTGATCCCGGGCAAGCTCCCCGAAGCTGTAGCACAGAACGTGGCGACGCAATTTGCTGACTTGCTGTCGCTGCTCAGCGGCAGCGTGGCACTGCCGCAGAATGCATTGGCCGCACTCAACGCACTGACGACAGTCGGCGTTGGTCAATTCAATGACAAGTTTCCCCAGGGATTGCCGCAAACCTGGGGCGGCCACGGCGCCGAGCAAGTCAATGGCGTGCGCTATTACTCGTGGAGCGGCATTGTCCCGCAGTCCACGTTCCCAGCGCAGGATCCGGTTCAGCGTATATGCGGTGTGCTGGCGCAATACTTCACCACCGAAGCCCAGCAGAATGACGGTTTCGTCGGACGCTTCAGCAGCCATCTCGGCCAGGTTATCTGCTCAGATTATCCAATGGATCATCTGGCTAGCCTGCGGCGTACCACTTGCGCAAACGGGCCATCTCCTGATCCGATTGAACTGTATGTCGAGCACGCCCGGCGTCTGCGGATCGCAGATCTTTGAATAGCGTCAGGGACGCAGAATGGAACTTTGCCGAGAATTCGCCCACTGATTCCGGTAGGCTCCACCTTTTATTGAAACAGTTCGGAGAATTCCCATGGCTAAAGCCACTGCCCGCCACATCCTGGTTTCCAGCGAAGACAAGTGCAACGAACTCAAGGCTCAGATCGAAGCCGGCGCCGATTTCGCTGAAGTCGCCAAAGCCAACTCCAGCTGCCCGTCCAGCCGTCAGGGTGGTGATCTGGGTTCGTTCGGTCCAGGCCAGATGGTCAAGGAATTCGACACCGTGGTGTTCAGCGCGCCGATCAACGTCGTGCAAGGCCCGGTAAAAACCCAGTTCGGTTATCACCTGCTGGAAGTCACCAGCCGTCAGGACTGATTCGTCGTCCGATTGCTGACAACGGCCCACCCTTTGGTGGGCCGTTGTGTTTCAGTTACATATACGGCTGGCGAGTGGCGCGCGGCTCGCGTACAACTTGCGCTTATCGATTTTGCGTTCCAAGGCTGACGATGCGACTGGTTTTTCCCACACTGATGCTCACCGCCCTCGCCCTGCTCACGGGTGCCGCCGGTGCGACCGCTGCCCCGCAACACGCACTGACCGTTTACGGCGAACCGGCCAAATACCCCGCCGGCTTCGGCCATTTCGACTACACCAATCCGCAGGCGCCGAAGGGTGGGACGATGCGGCGCTCGGCAATCGAAATCGGCCACTTCGATCATCTGCTGCCTTATATAGACAAAGGCATCGGCGTGACGCAGATCGACGGTCTGCTGTATTCGCCACTGGCCCAGCGCTCGCTGGATGAGCCTTACACGGTGTACGGCTTGGTAGCAGAAAAAATGGAACGCTCGGAAGACGGTCTGTCGCTGCGCTTTTTCATCAACCCGAAGGCGCGTTTTGCCGATGGCAAACCGATTACCGCCGAAGACGTTCGCTACACCTACAACCTGCTGATGAACCAGGGCAGCCTGCGTTATCGCACCCAGTTTGCCGACGTCAAAGGCGTCGAAATCGAGGCACCGCTGACCGTGCGCTTCGACTTCAAAAGCAACGAAAACCGCACCCTGCCTCTGGATATCGCGACCCTGCCGGTGTTCCCCGAACACTGGTGGAAGAGCCGCGATTTCGCCGGCGGCGGTGGTTATGAACCACCGCTGGGCAGTGGGCCTTACCGGGTCGGCAAGGTCGACTCCGGGCGCAGCATCACCTTTGAACGCAATGGCGACTGGTGGGGCAAGGACCTGCCGGTCAGTCGCGGCCTGTACAACTTCGATCATTTCAGCATCGAGTACTTCGGCGACACCGACGTCGCCCGCCAGGTGCTGCGTGGCGGCGCCTATGACTACAACCGCGAGTTTTCCGCGACGGGATATTCGATCGGCTACGACAGCCCTGCCCTCAGCGATGGCCGTTTGCAGAAAGCCCACCTCGCCACCGAAGCGCCGCAATCGGCCCAGGGTTTTGTATTCAACCTGCAAAAGCCGATGTTTCAGGACCGTCGCGTGCGCCAGGCGCTGGCGATGCTCTGGGACTTCGAATGGAGCAACCGGCAGATGATGCGCAACGTCTATATCCGCCAGCAGAGCTACTTTTCCAATACCGATCTCGCCGCCCGGCAGTTGCCCGATGCGCAGGAATTGAAAATCCTTGAACCGCTGCGCGGTCAGGTGCCTGAGGAAGTATTCAGCAAGGTTTTCGAGGCACCGAAGACCGATGGCAGCGGCATTATTCGTGACAAGCAATTGCAAGCCCTGGACTTGCTCGAACAGGCCGGCTGGAAGCCCGATGGCGATCAACTGGTCAACAGCGCCGGTGAGCCGCTGAGTTTCACTTTTCTGGTCAGCCAGAACGGCATGGATCGCCTGCTGCTGCCCTACAAGCGCACGCTGAAACAGATCGGCATCGAGCTCAATATCCGCCGCATCGACTCCTCGCAATACGTCAATCGCCTCATGAGCCGCGACTACGACATGATCGTCACTGGCTACCCCGTCACCACTTCGCCGGGCGGTGAATTGCTCAACTATTTCGGCTCGGCTGCGGCCAACGATCCGGGGGCGAACAATTACATGGTGCTGAAGGACCCGGCGGTCGACACCTTGATCAACGGGCTGATCCGCGCCTCTACTCAATCGGACATGCTGCATTACGCCCATGCGCTGGACCGGGTCCTGCAATGGAATTACTACTGGATTCCCAATTACTACCCGCCGGGCACCTCGACCGTATGGTGGAACCGCTTTGGCATTCCGACGGTGCAGGCGAGCAATGACGAAGCCATCGAGAGCTGGTGGGAAATCAGCCGCACGCCACTGACCAATCAGCAGATGACCGCTGAGAAAATCAGTCGCGGCAGACCAGGAGGACCGCACTGATGTGGGGTTACATACTGCGGCGCCTGCTGCTGATCATTCCGACGCTGGTGATCATCCTGCTGGTCAATTTCGTCATCATTCAAGCCGCGCCCGGCGGACCGGTCGAACAAGCCATCGCCCACCTGCAAGGCATTGGCGGCGCCGGTGTTGGCGGTGGTGCCAGCGAGACATCGAGCAACGCTTCGCGCGCCAGCCGTGGCCTCGATCCGCAACTGATCAAGGACATCGAGAAACAGTACGGTTTCGACAAACCGGCTCATGAGCGCCTGTGGCTGATGCTGAAGAACTACTCGCAACTGGACTTCGGCAAGAGCTTTTTTCGCGGCGCGACAGTCACTGACCTGATTCTGGAAAAGATGCCGGTCACCATCTCACTCGGGCTGTGGGCCACACTGATCACCTATCTGGTGTCGATACCGCTGGGCATCCGCAAGGCTGTGCACCACGGCAGCCATTTCGACATCTGGAGCAGCACGGCGATCATCATCGGTTACGCCATGCCAGCCTTTCTGTTTGCGATGTTCCTGATCGTGGTATTCGCCGGTGGCACTTCGCTGAACTGGTTTCCGGTGCGCGGGCTGGTCTCCGACAACTTCGAATCGCTATCGACGCTGGGCAAGATCGCCGATTATTTCTGGCATCTGGTGCTGCCGGTCACCGCGCTGGTGATCGGTGGATTCGCGACCTTGACGATCCTTACAAAAAACTCGTTCCTCAATGAAATCACCCGACAGTACGTCGTTACGGCCCGAGCCAAAGGCTTGAGCGAACGCCGTGTGCTGTACGGACATGTATTTCGCAACGCCATGCTGCTGGTGGTTTCGGGAACTCCTCAGGCGTTCATCAGCGTGTTCTTTGCCGGCTCGCTGCTGATCGAAGTGATCTTCTCCCTCGATGGCCTTGGGCGCATGAGTTACGAAGCAGCGGTATCGCGGGACTATCCGGTGGTGTTCGGTTCACTGTTCATCTTCACCCTGTTCGGCCTGCTGATAAAACTGATCGGCGACCTCTGCTACACCCTGGTCGACCCGCGTATCGACTTTGCCGCGAGGAATGCCTGATGTTCAAGCTCTCGCCTTTGGGTCGTCGCCGTTTCGAACGCTTCAAGAAAAACCGGCGCGGCTGGTGGTCGCTGTGGCTGTTCATCGGCCTGTTCATCCTGACGCTGGGTGGCGAACTGATCGCCAACGACAAACCGTTGATGGTCAGTTATCAGGGCCAGTGGTATTTCCCGGTGCTCAAGCGCCACACCGAACAGGAGTTCGGCGGGCAACTGCCGTTTCAGGCCGATTACCGCAGCGAATACGTGCAGAACCTGATTCGCAAGGACGGTGGCTGGCTGGTGTTCCCGCCGATTCCGTTCAGCTCCGACACACCCAACTACGACTTGAACAAACCGGCGCCGAGCCCGCCGACTTCGGTCAATTGGCTGGGCACCGACGATCAGGCGCGGGATGTGCTGGCGCGGGTCATCTTTGGTGCTCGGGTGTCGATTCTGTTTGCCCTCATGTTGACCTTCGTCAGCGCGTTGATCGGCATCGCCGCCGGCGCGTTACAGGGCTACTACGGCGGCTGGGTCGACTTGCTCGGACAGCGCGTGCTGGAAGTCTGGTCGGGGCTGCCGGTGCTGTATCTGCTGATCATCCTCTCCGGTTTCGTCGAGCCGAATTTCTGGTGGCTGCTGGGCATCATGGCGCTGTTTTCCTGGCTGGCGCTGGTGGACGTGGTGCGCGCCGAGTTCCTTCGCGGGCGCAATCTGGAATACGTCAAAGCCGCGCGAGCGCTGGGCCTGACTGACCGCAAGGTGATTTTCCGGCACATTCTGCCGAACGCAATGAACGCGACGCTGAGCTACCTGCCGTTCATTTTGACCGGGGCGATTTCAACGCTGACCGCGCTGGATTTCCTCGGCTTCGGCATGCCGGCCGGCAGTGCCTCGCTGGGCGAACTGATCGGTCAGGGCAAGCAGAACCTGCAAGCGCCGTGGCTCGGGTTGACCGCGTTCTTTACCCTGGCGCTGATCCTCTCCTTGCTGGTATTCATCGGCGAAGCGTTGCGCGACGCTTTTGACCCTCGATCCTGAAGCGTGACCATGACTGAAAACCTGATTGAAATCCGCAACCTCAATGTCGCCTTCCATGGCCAGACCGTGGTGCGTGACCTGTGCCTGGATATCCGCCCCGGTGAGTGCCTGGCGCTGGTCGGCGAATCAGGCTCGGGGAAATCGGTGACTGCGCATTCGATCCTGCAACTGCTGCCTGACACTGATGCGCAAACCGGAGGCAGCATCCGTTATCGCGGGCAGGAACTGCTCGGTGCCGACCCGAAAGTCCTGCGTGAGCTGCGCGGCAATCGCATCGCGATGATCTTTCAGGAGCCGATGACTTCGCTCAATCCGTTGCACACCATCGAAAAGCAGATTGGCGAAACCCTGTTGCTGCACCGTGGCCTCGGCGGCAAGCAAGCGCAGCAGCGCATTCTCGAACTACTCGGACTGGTCGGCATTCAAAAGCCCAAGGAACGTCTGAAAGCCTATCCGCATCAACTCTCTGGCGGGCAACGGCAACGGGTGATGATCGCCATGGCCCTGGCCTGCGAACCGGAGTTGCTGATCGCTGACGAGCCAACGACGGCGCTGGATGTGACTGTGCAGCGCAAGATTCTCTTGCTGCTCAAGTCCCTGCAACAGCGGCTCGGCATGTCGCTGCTGCTGATCAGCCACGACCTCAATCTGGTGCGCAGCATCGCGCAACGCGTGTGTGTGATGAAGGCCGGTGAGATTGTCGAGCAGGCCCCTTGCGAAACCCTGTTCACCGAACCCAAACACCCTTACAGCTGCGTGCTGTTGAATGCTGAGCCGGAAGGTGAAGCCCTGCCCCGTGACGAACGCGAAAATGTGCTGGAGGTCGCTGACCTGCGCGTCGATTTCCAGGTCGGCGGCGGGTTGTTCAGGCGCAAGCAGTATCTGCGCGCTGTCGATGGCATCAGTCTGAATATTCAGCGCGGCAAGACCTTGGGCATTGTTGGCGAATCCGGTTCGGGCAAGTCAACGCTGGGCCAGGCGATCCTGCGTTTGCTGGATTCCGAGGGCAGCATTCGCTTTCAGGGCGAAGCGCTGGACGGCCTCAATCAGAAGCAACTGCGCCCGTGGCGGCGGCAGATGCAGGTGGTGTTTCAGGATCCGTTCGGCAGCCTCAGCCCGCGCATGTCGGTGGCACAGATCATCAGCGAAGGCCTGGAAGTGCACTGCGAGTCGACGGCCAATGAGTGCGATGAGCAAGTGATCCGCGTGCTCAAGGAAGTCGGTCTCGACCCGCAAAGCCGCCATCGCTACCCGCATGAATTTTCCGGCGGCCAACGCCAGCGCATCGCCATCGCCCGGGCCTTGGTGCTGAAACCGGCGCTGATTTTGCTTGATGAGCCGACCTCGGCCCTCGACCGCACCGTACAGAAACAAGTGGTCGCCCTGCTCCGTGATCTGCAGGAAAAATACGGTTTGACCTACCTGTTCATCAGCCATGATCTGGCGGTGGTGCGCGCGTTGGCACACGACATGATCGTGATCAAGGACGGTCAGGTGGTCGAGCGTGGTGCCAGTCACGACGTGTTTGACAACCCGCAACATCCCTACACCAAAGAGCTGTTGGCGGCGGCGCATCCGGGGTAGATTTTTTTCTGTTAATTCGCGGCGCGGCATTCGCGAGCAGGCTCGCTCCCACATTGGAATGCAGCCCCCTGTGGGAGCGAGCCTGCTCGCGAAGGGACCGGTACCGGTACCGGTACCGGCAACAAACAATCAGGATCAGCCTCCATGAACACCACCGAAAGCCTCAAGGACTACCAACGGGTGCGCACCCTGGCGATCCGTTCGCTGTTCGAGATCATCGAGCAATCCAGCGAAGGCACGGTGATTGTTGACCGCGATGCGAATATCGTCTGGATGAACGAACGCTACGCCCGGCGCTTCGGTCTCGATTCAGCGGCAGGCGCTATCGGCAAACCCTGCGAAAGCGTGATCCCCGGCAGCCTGCTGCGCGAGGTGGTGCGCACCGGTCGGCCGATTCTGCTGGACATGCAGGACACGCCAAAGGAACCGCTGGTGGTGATGCGCCTGCCGATCCACGACGATGCCGGCAGCGTGATCGGCGCCATCGGTTTTGCCCTGTTCGACGAGTTGCGTACGCTGTCGCCGATGCTCAAGCGCTACCTGAGCATGCAGGAAGAACTCGCCTCGACGCGCTCGCTGCTACGTGCGCGGCAAACCAAATACAACTTTGCCCACTTCATCGGTACCAGCGCTGCCAGCCTTGAAGTCAAACGCCGTGCGCGCCGCAGTGCCAGCGCTGATTCGCCCGTCTTGTTGCTGGGAGAAACTGGTACCGGCAAGGAGTTACTCGCACAAGCCATTCACAGCGCCTCGCCCCGTGCGCACAAAGCCTTCGTCAGTATTAACAGCGCAGCAATTCCCGAGGCCCTGCTCGAGGCCGAGTTCTTTGGCACGGCACCCGGCGCCTTTACCGGCGCTGATCGCAAGGGCCGCACCGGCAAATTGCAGATCGCTCAGGGCGGCACGCTGTTTCTCGATGAGATCGGCGATATGCCGCTGCCCCTGCAAAGCAAACTGCTGCGCGTGTTGCAGGAAAAGGAGTTCGAGCCGGTCGGCTCCAACGAAGTGATACAGAGCGATGTGCGGGTAATCGCCGCGACTTCGACGGATTTGCAGGCTGCGATCAAGCGTGGCGAATTTCGCGCCGATTTGTACTACCGCCTCAACGTACTGCCGATCCAGGTGCCGCCGCTGCGTGAACGTCTCGATGATCTGCCGGCGCTGAGCGAGGCGATTCTCGAAGAACTGCGCAGCCAGCATGAACTGCACCGCGACGCGCTGGCGTTGCTCGGCCAGCATGCGTGGCCGGGCAACATCCGTGAGTTGCGCAATGTGCTGGAGCGGGCGGCGTTGCTCAGTGATGATCTGATCCTGACCGAGCAGGATATTCGCGGCGCGATTGGCACGTTTACTCCGGTTGAGCGAACGGCCGAGCCGAGCATGCAAGCCTCCGCTGGGGAGACATTTGCACAGGCGCGGGCGCGGTTTGATCGGCAGTTGATCGAGTCGACCCTGGCGCAATGCGCGGGGAAAGTGCCGGAGGCGGCGGTTCGGTTGGGGCTTGGGCGGTCGACGCTGTACAAGAAAATGGCTGCGCTCGGGATTGCCGAGTCTATATAAAGAGACACTGATCTCATATCTTGGATAGTTTTTTAAGGATCAAAAGATCGCAGCCTTCGGCGGCTCCTACAGGGAAGATACGTATTTCCTTGTAGGAGCTGCCGAAGGCTGCGATCTTTTCGGTCTCACAAACGAGACAAATTCTCCGGCACAATCTCATTCCTTCATGAAATGTCTATAGATATCAACATGTTAGGTATTTGGCACAGTAATCGCTAACACCTCTCCACACCCGTTCCACCCACAAAAATAACAATCCTGGAGAGACACACCATGAGTGTGATCATTGCCTTGACAGCCCTGACGCTGCTGATGCTCGCCGCCTACCGTGGCTACAGCGTCATCCTCTTTGCCCCGATCGCCGCCCTCGGCGCGGTCCTGCTCACCGATCCGTCCGCCGTTGCCCCTGCGTTCACCGGGGTGTTCATGGACAAGATGGTCGGTTTCATCAAGCTCTATTTCCCGGTATTCCTGCTCGGCGCGGTGTTCGGCAAGCTCATCGAATTGTCCGGTTTCTCGCGCTCGATCGTCGCCGCTGCGATTCGCCTGCTTGGCACCAGACAAGCGATGCTGGTGATCGTACTGGTCTGCGCCCTGCTGACGTATGGCGGCGTGTCGTTGTTCGTTGTGGTCTTCGCCGTTTACCCGTTTGCAGCGGAGATGTTCCGCCAGAGCAATATCCCCAAACGCTTGATCCCGGCGACCATTGCCCTGGGTGCATTCTCCTTCACCATGGACGCCCTGCCCGGCACGCCGCAGATCCAGAACATCATCCCCAGCACCTTCTTCAACACCACCGCATGGGCGGCGCCGTGGCTAGGTGTGATTGGCACAATCTTCGTGTTCTGCGCCGGCATGTTGTTTCTCCAGCGCCAACGCAACAAGGCACAGCGTGCCGGTGAAGGTTACGGCACTGAACTGCGCAACGAACCGGAAACCGCCGAAGACCTGAAGCTGCCCAACCCTTGGATTGCCCTGTCACCTTTGCTGGCCGTGGGCATCATGAACCTGCTCTTCACCCAGTGGATTCCGCAGTGGTACGGCAAGACTCACAGCCTCGCGCTGCCGGGCATGGCCGCGCCTGTCACTACCGAAATCGCCAAGCTCACGGCGATCTGGGCGGTGCAGGCGGCGTTGCTGGTCGGCATCCTCATGGTGCTGGCGTTCGGCTTTAAGGCGATTAAAAGCAAGCTCGCCGAAGGCAGCAAAAGCGCAGTCAGCGGTGCCTTGCTGGCGGCGATGAACACGGCGTCTGAATACGGCTTTGGTGCAGTGATCGCTTCGCTGCCGGGTTTCCTCGTGCTGGCCGACTGGCTCAAGCAGATTCCCAATCCGTTGGTCAACGAAGCGATCACCGTGACGCTGCTGGCGGGCATCACCGGTTCGGCCTCGGGCGGCATGAGCATTGCGCTGGCGGCGATGTCCGAGCAGTTCATCAGCGCGGCGCACGCGGCGAATATTCCGCTGGAAGTGCTGCACCGCGTGGCAGCAATGGCCAGTGGCGGCATGGACACCCTGCCGCACAACGGCGCGGTAATTACCTTGTTGGCGGTGACCGGGCTGACCCACCGCGAAGCCTATAAAGACATTTTCTGTATTACGCTGATCAAGACCCTGGCGGTTTTCGTGGTGATCGGCACTTTCTACGCCACTGGCATTGTGTGAGGTATTCATGACCACTCTTTCCGGCAAGACAGCCTTGGTAACCGGCTCCACCAGCGGCATCGGCCTGGGCATCGCGCTGACTCTCGCGAAAGCCGGCGCCAACCTGATTCTCAATGGCTTCGGCGACGCCTCGAAAGTGATCGCCGACGTCGCTCAGTACGGCGGCAAGGTTGGCCATCATCCCGCCGATGTCAGCGACCCGGCGCAGATTGCCGACATGGTCGCCTACGCCGAGCGCGAGTTTGGCGGCGTCGACATTCTGGTCAACAACGCGGGGATTCAGCACGTTGCGGCGGTAGAAGAGTTTCCTGTTGAGCGCTGGGACTCGATCATCGCGATCAACCTGTCATCGGTATTCCACAGCACCCGTTTGAGCCTGCCGGGCATGCGCCGCAAGAACTGGGGCCGCATCATCAATATCGCCTCGGTGCACGGCCAGGTCGGCTCCACCGGCAAAGCCGCGTACGTCGCCGCCAAGCATGGCGTGATCGGCCTGACCAAAGTGGTCGGGCTGGAAACTGCGACCAGTCAGGTGACTTGTAACGCGATCTGCCCTGGCTGGGTGTTGACGCCGCTGGTGCAGAAGCAGATCGATGATCGCGCCGCCAAGGGCGTCGATCCGCAGCAGGCGCAGCATGATCTGCTCGCGGAGAAACAGCCGTCGCTGGAGTTCGTCACGCCGCAGCATCTGGGTGAGCTGGTGCTGTTCCTGTGCACCGAGGCCGGCAGCCAGGTGCGCGGCGCGGCGTGGAATATTGATGGTGGGTGGTTGGCGCAATAAACATCTGGCCATTGTGGGAGCGAGCCTGCTCGCGAATGCGGTGTATCAGGCACAGTTCGGGATACTGACACAACGCTTTCGCGAGCAGGCTCGCTCCCAAAGGGATTGATCTCCCTGGCCTGTACGAATCAGACAAGAAGAGGCAACCCCATGTCCGATATCCTCTGGCAACCCGACGCCCAGCGTATCGCCCGTTCTCGTATGGACGTCTTCCGGCGCGAGATCAATCAGCGGCATTCGCTACACCTCGACGACTATCCCGCCCTGCACCAATGGAGCATCAATCAGCGCCCGGCGTTCTGGCAGGCGATCGTCGATTTCTTCGACATCCGCTTTCGCACTCAGCCCGACGCCGTCTTGCGTGAAGGTGCAGAGATGCCCAGCGCCGAGTGGTTTCCCGGCGCGACGTTGAATTTTGCTGAACACCTGCTGCGCCGTCGCGATGATGCCGTGGCGGTGGTTGCTGTGGCGGAGAACGGCCAGCGCGAACAACTGACCTGGGCCGAACTGGCCGAGCACGTCGCCGGTTTCCAGGCCAGCCTGCGCGCGGCCGGCGTGGCTCAAGGCGATCGTGTAGCCGCGTGCATGCCCAATACCTGGCAAACCCTGGTGGCGATGCTGGCTACCACCAGTCTCGGCGCAATCTGGTCATGCTCGTCGCCAGACTTCGGCACCCACGGCGTGATCGATCGCTTCGGCCAGATCGAACCGAAAGTGCTGCTCACCTGCGCCGGTTATCAATACGCCGGGAAAACCCTCGATCAGAGTGCCAAGCTCAACGAAATCCTGGCACAGCTGCCCTCGCTGCAGCAGTTGATCATTGTGCCGTACGCCCGTGCGCAAGCGCGTATCGAGGATTATCAAACCCAGGCCGACGTCGCCTTGTGGGAAGACTTCTATCAACCTGGCGGCCAACCGGATTTCACCCCGGTGCCGTTCAATCATCCGCTCTACGTGCTGTACTCCAGCGGCACCACTGGCGTGCCGAAATGCATCGTCCACAGCACCGGCGGCGTGCTCCTGCAACATGTCAAGGAGCACGGGTTGCATTGCGACCTCGGCCCCGGTGATCGCCTGTTCTACTACACGACCTGCGGCTGGATGATGTGGAATTGGCTGGTTTCAGCGCTCGCGGTTGGCAGCGCCGTGGTGCTCTACGACGGCTCGCCGTTTCATCCGGACCATCAGCGTTTGCTCGACCTGATCGACGACGAACGCATCAGTGTGTTCGGCACCAGCCCCAAGTTTCTCGCCACGCTGGAAAGCAGCGGCGCCAAACCACGGCAAAGCCATGAGTTGAGCAGTTTAAAAACGCTGCTGTGCACGGGCTCGGCTTTGTCACCACAAAGCTACGATTTCGTTTACCGCGACGTCAAAACCGACGTGTGCCTGGCCTCGATGTCCGGTGGCACCGACATCGTCTCGTGCTTCGTCAACGGCAATCCGCTGACAGCGGTACGGCGCGGGGAAATCATCGGCAAAAGCCTGGGCATGGCCGTCGAGGTCTGGAACGACGCTGGCCGGCCGGTGATCGGCGAGAAAGGTGAGCTGGTGTGCACACGGCATTTCCCGGCAATGCCGATCGGTTTGTGGAATGACACGGAGGGCACAAAACTGCGCGAGTCCTATTTCAGCCTGTTTCCCGGCGTCTGGGCGCAGGGTGATTATGCCGAGCAGTTGGCGCACGGCGCGATGATGATCCATGGGCGTTCGGATGCGGTGTTGAACCCGGGCGGCGTGCGTATCGGCACGGCGGAAATCTATCGTCAGGTCGAGAAAATCAGCGAAGTGCTGGACAGCGTCGCCATCGGCCAGCAGTGGCAGGATGATGTGCGTGTCGTGCTGTTCGTGCGTCTGCGCGATGGCGTCGAACTCGATCAAGGGCTTGAGCAGCGCATCCGCGATGTCATCCGCGCCAATACCACGCCGAGGCATGTCCCGGCGCGGATCGTTGCAGTGACGGACATACCGCGCACCATCAGCGGCAAAGTCGTGGAACTGGCCGTGCGTAATGTGGTGCACGGCGAACAGGTCAAGAACACTGATGCGCTGGCCAATCCCGAAGCGCTGGAACAGTTTCGGGACCGGCCGGAGCTTGTTGATTGAAAACGACACTGGCGCCTCCATCCAACAGGTTGGCGGCAGTGCTTTTCATCAGCGAGGTTTGTTCAGGGTAATGACGATTGGCTCGCCAATGGCCTTGCCTGCATTGGCCTCGAGTGCGCCGCGCAGGATCGTCATGTTTTCATCGAAGGTAGCTTTATCGGTAGCCAACTGACTCAACAGCGAGGTCGCCAAGGCCAGCGAGTCGGCGTTTTCGAAGGCTCTGGACGGCGCGTGGCAGTTTGTCCCGGTGTCCGACTCACGCAGGCAGCCGGCAGCCAGATTCAGCAGTTCCGTCACGTCCAGGCGCTGGCCATCGTCACTTGTGTGCACGGCGTCGCTGGCATAGCCGACATCATCGGTTTGCGCACTGGCGTGGAACAGCTCATGAATCAGGTCGTCGGCAACCACGTCGTGGTTGAAGCCCATGCTGACGAAATGTCTGTTTAGGTTTTTTGTATAGACCTGCACAAACGCGATGTCGGCGCCTTGTTCTGACCCCGCGTCTTTCCAGCGTTGGTAATTGTCCGCATCGAACGATGCCAGGGTGTCGTTGATCTTGAGCCCGTCCAGAACCATGTTGCTCAAGGAAAAACCGGCGAAATCGAAACGAATCAAACGCAGGTAGTTCACCAGGCGATCAGTGGATATCTGTGAGGCACTGCCGAACACGATCTTCATCAGTGACTCGCGATCGCGTTTGAAATCATGACGGTTGAAGACTTCGATCGCGTTATCGATCTTGGCCCGCGCGCGCGGCAGACTTCGCTCGATAAACTTGCGCGTATAGCTGAGCGGCAATGTGCGTTGCGAATAGGGTAACTGCACCGGGGCGTGATACGCGAAACCATCCAGGGGCTGGCCCCAGAGGTTGCCGCGTCGGTTCAGTGCGTACCATTTGTCACCACGGCGGGCAGCAAGTACGCCAACGGCATCAGCGGTTGCGCGGGGTCGCCAGCTCCCCAGCCCCAGTTGCACATTATCGGCAGCCTCCAGCAGATCCCAGGATTGCCGGCGGCCACTGATCTTGTGCAACTGCCCACTGGCTTTGAGGATCAGGTCGTGACTGTTTTTATTGAACCGCAACAACCCTTTGTGCAGCAGTTTGCCGCCCGCTTGCAGGCCGGATGGCACACCGTCGAACGGATTGAAAAGTGAAATGGCCGAAGTCAGCGCCAGGCGGGTGAAGCGCGCGGCTTTGGCCGTCGTGGAAATAGCCTTGGCGCAAATGCTCAGCGCCTTCGAGCTGGCGCCAGCGACGGTTCCCACGAGACCGATGCCATCCATCAGACATCCGTAAAACCCGTCGACCATTTTGTTGTGGTCGCCCGAAACGATGTCCTCGATGCATTTCTTGAACGGAACCAGCAGGTCGATGAAGTAAGTCAGCAGTCGCTCACCCTCTTCTTTGGAAAGTTCCAGTGGAGTCGGTATGCGCACGAGTTCTCTTAGTTCGCTCCTGTTCAAAAACGGACGGTTATTCACCAGAAATTCAGCGATGCGCGCGATCGCCGGATCATTGAATTTCTGATAGAAGCCCGGCTTCAGTTCCGAAGACTGCATCGGCGCTGCAAGTTCACCGAAGTAATCGATGATCGCCATGCTGCTGGTAACCGAAGTGTCTTCGGCCGCTGCATGGGTATAGCGTTTGATGTTTAACGGCAGGCGTTGAGTTGCGGTGCGAGTCAGGGGCAGCGTCATGTTGGCGCTGGCACTGATCCGCGAACGTTGCAGGAACTTGCGCTCGCGTTTGATGAGAGCTCCCAGCGCATCATTTTTTCGGGTTTCTGCACGCGAGGTGAATAACTCATAACAGAGCTCGGCGTTTTCATGTGACGCATACATCACTATGCCGAAACGTCCTGTGGCGGCATCCCGGCTTTGCAGCGTCTCTTGTTCAAGGCCAATGCCGAGGGGGCCGCCGGCCCGACGCGTGACGACATAGACGGCAGATTCGCGCACAGTGAAAAAGTTGATGCCTGCATTCATGAATATCTGCAGATCGGCTTCCGGCATCTGCGCCAGGGCCAGTTTTACAGCGGACAGCATGCCGCTGTTCAACGCCTTGAAATGCGCAGCCAACTGCCGGTCCAGCTCAAGCTCGCAGGATTCGAGTTTGAGTAATCCCGGATAACGCGTGTACAGGCTGATACGCGACGGATTGTAATCAATGGCGGGAAGAAGAAGCCCTTGATTCACCAGGCGTACGGTGCGTCTGTCCCATTCACCGGTAGCCATGTCTCCCGATTGATGCAGATCGACCATTGACATGACTTGCTGCCCGCCTTGCTCGGAAAGCGCTTTCTCGTCGAGGGTGTCGCAACCTGGCGCGGCTTTTTTCAATTGAGTCCGGGCTATTTCTGCACGATTGGGCAACGGGGTCGAGAACGCACGGGCTACCTGCGCGAATTGCTCCGAATGTCGCTCGAAGGCATCAAGTGCAAGCCGTGTACTGGCCTCCTCTGATTGTTCGAGCTCAGTCCTGGCGATAATCCGGTTCAGCAATGCCCAATCGACAATCGGGTCGATCATCGCCAGATCGCGCAGATGTTTCTGCGCTTCACTGACTGCCTCCAGCTCGCCATAGGCAATGATCTGCGCATAGGTCATGACTCGCGAAGCTCCAGCCTTTGCCGCTTCAACCAGCGCAACCGCACGAGTAAGGTTGATCCAGGCGATCGAGCCGAGCGTAACCGTGGCCGGCACTTCAATGACCAGAAACTCCGGCGCGTTGCGAGCCAGAAGCAGATGGGCGACCAGGGGCGACAGCTCCGGATCAATCCAGCGCTTGTTGCGAACAAACTCGACGTACTCGTCGCGAATTTCTGAAGGATGACGTTCAAGATTGCCGGGCGAATACAGATCGCGGCGGTTGATTGAGTGACTGTTGCCAATGGATGGATCGAGATCAAGCAACACTGCGGTTATCAACAATTGGTGAAGGGTATTTGCGCAGACCGCTTGTCCCTCATTAACGCCATACCAATTCAGTTCTTTCAAATAACTGCCAGCGAGCGCCAGCGCGATTGGATGTTCAACGCATTCGGCAATGCGCTGCGCTGCGTTTTCAGCGGATATAGCGGCGCGGCCGGAGACGTTGTACAGAGCGGTCAGTAATTTGCGTTTGGGCATCAACTTCGCCGTGGCCTTGCGAATCTCCGAGAACTGCTCTTCAGATAGTGCTACCAATACATCATCGGTCGTTTGAAAGTGCTCCCAGTAATCCCCGGGCTCTTTTACTTCAGGCGCAAACCTGAACAAACCGAGCAGATTCCTGACCTTGGCATTATTGTCAGGCAAGTCGATGTCATGAAACTTGAACCATTGATCGAGAGTGACATCCAGATCAGGCCATATGAAACCACCGGCTACATCTGCTATATCCGCAATCACCATCAACGCAGATCCTGTCGGCTGACTGATTTCAAAGTGACGCGCCGCGACCAGATCCACCCAACCTCTGTCGGCGCGGACTTCCATCTTGCCCTCTGGCGACACTCGTAGCAGTCCGTCATGATCGCGCGCCTCTTCGCGGGCAAGTGCGCCGACGACAGGGCCAGTTTCGAGCAACTCCGCAAGCAGAAGCCTGCCGGGGTTATAGATATCGTGAAGTGAAGAGCCCGGCTGCAGTTCTACTTCACGCGCATACCAGTTGATTATTTGATCGTCGCTGTATTCATCCAGCGCTTGCTCAAGATGAGCCAATACCTGCTCACGTTCCATCGCATCTGCTGCGGATTGATATTGCCAGCCTGCCAAAGTAACTTTTGCAGGGCGGAATATCTTGTCTTTCTTCAAGTCAATCATTAAAAGCCTCATCAAACCAACTAGCTGACCATTCAGCCTGATGAGGTTTTATCCAGTTCAACGCCAGCGATCCATAGGTTAAATATAAAGCAGTGTTTCGACATGCAACTTGAATCCCTGCAAGCTACTCGTCAGTCGATCAAACCCCATTCTCCTGAAGTTGAATCGCCCGCGCCTTTTTGATCGCCCTGAAGTTTGATTCGCAACTTCAGGTTATTCACCGAATCGGCATTCTTGAGTGCTTCCTGCTCGCTGATTGCGCCTTCTGCATACAACGCAAACAGTGCCGCGTCAAATGTCTGCATACCGAGTTCGGCTGACTTTTCCATCATCGGCTTGAGTTCTTCGAACTGGCCGCGTCGGACCAGGTCAGCGATGGTCGGCGTACCCAGAAGAATTTCAACTGCCGCGCGCCTTTGCCCATCGACAGTGCGGAGCAGACGCTGCGAAACACAGGCTTTCAAGTTGTTGCCCAATGTCTGCAAGAGCTGATCGCGCTTTTCCTCGGGAAACATATTGATGATGCGATCCAGTGCCTGATTGGCGTTCGTCGCATGGAGCGTCGACAGGACAAGATGGCCGGTGTCGGCAAACGACAGCGCATGTTCCATGGTTTCGCGATCACGGATCTCACCGATCAGTACGACGTCCGGAGCTTGGCGCAGAGTGTTCTTCAAAGCCGCATGAAAGCTTCGGGTATCGACGCCGACTTCACGCTGATTGATGATCGAGCGCTTGTGCCGATGGATATATTCGATCGGGTCTTCGATCGTCACGATGTGCCCGGCACTGTGGCGGTTGCGGTGATCGATGAGTGCCGCCAGCGAAGTCGATTTGCCTGAACTGGTCGCGCCGACAAAAAGAATCAGGCCACGTTTGAGCATCACCGTTTCCAGCAACACTGGCGGCAGCTTCAGGTCTTCGAATCGCGGGATGTCGACCTTGACGTTGCGGATCACGATCGAGACGTCATTGCGCTGCTTGAAAATGTTCACCCGGAATCGCCCGACGCCCGTTCGGGAGATTGCCAGGTTCATTTCCAGATCCCGGTCGAACTCCCGGCGCTGCTCGGCGTCCATCAGGGAGGTGGCGATGGCTGCGGTTTCACCGGGCTTGAATGGCTGCTCGCGCAACGCCGTCAGCACACCGTCAATGCGAGCGCTCGGGGGCGCGCCGGTAGAGAGGAACAGATCCGAGCCGTTTTTTTGCGACAATATTGACAACAGTGCATCGATTTCCATGGCTGAAAGCACCCGCGAAGCATTGAATGAGCAGATTTGGCCTACGCTTGGCGCGGCTCCTGCAACAATGATAGACCCCGTCTCACCGAACCACGCTCAGGATTGAAGTAATGAACGCTGTATCCGCCGTTGACGACGCCCAGGCCCTGATTGCCCGCACCGACTGGAGCCGCAGCCCGCTGGGCGCTGCCGGCACCTGGCCGCAGAGCCTGCGCACAGCGGTGGACATCGTGATTCATTCGCCGATGCCGATGCTGCTGTTATGGGGCCCGCAACTCACGCAGATCTACAACAATGGTTTCGCCCTGCTCGCTGGCAGCAAGCATCCCGAAGCGTTCGGGCAACCGACGCATGAGGTCTGGCCGGAAGTACGAGACTTTTCCGAGCCGATTTACCAGGCGGTGCTGCAGGGTCAGGTGCGCAGCTTCAGCGAGCAGCGGTTCAGCGTGCAACGCGACGGCAAAAAAACCGATTTCTGGCTGGATCTGACCTACAGCCCGATTCGCGATGAAACCGCACAGGTGGCCGGGATTCTGATCACCGCCATCGAAACCAACGAGCGCCGACGCATTGCCCTGGAATTGCAGCGTCGCTCCGAAGAAAGCCTCAAGGCCCAGCGCCAGTCCGAGGAGCGTCTGCAACTGGCCCTCGCCGCCACCGACGCCGTCGGCACCTGGGATTGGGACATTGGCGAAGACCGTTTCATCGCCGATGCGCATTTTGCCGAGTTGCACGGCGTGGATCCGGCCAGGGCCGGGCAGTTGCCGATCAGCGACTACCTGCACGGCGTGCATCCCGAAGACCGCGCCATGGTTGCGCGCGGCATCAAGCACTGCATCACCCACGGCACCGAGTACGCTGAAGAATATCGCTTGTTGCAGGCCGACGGCACGCTGCGCTGGATCTTCGCGCGAGGGCGTTGCTACAAGGACCATCATGGTCGGCCGATGCGTTTCCTCGGCGCAGCGCTGGATCTGACTGAACGCAAACACACCGAACAGGCGTTGCGTCAGAGCCAGACCGAACTTCAACTGATCATCAACGCCATGCCGATCCTGATCAGCTACGTCGACGCCGAGGAACGTTTCCGCCTGAACAACGCAGCCTATCTCGACTGGTACGGCCTGACGCCGCAGGAGCTGTATGGGCGCACGATCCGCGAAGTCATCGGCGAAGAGGCCTACTTCCTGCGCGCGCCTTATATCGCCGAAGCGCTGGCCGGACGCTCCTGTTCCTTCAGTTTCTACACGCCGCACCGCGATGGCAGTACCCGTCATGCGCTGATGAACTATCTGCCCCGGCATGGCGCGGACGGTGCGGTCAACGGCTTCTACATCTTTGTCATCGACGAAACCGAGCGCAAGAAAACCGAAGAAGCCCTGCGCAATCTCAATGAGACGCTTGAAGAGCGGGTCAGCGCGCGCACCGAGCAACTGGCTCAGGCCAACGAGCGCTTGCAGAACGAAATGTTCGAACGCGAGCGCGCCGAAGATGCCTTGCGCCACGCGCAGAAGATGGAAGCCGTCGGCCAGCTTACCGGCGGCATCGCCCATGACTTCAACAACATGCTCACCGGCATTATCGGCAGCCTGGACTTGATGCAGCGCTACATTGCCAATGGTCGCGCCGACGAGATCGGCCGTTTCACCGAGGCGGCCGTGTCATCGGCCAATCGCGCGGCGGCGCTGACCCATCGCTTGCTGGCGTTTTCGCGGCGTCAGTCGCTGGACCGCAAGCAACTGCACGTCAACGAACTGGTGCATTCACTGGAAGACCTGATCCGCCGCACCAAGGGCGATGCCATCGAGCTGCATCTGCGCTTGCCGGAAGACTTGTGGCCGGTGAGTACGGACGTCAGCCAACTGGAAAATGCCTTGCTCAATCTGGTGATCAATGCCCGCGATGCGATGCCCGAAGGCGGCACGTTGCTGATCCAGACCGCGAACGTGTATCTCGACAGCAGCGACATCACCATTCTTGAGCCGGTGAAGGCCGGCGAATACGTGATGCTCGCGGTCAGCGATAACGGCACCGGCATGACTCCGTCAATCCGCTCCAAGGCGTTCGACCCGTTTTTCACCACCAAACCGATCGGCCAGGGTACCGGGCTCGGGCTGTCGATGATCTACGGTTTCGCCCAGCAGTCCGGCGGTCATGTCAGCCTCGACAGTGTGCCGGGGCAAGGTACTTGCGTACGTCTGTACTTGCCGCGCTTGCTTGAGCCGACGCCCGAATCCTCGTCTGTGGAGAAAGCCGAACCGATTGCCGCTTCATCTTCAGGCGAGACCGCGATTGTGGTCGAGGATGATCCGGCAGTGCGCATGCTGGTGCTCGATCTGCTCAAGGAACTGGGCTACACAACCTTCGAAGCGGAAAACGCCAAGACCGCCCTGCCCGTGCTCGAGTCCGTGCAACGCGTCGATCTGCTGGTTACCGATGTCGGCCTGCCGGGCATGAACGGACGCCAGTTGGCGGAGATTGCTCGCCAGCATCGTCCGGGGCTTAAAGTGCTGTTCATGACCGGTTACGCGCAGATTGCTGCCGAGCGCCAGGGCTTCCTTGAAGAAGGCATGGACATGGTCGCCAAGCCCTTTGTCCTTGAAGTGCTGGCGAGCAAGATCCGCAAGTTGAGCAACCCGACCCTGTGACTTGAGGCATAATCGCGCGCCCCGCCGTCACCCCGTTATCAGGTATTGCACGATGAAAGCCCAAGCCCGCCACATTCTGGTGAAAACCGCCGAAGAGGCCGAACAACTCAAACAGCGCATTGCCAAGGGCGAAGCGTTCGATGTGCTGGCGAAGAAATTTTCCACCTGCCCGTCCGGCAAACGCGGTGGCGATCTGGGCGAAGTACGCCCGGGGCAGATGGTCGGCGCGATTGATGCGGTGATTTTCAAGAAACCGCTGCGTACCGTGCATGGGCCGATCAAGAGCAAGTTTGGGTATCACCTGGTGCAGGTGTTTTATCGGGATTGATTGCTGCTTCTGCGTAGGAGCTGACGAGTGCAACGAGGCTGCGATCTTTTGACTCTGCATTTTCGGATCAAGATCAAAAGATCGCAGCCTCGTTGCACTCGTCAGCTCCTACAGGGGAATGCATTTCAAGTTCGGGGTATCAGCGCTCCGGGCACTTGAATCACCCGACTGGCCAATTCATGTCCTGCTTGCGCGGCCTCTGCCGGACTGCCGCCGAGCAGGCGCCTGGCCAGGTACGCCGCGCTGAACGAATCCCCTGCCGCCGTGGTGTCGACAACCTTGTCGACCTTTTGCGCCGGCACTTCAAACGCCTCACCGTCGCAACGAATCAGACACGCCTCGGCGCCACGCTTGAGCACCACTTCTGGCGTGCCAATCTGCGCATACGTCGCAAAAACCTCGGCGCAATCGCCGAAACCGAACAGCGCCTGTTCGTCATCCACGGTCAGCAACGCCAGATCAACATAAGGCAAGACGCTGCGATACGCCGCTCGCGCCTCGTCCACCGACGCCCACAGGCGTGGGCGGTAGTTGTTGTCGAACACAATGCGCGCATCGCGTTGTCGGGCTTCGCTCAACGTCTTGATCAACCGGGCGCGGCCTTGCATGCCGAGTACCGCGAGGGTGATGCCGCTGAAATACAACACGTCGTAATCCGGCAGGGCCGCGAGGATCGGCTCTGCCGCAGGGGTGGTGAAGCAATCGCGCACCGCCGCTTCGTTGCGCCAGTACAGGAAACGCCGCTCGCCGTGGGCGTCGGTCTGGATGCAATACAAACCGGGCAGCCGACCGGGCAAACGCTGCACCAGATCGAGGCCGATGCCTTCGCTGCGCCAGATCTGGCACATGGCGTCACTGAAACTGTCATCGCCCAGCGCGGTGACGTAGTCGACTTGCGCCTTGTCGTCCAGCGCACGGGACAGATACACCGCCGTATTGAGGGTGTCGCCACCGAAGCTTTGCTGCAGACTGCCGTCGGCGCGTTGCTGCAGTTCGATCATGCACTCGCCGATCAGGGCGATGCGCGGGGTGTTGCGGAGGATTTTCATTGGGCGGGATCTCTGGGGGTTCGGTGGTGGCTAAGCGGGCGTCTTCGCGAGCAGGCTCGCTCCCACAATGGAACGCATTGATCTTGTGGGAGCGAGCCTGCTCGCGAATAGCCGCCGCAACGCAATCTCAAGCCTTAGAAACAAGTCTCCATGGTCTCGATGACCGCCAACTGCTCATCCACCAGTAACCCTACCCGCCACTTGTCAAACGTCAGACATGGATGCGACGTACCAAAGGAAATGATGTCGCCGACCCGCAACTCGACACCCGGCGCTACGGTCATGAACGCGTGCTGATCCATCACCGCTGTGACCTTGCACGCACCGATATCATCCCCCGCCGCCGGCACCACGCCGGCCTTGTAGCGCAACAACGGCACCGGCAAACCGGCATCGAAGGCGACGTCGCGCTTGCCCAGGGCGATCACCGCAAAACCCGGTTCCGGCAGCGACTGCACGTGGGCCCAGACTTCCAGCGCCGGGCGCAGGCCTTCGTGCAGGTCGCTGCGACGGTCGAGCACGCAGCACTGCGCCTCTTTGTAGATGCCATGGTCGTGCGCCACGTAACTGCCCGGGCGCAACACACTGAGGAAACGGCCAGCGGCGTTCTGGGTTTCGAAGGATTCGGCGATCAGGTCATACCAGGCCGAACCCGACGCAGTGATGATCGGTTTGGCGATGGCAAAGGCGCCGCTGTCCTGCAACTGCACCGCCAGGCGCACCAGCGACGCGGCGAACTCACGAATGCCACTGACCGCATGATCGCCATGAATCACGCCTTCGTAACCTTCGATGCCGGTCAGGGCCAGCGCCGGTTGCGCATCGATGGCCTTGGCCAGCTCGATGACTTCCTGCTCGCTGCGGCAACCGCAACGGCCGCCAATCACGCCGTATTCGATCATCACGTTGAGCTTCACTCCCCGCGAAGCGAAGTAAGCCCCAAGGTCGGCGACGTTGTCCGGGTGATCGACCATGCAATAGAAATCGAACGTCGGATCGGCGAGCAGATCGGCAATCAACGCCATGTTCGGCGTGCCGACCAACTGGTTGGCCATCAATACCCGGCGCACGCCGTGGGCATAAGCGGCGCGGGTCTGGGCGGCGCTGGCGAGGGTGATTCCCCAAGCGCCGGCGTCGAGCTGGCGCTTGAACAATGCCGGAGTCATGCTGGTTTTGCCGTGAGGCGCCAGTTCGGCGCCGCTGTCGCTGACGAATTTCTGCATCCAGCGAATGTTGTGCTCCAGCGCCTCGCGGTGCAGCACCAGCGCCGGCAGGCTGACGTCGCGGGTCAGTTGCGCGCCGATGGCGGCGTCGCCTTTTTCTACGGCAGAGTTGATGGCAGTGGTCATGATCCAATCCTCACAGTCGCGGCCGCAGGCAGCCGCGGTTATTCGTTGATCCGCCGGGCGAGGCTGTTGGCGCTCTCGATCAATACCCGGCGATAGTCGTTGTAATTGTTTTTCGCATCGGCCCGAGGGGCGACGATGCACAGGGTACAAATGGCCACGCCTTGCGGGTCTTTGACCGGCGCGGCGAAGCAATGGGTGAAGGTGTCGGCGACGCTGTCGAAGGAGAAGAAACCATCGCTGCCGGCCTGACGAATCTCCGCCAGAAAGCGTTCCAGCGGCAGGCGTTCGCCGTCGGGCAGGATGTAGTCATCCTCGTCGATCAGATCGATGATTTGTTGATCGCTCAAATGCGCGAGAAGCAGACGCCCGGAAGCCGTCCACGGGATCGGCGCGTTTTCGCCGATGTCGGACGAGATGCGGAAATGCCGCTCGCCTTCTTTCATCAACGCCACGGTGTATTTGCGCCCGTTGAGCAGGCACATCTGCGCAGTTTCACGGGTCTGGCTGACGATCTCCTGCAAAGCGTGATCGGCCTCGCGGCTGAGGTCGAAATGCCGCAGATGCGCCTGACCAAGGAAGTACAACTGGCGGCCAAGGTAGACGTGGCCATCCTTGCCCACCGGCTCCAGAATCCGTCGCTCCAGCAAGGACGCGACCAGTTCGTAGACCGTCGATTTCGGACTGCCGATGCCGTTGGCAATGTCATTGGGGCGCAGGGGCTGGCCGATTTCCTTGAGAAAATCGAGGATATCGAACGCCCGGTCCAGACCGCGTGCCCGGCGCTTGATGGTGTCTTCGGTCATGTCAGTGGTTTCCATTCAAAGTCGCCGGATGGTAACTGGCCCTTGATGCCATGTCAGTGACATTGCTGCCCTCACCCCCCGCCCTCTCCCAAAGGGAGAGGGAGCCTGATCGTGTCAATGCATAAATCACTGATAAACGCTGACTCTGCATCGATAAAGATCAGTTCCCTCTCCCTCCGGGAGAGGGCTAGGGTGAGGGGAAAGCTTCACTCAGATCTTCTTGTAGGCAATGCAGTCGATCTCAACCTTGCAATCAACCATCATGCTCGCCTGCACACAGGCGCGCGCCGGGGCGTGTTCGGGTTTGAAATACTCGGCGAAGACCTTGTTGAAACTGCTGAAATCCCGTGGATCGTCCAGCCAGACGCCAGCGCGGACCACATCCTCTAGGCCATAACCAGCCTCTTCGAGAATGGCGATCAGGTTCTTCATGGTCTGGTGGGTCTGTTCGACGATGCCGCCAACGATGATCTCGCCATCCACCGCCGGAACCTGGCCGGACACATGCAGCCAGCCATCCGCTTCAACTGCGCGGGCGAATGGACGAGGCTGGCCGCCGGCGGCGGTGCTGCCGGTGCCGTAACGCGTAATGCTCATGGGTGTTTCTCCTGATTGCAAAAGTACAGATTCAAAACCGCGTGCTCTTGAGAAATTCCGCCAGACGCGGCGATTGCGGGCGTTCGAACAGTTCCTTGGGAGGTCCCTGCTCTTCGATCCGCCCTTGATTCATGAAAACGATCTTGTCCGAGACCTCGAAAGCGAAACGCATTTCGTGGGTCACCAGCAACATGGTCATGCCGTCCTCGGCCAGGCCCTTGATCACGTTGAGCACCTCGCCGACCAGCTCCGGGTCGAGGGCCGAGGTGACTTCGTCGAAGAGCATCAAACTCGGGTTCATCGCAATGGCCCGGGCAATCGCCACGCGCTGTTGCTGACCGCCGGACAACTGGCCGGGAAAGTGATTGCGCCGCTCCAACAGGCCGACGCGCTCCAGCCATTTTTCCGCAAGCACTACGGCTTCATCCTTGTGCATCTTTTTCACCTTGAGCAGGCCCAAGGTGACGTTCTGCAAAGCGGTCAGGTGCGGGAACAGGTTGAATTGCTGGAAGGCCATGCCGGTCATCGCACGATGGCGGGCAATAACCTTTTCCGCATGGCGCACACGTTTACCGTTGACCTCGTCGTAGCCGATGGACTCGCCGTCGAGCAGGATCTGCCCGCCCTGAAACTCTTCAAGCATGTTCACGCAACGCAGCAGCGTGGTTTTGCCCGAACCGCTGGAGCCGATCAGCGTGACGACGTTGCCGCGCTGCATGCTCAGGTCGACACCCTTGAGCACTTCCACCGCGCCGTACTGTTTGTGCAGGCCGCGAATGTCCAGCAATGCCTGATTCTGTGAAGCAACTTGAGCTTGAGTCATGGCAGGGCCACCCGCTTTTCAATGTGCCGGCCGAGTAATTCGATGCCGTAGTTGATGACGAAGAACAGAAAACCGGCGAACAGGTAGAACTCCAGGGTCATGAAGTTCCGGGCGATGACCTGTTGCGTGCTGAGCAGCAATTCGGCGACGCCTATCACCGAAAGCAAGGTCGAAGCCTTGACGATCTCGGTGGACGAGTTGACCCAGGTCGGCAGGATCTGCCGCAATGCCTGAGGCAACAGGACGTAGCCGAGGGATTGGTAGAACGTCAGGCCGATGGCTTTCCCCGCCTCCATCTGCCCGCGCGGCAAGGCTTGCAGCGCGCCACGGACGATCTCGGCAACGTGCGAGCCGCAAAACAGCGTCAGGCCCAGGGCGCCGGCCTGAAACGCGCTGATCTGCCAACCGAGCGCCGGCGCCATATAAAAGCAGGCCAGCACCAATACAAACACTGGCGTGCCGCGAATCAGATCGACGTACAGACGAAACGGCGCGCGCATCCAGAATCTGCCGTAAGTCAGCACCAGACCGGCAACCACGCCGAGCATGGTGCCCAGGACAATGGCCAGTGCCGAAACCTGCACACTGGTCAGAAAGCCCTGCCACAACGGCTCGCGCGCGACCCACAATTCATGTAACCAACTGGGAGATTGGTACATCGCAGCCTCCTATCGGCGGATCGCCAGACGCTGCTCGAGATAACGCAGCAGCATGGCAATGAGGTAACAGGCCGCGACATACAACGCCGTGGTCACCAGCCAGGTTTCAATCACCCGGTAGCTTTCGACGTTGATCTTGCGCGCGTAATAGGTCAGCTCCGGCACCGCAATCGCGGCCGCCAGTGAGGTGTCCTTGAACAGCGAAATGAAGTTGTTCGACAACGCCGGCAGCACGTTGCGCAGCATCACCGGCACGGTGACGTAAGCCTTGACCTGCCATTCACCGAGACCGATTGCCAGCCCGGCTTCGCGCTGGCCTTTGGGAATGCTCAACAAGCCGCCACGGAACACTTCGGTCAGGTACGCGCCGGCATACAGCGACAGGGTGATGATGAACGACGGGATCTTGTCCAGACGAATCCCGAGACTCGGCAGTGCAAAGTAGATCAACAGAATCAAAACCAGAATTGGCGTGTTGCGCACTACCGTGACGTACACCGAGGCCAGCACCCGCAAGGCGCGATGCTTCGACAGCAAGGCAAACGCCATCAGCAGGCCGATCACGCAGCCGATGGCGATCGACACCAGCGCCAGCTGCAAGCCCAGACCGAGCCCCGCCAGCAAGGTGTCGAAATCGCGCCATACGGCGGCAAAGTTCAACTGATAGTTCATGGTCAGCAGTACCTTGAGCGGGGCGACGGTCATCGCCCCACTCTCACGGGATCATTTGAATTCGACTGGGAAACCGATCGCGGGCGACGGCAGATCTACACCGAACCATTGTTTGAACGAAGCGGCATAGGTCGGGAATTCAACCCCGGTCATGGCTTCATGCAGCGCGGTGTTGACGAAGTTCAGCCAATCCTGATCGCCACGTTTGACGGCGCAGGCGTAAGTCTGCGGGCTCCAGGCGTAGCTTGGGCTGCGGTAGCGGCCCGGGTTCTGCACCATCAGGTATTTGACCGACGACTGATCGGTAGCGGCGGCATCGGCGCGACCGGAGTTCACCGCCTGGTACATCAGGTCAACGCTGTCGTACTGATCGACCTTGGCCTTGGGCAATGCCTGATGCACCAGTTCTTCCGCGTAGACGTTCTGCAGCACCGCAACGGTGACGTCATCGCCCGCCGCCTGCAGGTCTTCGATTTCCTTGTACTTGCTGTTGTTCGGCAACAGCAGGCCAACACCTTCGCGGTAGTACGGCAGGGTGAACGCGACTTGCTGTGCGCGGCTGGCGGTGACGGTGATGAACTGGCAGCTCATGTCGACCTTGTCGGTCAGCAGATTGGGAATCCGCGCATCGGACGACTGCACCACGAACTCGACCTTGCTCGGGTCGTTGAACAGCCCTTTGGCCACGATCCTGGCGATGTCGATATCAAAACCCTGCAACTTGCCGTCCGCGCCCTGAAAGTGCCACGGCGCATTGGTGCTGCCGGTGCCCACGATCAACTTGCCACGGGCGAGAACACTGTCGAGCTTGCTGTCGGCAGCCTGGGCCAGGCCCATGACCGAGGAAGAAGCCGCAAGAACAAAAACACACGCTTTGAACAACGAAGGACGGCGATGCATGGCAAGCACTCCATAATTGTGTTTATTCCGCTATACCGGAACACGGTTTGTTACTACGGAATAGACAGCAGAAAGTGTGCCACAGGAATCTCGCGAAATCTGTAACTGCTTTGAATGCTATTGGAATCAACAAGATATGGTTCGTGGACCAAAGGGTTTGGCCCGAACTAGAACGAAGAAAATAGCTGACACAGCCATTAAAGGGGAAATGCGTTCCCAACTTGGGTCAGATCGCGCCGTTGTGGTGCGAATCAGGGTGACAGTTGAACAAGACCCGGTATCAGCGCTTTAGCGCCTGCCTGTAGACATCCCCACCCTGCCGTTTCCCGACGGCTATCACCGTCACGACAGCACTTCTCGTGTTTACGCACCCCACCTGTAATTTCTGACAGTAGACCGCGACACCCCTGCTCCTTTAACGTCAAGGTGCCTACCCGCTCGTTGAAAAGGATCCTTCGATGAACGCTACAAACACAACTTCCGCGCTGGACCCGGTTTACCGCAAAGCCCTGAAAACCTGGCGTCCGGTCATTCTGTATTTCGCCAATGAACACTGCCCTGCGTGCGAATGGGCCGGGCCGATCTTTCGGCAGATTGCCGAGCCTTACCGACTGCGCGCCAACATCTATATGCTCAACACCAGCCAATCGCCCAAGCACCCGAACGTCACGGGCACGCCAACAGTGCTGTTCTATAAAAACGGCAGGCTGCTGAAAAAGCTCAAAGGTATCGGCACCGAGGAAACCCTGGCGAAGGATATGGCCCGGCATGTCGGCAGAACGAAGGCGCCCGCAGCGCCACGCAAACATCACCATGATCTGGCATGGCTGAGGCGGACGCTCAGTTCATTGCGCACGGTCTCGCGTTCGCGCCACCGGCTTCTGCGCTGAACCCGACCGGGATTGGACAACCCGCGGTCTGCCTGCTTTGCTGTTGAGCGAACACATTGCGCGCCGCCCGCCGGTTCGGGTGGTTGCCAGGATCGGCGCAGACAGCGGGATAAGCATGTTCGAAACCATTGAAGCGCAAGCGTTGAAGGAAACCGCGTCTGACAAGTTGAGGGAAGAGTTTCTCCAGCGCGAATTCGAACGGCTCAAACCGTTCAGCCTGTTGATCTATGTGGTCAGCATTTTCATGTGGCTACTGTTTGATCTGATCGTCAGTTTTCTCGGCGGCCAGGGTTTCACGTGGCGCTCGATGGCGTTTCTCGCTGGTTTCGCGCTGTTGACGGTGGTGCTCGGCTTCACTCGCAGAGCCAGTCATTTCGATGTGCTCACCTTGCTTCTGGTTCTGGGATTGACCGTCGGTGTGCGAATGATCGTCGACGGCCTCGCGCCTGCTTCGCACAGCTTGTGGCTGGTGCTGGCAGCAGCGAGCATGTTGTACAGCGTGTCGGTACTGCCGCTGCGGCGCTGGGCGTTCTTTGCGGTACAAGTTGTGATCTGGGTGATCCTCAACCCGTTTCTCGCCACCACTACCGAAATCACTGAACTGCGCGGCGTCCTGACTGCCTGCTACAGCGTGTTCCTCTGCGCACTCACGGTGTACACCTTTTTGAAGTTCCGTGAGGCCAAGCTGAACAACTACCTGATGTCGCGGTTACTGCTGGAGCAGGCCTATAACGACCCGCTGACGCAGATTCCCAACCGGCGCTCGTTCATGACCCACGCAGGGCAACGGCTGCTGGCAAGCCCGCGCGAGCGCGATCATTACCTGATGATGATCGACATCGACAACTTCAAGAAGGTCAACGATACCTACGGGCATGACATCGGTGATGAGGTGCTCATTCGCGTCGCGGCCGATATCAAGGCAGTGATGGTTGCGTTTGACTACGCGCGTATGGGCGGTGAGGAGTTCGCGATCTATCTGGCGGGAGTGCGGCGCGAGGATGTTGAAAGCCTTGCCACGCAACTGTGCCAGTCAGTGCGTGAACAGCCCACCCAGCACCCGGTCACCATCAGCATCGGCATTACCCGGGTGGCTGAGGGTGACTCGTTGAATCAGGCGCTGATCAAGGCGGATGCGGCGTTGTACGAATCAAAGCATACGGGCAAGGACCGCTTCACTTTTCATCAGTAACAAGCGCAGCGACCGCTGCGCCATTCCGCGAATGCTCAAGCCACCTCACGCTCCAGCAACACCCGCGTCACCCGTCGCTCTTCAACCGCTTTGACGGTCAATTGCCAGCCCTCGTATTCCAGCCGATCACCGGTCATCGGCAACCGATCCAGCAGACTCATGACCAACCCGGCCATGGTCTGATAATCCTCGGTCGGCTCGGCATCGAAGCCGGTACGCTGGCGTACACGAGCCAAGGGCAGCGCGCCGCTGACCAGAAACCCGCCGCGCTCTTCGACCACATCAGGGCCTTCGATTTCACTGGCATCGGGCAACTCACCGGCGATCGATTCGAGGATGTCGGTCATGGTCAGCACGCCGACAAAATCGCCGAACTCATTGACCACGAAGGCAATGTGCGTCGATGCCGCGCGCATCTGCTCCAGGGCATTGAGGATCGAGTAACTGTCGAGCAGATTGACGGTCTTGCGTGCCAGATGCTCCAGGTTCGGCTCGTTGCCGGCCAGATACTCCTTGAGCAATTCCTTCTTGTGTACGAAGCCCAGCGGCTCATCCACCGCGCCATCGCGAATCAACGGCAAGCGCGAGTACGACGAATGCATCAGCTTGGTGCGAATGGTTTCGGCATCATCGGCAAGATCAATCAGGTCAACGTCGGCGCGCACCGTCATCAGGTTGCGAATCGGCCGCTCCGCCAGTTGCAGCACACCGCTGATCATCACCCGTTCACGACGGTCGAACAGCTCGGCCACCGGCGCTTCACCGTTGTCCAGCAGGTCGGAGATTTCCTCGCCGACCTCCTCCACCGCCAGCTTGCGCCCACCGAGCAGACGCATCACCGCATGGGCTGTGCGCTCGCGCATCGGGCGCACGCCCTGCATCGAACGCTTGCGCCGAGCCCGGGCGATCTGGTTGAAGACTTCGATGAGGATCGAGAAACCGATAGCCGCGTACAGGTAACCTTTCGGGATATGGAAGCCCAGACCTTCTGCGGTCAGGGCAAAACCGATCATCATCAGGAAGCCCAGACACAGCATGATCACGGTCGGATGCGCGTTGACGAAGCGGGTCAGCGGCTTGCTGGCAACGATCATCAGGCCGATGGAAATGATCACGGCGATCATCATCACCGCCAGTTCATCGACCATGCCCACGGCGGTAATCACCGCGTCGAGGGAGAACACCGCGTCGAGCACCACAATCTGCGCCACGATTGGCCAGAACAATGCGTAGGTCGTGTTGGTCGAGCGCTCGCCGACGTGGCCTTCGAGGCGCTCATGCAACTCCATCGTCGCCTTGAACAACAGGAACACGCCACCGAACAGCATGATCAGGTCGCGGCCGGAGAAGCTCTTGTCGAACACCTCGAACAACGGCTGCGTGAGCGTAACCAGCCAGGAAATGCTCGCCAACAGGCCCAGGCGCATGATCAGCGCCAGGGACAGACCGATGATCCGCGCGCGATCACGCTGATGCGGCGGCAGTTTGTCGGCAAGAATTGCGATGAACACCAGGTTGTCAATACCCAGTACCAGTTCCAGCACGATCAGAGTCAACAGGCCTAACCAGGCCGTGGGATCCGCTAACCATTCCATAAAACGTCTCGATCTCTCTTCAGTGAATTCAGGCGGCCAGACACGGCGAAGTGCAACGCGGAGGCTCAAGAGCCGCGTTATCAACCATAGTCGGGAGTCGGAAGACGGGGTGCTGCGAAAGAATCAAGACCGCGCAACGTTGCGCTGGAGAGTGCTGACTGGGAGGCTCCGAGAGGGTGTTCATGTAAATCCTGAATGAAAAATGGCCTTGGAGCGTACAGGGTCGGCTGGCCTGCTCCACAGCGGTAAATCATTTCAAAATCTGTATAAATGACCTTGATCGCAGACTTTCAGCGTTGCTGAAGAAGCCTTCGCCAGCAGGCTCGCTCCCACAAGGTTTGAGCGGCGCGGCGGATTTCAGCGCAGACCCAGCTCATCGATATGCTGATACTGCGCTTGCAGCGCGGTCGCCAGATCCTTCGCCCGGCCCAGTCGAATCGGCCCGCGCTCAATGTCGATCAGCAATCCCGGACACGCCAGCACTGGCAACGCCGACAGTTCTTTCACGCGACCATCGGTCACGATCAGGCAGCGTTGCTGTTCGGCAGAAAAGCGCTTGCGTCGCAGCGTCAGCCATTGCTGCGCCTGCTCCAGTGCCGCGAGCAACGGTGTTCCGCCAGCGGCGCCCAGACTGTCGAGCCAGACACGCAGACCGCTAGAGGCCTTCAAGCCTTGCACCTGCCATTGCGGCGCAGCACCGCTGGCCGTCAGCAAGGCCAGCCGCGCCCGCTGGTGGTAAGCATCGTCGAACAACTGCGCGAGCAGGCCCTTGGCGTCGCTCAAGGCCTGATGGCGACGGGTCGAAGCCGACGCGTCGACGATCACCAGCCAGACTTCATGGGGCGAGCGGGTGCGCTGTTGAAACAGCAGATCGGCGCGGCGCTGGGGGCGGCCATTGAGCAGCGTGCCCGGCCAGTTCACCGATCCGCTGCTGGCTACGTGCCGCTGGCCCTGGCGGCCATTATCGAGTTGTCCGGCACGGGGTCTGGCATTCGCCCCCGCGTCGGATCGGGGGCGAATGCCTAGGGCTTTTTTGCCAGTGGCGGCCAGCTCGGAACTTCGCGGCGGGCACCGGTGGCTTGCGCCGTCGCCGGCATTTCGCCCCACTGGCCCTGCCCTTCGCTGGGCTTGCTGTCTGCGCCTGACGGAGATTGCGCTTGTGGCTCCGCGCCGGCCAAGGGCTGCTCGCGACGGCGATGGCGCAGGGCAAATTCGGCCACCGCGTCGATATCCTCATCAGCAATCGCATCCGCGCCACGCCACGCGGCATGGGCGCGAGCTGCGCGCAACCACACCAGATCGGCACGCAAGCCATCGACGCCAGCAGCGAAACAACGCTCGGTAATCAACGCCAATGCCGCGTCATCCAGTGGGATGGCTGCCAAACGCTCGCGGGCGCTTTCACAGCGCGAACGCAGGATGTGTTGCTCGCTCGCCCACTGCGCGCAAAACCCTTGTGGATCGCTGTCGAAATCCAGCCGCCGGCGAATGATCTGTCCGCGTTCGGCGGGCGCGGTGTGGCCGCTGAGAGCAACGTTCAAGCCGAAGCGGTCAAGCAGTTGCGGCCGCAGCTCGCCCTCTTCCGGGTTCATGGTGCCGATCAGGACGAATTTGGCCGAATGCCGATGGGAAATGCCGTCACGCTCGATCAGATTGGTACCGCTGGCGGCGACATCGAGCAGCAGGTCGACCAAGTGATCGGGCAGCAGATTGACCTCGTCGACGTACAGAACGCCACCGTCAGCCTTGGCCAGCACGCCGGGCGAAAACTGCGCGCGACCGTCGCTCAGGGCAGCGTCGAGGTCGAGGGTGCCCACCAGCCGCTCTTCGGTAGCGCCCAACGGCAAAGTGACAAACTGGCCGCTGGCGAGCAGATCCGCCAGGCCCCTCGCCAGCGTCGACTTGGCCATGCCGCGCGGACCTTCGATGAGTACGCCGCCGATTTTCGGGTCAATGGCGGTCAGGCACAGGGCTAGCTTCAGGTCATTGGCGCCGACCACGGCGGAGAGTGGGAAATGCGGGGTGTCGGTCATGGGTTTCTCTTTCGTGGTCGTGGATGGTCATGACGTTGTGGTGTGTCAGTTGTTGCCCTCACCCTAGCCCTCTCCCAGAGGGAGAGGGAACAGACCGTGATGGCCTCTCGAGTTCTGTCGACGTGATGCATCGGGTCGACGCAAATTTCGACAGCGCTAGAGATCGGCTCCCTCTCCCTCCGGGAGAGGGCCGGGGTGAGGGCAGCTTTTTAGCGGCTACATATCTTCCTCGATATCCAATAGCAAATTCTCCAGCGCCTCTTTATAAGCCCCAGGCTCCTGCCACATCCCGCGCTGCTGCGCTTCGAGCATGCGTTCGGTCATGTCGCGCAACGCGTGGGGATTATGTTCACGAACAAAATCCCGGGTCGCCGGATCGAGCAAATATGCCTCCGCCAGCAACGCGTACTGATGGTCATCAATCAACTGCGTAGTCGCATCGAAGGCGAACAGATTATCAACCGTCGCCGCCAGTTCGAACGCGCCTTTGTAGCCGTGACGCTTGATGCCGTCGATCCACTTCGGATTCGCCGCGCGCGAGCGCACCACGCGATTGAGCTCTTCCTTCAAAGTACGAATCTTCGGCAGATCCGGCTGGCTGTGATCGCAGTGATAACTGGCCGCCGCTTCGCCGCGCAGCGTCTCCACCGCAGCGAGCATGCCGCCCTGGAACTGGTAGTAATCGTTGGAATCGAGCAAGTCATGCTCGCGGTTGTCCTGGTTTTGCAGAACTGCCTGTACCTGGCTCAGGCGCTGGCTGAACTGCTCGCGGGCAGCCGTGCCCTCGTCGGCGCCGCCGTAAGCGTAGGCGCCCCAGTTCAGGTAAACCTCGGCGAGGTCTTCGCGGGTCTGCCACAAACGCCCGTCAATCGCGCCTTGCACTCCGGCGCCATACGCCCCCGGTTTCGCGCCGAAGATGCGCCACCCGGCCTGACGCCGCGCGGTATCTTCATCGACGCCCGACTGCAACAGCGCCTGGCGTTCGGCGCGCACCTTGGCGGCCAATGGGTTCAAGTCGTCCGGCTCGTCCAGCGCGGCCACCGCTTGCACGGCGGCGTCGAACAGGCGGATGAGATTGGCAAACGCATCACGGAAAAACCCCGAAACGCGCAGCGTCACGTCGACTCTTGGACGATCGAGCAGACTCAGCGGCAGAATCTCGAAATCATCCACACGCTGACTGCCCGTGGCCCAGACCGGACGCACGCCCATCAGCGCCATGGCCTGGGCGATGTCGTCGCCGCCGGTGCGCATGGTTGCGGTGCCCCAGACCGACAGGCCGAGCTGGCGCAAGTGATCGCCGTGATCCTGCAAGTGTCGTTCGAGAATCAGCGTTGCCGACTGGAATCCGATGCGCCACGCGGTGGTGGTCGGCAGGTTGCGAACGTCCACCGAATAGAAATTACGACCGGTGGGCAACACATCGAGACGACCACGGCTCGGAGCACCGCTGGGGCCGGCGGGGACGAAGCGACCGCTGAGGGCGTCAAGCAGACCGCGCATTTCGGCCGGGCCACAAGCGTCGAGGCGTGGGGCGACGACTTCGCGCAGATGCTCGAGTATCGAATCAACCTCGGCCCACCCTGACCCTTGTGGGAGCGAGCCTGCTCGCGAAGGCGTCGGGTCAGACAACTGTTCTTTTACTGACACACCGCTTTCGCGAGCAGGCTCGCTCCCACAGGGGACATTCAGTGCTTGGGAGATCAGGTCTGCGGCAAACAATTCGAGGCGTTCGCGGGTGTCGCCGGCGGTGCGCCAGACTTCTTCGCTGATGGCCTGCAACTCGGTCGGACGCAGGCCGCTCCACGGATCGGCCAAGGCGCAATCCAGCGGATCAAAACCGAGAGCAAACGCTTTGGCCAGTGCTCGCAACAGACTCGACTGCGCGCCCTTGCCGTCACCGCGCGGGATGCGCAGCAACGCCAGCAAGGTGTCGATACGCAAGCGCCCGCTCGGCGATTCGCCAAAGATGTGCAATCCATCGCGAATCTGCGATTCCTTCAGATCGCACAGATAAGTGTCCAGACGCGGCAACCAGATCGCCGCATCGGCATCGCTGTCCAGCGCTGCGTCCAGTTGCAGTTCCCTGTCGATCTGCGTGTCCCGCACCAGTTGCAGAATGTCGCGCTGCAACTCGCGGGCACGGCGCGGATCGAGCAGTTGCGCCTCGTAATACTCGTCGGCCAGCAACTCCAGATTGCGCAGCGGTCCGTAGGTTTCGGCGCGGGTCAGTGGCGGCATTAGGTGGTCGATGATCACCGCTTGCGTGCGGCGTTTGGCCTGAGCGCCCTCGCCCGGATCGTTGACGATAAACGGATAGATATTCGGCAGCGGCCCGAGCAGCGCGTCCGGCCAGCAATTCTCCGAAAGGCCGACGCCTTTGCCCGGCAACCATTCGAGATTGCCATGCTTGCCGACGTGGATCACGCCGTGAGCGCCGTAGGTGTTGCGCAACCAGAAATAGAACGCTAGATAACCGTGCGGCGGAACCAGATCCGGGTCGTGGTACACCGCGCTCGGATCGACCTGATAACCGCGGGCGGGCTGGATGCCGACAAAGGTCAGACCGAAACGCAGACCGGCGATCATCAAGCGACCGTCGCGACACATCGGATCGTTGTGTGGCGATCCCCAACGCTCGAGTACCGCGGCGCGATTCGCTTCCGGCAACGCATTGAACATTGCCAGGTAATCGTCCATCGCCAGGCTCTGCTGGCACGGGCGCAAGTCGAGACTGTCGAGGTCGTTGCTGACACCGCCGAGCAGTTGCTGGATCAGTTCGGTGCCGCTGTCGGGCAACTCGGCCGTGATCGGATAACCTTCGGCACGCAATGCGCGGAGGATATTCAGCGCCGCCGCCGGCGTATCGAGGCCGACGCCATTGCCGATGCGGCCGTCGCGGGTCGGGTAGTTGGCGAGGATCAGCGCGATGCGTTTTTCGCCGTTCGGCACGCGTGCCAAAGCTACCCAGCGCCGCGCCAGTTCGGCGACGAAATCCATGCGTTCGGGCTGGGCGCGGTAGCAGACCACATCGGACTGGCTGCGCTCGCTGCGCCAGGCCAGATCCTTGAAGCTGATCGGCCGGCTGATGATGCGCCCGTCAAGCTCCGGCAAAGCAATGTGCATCGCCAGATCACGCGGCCCGAGACCCTGTTCGCTGTCGCGCCAGCCGGGTTCGTTGTCCTGTGCGCAGATCGCTTGAATCACCGGGATGTTGCGGCGAAACGGGCGCAGATGCGGCGCCTCGGGACTCGATTGGGCAAAACCGGTGGTGTTGAGAATCACCCCCGCCTCGACTTCATCCAGCCAGTCCTCGACCACCGACAGACAACCGGGCTCTTTCAGACTGGCCACCGCGATCGGCAGCGGATTGAGTCCGGCTGCCTGCAAACGCTGGCAGAACACATCGATGAACGCTGTGTTCGCCGCCTGCAAATGCGAGCGATAAAACAACAGCGCCGCCACGGGTTGATCGGGCAGCCATTCGGCCTGCCAGTCACTCAGGGCGGCGCTGTTTTTCTGTGGGTGATAAATCGCCGTGCGCGGCAGGGTTTGCGGCTCGCTCCACGGGTAATCGCGGGCGAACCATTGGTTGCCCAGGCAACGGAAGAAATCCAGTGCATTGCCCATGCCGCCCTGACGCAGGAATTGCCAGAGTCGATCGCGTGCTTCGGCGCTGACCGTGCTCAAGTCGCTGAGCTCGGGGTCCGGGCGGTCATCGCCGGGCACCAGAATCAGTTGCACGCCGCGCTCCGACAACTCCACCAGCCGCTCGACGCCGTAGCGCCAATAGGCAATGCCGCCATGCAGGGAGATCAGAATGACCTTGGCGTGGCGCAGCACTTCGTCGACATACAGATCGACCGAGGCATGATTCTGCACCTGCATCGGATTGGCCAGGCGCAGGCTCGGGTAGTCATCCGGCAATTGCTGCGCAGCCTCGGCGAGCAGCGCCAGGCTGGAATCGCCGCTGCACAGGATCACCAGCTCGGCGGGGGTTTGTCCGAGGTCGGCAATGTTGTCGTCCGAGACGAATCCGCCGGGCTGGGTCCGGAGCAGGTGCATGGCTTAAACGCTGAGCGCAGCGCGCAATTGCGCTTCAAGTTGTGTGGCATCGAGTTCCTGACCGATCAGCACCAGACGCGTGACGCGCGCTTCTTCGGCGCCCCACTGACGGTCGAAATGCTTGTCGAAACGCGTGCCCACGCCCTGGATCAACAGGCGCATCGGCTTGTTCGGAATCGCCGCGAAACCTTTGACCCGCAGGATGCCGTGCTGCACCACCAATTGCGTCAGCGCGTCGAGCAGCAGGCTTTCGTCGGCTTGCGGAAGTTCGATGGAGATCGAATCGAAGGCGTCGTGATCGTGATCGTCGTCATCACCGTCGTGGTGATGATCGTGGTGACTGTGGCGGCTGTCGATATGCTCTTCGGAGCCGGCACCGAGGCCGATCAACACGTCAAGCGGCAGACGACCGTTGCTGGCTTCGATGATTTTGACTGCCGGCGGCAGCTCTTCGGCGACTTCAGCGCGCACGCGAGCCAGATCTTCCGCGCTGGTCTGGTCGGCTTTGTTGAGGATGACCAGATCAGCACTGGCCAGTTGATCGGCGAACAACTCGTGCAGCGGCGACTCGTGATCAAGGTTCGGATCGAGTTTGCGCTGGGCGTCGACCTGATCCGGGAACGCTGCGAAGGTGCCAGCAGCGACGGCCGGGCTGTCGACCACGGTGATCACCGCATCAACGGTGCAGGCACTGCGAATTTCCGGCCACTGGAAGGCTTGCACCAGCGGTTTTGGCAGGGCCAGGCCCGAGGTTTCAATAAGGATGTGGTCGAGATCGCCGCGACGGGCAACCAGTTCGCGCATTACCGGGAAGAATTCTTCCTGCACCGTGCAGCACAGGCAGCCGTTGGCCAGCTCATAAACGCGGCCGCTGGCCTCTTCTTCGGTGCAGCCGATGGTGCATTGCTTGAGGATTTCACCGTCGATGCCGAGCTCGCCAAACTCGTTGACGATCACCGCGATGCGCCGGCCCTGAGCGTTGTCGAGCATGTGCCGCAGCAGCGTGGTTTTGCCCGAACCGAGGAAACCGGTGACGATGGTGACGGGGAGTTTGGCCAGTGTTTTCATCGGTATGCCCTTTGGCAAGCGGCGGGCATACGGGACGAGAACCGGCAGCGCGCGTGCACGCCGGAAGCATTCGCCACCGGATCACCCCGCCCGGTTGTAGTGAGAATCTGTGACGAGGCAGGTCTCCTGGCTGACGGCGTTCAGGCGCGGGGCCTGGCGTTCATTGCGCCTTCCCGCTGGCTCATCGATTGAGCTGGCAGTGGCGTGGCAACGAACATCACCGTTCACAGTTGCGGGGGCAGCCGCGGCTTTGACCGCGTTCCCTTCTTAGCTTCGGCAAGTGCCGAAGAACCTCGAAAGCGCAAGGCTACGCATGGGTCCGTCGTGGGTCAATGGTCGGTGAGTCTGAAACTGGGGGTATATCCGTTGCTGCGGTAACGGCTTCCTATGGTTTCGCTCTTACAGCGAGTCCCTTTTTCAAACGCCGGAGTGCCGGCCCAGCAAAAAGGAACCAAAAGGCTTTGCCCCGGCGTACGGCCCGCTCGCTGGGGCTCGGGGTACCTTCGTTACGGGACCGATCCCGTAACGAAGCCTGCCGAAGGGGCAAAAGATCAAGAGCCAGAGCAAAAGCCCCTCACCCTAGCCCTCTCCCGGAGGGAGAGGGGACTGACCGAGGTGTTCAGGCGAAATACGCCGACTTGCGATATCGAGTCGAATGCAGATTCTGAAAAGCCCGCAAATCGGCTCCCTCTCCCTCGGGAGAGGGCTGGGGTGAGGGGCGAATCCAACACAGATCCAAAGCAGACCACACGCTTTTCACCACTCAACAATGAGCGCAAGCTCGAGTACCGCTTTTGATCTTGATCCACCGGCGACGTCGGAAGGCTGAGCGGAGGGATTGATCCGGGGGTGGGAGCGCAGCGACCGTTCGACGAAGTCGAACACAGCGGAAGGAGGTGCAGCGAAGCAAACCGTAGCCGCTGCGCCCGGATCAGTCCCGCAGCGAAGGAACCCGAGCCTGCGAGGGCCGAACGCAGGAGCAAGCCTTTTTGGGTACTTTTTCGGCGTTTGGAAAAAGTGCCTCGCCGTAAGGGCGAAACCGTAATCAGCAACACCCGCAGCAACGGATATACACACAAAAACATCAGAAAAACACCCCCACCGCAGCACCAAAAACGCCCGGAAATTGACTAAAAACCCAAACCCATGTTCTCCTGCCCACCTTGTTACGGGTGCCCTTCACAGGGTGAAACGGGAAACCGGTGAATCATGTGCTTTACTCAAAGCCATGTCAGTCCGGTGCTGCCCCCGCAACGGTAAGCGAGCGAAGCGTCAGATCCACTGTGCCCCGGCATGGGAAGGTGACGCTTGCAGGTCGGCGCCAAGCCAACCCCTCGCAAGCCCGGAGACCGGCCCGCAACACCCAGCGCGCGCAAGCGTCGCTGACCACAAACAAACCCGCGGTGGGCGGGCGCTGTTCGAAATCCCTGCGTGCCCGGCTCGCAGGGATTTTCCTGCGCTCTATTCACCCGCTGACATTTCAGAGGGAAGCGCTATGTCGATCACCAGCAATACCGTCAGCCACACTGACCACATTTCCAGCAGCACCACCTTGGGCCAACGCGTGGCCGCCGCCCTCTTCGCCTCGATCCTCGGTGCCAGTCTGGTCTGGTTCGCCGGTTTCTCGCACATCGAAGCGGTGCACAACGCCGCTCACGATACCCGCCACAGCGCCGCATTCCCGTGCCACTGAGGCCTGCCGAGATGATCAAGCGTATCGCGCAAACCGCAGGGTTCACCGGCTTGTTGGCCGCACTGCTCCTGACCCTGCTGCAGAGTTTCTGGGTTTCGCCACTGATTCTGCAGGCCGAAACCTTCGAGAAATCCGAACCGGTCGCCGAAGTTCACCAACACGCTGCCGGCACCGCGGCGCACAGCCATGATGGCGAAGCCTGGGAGCCGGAAGATGGCTGGCAGCGTGTGGCCTCGACCACTGGCGGTAATCTGGTGGTGGCGGTGGGTTTCGCCCTGATGCTCGCCGGCCTGTATACCCTGCGCGCGCCAACCAAGACCTCGCAAGGGCTACTCTGGGGTCTGGCCGGTTACGCGACGTTCGTTCTCGCGCCGACCTTGGGCCTGCCACCTGAATTGCCGGGCACTGCGGCTGCCGATCTGGCATCGCGGCAGATCTGGTGGATCGGCACCGCCGCTTCGACCGCGGTTGGCCTGGCACTGATTGCCTTCAGCCGCCACTGGTTGATGAAGCTTCTCGGTGTCGCGATTCTTGCGGTACCGCACGTGATCGGCGCGCCGCAACCGCAGGTGCATTCCATGCTTGCTCCAGAGGCATTGGAAACCCAGTTCAAAATCGCTTCGCAGCTGACCAACGTCGCGTTCTGGCTGGCTCTTGGCCTGATCAGTGCGTGGTTGTTCCGCCGCAAAAGCGCAGAGCAATATCAGGCATGACCGATGACCGCGCAGCGCCGACCTTCGTGGTCGGCTTCGGCTGCCAGCGTGGCTGCCCGGCCAGTACGCTGCGTGCACTACTCGATCAGGCGTTGCAGGCACACCGCATCGAACTGCGAGCAGTCAAGGCTTTGGCCAGTATCGACCTCAAGCGCGACGAACCGGGGTTGCTGGAACTGGCCAGACAATTGAACCTGCCCCTGCAGTATTTCAACAGTGCAGAGCTGGCGCCCTTCCAGCAGCGCCTCAGCCATCAATCGCAGATCGCCTTTGAGCGCACCGGTTGCTACGGCGTGGCGGAAAGCGCCGCGCTGGCGCTGGCCGAGCTACTGATTCAGGCGCCGGCGAAGCTAATGATTCCGCGGCAGAAATATGCGCAGGCCACACTGGCATTGGCCGGCGCTGCATAAACCTCGATAATCCCCGCCATCGATCATGAGCACGCTTCATCTGCAGTGGGGCTGCGCCTCTTCACAAGGATTCAACGATGACCGTTTACTTCATCGGCGCTGGCCCAGGCGATCCGGAACTCATCACCGTCAAAGGCCAACGGCTGATTCGCAGCTGCCCGGTGATCATTTATGCCGGTTCGCTGGTACCCGCAGCGGTGCTGGAAGGTCACCAGGCCGAAATCGTGTTCAACAGCGCTGAACTGCACTTGGAACAGATCATCGATCTGATCAAGGCTGCCCATACCAAAGGCCAGGATGTCGCCCGCGTGCATTCCGGTGATCCAAGTCTGTATGGCGCGATTGGCGAGCAGATTCGCTATTTGCGTGAGCTGGACATTCCTTTCGAAATCGTTCCGGGCGTCACGGCCACAGCGGCATGCGCAGCGCTGCTGGGTGCCGAGCTGACCCTGCCGGACATTTCGCAAAGCGTGATCCTGACCCGTTACGCCGACAAGACCGCCATGCCGGCCGGCGAGGAACTGGCCAGTCTGGCGCAGCATGGCGCGACCATGGCGATTCATCTGGGGGTCAATCATCTGCAAAAGATACTGGTTGAATTGTTGCCGCATTACGGTGCGGATTGTCCGATTGCGGTGATTCACCGGGCAACGTGGCCGGATCAGGATTGGGTGGTGGGAACATTGGCGGACATTGCCGCAAAGGTCGAGGCCAAAGGGTTTCGGCGCACGGCGCTGATTCTGGTCGGACGGGTGCTGGGCAGCGAGGTGTTCAGCGAGTCTTCGTTGTATCGCGCCGGGCATGCGCATCTTTATCGCCCTTGAAGACGCCTTCGCGAGCAGGCTCCCACAGGTGATTGCATTTCATTGTGGGAGCGAGCCTGCTCGCGAATCGGGCGGCAAAAGTTGCCCATAAAAAAACGGCGCTCACGGGGCGCCGTTTTTCATATTCGCAGCGAACGCCTTAGTAGTAAGCGTTTTCTTTCTGCGTGTGGTCGGTCACGTCGCGAACGCCCTTGAGCTCCGGAATGCGCTCGAGCAATGTGCGCTCGATGCCTTCCTTCAAGGTTACGTCAGCCTGGCCGCAGCCCTGGCAACCACCACCAAACTGCAACACAGCGATGCCGTCCTCGACCACATCGATCAGGCTGACCTGACCGCCGTGGCTGGCCAGCCCCGGGTTGATCTCGGTTTGCAGGTAATAGTTGATGCGCTCGTTGACCGGGCTGTCGGCGTTGACCATCGGCACTTTGGCATTCGGTGCCTTGATGGTCAGCTGGCCGCCCATGCGGTCGGTGGCATAGTCGACAACGGCATCGTCAAGAAACGCTTCGCTGAACGAGTCGATGTACGCGGTGAAGCTTTTCAGCCCCAGCGCCGTATCTTCAGGCTTCTCTTCGCCCGGCTTGCAGTAGGCAATGCAGGTTTCGGCGTACTGGGTGCCAGGCTGGGTGATGAAGACACGGATGCCGATGCCCGGGGTGTTCTGCTTGGAGAGCAGATCGGCCAGGTAATCATGGGCGGCGTCGGTAATGGTAATAGCGGTCATAAAAACTCCTCGCAGGCTTGGGCGCAGTTTACGCCAATCAGCGCGCGGGACAAAGTCCCAGTATTTTTGTCGGAAAACGCCCGTCTTGTCGCCTCGGACGGCGTTCTCCCGCCCCGCCGGTACTGCGCCTGGACGTCCATGCTGCGTTAACAACCGGATACCAAACGACCCGCGGCATATATATATGTATATCTCCCCCTGTTCCCCTCCTCCTTATATTCGTTGCCTTCGACTATTTGCCAGCCGCTCTCATTCAAAGGCCTCAAATGACTACAGGGTTATCCACGTTCTACAACAAGACACCGCCGCGCAGGCTCCAGGATCTCAATCATCTGATCGATTACCTGCACGCGCTCATCGGCGACAACTTCAATACTGATGCCAGCCAGCTCTACTATCATCCGCCTGTCGGCTCTGAATTGGGCCGCGAGTGCAAGGAAGCGTTTCGTGTTTTACGAAAGCTGGAAGAAGATGAAGACTTCATAACCGACCTTTGCAAACCGAAGAAGCCTGACCATTCGCCCTTGGGCAACGACTTTCTCTACGACTTCGTGTCCTTCCAGATCAGTTCCACCCGAACACCAACCCCTGTACCGGCGGAAGTCTTCACCATTGCCGGGCATTCGGTAACGTTAAGAGATGTCCCGACGTATTGGTCCATCGATGTCGATGTCTTGCTGGATATTCACCGCAAGGTCGGCAATGGCTTGAAAAGCGACGGCTCCGTGCGTTTCGATCTGGTTCTCGCCTACTACTCGCTTGTCCCTTCGCGCCCCGCCGCTTTCGCCGATTGGCAGCGGTTGCTGCACAATCTCGTCGAGCACCGTGCGTTGTGGCTGCTGGGGCATCAGGGGCATATCAGTGACCTTGAGCATTTGCTCGGAGCTGCTGGCGATGAAACGATCATGCAGGTTGTCCGCCAGATCGAAGCCGAAACGTCACGGTGTCTGTTGGCCAATGTCGTACCGCTGACACTCAATACCAAACTTGAAGCCTTCGCAAAAACCACACCCATAGCGCTACTGGAAACCATTCTGCAATCGGCACACAACCAGCAATTGGCTCAACGGATTGCCACAGGACTGAACTGGTACGGCGCAGAGCAAAACCAGAACTGTCCGACCAGCGTCTTGACGAAGTTATTGTGGCGCGCGCTCTGGTTGACCGTGAAGCCAGACCCGCACGGTATCTATCAGAACGAATTGCAGATACTGATCGAATCGGGTTGTGCTTATTCGTCGATCCACAAGTCGCTGATCAAACACTTTCAGCGGTCACTTGCCGTTGACCGGTCACTTGCTCTGTTGGCGGTAGCCATCCTCAAAAGTCATGTCGCCTGTGAAGCGTGGGTTCAGGATATTCCCGACGATCTGCCGTACGCGACATCCAGCACATGGGTCAATTTCAAAAGCGGTTTTATCCTCGCCGAATCCATCGCGCCCGGTTCATCCCGACACATGACATTCGAACAATTGCTCAACCTGCCGGCGGAGCATCATCGAACGTATGCGGATGATGTCGAGCAACAGCGACTGGTCGCCGCCGCAAAAATCCGCCCGACAGTGCAATGGGCAGCAGCAATGGGTTTGTTCGGAATGCGTCACGACGCCCACCCGATCAGCGAAATAGAACTCGCGTTGAGCACACTGGAACAGCATGAGCAAACGATGGCTGCTGCCACGACAAATCTGGCGCTCACCCCGCCGAGCCGTTTCAGGTATGAATCCGAAGCCGCGTTCGATGAAGCGTTTCATGCCTGGCTGAGTACTCCACGCGCCGCTTACAAAACCCTGATCAAAGCATTGTTGGCGCAATACCTGCCCGCATGCCGCGGCCATCTTGAGACGGACGAGGTGACTGTCTATTCGTTGCGGCTGCCCCTTCACGATACGCAGGTCGAACATGAGAACAAGGCAGACACCGACGCGGTTCGTGCCCGCTGCGGGTTCATTCTGCGAATGATCAATCCGACCTACCCGACAAAATCCCGCTACATCGAAGTCTTCCCTCGCGCGGGTGTAGTGCGCCTGCGCAGCGACATCCAGTCGCTGCGCATTGGCGGAGAGATCAAGGTAGAAAAGATCGGTTCCAGCAGCCGCACCAGCCGAGGCTCGTTCAGAAAAGGTACCGAACTGCCATTTGACTGGGAAGCCTATCGCGACGGCTCGAAGCCCAGAGACCAACAGCATGCGACGTTGATTGTGGAACAGGTCGGCGACACGTTTGCCGCTGTGCCCATTGAGCAACGCTCCCCCGACGTGGCTGCACGCACCCGGCCTTTCGCTGCCAATAATCTCACCTCTGCCCGGGCCGACGCGTTGGCCGGCATGATCGCCCGAGAGCTGTTTTTCAAAGATGAATCGGCATTGCTCGAGCAGACTCGCAAAGCCACCCGCAGCATGGATATCGGCAGAGATTTCCTTGAGGATCTGACGTTCTGGGGAAAAATGTTCGTGCCCTTCTGGGGTTCCATCGACGATCTGACCTCCGGCGACCCCAAGCGCATCGAGAGCGGCGGCCTTGGTCTGTTCACCGACATCGTTTCCTTTGCCCTGCCCATTGGCAAATACATTGCCGGCTGTACCCGCTTGGCGACCCAGGCTGGCAAGATCGGCATCCGTCTGGCCCTGCCCAGGTTCACCAGCCTGACCCGAACTCTGGTGATCTCGGTGATTCAGGAAGTCAATCCACTGGATTCGGTGCTCTCACTGCTCAGGCTAGGCCGATTCACCCTGCGCAAGATTGGCGCAGCGACAATGCATCAGGCGCGCCGGGCGGTGGCACATCTGCGTGATGGAACGATTGCCGCGCACCATCTGATGGCCGTCGACCCCAGCAGCTGGGTACCGCGCCAGCCTGGCGACCGGCTTTGCACAGTCGAGGGGATTGCCAATATTCCCATGCGCAACGTCGGCAGCGTCGACGCGGTGGATTATCGGCTGATCGACGCGTTGTCAGGCCAGGCTTTTGGCCCGCGCTATCGCGAACCGCTGACGGTGGTAAGCAACAACAGCCCCCTGCTGCGCCGCTATGCCGTCGAACCGCAGTGGATTTCCGGGCTGAAAGCTGATTCGCGGGGCATATTCTTTCGACCGGAGTACAACCAGAAATTCATCTGCAACGTCGATGAGCAAGGCACCATCGCCGTCTATCAGATACGGGAAAACTCCTACGGATTTATCAACGAAACCGCGCAGACCGGGGAAAACAGCTTCTCTGTCGTGTTGGTCAACCCAAAGAACAACCGCGACCTGTCGATCAATCTGTCGTCAGTCAGACCCGGCCATTGGTACACCAACGAAATCAGGATGAGAGGCGGAGCGCCCGACGGCCCAGGCGAAGTAACGCCGCTGATTCTCAAGCAATGGTCGCAGTTCAGCGAACTGGCGCTGGGCAAAGCCATAGAGGATTTCGCGAAACAGCACCGGCTGAATCGGGCGGATCTTCAGCAATACGTTCATGCGCAAGGGCAATTGACGCCTCTCGGGCAACAAGTCTTGGACCGGGCCGATACTGCAAGGACGGCGGTTACCTTCGAAAACCTCGATCGCTGGCGTGCGCTGCCGCAGCAAGACCGCAACAGCCTTACCCGGGAAGGGTTTGCCGCACAGCATAATCTGGACCCCAAGGAATTCATCGCCCACGTTGAAACCGACGGCAGTTTCAAAGCGCGAGGAAAAGTACTGGAAAAGTACGCAAGCAACCAAGTATTCACTCCTTTGGAGCCCAGACATCTTGAGCAATGGCAGAGGCGCTTCAACGCAACCCGGTCTGCGAGCTCAATGAACTCCTTCATTGAAGAGAACAATCTCAATCCAGTGCTCTGGTCGACCTATGTCAATGATCGCGGGGTATTGCGCAGTGCGGTAAGCGAGTGCCTGGCGTTGATGGGGCTATCCGGCTCGGATGTATTGCTCGCGCGTAAAACACTTCCCCGCGGGACAGCGATAAAATCCGTCCCCGTGCAGTCTTCTCTGCCGACAACACGCAAAAGCACAAGGACAGCATCGCAAGCTACGGCTGGTACTTCCAAACGTGCCCGAATCGAAAATGCACCTGCAGACGATGCTGCAGGCGAAGATCTGACACCGTCATTGGGGCACAAGATCAATAACAACGCGCCCATTCTGCAAGACCCGACAGACCTCAGAGTCAGTCTGACGCACAAGCTGGAAGGCGCTATCGAAAAAATCGAGATCACCGATAGCAACCGGTTTTTCGCGCACCTTTCAGAGACCCGGGCCAAAACTCTGGCCCGGGACATGACTGAGGACATCCACGAATGGATCGAGGAAGAGGGACGGCATCACCACAGGTTGAGCGAGCGTTTCGAGCTCAGACGGCCAGTCGATGGCCCGGAACGGGGTTTGTCAGTGTTCGCCAAAGTCGAGATCAATCCTTATGAAGTGCTGGGGCCCTACAGCGGCAAACTGCACCGCACCGTCAGATCGCTAGACGCAGAAATACTCGAAAAATCCAATTTGCAAGTCAGGACATTTTCGTATGGAACCAAAACCAAAAACGCCACTGTCAGTGGTCATGGCAACAGCAACATCTTGAGCATGATCAACGCCCCCGAAGTCCCCGGTGCCGCCAGGACAGGCACTGAGAACGTAGGCGCGATTTACGTCGGCAAATACATGGTTTTTCTGGTCGCCTGGGAAAAGATTCCGGCAGGCACCGAGCTGTTGCTTGATTACGGCCCCGCTTATTGGCCAACATTGACGCCCTGAACGCGGTAGTCCGGACCGCTGAGGCTCGGGCGCTGGAAGGAATCGTCGGCGCCCGATTCAACATGAACAATCCTCAGCGGCAACGTAGCCCACAGCTCAAGGCTCACAGCCTGTTCTTGCCTGGTCACAGATTCTCGTACCGGTTCATATCCAGCACGCCCTCTTCCACCGGATCGGTTTCGTGGATGTACTGGCTCAGATCGTGGAAATATCGCCAGAACTGCGGATGACTGCGACGGATGCCCCAGCGCTCGACGATCTTTTCGAACCGATTGGCATCCCTGGCGTTTTCCATGGCATCGACAAACGCTGGCACCTGCTGTGCCGGAACGTTGAACATAAAGTTCGGATAACTGGTGAGTACGCCCGGATAGATCGTCAAGGTGTCGAGCCCCGGTTGATAGCGCCGCGACTCACCGAGCAAAAACGCCACGTTGCTGTGCGCACGGTTGCGCAGCAGGCTGTAGACCTCGCGCTTGCCACCGGCGGTTTCGACACGCAGCAAGGTCGCTTCGGGCAACTGGTCGATAACCTTGAGCCCCGCTGCCGGTCGCGAGGCCAGACGGCTCAAGGCCTGCTCGGCGTTCTGCAGGGCCGGATCGATGTTGGGCCGTGAGCAATAAGCACCGTCGCAGCGGTTGATCGGGTCCGGTCGTGCATTCAGATCGCCGTAGCGCGCCAGCAACTGCATGGCGAAATCGTGTTTCGGGTCTTTTTCGTCGAGTTTCAGCGCGGTCGGTTTGTCGTCGTCGATCGCCTCGTAATCGAGCCACATCTTGAACTGGCCGCCGTCCTGGTACCAATCGTTGAGGTAATCCTCGCGCGAGTCGGCGGGCATCAGGCGCAGGAAGTTCTGCTCGGCGCCGTTGCGGATCAGGTCGAAATACAGGCGGGTCTGCGCCTGATGGGAGACGTTGCCGAACACGTCGAAGTTGACCGCGAGCTGATAATAGGTGCGCTCGAGCAGTGGATAGTCGAACAGCCACATCGTCTGCGGCACCTCACCGATCAAACCCTTGGTCACCGAAGCACTGTCGAAGTGGCGGAAAATGCTCAGCAAGGCGTTGTCGTTGCCGGCCCACAGCGTCGACCAGCTCGGCGCCGGCAGATCGGCGTAGCTGTCGCGGCGCAGGGCTTCGTATTCGTTGCGCTTGTCGCGATAGTCGCGCCACAGGCTCAGCACGCTGCCGACATCGTCGTTCTGCCCCGGCATCGCCAGCAGCGGCGTGGCCTGGCCGCGGTAGTTCGGGTCGGTGATATAGAGGTCATGTTCCGGCGCCTGGAACAGCGCCCAGAAGTTGTCGCGGATCACGTCGGTCGCGATCTGCCCACGGCACACCGGCCCGCGAATAAAGGTGCGGACGAAGTATTCAGCGTTATCGAGCATGAACTGATAGCGCGCCTGCGCCGGAATCGCCTCGAAGGTGGCAAACGGATTGGCCCGGCTTTGCGGCCCGTAACCCGGCAGCGCGTTGACCTGCCAGTTGCCGCTGTAGAACAGGCTTTTGATCCGGGCCATTTTCGCCGCGCTCAGCGGATAGGTGATGTGCGTCTTGTGCACGATCACCCCCTGCACCCGCCACAAGCGGTAATACACCTGCGTGCCCGGATCGTCGTTGGGGCGGCGCGTGGCGATCAGGTCGATCGGTTGGCCGCTCGGCGTGCGCGAACGCACCCACTGGAAGTAATGCCCCGGCTCGCCGCCCTTGAAGTAGATGTGCGCCAGATACCAATGCTCGAACAGCCAGCGCCCGACCAGACTTTGCCGCGCGCCGGGAGCGTTGAGCAGGTTTTCCCACTGCGTGATCTGCAGCGCCTCTTGCGCACTCGGCGCCAGGCTCTGCTCGTCAATCGGCGCGCCAGACGCCAGCCAGCGCTGCAAGGTCTGATATTGCTGATCGGTCAGGCCGGTGACCGCCAGCGGCATACCCTCTTTCGGGTGCGCACCGGCGTAGCCGTCGAACTCGGCAGGCATTGCGCAAAGATTGTTGCGATTGAGACCCAGCACAATGTCTTCGGGCAGCTTGGCATTGGGCGTCAGCGGCGTCTTGTGGCCAAGTTCGAGCATCCGTGCCATCAGCGCAGCCTGACTGCCCTGCGCGTCGAGCACCGAATAGAAATCCTTCTGCTGCCAGGCGCGCTTGCCGAAGGCGTCGTAAAACAAGCGCGTGGTTGGTGCGGCCTGGGTGCGTTCGCCGTCGTACACCGGCATCTTGCTCGCGCCACGGGCGGCGCCTTCGCCGCTGCCCAGATTCAATTGGCACGCCGAGTCATAACAGGCATGGCAGGCCACGCATTTCTCGGTGAAGATCGGCTGGATATCTCGGCTATAGGAGATAGAAGAAGAAACAGCGGGATCTTGCGCCGCGACGCTCCCACTCAGGACCAGCAACCATAAACTGATGAAGCGGTAAGGCATGCTGCTGATCCTGGTGGTAAAAAAATGCTGCGATTCTACCGTTATGACGTCCGTACCAACATGAGCGATATTCATGCAAAAGCTGCACATGCTCTAAAAGCGCACAGGTTTGCTATGATCTCGCTCCTTCGTAATGGTCTTTTCGAGTAGTCCACATGTCCGATCGCAGCGTCCGCCTTCAAGCTCTCAAGCAAGCCCTCAAAGAGCGCATCCTGATTCTCGACGGCGGGATGGGCACGATGATCCAGAGCTACAAGCTCGAAGAGCAGGATTATCGCGGCAAACGCTTCGCGGACTGGCCAAGCGACGTCAAGGGCAACAACGACCTGCTGGTGATCACCCGTCCGGACGTGATCGGCGGCATCGAAAAAGCCTATCTGGACGCCGGCGCCGACATTCTCGAAACCAACACTTTCAACGCCACGCGCATTTCCATGGCCGATTACGGCATGGAAGAGCTGGCGTACGAGTTAAACGTAGAAGGCGCACGTCTGGCGCGCAAGATTGCCGACGCCAAGACCGCCGAAAACCCGGCCAAGCCACGCTTCGTTGCCGGCGTGCTTGGCCCGACCAGCCGTACCTGCTCGCTGTCGCCCGACGTCAACAACCCCGGCTACCGCAACGTGACCTTCGATGAGCTGGTGGAAAACTACACCGAAGCCACCAAAGGCCTGATCGAGGGCGGCGCCGACCTGATCCTGATCGAAACGATCTTCGACACCCTCAACGCCAAAGCGGCGATCTTTGCCGTGCAGGGCGTGTTCGAGGAGCTGCACATCGAACTGCCGATCATGATTTCCGGGACCATCACCGACGCCTCCGGTCGTACCCTGTCCGGCCAGACCACCGAAGCGTTCTGGAACTCGGTGGCCCACGCCAAGCCGATTTCCGTTGGCCTCAACTGCGCCCTCGGCGCCAGCGAACTGCGCCCGTACCTGGAAGAGCTGTCGAACAAGGCCAGCACCCACGTCTCCGCGCACCCGAACGCCGGCCTGCCGAATGAATTCGGCGAGTACGACGAACTGCCGTCGCAAACCGCCAAAGTCATCGAGGAATTCGCCCAGAGCGGTTTCCTCAACATCGTCGGCGGTTGCTGCGGTACCACGCCGGGCCACATCGAAGCCATCGCCAAAGCCGTGGCCGGTTACGCGCCACGTCAGATTCCGGACATTCCCAAGGCCTGCCGCCTCTCGGGTCTGGAGCCGTTCACCATCGATCGCAGCTCGCTGTTCGTCAACGTTGGCGAGCGCACCAACATCACCGGTTCGGCAAAATTCGCCCGCCTGATCCGCGAAGACAATTACACCGAAGCCCTCGAAGTCGCTCTGCAGCAGGTCGAGGCCGGCGCGCAGATCATCGACATCAACATGGACGAGGGCATGCTCGATTCGAAGAAGGCCATGGTCACCTTCCTCAATCTGATCGCCGGCGAACCGGATATCTCGCGCGTGCCGATCATGATCGACTCGTCGAAATGGGAAGTCATCGAAGCCGGCCTCAAGTGCATCCAGGGCAAGGGCATCGTCAACTCGATCAGCATGAAAGAAGGCGTCGAGCAGTTCATCCATCACGCCAAACTGTGCAAACGCTACGGCGCCGCCGTGGTGGTGATGGCCTTCGACGAAGCTGGGCAGGCCGACACCGAAGCGCGCAAGAAAGAGATCTGCAAACGCTCCTACGACATTCTGGTCAACGAAGTCGGCTTCCCACCGGAAGACATCATTTTCGACCCGAACATTTTCGCCGTCGCCACCGGCATCGAAGAGCACAACAACTACGCCGTCGACTTCATCAATGCCTGCGCCTATATCCGCGATGAGCTGCCGTACGCGCTGAGCTCCGGCGGCGTGTCCAACGTGTCGTTCTCGTTCCGTGGCAACAACCCGGTGCGTGAGGCGATTCACTCGGTGTTCCTGCTCTACGCGATCCGCGCCGGGCTGACCATGGGCATCGTCAACGCTGGCCAGTTGGAGATCTACGATCAGATCCCGGTCGAGCTGCGCGACGCCGTCGAAGACGTGATCCTCAACCGCACCCCGGACGGCACCGACACCCTCCTCGCCATTGCCGACAAGTACAAGGGCGACGGTAGCGTCAAGGAAGCCGAGACCGAAGAGTGGCGTAACTGGGACGTCAACAAGCGTCTGGAACACGCACTGGTCAAGGGCATCACCACGCACATCGTTGAAGACACCGAAGAATCCCGCCAGTCGTTTGCGCGGCCGATCGAAGTGATCGAAGGCCCGCTGATGTCCGGCATGAACATCGTCGGCGACCTGTTCGGCGCTGGCAAAATGTTCCTCCCGCAGGTGGTGAAATCCGCCCGCGTGATGAAGCAGGCCGTGGCGCACTTGATCCCGTTTATCGAACTGGAGAAAGGCGACAAGCCGGAAGCCAAGGGCAAGATTCTCATGGCTACGGTCAAGGGCGACGTGCACGACATCGGCAAGAACATCGTCGGCGTGGTGCTCGGTTGCAACGGCTATGACATTGTCGACTTAGGCGTGATGGTTCCGGCCGAAAAGATCCTGCAGGTCGCCAAAGAAGAAAAGTGCGACATCATCGGCCTTTCCGGCCTGATTACACCGTCGCTGGACGAGATGGTCCACGTCGCCCGTGAAATGCAGCGTCAGGACTTTCACCTGCCACTGATGATCGGTGGCGCGACGACGTCGAAAGCGCACACCGCCGTGAAGATCGAGCCCAAGTACAGCAACGATGCCGTGGTCTACGTGACTGACGCCTCACGCGCCGTGGGCGTGGCGACGCAGTTGCTGTCCAAGGAATTGAAAGCCGGTTTCGTCGAGAAGACCCGTCTTGAATACATCGACGTGCGCGAACGCACGTCCAATCGCAGCGCCCGCACCGAACGCCTGAGCTACGCCGCCGCGATCGCGAAGAAGCCGCAGTTCGACTGGGCCAATTACCAGCCAGTGAAACCGACTTTCACCGGCAGCAAGGTGCTCGACAACATCGATTTGAAGGTACTGGCCGAATACATCGACTGGACACCGTTCTTCATTTCCTGGGACCTCGCCGGCAAATTCCCGCGCATCCTCGAAGATGAAGTGGTCGGTGAAGCCGCCACTGCGCTGTACAAGGACGCCCAGGAAATGCTCACCAAGCTGATCGACGAAAAACTGATCAGCGCCCGTGCGGTGTTCGGTTTCTGGCCGGCCAATCAGGTCAACGAAGACGACATCGAGCTGTACGACGATAACGGCAAGCCGCTAGCCAGGCTGCATCACCTGCGTCAGCAGATCATCAAGACCGACGGCAAGCCGAACTTCTGCCTCGCCGACTTCGTGGCGCCGAAGGACAGCGAAGTGACCGACTATGTCGGCGGCTTTATCACCACCGCTGGCATCGGCGCCGAAGAAGTCGCCAAGGCCTATCAGGACGCCGGCGACGATTACAACTCGATCATGGTCAAGGCTCTCGCCGACCGCTTGGCCGAAGCCTGCGCCGAATGGCTGCACCAGCAAGTGCGCAAAGAGCACTGGGGTTATGCCAAGGACGAAACCCTCGACAACGATGCGCTGATCAAAGAGCAATACCGTGGCATCCGCCCCGCGCCCGGCTACCCGGCCTGCCCGGATCACACCGAGAAAGCCGCGCTGTTCACACTGCTCGATCCAGAGGCTGCCGAAATGCGCGCCGGGCGCAGTGGCGTATTCCTCACCGAGCACTACGCAATGTTCCCCGCCGCAGCGGTCAGCGGCTGGTACTTCGCCCATCCGCAGGCGCAGTACTTTGCCGTGGGCAAGATCGACAAGGATCAGGTGCAGAGCTACACCGCGCGCAAAGGTCAGGATCTGAGCGTGACCGAGCGTTGGCTGGCGCCGAATCTGGGTTACGACAGCTGAGCCGCACCATGCCCGGGAGCATCTTGCTCTCGGGCACGGTCATTCATCCGTTCACGGGCGGCTCGAAGGGCCGGGCTGCGGTGACGACGGGCGTGGCTGCGGCGCGCCGCTACCTGGCGACGAAAGACTCTCAAGCTCTGTGCGGGACAGTTCTTTGAGCTTTTCCATACGCGTCGCCGGCAACTCGACCTCAAGCACCCCCATGGCATCCAGATACTCGGGGCTCGACAGGTCAGGATAGGCGTCCTCTACCGCACCATGTCGCCTCGATTCTTCGAGTTTCAACGCCTCGAACACCTCGCTGTGGCGATCTTCCAGGTAACGGACCCAATAGTCGCGTGAAATCAGATCCTCCAGGAACGCTGGCGACGCCTCGTCGGCAAGCACCGAGGCGCGAGCGTTGATCAATACCTGTCCACGAATAGGCGTGCCGTACAGCATATGCGCCGGCTGTCCCGGCAGTTCCAGGCCATCCGGCCAGCCGCTGGTCATGCCGATCCGGTATTGCAGTCGGACCTCCGCACGGTCTTGGTTTATCGCAGCAGCTTCAGCGAGTCGGTCAACTCTCTCCAGGCGAAACAGGCGGCGGGTCAGATTGAGCAAGGCTCTGCCGCGTTGCTCGGGGCGATGCTGCGGGATATCGCGCAGGGTGTTGTATTCATAGACGCGGGCTTCCAGTTCGCTGAACGACAGGATCCGCCCATCAAGGCATGTGTCGTGGGTTTCGGCGTTGACAAACAACTGCTCGCGCAATTCGGCGTTTTCCGTGGCAGCCTGAATGACTTGCCAGACCCGATGGGTGAGATCGGCCCCCGACAATCTGAATTCGAGGGTGTCAGGCAAGGTCGAGAGCAGATGAAAGAACGCATCATGATTGGCCTGCCTGGCCAATTGCGCCCACAAAGCCTGCCGGGCGGCACGTACATCAGCCGGGGTGAATGTCAGCCAGGTCTCCATGGCTGGCGCGGCGACATTTTGCGCTGGGTTAGCGATGGCCTCAATGGCCTCGACCTGTGCGTGCACATCCACACGTCCGCCAACACCACCGCCTCCGAAGCCGTCACTGTCATCGCTGTCGCCATCCGAGCCGGAGCCGGGTTCACTGTCGGCTCCGCGTAAGCGCAGGTCAATCTCCCGATCGAGATGCGCCCGCGAATAGCCCATGACGTCACGATTTGCATTGGCGGCGCTGTAATCGCGCAGTTGTCGCAGGCTGTTGAGTGTCAAGGTGTTTTCCGACAGAACCGTGCCAGCGACCAGTTCCCTGTGACTACCGTCCAAGAGCCTGTCCGGGAACACGCTGATGTTGTTGCCCGTCAGATCGAGTGCGCGCAGATGCGGCAGTTCCAGCACGCCGTCCGGCCAGGAATCGAGGCCATTGTGGTCAAGCTTGAGGGTTTCGAGCCGACTGAAGGCGCTGGCACTGAACTCCTCCAGTTGATTGTGGCTGAGGTCCAGCCAGCGCAGGCGATTTCCACCCGCCTGGGTGTACAGGGACTCCCCGGTGGCCAGTTTATTCCCGCTCAGCTCCAGCCGCTCGAGCCCGCTCAGACCGCCAACGGCGTCTGGCAGCGTATCAAGGGCGTTGCCGTTGAGTACCAGGGTGGTGACTTCAGGGAAAGCGGCACAGAATTCGTTGAAGCTTTGTGCCGAAAATTCCACGCCGGTGAGATTCAGCGTTCTGACTGGGGAAAACACTTTCGACAGGCGCGGCAGATCTCCGGTGTTCAACCCCGTGAGATCAAGTGTGGATCCTGAGTGTTCGCTATGGCGTGTCAGACCCTCAGCCCAGCAATCTCTGACCTTCATCGCCAGAAACGATCGGTGCTTGGATTTATCCCCTCTGTTCCATGGTATCGCCCGAGTAAAGATCCAGCCGTTCAACTCACGCGTCAGGGCCTCGTCGCTGTCTCGCCAGACGGTCAGACGGGCGTCGATTTGTGCATCGCTCAGTCCCTCGCTGCGCAATCGCGCCAGACATTGCTGCGCTTGTTCTGTAGAAAGAAGCGGATTGACGTCCTGTAAGCGACTTGCAATGTCTGCGGCACCTTCGGCGACAGGTGCCAGAGGACGCAGCGGCAACAGAAATTCGTGCGCAAATGCCAGTGCAGTTCTCGGTACGCGCGCGTCGCCCACGCTTCGAGGGCCACTGGGGTAAATTTCAAACTGTTTGAGGGTGTCATCAGGCAAGCCGATTGCGGTCTCGATACGCCGCTGCGCAGTTTTCAGGGCTGCCGCACCTTCGGCACTCAATGAGCTTTGCGTCAGGTTGGTGTTGAGCATCACCCTGTCATCGGCAAGCACATGCTCAGGTAACGTACTGATTGGGTTTTCGCGCAGATCAAGCCATTGCAACCTTGGCAGCGTTTCGGCACCCGCCGGCCATGCCTGGAGACGATTGGAACTGAGGTCCAGAAGTTCAAGCTTCTTCAGAGCCGCGACATTCAGATCAGTCAGCTGGTTTTCGCGCAAATCCAAGAAATCGAGTTTATAAAGTGCATCAATTTGGCTTTGGACTTCTGGCGTGGTGCCGATCAGGTTGTGTGACAGATCCAGTCGAGTCAATTGCGCAAAGTCGCTCGGGCTGAACGGCACCTCAGTCAAATTGCAGCCTGTGATTTCTACCGTACGCGCACCGCTGAATGCTTGAAGAAACGCGCGCATCTGTGCCGCAGGCACGTTCAGATGATCAAGGGAAACGGTTTTCACATGAGAAAACGTACCGGCCGGCAATGACGGAAGCTCGCTTATGGATGGCTCGTCGCCAAAGTGTCCATCATCGAATAACTTGAACACTTCGCCACTTTCCAGCGGGGCGACCCCGTTCGGATTCCCTGGAGTGGGGACCTGCGCTTCTCTGCGCAGGCCATAACGTTCGCGCACGGCAGCCGCCCAGTTGTGCTCAAGTTCACGCACCACTGCAAGGTTCGGCAACGTTTCCCAGACCGGAGCAAGCGTAGCGGTGCGCAATCCATCGGACGTCGTCGGAAGGTAAAGCTGCCGGAAAATCCCGGCGTGCTCCAGGCGCAGCAGCTCGACAGCCTTGAGCCGGGTCTCGGGTGTATTCCACAGACTCATGATGCGCTCAGGCAAGCGATTGATATTTCCGCGCCGTCCAGTCAGGAATTCCAGCTCGCCGGCGCAGTACTGGCGGACCATCAGGTCCAGATCCAGCAGATGTCCCCACACGCCCCGGTAATTTTTGACGTACTCGTAGGCGGGCTTGAAATTTTCATGCGCGAAATTCGACCAGTCGAGCGACAGCCCCGCCCACAACTTCTCATGCCCTGTGTAGAGTGCTTGTGGAATGGACGAGATGGCCGTCTGCGTCAGATCAAGGCGCTCCAGCTCAGGCAGCTCCTGTACAAAATCGGGCCATTGGACCATTCCCGGCGCATCGATCCTGAGTTTCCTCAATCGCCTGAGCGGTGTGAGGTCAAGATTCGCCGTGACGCCGGTGCCCCTCGAAAGATCAAGATGAAGCTCTTCTATAGCAGTCAGCATGCGCAATCTTGTCGGCAGATCAGCCGCCAGCGCAGCCGCTGTGGTTCTGAACTTGAGGTTTTTCAGGCTCGGCATGCGAGTGACGGCCAGAGGCAATGTCGTCAATGACTGTTCGCGCCCCATATAACTGCCAAACAGACTGCCACGCTCGCCCAGCGAGAGCTTTTCGAGACGGCCAAACCGCTCCAGGAACGCGTCGGCATCGGTGTCCGTGATGCCATCCCCAGCGATGTAAAGTTCTCGTACGTGATCAAAATTTGCTGTCAGAGCTGGCAGCGGGTCGTACAGGACAAGATGAAGCTGATCGGCGCCGGGCAGATGGGCGGCGATCGGTGCGTTGCGCCAACAGTCCTTGAGCGCCTGTGCGGTACGTACTTTATAGTTCCACTCGGAACGGGCCCAAGCCGGTACTCTCGTTAGTCCCGACCACTCATCCAGCGTCGCTTCAAGCTGCGCCCATTCCTGTCGACGCGACAGCAGCAACTGGAAAATGTCTCTGTCGTCATTTCCCGCCCGATACTGTTCAAGGAGATAGCCGCGCGCCTGTTCATTTGTCAGCTGCGGATAAATATCACGCGTGCGTGCTATCAGGTTCGGTGACAATCCAGGGCCACGTCCGCTGGCAGGATAACCAATCAGAGTATCGCTGACGCGAACGGGCGGCTTGATCCATTTGACCTGGGGTTCCAGCAGCGCAGGCGCCTCGGCCTGGTGCAGATCGGCGTGGCGGATGATCTTTTCCCGCAGCTGGACCGACTGCCCGACCGCTGGCACACCGAGGCTGCGGCGCGCCTCGTCAGGCAGGGCGTGCATGATCGATGGGTAAAAATTGTCGCCGTGTTCGGGCAGGCTGTTGAGTGCCTCACCGCGCTCGTTGAATGCCTGAAACTGAGCACCTTTTTTTATCAGGTATTTTTTCTCGCTGGCTGTTTCACTGCCGATGCTGTCAAGCAGCGTGCCAGCATCATGATCCTCGCGAACCTCGATACGGAGGTTGTCAGGCCAACCCGGCAACTGCTCAAGCGTGTGCAATGCCAGACGCCGACTGTCCGCCGAAGCGACATTTTCGCTGCGCAGACCGGCATACGCGGTGACTCGACGGGTTTGACGCGCATACCAGCGCGCTTCTTCCAGCAGGCGCAGCGGTGCTCGCTGGCCCGACCGCAGCGCCTGCAACTCACCGGCATGGGCATGCGTCAGCACGGCTTGTGCTGCCGACTCGCCCAGCCCGGGACATTCCTTTTGCAAACCGGCGACCTCGGGGGCGATGGGGTCGGTGCCCTTGTAGATGCTTTCGAATATCGCCGCTTGACGGGTGTTGGCGTAATTGGCAATTCGCTTGTTGAATTCCTGAAGCCTTGCCTCGGGAGTACGTGCGACCAGCTTGCCGAGCAAGCGATTGATTTCCGCTTCTTCGAGCGATGCAAGAATATGCGCTGGCAGTTTTCCGCCAAGGATGTCGGCCCGAGAAGTCCTGATTGGCGGCTTGACACCCACGTCACGAAAGCGCCGCGCAGCACCATACCTTACGGAACTGCCGGACAATGACTCGCCATCGAACACTTCAAGCACACGGTTTTGCGGCCACAACGGCATTTCGGTGATCAGCGGCAAGGTATACAGGTAGAGCTCATCGATGGGGCGTTCCCCACGCAACTGCTCCACGACCAATGCCGCATCTGCATCCGCTTTCAACAGGCGCATCGCCTGCGCCAGCTCCGGTGGTGGCGGCGCGTGGTCGAGGTGCATCTTGCGCAAGGCGCCGTCACTGACGCCACTGATATCGGCAGCCCTGAGCAGCTCTGCGTCGGAAAACACTTCGGTTGCATGCCCCATGCGTCGCAACAGGGTCAGGCGGTCCCACTCCAGCGGGCGCTCAAGCGTGGATCGCCAGGCACCGTAACCATTGCTCTCGAGCACCGGCTGCCAGGCATCGGGATCGTTCGGGTGGCGGAGGCGCCACTTGCCGAGCGATGAATCGTAGTACTGCTCGTAAACCTTGCCGGCCTGACGAATGTAGGTCTTGCCGTCCAGTACATGTTGCCCCTGCGGATTCGGACCGGGGCTGTCCGGCAAAGCTATCGTTGACTCATACGCGCCAAGATCGGGTTTCCAAAGGCGGGTGTTGCCGCTAGGCAACTGCACCGGTTCCAGCTGTTCAATCACTGGCACGGCTTTGGCGCTGGAGAATTTCCGCACCCCGGCGCCTACCCCCGCCATCACCGCGATCTGCGCCAGATTTTCCGCCACGTCGATCAAATGATCCCTGGCCGCACGCCGGTCGCCTTCGCTCCATTCGATCGCGCCCTCCAGTGTTTCGTACATCAGCTGGCCGGCCATCACCACCATCATCACTTCGCCCAGCACCGGAACGAACATCGACACCATGTTCAAACCAAGCAGACCGATCTGCAGCAGGTGCGCCAGCCTGGCGTCGCGCGCCTTGACCTCGACGTCGTCGCTGGGTACCGCATGGCTGCGGGCGTCGGCCAGTACCTTGGCGCGGTTCTGGGTAAAGAGATAGAGCCAGAGATCTTCATTGGCCGCCCAAAGGCCATGCCCTCTGCGTCCGACCGCCGAAGGCGCAATGTAGGGATCGGGCTCCGGCTCCATCTTCACCCCGCGCTCGGGAGGAAGTTGCTTGATCCGGGTGAACACTGAAGTACCGCTGATTGCCTGAATGAACGCGACCCATGGAGAGCGCAATGTCGACCAGGCATCCTTCGGTGAGTCAGCAGCCTTTCGGGTGAACTGACTGAAATAATCGGGCCGCTGATCAACGGGCAGAAATTGACTGAGGAACCGCTGATAAGGCGTCGGTTGAGCCCCGCCAGCGAGCGGTTCATCGCGCGCAGTCAGCAAGCGTTTGAACTCCTCACGCATTTGCTGGTGGTTGTAGCGTTTGAACGGGTGCTGCGGGTCGTGAGGAATGTAAACGATCAATTCATCGCTGTAGCGGTATTTTTCGCTGATCACGAACACCACACAGCCAGTCAGACGTTTTCTCATCAGGCCCAGGTCCTTGAACCATACCTGTCGGTTGCCCATCCAGGGATTCATCTCGCCATCGATGACCGACCGGATCATGGTGTAGTCCGCCGGTTCTATATCCTTCTGCAATAGCGCCTGCTCTGCGGCTGCGCGCATGGTTGCCTTCTGACTCGCGATGAACCGCTCGCGAAGCACGCCCTGCACCACCACATCGGCCGGGTGAAAAAATTCCTGCAGATAGTCCTGGTATTGCTTGCCGATATCCAGGCGACGGCACAGCGACATGAACTGGCTGACCGTCAGCGCGACACTAACGGACTCGAAAGTCTCCGCAGTATCGGTCGCCACCATGAATCCCGAGGTGTGGTGATAAGCCCCCTCCTCACACTCGCTGGCTTCGAAGTTGTGCAGTGCCGCCTCCAGCAGCGACAGCTTGAGAATTTCGAAGGACGCCAGCTCTGTGGCCTGAATGCCCACCTCTATCGGGCGTCGCAGGCACAACAAGGTTTTGTCGATGTCCACTTGCAGCTGATATTCGTCCTTCAATGCCTTGATCAGCAAGGGTCTGGCAAACACTTCGGCCTGCTCAAACCTCGACATGCTTTTATCGAGCATGTTTTGCGCCTGCACGCTGGCCTTGTAGCTGTCATTCAAGGCTGCGCGCTGGGCAGGCGTCGCATCCTGATACCACGCCGGCATCGCCGCAGGGGCGTCCTTGAACGCCTGGCGTCGTTGCGCCGTCACGTCAGTCAGCCAGGTGGGGATCGACTTTTCGAGGAAATCACCGTGAAGGCTCTGTGTTGCCTTCAGCGGTTTCGGGGCCGGCGCGTCGGTCGTGCGTGACGAGGATGAAGATGCCGTCGACGGCGGATTGAATGGGATAGCGATCATGGTCACTCCTTTGTCAATGAAGTGTGCAGCAGACCATTTCCGGCTACCCCGACTGCGGTATCCGCTTATGACTCACCGGCGAAAGGTAACAACTTGCTTCGACGAGCCTTGCAACCGCACCATGCGGCCGTCACGGGAGCGAGGAAGTCCCGGGCTGCGGTTCAAGGCGTCCAGGCTGTTGCGAGTCATCAGCGAAAGCCCGCAGGAGGTCGATTTCACGGCGCGTCAACTCGAGCCGTCTCTGTCGACGCAATGCGTGGACAGCTCTGGCCAGTGCTTTCAATTCCAGCTCGTACTGATTCTCGGTGAGTTCCCCCCGTTCGCGTCGTTCCTTCAGTTCGCCGCCAACCTGTTGCAGCTCTTCGATCTCGACATCGATCGCCTCCATTTCCTGCGGATAGCGTTCTTGCAAATAAGCGATCCAGTAATCGCGCTCGCCCATGTTCGCCGGCAGTTCATCAGTCTGCTCCGCCTCCAGTACCCAAATGCGAACTTGCGCCAGGACCTCATCGGTCAATGGACGTGCGTATAACATATGGGAGGGTTGCCCCGGCAGGTCCAGTCCATCACCCCAGCCACGGGTCAAATCGATGCGCGATTGCAGGCGAACCTCGGCACGATCCTGGCCCTTCGCCAAGACTTCGGCAAAGATCTCGACCCACTCCAGACGAAACAACTGTCGGGACACTTGCCATAAGGCCCGGCCCCTGGCCATCGTTCGGCTGACAGGTATTCCCTGCAATGTGCGATAGACCCAAACCCGCACCTGCATGTCACTGAACGTAAGAATCCGCCCGTCCGGACAGGTGCCATGCGTTTCCGCATCGTTGAACAGCGAGTTGCGCAGTTCGGTATTTTCGGTAGCCGCCTCCATGACTTGCCACACTCTGTGGGTGAGATCGGCCGGCACACGCCTGAACTCCTCGGTGTCACGCAGCAAACGCAGTAACTGAAAAAACCGCTGGTGATTCGGCTCAAGCGCCAATTGCGTCCAGATCGAGCGTCGTTGCGCCGCCAGTGCCAAGTCACTGTCCATCAGCCAGGGATCGCGAGATTCCGGCGCGATGTCATTGGCCGGATCAAAAATCGCTTCAGACGGCTGCACGCCTGCATATGGATCGGGGGCGACGGCATTGTTACCTGCCCCCTCCACTGCGCCTGGCGGCTGCGGTTGATCGGGCCCGATAACATGTCTATCGATCAATTCGTCGATGGATTCTTGTGAAAGCTGCATCACATAAGGGGCTGCGCGCTCGCGGGCGTAGCGCCGCAGATCCAGCAAGGCAGTCAGGGACAGGCGTGCATTCGCGGACAAGTCAGTCCCTTGCAGCAGACGCTCGTGATTGCCGTTGAACAGCTCACCAGGAAGGTCCACGATCCGGTTGTTGTGCAGATTCAAACCGCGTAAATGAGCGGCCTGTTGAGCTCCGGCCGGCCATTCGCTCAGGTGGTTGGTGCGTAGATCAAGAAGCTGCAAGGCACTGAAGTCCGGTGGGTTGAATACACGAAGCTGGTTATACCCGACGTCAAGCATGTGTAGACGCCCGCGCCCCAGCAACGGGTAGAAGCTGGTCGCACTCTGGAGATTGCAATGCTGCATTCGCAGATGCTGCAGATGCCGCATCCGCAACACCGGGCCGGGCAATGCACCCAGCTCATTGCCACTGAGCAGCAAGGTACGAAGGTCCTGAAAGGCGTTGAGAAAGCCGTCGGAGCCCCGCGTGGACAGGCCCACGCGGCTCAGGTCCAGCGTTGTCACCGCTGGAAACTGCACGGGCAGTTCAGGCAAGTCGCCGATTCGCAGATCTGCAAGCTCAAGTTCCCGTACCACGCTGCCACTGGCTTCAGTCAGTCCGCCAAGCCACGCGTCCCTGATCAGCCGCCCCGCAGAGGATCGTCTACCAGCCGTGATCGGGCCATCGGCCGTTGGAATCTCGCGGTTGTACAACCAGCCATTGAGTCGTCGAATCAACGCCTCACAGCTGCGATGCCATTCGGTAATCCGGGCTTCGATTTGCGCATCGCTCAATCCCGAAGCCTGCAGATGGTGCACATTCAGTTCAGCCTGCTGCCGCGGCATGAGCTGATTCAATCGTTGCACATGCAGCGAAGTTCCGCTCTGAGCCGGATTGACCAGCGCCTCTTCAGGCAGCGGCAACAGCAGTTCGATGAACGACCAACCGCTTTCGGCCGGCGGGAAAGTGTCCGGCACACGTTGCGCTGCGAACTGCGCCAACGTGCCCTGTTCCAAAGCCTTTTGCTGCTCGATTCGCTGAAATGCCGCGTCCAGGCTCGCTTGCCCCTCGGGACTGAAACGGTTGCCCGTCAGGTTGCTCCTCATCAGCACATCGGGGTGGGACAAGACTGGCTCTGGCAGGGAGGCGATCCGGTTGTCGCGCAGATCGAGCCAGGACAAACGCGCGAGGCGTTCGGCGCCGAGGGGCCAGGTTTGCAACGAAGTCGATCTCAGGTTCAACGCCCGCAATCGGCTCAACGCGCTGACGTCGACGGCATGCAGCGGGTTATCACGCAGATTCAACCATCGGACTTGCTGCAAGCCGCTCAGTTGCCTCTGTACCCCAGGCGTTACGACGATGGCATTGTCTGATGCATCAAGGTTCTTCAGCGCACGCAGATCGTCCGCCGCAAAGGGCAGTTCGGTAAAGCGGTTGCCGCTGATTTCAAGGCTTTCGACGTGACTGAATGCACGGAGAAACCCGCGTGCCTGGTCGATGGGGACATCCAGCTGCCGCAAACGGACAGTACGGACATGGGCAAAGCTGCCGGCTGGCAGTTGCGGCAATTCGCGAAAGCGCTCTGCCGCCGGCAGCGCTTCGCTGCTCGATCGTGGGCCAGGCAGCTCGAACCTGTCCACGTTCGCAGTCAGCCCGTAACGCTGGCGCAGCGTGCCATACCAATTGGTTTTCAGCGCCCGGAGGACTTCGGCATCAGGTCCGGTTGCCCAGCGGCTTCTGACTGTCGAGTAGCGTGTGCCATGCCTGAGTGTCGGTGTGTAGAACTGCGCAAAGATTGCCTCATGCTCGGCCCTGATACTCTCGATCGCTGTCACCCGCGCTTGCGGCGTTGCCAGAGCGGTATAAAAAGCTTCGGGCAAAAGATCGACGAAACCCGACGCCGGGGCCATGGTGTCCAGTTCGGCACGGCAAAATCCACGGACCATTTGATGCAGGTCGAGCAAATGGCCGAACGGGCCGGAATACTGGCTGACGTAGTCGTAAGCACGCCGAAACGTGGTCGGGGTGACCCTCGCCCAATTCAACGACAGGCCGGCCCAGAGTTGCTCGTGTCCGTGGTACAGCGAGTCGGGCAAGGTTTCAATCAAGGTGTGGGTCAGGTCCAGGCGTCCAAGCCGCGGCAGCCGTTCGACATACGCCGGCCACCGCCACAAGGCATTCGGGGCGTCAATGCGCAAACTGCGCAAATGCGTCAGCGTGCTCAGTTCAAGATCATTCAGAGTGCTTGCATCGGCTCCCGAATAGTTGATATGCAGCGTTTCCAGTGAGGTCAGTGCCCGCAGCCTCTGTGCAAAGGTGGGCGCGAGAAACGGCGCGTCGGTAACGAAGCGCAGTTGAGTCAATCCGGTCAGCTGGCCAAGTGCTTGCGGCACGGTCGTGAGTGATCGGCCAGCAACGGTAAAGACACGTGGATCCCTCACCTCGCCAATCTGCAGGTCAGTGACGTTCGGAAACGCCGCCAGCAAACCATCGACATTGGCATCCGTGAGGCCAATGCCGCTCACTGCCAGTTCACGCACATGGGGAAAACGAGTACTCAACGCGGGGACAGACGCATCACAGACCAGTGACAGGCGGGCCACATCGGCAACCCGGCCGGCCAACGGGCCATTGCGCCACGCCTCTCTCAAAGTCCGCGCCAATCGCGCCCTGTGCTCGGCAGTCAGGCTGCTGCCTGGGACCGCCTGCCATCGCTCGAGTGTGACATTGAGCGACTCCCATTCCCGACGGCGAAACTCCAGCTCCTGATAAATCTGCGCATCGCTGCGGCCTCGCTGTCGAGCAAGAAAGGCAGCTGCCTGTCGCGGCAACGGATACAACTGCGCCACGCGCATTTCGAGCGAAGTGCTCCAGCCTCCACCTCGCCCACTCGCGTAATAGCCCGTCATCCTGGCCCGAACCCGTACTGGCGGTTTGAACCATTTGGCTCGCGGTGCCAGCATGTGCAGAGCTTCGCGCCAATGCACGCGGGCCGACAGGATAATCTGGTGCTGCAGCTCACCGCCTTTGCTGCCCTCGTACAGGCCCAGTGCCGCACGCATGTCATCAGGCAACGCATACATGAGCGAACGATAGAAACTGTCTTCCACCCTGGAAATTCTGTTGAGCACCTGCGCCTGAGCATTGAATGCCTGGTAGAAAGGTCCGTTCTTGACCAGATAGCGTTTTACCGGCGCCGAAGGCTCACCGACACTGTCAAGCAATGCGCCGGTCGTACTGCCTTCACGAATCTCCAGACGCAACGTTGGCGACCATTCAGGCAATCGCTCCAAGGCAAACAACGCCAGCCGTCGACTGTCGGCCGAGGCAAGGTTTTCGCTGTGCAGGCCGGCAAAGGCGCGCGTCTGGCGCCCCCGGCGAACATGCCAGCGCGCCTCTTCGAGCAGTTTCAACGGCGAACGCCCGGTGTGATCCATGCGGGCCAGCTCCGCTGCCGTCGCATGACCGAGCACGTCCTGTGCGGCGGCATTGCTCAGCCCGGGGCACTCACGTTGCAGGATCCGCGCGCGCAGACTCAGCGGCTCGGTGCCGCGGTAGAGGCTGTCGAAAATCGCCGACTGACGGGTGTATGCAAACTCGGCAAGCAAGCGCATGAACTCATCCGGCCTTGCCGGCCGGAACTGCGCGGCCCTGCTGCCCAGAAGCCGAATGACTTCGTTTTCCTCCAGCGCTGCCACAATCCGCGCCGGCATTTCGCCGTTCAATACCTGAGCGCGGCTGATGCGGATCACGGGTTTGCGTTCAATCCCCGGCAACACATTTTCCAGGCCATATTGAATCGACTGCTCAGTCTCCTGCGCCCCGGCGAAAATCTCCAGTACTCGGCCATGCGGCCAGCGTGGCAGTTCCGTCACCAGCGGCAGCGCATGCAGATAACGCTCGTCAATCGCTCGGGCACCACGCAATTGCTCGATCATCTGTCGGGCCGCGGCATCGGCTTCGAACAGCTGCATGGCATCGCGCAATTCGGGCGGCGGCGGTAGATGATCCATGTGCATCTGGCGCAACGTGCTGTCACTGACGCCGCTGATATCACCCAGCATCAGCAATCTGTCATCGGAGAAGCCGTCAGTGCTATGGCCCATGCGCCGTAGCAGCTCCAGTCGCTGCCATGTCATCGGCTGCTCCGATACCAGTCGCCAGGCGCCGTGGCCGTTATGGGCGAGCGCCGGCCTGTAGGCGTTGCGCTCGGTGGGGTGTTTCAGACGCCATTGCCCGGTCGAGCGATCGAAGACCTGCACGTAGATTTCACCGCCCAGACGAATGCAGGTCTTGCCGTCAATCCGGTACTGCCCCAAGTGATTGGGCACCGCGGCCTGGGCGAGTGCGATGTCGTGCTCATAACCGGTGAAGTCAGGCTTCCACAGGCGTGTCCGGCCGTTGGCTAACGTTACTGGCTGCAGTTGCTCGATGACCGGTTCCGGTCTGACGGCATTGATTTTATTGAACACCACGCCACCGCCGGCCATAACGGCAATCTGGGCCAGGTTTTCGGCGACATCCAGCAGATGCTCCTTGGCCGCGTGCCTGTCGCCCTCGCTCCATTCGACGACGCCTTCGATGGTTTCATAAAGCAGTTGCCCGACCATCACCACCATCATGATCTCACCGATTACCGGCACGAACATCGAGGCCACATTGAACGCCAGCAGTCCGAGCTGCTCCAGGCCGGCGAGTTTGGCATCACGCGCCTTGGCATCGATGTCACGAGTCGGCACCGCATGCGCGCGGGCGTCAGCGATCACCTTGTCCCGGTGCTTCTCGTAGAGGTATTGCCACAGGTCGTTGTTGGGTTGCCAGGGATACACTTGCCGGTGCGGCATCAACGAAGCGGCAACGTAGGGGTCGGGCTCCGGCTGCATTTTTGGAGGCTTGGCAGAGACTTTCCAGATGTCGGAAAAAATCGGCGACGTCTGCAGCACCGCCCGCCAGACCGATGACAGCCAATCGGACCAGGGGTCGGCTGATTTTACGAATTGGCTGAAGTAATAAGCACGCTTCTCATAAGGCATGAACTGGCTGAAGAACCGCTGATAAGCGGTAGGCTCAGCGGTTTTTGCCTGATGCGCAGGGCGGGCACTGAGCAACCGTTTGAAAGTGTCGCTCATCTGCGTACCGGTATAGCGTTTGAGCGGATGTTCGGGATCATTGGGCACATAGAGAATGACCGCTTCGACCGACTGATATTTTTCCGCGATGGTGAATGCCACGCAGCCGACCAGTCGGTGCTGCATCAGGCCCATGTCGTGGAACCACACCGGTTTGTTGTCCACCCGGGGACGTCTTTCGCCGTTGAGCACGGAAACAATCATTGCGTGATCCTGCGGGCGGATTTCCTTGGTCAATAAAGCCCGCTCGGCCGCTGCGCGCATGGCAGCTTTCTGACTGGCAATGAAGTCGCGGCGCAAGGTTTCTTGCGCCTTCGGATCGGCGGGATGGAAAAAAGTCTTGAGGTAAGCCTGATATTTCGTACCGATGTCCAGGTCACGACACAGGCTGAGAAAGTTTCTCACCGACACGTTTACCGGCACCGACTTGTAAGTGCCGGCTGTTGCGGTTTCGATGACAAAACCGGAGCTGCCGTGAAACGCGCCGAACACGCATTCGTCACTTTCAAAATTGTGCAGCGCCGCCTGCAGCATAGGCAGCGTCAGGGCTTCGACCGTGCCAAATTCCACAGAAATGATTCCCGCGCGTACCGCACGCCTGAGGGATAGCAGGGTCTTGTCGACATCAACCTCAACCTGAAAACGGGACTTCAAGGCCTGCAACAGTATCGGTCGGGCAAACGCATCGATGTCCTTGAAGCCGGACATCGTTTTGTCCAACCGCATCTGAGCCCTGAAGCTGCTTCGGAAACTGGCATGCAGCACCTGACGTTGCCGGGCTGTGGCTCTGGCGTACCAGGCAGGCATGAGCGGACGCGCCTGCTTGAATTCAGCCTTGCGTTGCGCCGAAGCGCCAATCAGCCACTGCGGCACTGCGGTTTCCAGGAAAGGCCCGTGGATACTATCCGTCGCCGAAGGCTGGATCGGTCGGTCAGCAGTTCGCAAATCGAGGGAATCTGGGGACATACATCGCTCCTGTAAATGGAGCGACAGCACATCACCTGTGCCCGACCGGGCAGCGGTACATAGTTATAGCGGCTGGCAATTGTTGTAACGGCGTATCTGGCGCAGCGTGTTCAGGCATCTGCGCACTGTTTGACTATGCTTGTGGGGCACGACATCGAGCAGAGGGATTTATGGACGATCCAGTCGACAACAAACCGCCGAGCTTCTGGCAAATGCTGCACAGCGTCATGGCTGCAGCGTTCGGCGTGCAAAGCGGCAAGAACCGGGAACGGGACTTCACCCACGGTAAACCCAGCCACTTCGTGATTCTGGGCGTTTTGTTCACGGCAGTGTTTGGCCTGACGCTGTTTGCCATCGTCAAACTGGTGCTGCATTTCGCGGGCGTCTGAAGGCTTCCGTCAGATGACCGGGCATGGTATGGCGAGCCAGTAATCCGGGCCGGAAAGCGGGCCCGGAATGTCGTCTACTGATGGCTTACCCAGAAGACCGCTGTCCCTACAACGAGAATGATCAGGAACAAAATGGCCCACGCATCGACGCTGCTGTCGCTTTTTCTGGCTTTGGTCGGATTGCTCATTGCATCGCCTCTTGTCGGTTTTATCGGTGATTGCACAAAGACTCGATCACAGTTAAGACGATGATTGTCCGCACGACAAATGTGGAATAGATGACAGGCGTTCGCGTTAGGCGATTTGGTTCTTTACATATACTCAAACATCACTTTTGCGCATAACTGCAAACGGGTATATTGCCCCGGCTCCGTGACGGAGTGCGCGGCCGTGCGCGCAGAATTGCAGAGGCAACATCGGACTCCAGCAAGCGAAAACGCAGCGTTTTCCGAGTAGCCCAAGCCTGAGAACAGGACTTATATGTACGTATACGACGAGTACGATCAGCGGATCATCGAGGACCGCGTCAAGCAGTTCCGTGATCAGACCCGACGCTATCTGGCAGGTGAGCTGAGCGAAGAAGAATTCCGCCCCCTGCGCCTGCAAAATGGCCTGTACATCCAGCGCTTCGCGCCGATGCTGCGCGTGGCGGTGCCTTACGGCCAGCTGACTTCGCGTCAGGTGCGCATGATGGCGAAAATCGCCCGCGACTACGACAAGGGCTACGCCCACATCAGTACGCGGCAGAACGTGCAGTTCAACTGGCCTGCGGTGGAAGACATCCCGGACATCCTCGCTGAACTTGCGACCGTGCAGATGCATGCGATCCAGACCAGCGGCAACTGCCTGCGCAACGTCACCACCGACCAGTTCGCCGGTGTCGCTGCCGACGAAGTCATCGACCCGCGTCCATGGTGCGAAATTGTCCGTCAGTGGACCACATTCCACCCGGAATTCGCTTACCTGCCGCGCAAATTCAAGATCGCCGTCAACGGCTCGACCAGTGACCGTGCGGCCATTGAAGTTCACGATATCGGCCTGGAACCTGTCTACAACGCCGCTGGCGAGCTGGGCTTCCGCGTGCTGGTCGGCGGTGGCCTCGGTCGTACGCCGGTGGTGGGCGCATTCATCAATGAATTCCTGCCTTGGCAAGACCTGCTGAGCTATCTCGACGCCATCCTGCGTGTGTACAACCGCTACGGCCGTCGCGACAACAAATACAAGGCGCGGATCAAGATCCTCGTCAAGGCGCTCACGCCTGAAGTGTTCGCGCAGAAAGTCGATGCGGAAATGGAGCACCTGCGCGGTGGCCAGACCACGCTGACCGAAGCCGAACTGCATCGCGTCGCCAAGCACTTCGTCGATCCGGACTACAAGACCCTCGACAATCAGACCGCACAACTGGCCGATCTGGACAAAGAGCACCCGGGGTTCGCTCGCTGGCGCAGCCGCAACACCCTGGCGCACAAAAAGCCGGGCTATGTGGCTGTGACGCTGTCGTTGAAGCCGACCGGTGTTGCCCCGGGCGACATTACCGACAAACAGCTCGACGCCGTCGCCGATCTGGCCGACCGCTACAGCTTCGGTCAACTGCGCACCTCCCACGAGCAGAACATCATTCTTGCCGATGTCGAGCAGAGCCAATTGTTCACCCTGTGGGGCGAGTTGCGTGAAGGCGGTTTCGCCACGCCGAACATCGGCCTGCTGACCGACATCATCTGCTGCCCGGGCGGTGACTTCTGCTCACTGGCCAACGCCAAGTCGATCCCGATTGCCGAATCGATCCAGCGTCGCTTCGACGATCTGGATTACCTGTTCGACATCGGCGAGCTGGACCTGAACATCTCCGGTTGCATGAACGCCTGCGGTCATCACCACGTTGGCCACATCGGCATTCTCGGCGTGGACAAGAAAGGCGAAGAGTTCTATCAGGTTTCCCTCGGTGGCAGCGCCAGCCGTGACGCGAGCCTGGGCAAGATCCTCGGCCCGTCCTTCGCACAGGAAGCCATGCCTGACGTGATCTCGAAGCTGATCGACGTGTACGTTGAACAACGCACCGAAGACGAGCGCTTCATCGACACTTATCAGCGTATTGGCATCGACCTCTTCAAGGAACGCGTCTATGCAGCGAATCATTAAGAACAACGAAGTCGTCGACGAGACCTGGCACCTGTTGCCCAAGGATTTCAATATCGACGAGATCAGCAACTGCGACGACTTGATCGTGCCGCTGAACCTGTGGCGCGAACACAGCCGCATGCTCTTGGCCCGCGATGGTGGCCTGGGTGTGTGGCTGGATGCTGATGAAGAGGCCGAGGAAATCGGTGAGGACGTCGCCAGGTTCCAGGTGATCGCCCTGAACTTCCCGGCGTTTACCGACGGCCGTAACTACTCCAATGCCCGTCTGCTGCGTGACCGTTATGGTTTCAAAGGCGAGCTGCGGGCTATTGGCGACGTGCTGCGCGACCAGCTGTTTTACATGCACCGCTGTGGTTTTGATGCCTTTGCCATTCGCGCGGATAAAGACCCGTACGAAGCACTGGAAGGTCTCAAGGACTTCTCGGTGACTTACCAGGCTGCCGCTGACGAACCACTGCCGCTGTTCCGTCGCCGCTAAGCGTCGGACGTTGTTGCAGATATAAAAACGCCGGTCATGTGACCGGCGTTTTTATATCTGCGGTTTACCAGAAGCGTTGCTGGGTAAGACGGCTCCACCAGCTCAACAGCACGCGGTCCACCGAACCGCTGGCAGCCATGCCGATGCGTTCCTGCAGGCTTTTGCGCTCGGCGTAGTGCAGATGATAGACCTCGGCCTGTTTGGCCTTCTGTGCCAGGTATTCATCGCTGGTCTTCAGTTCGTCCACCAGTTGGTTTTCCAGCGCAGCGATACCGAGCCACACCTCACCGGTAGCCACCTCATCGATCGCCAGTTGCGGGCGATAACGGGCGACGAAGTTTTTGAACAAGCGATGGGTGATGTCGAGATCTTCCTGGAATTTTTCGCGACCCTTTTCGGTGTTTTCGCCAAACACGGTCAGAGTGCGCTTGTACTCACCGGCGGTCAGCACTTCAAAGTCGATGTCATGCTTCTTCAAAAGGCGATTGACGTTGGGCAATTGCGCGACCACGCCGATCGAACCGAGGATGGCGAACGGTGCACTGATGATTTTGTCGCCGATGCACGCCATCATGTATCCACCGCTGGCTGCGACCTTGTCGATACAAACGGTCAGTGGCACGCCCGCATCACGGATTCGCGCCAGCTGCGACGACGCCAGACCGTAGCTGTGCACCATGCCGCCGCCACTTTCCAGACGCAGGACCACTTCGTCTTTCGGCGTGGCGAGCGTCAGCAGTGCGGTGATCTCGTGGCGCAGGCTCTCGGTGGCGGAAGCCTTGATATCGCCATCGAAGTCGAGCACGAACACCCGGGATTTGGTCTCAGGCTTGTTCTTCTGTTTCTTCGCGCTTTTTTCCGTTTTCGCTTCGCCCTTGCGCAGTGCCTTGAGCTGATCCTTGTCGAGCAGGGTCTGCTCCAGGCGTTCACGCAGGCCTTTGTAGAAATCGTTGAGCTTGCTGACTTGCAACTGACCCGCCGATTTGCGCCGGCCCTTGCTGCGCAATGCGGCAAAACTGGCAAGCACCACCAGAATGGCGATCACCAAAGTAACGGTCTTGGCCAGGAAGCTGGCGTATTCGGTGAAAAAATCCACAGAGACTCCTCAAAGCAATGCGTGACGGTGTATTACACGCGGAATGACTCCAGCATACCCATGCGCCGGCTCGTCGGCCAGCCGTGAAACCTCTGGCAACACCCCTGTAACGGGCATTTCAAACAAGCGTATGTTTTTTCATTGACAGCCTTACGTCATCCTCATAACCTCGCCTGACCTTCAACGTACCGGGACGACGCGGACGTGGGCAGCATCTACTTGATACGACATGGCCAGGCCTCCTTTGGTGCAGACGATTACGACGTGCTGTCACCGACCGGCGAGCGTCAGGCAGAAATCCTCGGCCAGCACCTCGCTGACCTCGGCATCAGCTTCGATCGCTGCATTGCCGGCGATCTGCGCCGCCAGCAGCACACCGCCACCAGTGCACTGGAACAATTCAGTGCCCGAGGCCTGCCAGTCCCTGTCCTCGAAACCGATTCCGCCTTCAACGAATTCGATGCCGATGCGGTGATCCGCGCTCTACTCCCGGCCATGTTGCCGGAAGAGCCGGAAGCCCTCGACATCCTGCGCAACGCCGCGCAGAACCGCGGTGAATTCCAGCGCATCTTCGCCCTGATCGTCGAGCGCTGGCTTGCTGGCACCTACGACACACCCGGACTGGAAAGCTGGCTGGGTTTCGTCGAACGGGTTCAGGCCGGGCTGCACCGCATCCTCGACCTGGCGGAAAAGAACCAGAAAATCGCCGTGTTCACCTCCGGCGGCACCATCACTGCCCTGCTCCACCTGATTACGCAAATGCCTGCCAGACAGGCCTTTGAATTGAACTGGCAAATCGTCAACACCTCGCTCAACCAATTGAAGTTTCGTGGTCGCGAGGTGGCTCTGGCTTCCTTCAACAGTCACGCACACCTGCAACTGCTGAAGGCCCCGGAACTCATCACTTTTCGCTGAGTCCGGCTTACTGTGACCCTGGCTGTAACCACCCAGCTCCCATGACCAAGAAAGGATCGAACCATGACCTCCGTAGCTGATGCCGTAAAAGCAATGCAAGCCAAGTTCAACCCAGCCGCCGCTGCCGGTCTGGACCTGGTCTTCGGTTTCAACATCACCGACGAAGACAAGCAATACGCACTGATCGTCAAAGACGGCACCTGCGACATCCAGGAAGGCGAAAACCCGGACGCCAACTGCACGCTGGTGCTGGACAGCCAGACCCTGAAAGACATCGTCAGCGGCGAAACCGACGGCATGCAGGCCTTCATGGGCGGCAAGCTGCGCGTTGAAGGCGACATGATGCTGTCGATGAAACTGTCCGAGCTGTTCCCTTCGTAAGAAGCTTCTTGGTAAAACACAAATCCCGCTTATTGGCGGGATTTGTCGTTTCAACCATTGAAGACATGGCAACGTGAGTTAACGCTTGGCTGAAGCCGTCCCATCAAGCTCTTTTTTTACCTGAAGGTATGCCGCCTCTTCATCACTTTTTTCGATCAGATTCGAAGCCATCGAGCGGGGCAAGAGTTTCTTTTCTGTCACGTCCCAATCGATCGTAACGACCACGGTCTTGTTTGCAAACGTGATGAAAAGCCAATAGGAATCCACCGGCCTGTCAGGCTCGGCAAATGAACTATAGGCATACCGTATCTGGCGGTGCAGGTCCGGCGTATTCAGAATGAGGTCTTCGGTGTCCAACTTCGGAAACTGTCGCCCTACAGCGAATAACGCTTCTGTCAAGAGAACATCATTCTCAATATGTCGCAAACTTTCAGGCCTATTGCGCAGCATGGTCACTGGGCTCTCTTCAGGCGGAGTGCCCATGAGACGCGGGCGATACATACCTGAACTGAACCACCGGCTGGCGTCGAAACGGTTTTCTTCCGGACTCCACGGGCCGTAATACATAATCACCCGGGGGTGACTCTCTGGTTCTTTTGCATGAACAAGATTGCCGGTGAAGCAAGCGGAAACCAGCAGAGCACACGAAAACCAGTGGTTACCCAATAGGTTCGCAGCCTTCATTTCAATTTTGCCATGTTGAACTTCCTTGTCTGCGATAAAGCGGGGAATTTACCGGGCCAACACAGTGCCTGGAAGTAGCTTTTCGCTAGGTGTCCCGCGCCCGAGCCGCCGCGACGAATCCTTGCAGCGACTCTGAAGATCTCTACCGATACGATCAACCCTCCTGCAACAACCGCGTATCCAGCCCAAACCGCTCTTGCGAAACCATCCTGAACTGACCTTCCGCCAGATCGCAACTCACCAGCAAATTCCATGAGTGTCGGGTGGCCACCGAAGGCACCAGAACAAATGGATGTTCAGCCAACAGTGCATCGGCAAACTTTCGCTGGTTGGGCGAGGTTTTGATCGGGGTGAGCCAATGGGGATTGGGCACATCTTCCGGTTGCACGATTCTGACGCTGGCGTCGTGGGTGATTTCAAAACAGGTCAACACATAGGGCTCCTGATCAAGCGCATCGAAGCTGCCATGGGCGGCCACCTCCAGTATCGCCGTGGAGGGGTCGACCGACGCATAAACGACTCTGCGGCCGGGCGTATTCCAGCGGCCGCCGTCCCGTTTCGATCCGAGGCCGCTGTCCCAGGTCTCGCTGTACACCTCGCGATCCAGCCGCCAGGCGTACCAGCGATCATCCCAGGGCAAGGGGTTCATTGATAAACCCCGTATTTGATCTGGTTCAGATACTCCTCCACCATCCTGAAGCCCAGCGCATGTCCAACCAGATCGAGCGGCACATATCCGTAGAAGTAAGTGGCGCGGTGTTCCAGCCATGATTCGGCCTTGGCCTGACGCCCGAATACTTCGATGGCCAGTTCCAGCGCAGCGGCATACTGGTAGGCGATCACGCTCTGCGGCGTGTCCAGGCGCACCGACGCGCCTTCCTTGAGCAGACGTCGCACGGTTCTTACGGATCTGCCGGTGATGCGTTTGACCATCTCGCCCTGTTGGTACAGCTCGGAGGTTGCGATCATGTTCACCACATCAAGCAGCTCAAATCCTTCGCTTGTGCAGCGCAGGATGAGCATCGGATCGTCGCCGGTGTCCTGCCCACGCAACAGCAACTCCAGAGGTTTGCCCTCGAGCTTCTTCAAGCCCGTGAGCCGGGGCACTTTGGCGCTCGGCATGGCAACGTCCTCCGAGGGACACCTGGCGCGATCGTCGCGCCAATAATGGCGAGGCGAGTAAGCAGGCGTATGGCTTTCAATCAGTGGGATTCGCATATTCCATCCTTTGTCCGGGGCCGGAGCGATCTGTGCGCTCGATGACTTCAATGTCAGGACTGATGCTATAGACCCGGCGTCCGACGACCAACCTGAAAAAGTCGTCAGAAATATCCACATATCTGATCGAAACGCTCCTGTTTCCGTAGGACTTAAACGGAAATTCCAGCGACTGACCGACGCCTTGCCTGACACAACCTTGACCTCGGTCAGCTGTGTACGTGCAAGCACTGCGTACTCTTGCTGCTCCATCGACAGCCAAGGAAGGCTCACCGGGAGCCTGCGGCCGATCTCACTCAAGGAAGAATCCCCATGCAATCGCTCAAGATCATCCTGCTGGCGTCAGCGTTCAACGGCCTGACGCAAAGGGCCTGGCTGGAACTGCGTCAGGCCGGACACTCGCCCAGCGTGGTGCTGTTTACCGAGGCATCTGCGGTATGTGAACAGATCGAGCACAGCGGCGCCGATCTGGTGATCTGCCCGTTCCTCAAGGACCGCGTGCCACAGGCGCTGTGGAGCGATTCCCGGCGTCCGGTGGTGATCATTCATCCCGGCATCGTTGGCGACCGGGGCGCGAGTGCGCTGGACTGGGCGATCACTAACGAACTCTCGGTCTGGGGTGTCACCGCGCTGCAAGCGGTCGAGGAAATGGACGCCGGCCCAGTGTGGGCGACGTGCGAATTCAATCTGCCGGCGGGCTTGCGCAAATCCGAGCTGTACAACGGCCGGGTCAGCGACGCGGCGATGGTGTGCATCCACGAGGTGGTGGAAAAATTCGTCGAAGGGTTTCAGCCGGTCGAGCTCGATTACACCCACCCCAGCGTGCGTGGCCGTCTGCAACCGAACATGAGACAGGCTGATCGCAGTTTCAGCTGGCACGATTGCGCGCGCTTCATCAAGCGCTGCATAGACGCCGCCGACGGCCAACCCGGCGTACTGGCGAGTCTGGCTGGCGGGCAGTATTACCTGTATGACGCGCACCTTGATTCGCGCAGCGGGATGCCCGGCCAGATTCTTGCGGTACATGGCGACGCCGTGCTGGTGGCTGCCGGCGACCAGAGCCTGTGGATCGGCGCGCTGCGGCGCAAGCCTCAACACGCTGAGGAAACCTTCAAGCGACCGGCGCGGCATGTGCTGGCCGGACTACTCAACCATGTGCCGGTGCTGGACTGGTCGATCGCCACACAGCCATTCAGCGACGAAGCGTATCAGCCGATTCGTTACCGTGAGTCCGGGCACGTCGGGGAACTGACGTTCGAGTTCTACAACGGCGCGATGAGCACCGAGCAATGCCAGCGTCTGGCCGCGGCGCTGCGCTGGGCCAAGGCTCGGGACACGCGAGTGCTGCTGATCAGGGGCGGTCGCGGTAGCTTTTCCAACGGCGTGCACCTGAACGTGATTCAAGCCGCGCAGGATCCCGGCGCCGAAGCCTGGGCGAATATTCAGGCAATCGACGACGTCTGCGCAGAAATGCTCAGCGCGCGGCAACTGGTGGTCAGCGGCGTGACAGGCAACGCCGGTGCGGGCGGTGTGATGCTGGCGCTGGCGGCGGACACCGTGTTCGCCCGCGCCGATATCGTGCTCAATCCGCACTACAAGAGCATGGGTCTGTATGGCTCTGAGTACTGGACCTACAGCCTGCCCCGCGCCGTCGGCCCGGCACTGGCCGAGCAGTTGACTCAGGCCTGTTTGCCGGTCAGTGCGATTGAAGCGTGGCAACTGGGGATGGTTCAGGAGATCGGCCCACGCTGCCCGGACGAGTTTTCCCTGTGGCTGCTGCAACGAGCGAACAGCGCGCTGAGCGATCCGACTTATGCGCCGGTACGTGAGCGCAAATCGCGGATTGATCAGGCGTTGATCCATCGATGCCGAGAAGCTGAGCTGGAACAAATGCAGCAAGACATGCTGCATGACCGCAATCGCTTTGCTGACAGGTGTGAGCACTTCGTTTACAAGCGCAGGGTGTGTGGCACGCCGGCGCGCTTGGTAGAGGAGTGGGCGCGGGTGGGGTTGGTGGAGCGGACCGAGTTGGCAAGTTAGATTTCTGGTGACTGTTTGCCCCTCACCCTAGCCCTCTTCCCAGGGAGAGGAAACTGAGCCGGGGATGTTCGGCACCTTCAGCGACCTGAATTCAAGCAGTGAATCCATGACCGACACGATTCCTGGAGGATGCATTACAAGGGGACAACCCAATCAGTTCCCTCTCCCTCCGGGAGAGGTCTAGGGAGAGGGACTTTTGACTTACAATGCGCCCCACCTCCAGAAATCGGCCCTGCCCCATGGACATCGACCTCGCTCGCACCTTCCTCGAAATCGTCCGTCACGGCAGTCTCGCCGCCGCCGCGCAGAAGCTGTTCGTCACGCAGACAGCCATCACCGCGCGGGTGCAGAAACTCGAGAGCCAGTTGGGCAGTACGCTGTTTGTGCGCAATCGCGCCGGGGCGAAGTTGACGGCCAATGGCGAAGCGTTCGTGATCTACGCCAATCAACTGGTGCAGACCTGGGAAGCCGCGCGCCGCGACTTGCCGCTGCCCGAGGGTTATCACAACGTTCTGCACATCGGTGGCGAGGTCAGCCTGTGCAACCCGTTGATGCTCAGTTGGGCGGCGGAACTGCGCGAGAAAATCCCCGGCCATGCTCTGCGCATGGAAATCCGCGATGGCGAGAATCTGTTGCGTCAGCTCGAACTCGGTGTGCTCGATGCGGCGCTGGTTTATCAACCGGAATACTGGCCGGGTCTGCAGGTCGAGCAAGTGCTGGAGGAAAAACTGATTCTGGTGCGCGCCCCCGAGCGTCCGGAGCCTTACGTCTACATCGATTGGGGCCCGGATTTCCGCCGTCAGCACGACGCCGCCCTGCCGGAAAAAGCCAAAGCCGCGCTGAGCTTCAACCTTGGCCCGCTGGCCCTGCAATACATCCTCGAACATGGCGGCAGCGGCTATTTCCGTACTCGCGTTGTGCGCACTTACCTGGAGACCGGCGCCCTGGAAGCCGTCACCAAAGCGCCGGAATTCGGCTATCCGACCTATCTGGTGTATTCCCGTGATCGCGACTCGGCAGTGCTGCAACAGGCCTTCGATCTGTTGCGCGAAGTGATCCGCACCGATGACGACTGGTCGCAGCGCTGGAATCCGTTGAGCTGACGGACAGCCTCAGTCCAGAGCATGGCGCTTAAGGCCGCAAGGTTCGCGCTGCACAAGTCAGCGGATCGGCTAATCTGCCGGGTATAACAACAATACCTGCAGGTGAAACGCATTGAGGCAGACCACCGAGGCATTCCGCAGCCGCTACCGCGCGGCCATTCATCCTTTGTACAACCCGTGGCTGCATGGCGCGTTCGTGTTGCTGTTCGGCATTTTCGCGATCGCTGCGTTCTGGCGCACGGTGCATTCAGTGAACTGGCTGGAATGGCTGACGGTGCCGCTGAGCCTGTTGTTGTTCAACTTCGGCGTATACATGGTCCATCGCCATCTGGGCCATCACAAAAAAGCCTTCGCAAAGATGTTCTACGCGCGGCATGCCGGCGATCATCACAGCTTTTTTACCCCCGGGCACATGACCTACGACAGCGCGAGGGACTGGCGGGTGATTCTGTTTCCTGCCTGGCTGATCGTCATTCATACCCTGGTGATCACCCTGCCCCTTTGGTGGCTGCTCGCGCAGGTCAACGCCAATGTCGCCGGGCTTTTCGCCGGGTGCATGGTGCTCGGTTATCTGCTCTACGAAGCCTTTCACGCCTGTGAACATCTGCCGCCGCGAAATCCCTTGACCCGGTTGCCGTGGATTCGCCAGATGCGCCGTCTGCATGAACTGCATCACCGCCGCGAGCGCATGCAGGAGCGCAATTTCAACATCGTTCTGCCCTTGATGGACTACCTGTTCGGCACGCTGTATCTCGAGCCGGAACCCGCCCCTTTGAGTGATTCGCGAATGCCCATGACGCGCATGCAGCACCAGATCGATATCGCCGGCGAACCGGTCGCCGTGCTGGCCTATGCCGCCAGCGTCAGTCACTGGCCGGACTGGCATCCCTCCTCATTGAAGATTGACGGTCCGCACGGTCCACTGCATGCCGGTGCGCGTTTCGAAGAGGACATCCATGCCGGCGGACGTGCCGGTCACTTGCGCTGGGAAGTCACTGAATACCTGCCGGGCCGGCGCTGGTGCGCACGCGCGCAAAGTGATCAGGGCCTGTCGCTACAGCTGACTTACGAATGCTCGGCGGAGGCTGGCGGCACGCGTTTCGTGCGTACGCTGGAATATCGCTTTGACGGTTTGCTCATGCGTCTGGCCAATCGCCTGTTGCTCAAGCGACGCATAGAGCGCGAGTCTGCCGCGTCCATGCTTGCCCTGCGCGACACGACCGCGCAGTACATCGGCGCGGCGAGGGCCAGCGCGTGAAATTACGTTATCTGCTGTGCCTGCTGATCACTCTCGTCATCGCCTTCTTGTTTTTGCTGCCAACCAAAGTCGAACCGGTAGCATGGACACCATCACCGGCGCCCTCGCTGAAAGAAGGCATCTACGCGGACAACCAGCGCCTCAAAGCTGTGGCGAAGGTCGGGCCGAGCGACATCGAAGGACCCGAGGCGTTGTTGCTCGAAGACGACTTTCTCATCACCGGTTTGCATGACGGTCGATTGATCCGCAGCAGCCTCGACGGCACGCAGCGCAAGGTCCTGGCCGACACCGGTGGCCGTCCACTGGGCCTGGCCCGTCATCCGAACGGCATGCTGGTGATTGCCGATGCGGTCAAAGGCTTGCTGTCGCTGGATGCACAGGGCCGCGTGATCCCCTTGACCACCGAGGCCAACGGCGTGCCATTTGGATTTACCGATGATGTGGCGGTCGACAAGTCAGGCCACTACGCCTACTTCAGCGATGCCTCGAGCCGCTGGGGCTATGGCCATGACGGTGAGGCGATCATCGAGCACGGCGCCGACGGCCGTTTGCTGCGTTACGACTTTCAGAGCGGCAAGACCAGCGTGCTGCTCGACAAGCTGCAATTCGCCAACGGCGTCACCCTTGGCCCCGACGAAGCCTATGTGCTGGTCAATGAAACCGGTGCTTATCGCATCAGCCGCTACTGGCTGAGCGGGCCGAAGGCCGGTACCCATGATGTGTTCATCGACAACTTGCCGGGGCTTCCGGACAACCTCTCGTTCAATGGCAGCAATCGCTTTTGGGTAGCGTTGTACGCGCCGCGCAACGCGTTACTCGATGGCACCGCGCAGCACCCGTTCGTACGCAAGATGATCGTGCGGGCGTTGACGGTTTTGCCCAAGCCTGTTGAAAAGCGTGGGTTCGTGTTGGGGCTGGATCTGGACGGCAAGGTGATTGCCAATTTGCAGGACGCGAGCGAAGGCAATTATTCGCCGATTACCACAGTGCGCGAGTATGGGCAGTGGTTGTATTTCGGATCGTTGAAGGCCATGCATATGGGGCGAATGGGGTTGGATGCGGCGCTGAAGTGAGCCTGCGCGATTTGCGGGGGAATGGACTTGCGCCTTCGCGAGCAGGCTCGCTCCCACAGGGGAAACGAATTCCAAATGTGGGAGCGAGCCTGCTCGCGAAGGCAGTCTGTCAGTTGCTGGACCGGTCGAACTTCTCCGGATCTTCATCCTCCGGCAATTCCTTTACGGTTTTTTCCGGATGCGCTGTGGTATGCGCCGGGCTGTTCGGTTCAGGGCGGGTCGGAATCGGGTCGAAGCCGCCCTGCTCTTCACTGGGGAATTTCGGATCGTTCATAAGGCACCTCGCAACGAGTCGATGGTTTGCAGACTCTGCACATTGGAGGTGCCGTGGGTGGTCGCCGTTCCCTTCGGATGGCGACCACGGGTCAGGTAACTACTGACCGGTCAGCGGCTGCCCGGCCAACCGGGCGACGATCTGCTCCTTGACGATCACCCGCTTCTCTTTGAGCTTCTTCAATTCGTCGTCACTGGGGGCGTCTGACTGGGCGTTCTCGGCCTCGACCACTTCAGCATCCACCTCGAAATACTTGTTGAGCAGCGAATCCAGCTTCGCATCCTCGGAGCGTTTTTGCTCGATCTCTTCCTTCTTGCACCCCAGGTCCTGATACAGATCATGTGAAACCGGCATGAAACACCTCCATCAAATTGATCGACAACCAGCGCGACCGATGCGCTGACTCGTTATCAGCATGGCCTTGCGCAATGGCTTCTGTCGACACCCTGTCAGACCAGCGGTTGCCGTTCGTCGCCCTGTCGTAAATGCGATAAAACCTTTGGCTTGTGCCTTCGCTCCATTGGATAACGCTCACAAAAACCTGCGTGGAGATACCCAATGGACGGATTCAACCTGCGTCATCTCGCTCTGGCTGTTGCACTGTCTGCCGGCATGGGCAGCGCCTTTGCCGCGACCGACAACGATTTTGTCGATAACGCCGCCGCCGGTGGCATCGCTGAAATCGAAACCAGCCGCCTGGCTCTGGAAAAAAGCCAGTCAGCAGACATCAAAGCCTTTGCCAACCAGATGATCACCGATCACAGCAAGGCCAACGATGAGCTGGCGGCGATCGCCAAAGCCAACGACATCGAAGTCCCGGACACCACCACCCTGGTCAAACAGGCCAAGGAAAAGATTCTCGACATGCGCGATGAATCCTTCGATGCGGCCTATGCCAACAACCAGGTCAAGGCTCATGAAGAAACCATCGAGCTGTTCAAGAAACAGGCGAACACCGTGACCGATGACAAGGCCAAAGGCGCCACTGAACTGAAAGCGTTCGCGCAGAAGATGCTGCCAGCGCTGGAAAAACACCTGGCCCACGCCAAAGAGCTGCAAGCCAAACATCCGAGCAAGTAACCGCCCGGCAATAAAAAGGCCGCATCCTCGATGCGGCCTTTTTGCGTTTCAGCGATCAACCGCCATCGGTGTCGATATCGGCGTCGGTGCTCTCGCCCGGTTCAGGACGGTCCGGGTCAGGCTTGAAGCCGGGGCTGAAATCGTTGCTGTTGTCATTGTGATGCTGCTTCTGATCGACCTCGGCAGCCGCGCTGTCCGCCTGTCCTTGTTCAGCCGGCGCGGGGGTATTTTGTCCCGGTGCCTGCGGGTCGATGGCCGGGTCGTTGCGGTTATTTGACTCTGAGGACTGATTTTGCTGTTGCGGCGCTTGCTCGTTCATATCCACCTCATTCATAGTCCTGCCTCCTTCTTCCAGCACGACTGGAAAACGTCGGGCATGCAGATTCGAAGCCTGACGCCGTAGATTCGTTCAAAACATCGTTGCCTGCTGCCACGCCGACTAGAGTTAGCGGGGCGTTCGACGCGGCAGGCAGAAAAATTCGCCGCTGGGTGAACAACTATTTCAAGCGGCAAATGTCAGTCAATTCGCGCCGGTCATTTCGCTGACCCGGCACCATTACGTAACGGAGCGACACGCACATGGCAGCACTGCAGAACAGCACAGTTGAAGCAATCAGAAACAACCAGGCTCAACTGCTGAGCGAATGGACCAAACGCCTCGAAGCCAGCGGTGCCACGCGCAATCTCAAGGAACACGACCTCGCTCAGCAAACCCGCGACTTGCTCGGCCTGCTGCTGGCCGGTCTGGAAAACGGCAACGGCAGCAAGATTGCCGCCGCAGGCTGGGAAGACACCCGTCAGTTTCTTGAAAAGCTGTCGCAGAGCCGCGCCCTGCTCGGCCAGGATTCCCAGCAAACCGCCAATTTCATCTTTGCCCTGAAGGGCCCGTTGTTCGCCCTGCTGCAAAACCATTATCAGGACCAGCCGGCACTGCTCGCCGAGCAACTGCTGGAAGTTTCCGAACTGCTTGATACGGTCGGCATGCACACCATCGGCACCTTCCAGAAATCCCGCGAAGCGGTGATCAAGCGTCAGCAGGAAGAATTGCTGGAACTGTCGACGCCGGTGGTCAAGCTGTGGGATGGCGTCCTCGCCCTGCCAATGATCGGCACCCTCGATTCGCAACGCACCCAGGTAGTCATGGAATCGCTGCTGCAACGCATCGTCGACACCGGTTCCGAGATCGCCATCATCGACATCACCGGCGTGCCGACCGTCGACACCCTGGTCGCCCAGCACCTGCTGAAGACCGTGACCGCGATTCGCCTGATGGGCGCCGATTGCATCATCAGTGGCGTGCGTCCGCAGATCGCCCAAACCATCGTTCACCTGGGTCTGGATCTGCAAGGCGTAGTCACCAAGGCCAATCTGGCCGACGCATTGAAACTGGCCTTGACCCGCTTGGGTGTCAGCCTCGTCAAGACGGCTTGACCATGGAACGTATTCCGATTCTTCAAATGGGCGATCTGCTGCTGGTGACCATTCAGGTCGACATGCATGACCAGCTCGCCATGACCCTGCAGGACGATCTGTCCGAGCGCATCAGCCGGACCTCGGCCCGTGGTGTGCTGATCGACATTTCCGCACTGGACATGGTCGACTCGTTCATCGGGCGCATGATCGGCACGATTTCCGGATTGTCGAAAATCATGGACGCCGAAACCGTGCTGGTCGGCATGCAACCGGCGGTGGCGATCACGCTCGTTGAGCTGGGCATGACCTTGCCGGGCGTCAGCACCGCCCTCAACGTCGAACGCGGGATGAAACTGCTGCAGGATCGAGTACGCCTGCAATGACCGTACGCAGCAGTGGTACTCAACCCATCCTGATCGAACAGGACGTGGTACTGGCGCGCCAGACCACGCGCAAGCTCGCCACCGAATGCGGCATGCGCCTGATCGACCTGACCAAACTGGTCACCGCCGTCAGCGAGCTGGCGCGTAACACCATGGTCTATGGCGGCGGCGGCGACATGGACTGGCAGATCCTCGAGGAAAACGGCCGGGTCGGTTTGCGCATCACGTTCCGCGACGAAGGCCCGGGCATCCCCGACATCAAACTGGCGATGACCGACGGCTGGACTTCCGGCAGCGGACTAGGCCTCGGCCTGACCGGCGCCAAGCGCCTGGTCAATGAATTCGAACTCGACACTGAGCCCGGCAAAGGCACGCGCATTACGATCACACGATGGACATGAATATCACCGGGTCGTTGACCCAGGTTCTGCCGATCGAGGACAGCAGCCAGATCGGCCACGCCCGGCGCACCGCGCAGAAACTCGCCGAGCAGCATGGCTTCGACGAAAACGATGCCGGCCGCGTGGCACTGGTCGCGACGGAACTGGCGAGCAACGTGCTCAAGCATGCCCAGCGCGGCGAGTTTCACCTGCGTGTGCTGACTCGGCCGGATAATGGTTTCGGCATCGAAATGCAGACCGTGGATCGGGCGCAGGGCTTTGATCTGGATGCCTGTCTGGCGGATGGCTTTTCCACTGGCGGTACGCAGGGCATCGGCCTCGGCGCCGTATCTCGGCAAACCAATGTCTTCGATGTCTACGCCGACCACCGTGGCGCGGTGTTGCTGACGCGGATCTTTGCGCGCAGCGATCGTCAGGCCGATATCCGCTTCGGGGTCAGCCAGCATTCGCTGCATGCCGATCCGGCCTGCGGTGACGTCTGGCATCTGGCGTATGAAGGTTCGCGGATCAGCGCGCTGGTGGTCGATGGCCTCGGCCATGGCGAGGACGCCGAACGTGCCGGCCTGGCCGGGGCTCAGGCATTCGCGCGGGCGCCGTTTGCCGATCCTGTGGTATTGATGGAAGACCTGCATCAGGAAATGCTCGGCACCCGCGGCGGCGCGGTCGCTTTCGCGCAATTCGACAGCCAGCGCGATGGCCTGACGTTCGCCGGTGTCGGTAACATTGGCGCCAGTCTGCTCGAGGCTGGCAAATCCCGTGGCCTGGCCTCGCACCCCGGTATCGTTGGCGGGCAGTACCGTAAAGCCAAACCCTTTGACTATGCTCACGTGAACGGACATTTATTGATCATGTACAGCGACGGCTTACAGTCCCGTTGGAATCTCAAAGACTACCCCGGCCTGGTGCATCGCCATCCGTCCGTGATAGCCAGCGTCCTGCACCGCGACTTCTGTCGTGGCCGCGATGACGTGACGGTACTGGTCGTTGCTCTGGAGGCCGCCCATGGCTGAATCGACTACCTTGAGCCATGCCGAACAGGCGGCGCTCATCGCTCAGTTGCAGCGCGAAACCACTGCCCTGCGCGAAGAGCTCGATGAAACCAACCAGGGCGTGCTGGCGCTGTACGCCGAGCTCGACACTCAGGCTGAAGAACTGCGACAGGCATCGGATCTAAAGAGCCGCTTCCTGTCATACATGAGCCATGAATTCCGTACACCACTGGGCTCGATCCTGAGCATCAACAGTCTGCTCGCTGACGAACTCGACGGCCCGCTCAGCCCTGAACAGCACAAGCAGGTGGCCTTCGTCAGCACCGCTGCCCGCGAGCTCAGCGACATGGTTGATGACCTGCTCGATCTGGCGAAGATCGAAGCCGGGCGCATCAGCATCTCGCCGGCCTGGTTCGACATGTTCGACCTGTTTTCGGCCCTGCGCGGGATGTTCCGGCCAATCGTCGATGCTTCGGCGGTGGATCTGATCTTCGAAGAGCCGCTGGGCCTGCCGCGCCTGTATACCGATGACAAGAAGCTCGGGCAGATCCTGCGCAACTTTATTTCCAACTCGCTGAAATTCACCACCCGTGGCGAAGTGCGCGTGTCGGCGCGACTGGAAGGTGAAGACAAGGTGCGCTTTGCCGTCAGCGACACCGGCATCGGCATCGCTGCCGAGTTGCATGACACACTGTTCGAGGACTTCTCCCAAGTCGATTCGCCATTGCAGAAGCGTCTGCGCGGCACCGGTCTGGGCCTGTCACTGTGCAAGCGTTTCGCCGCCCTGCTCGGCGGTGAAGTCGGGGTCGAGAGTACGCCGGGCGTGGGCTCGACGTTCTTTGTCATCATCCCGCTGGCAATCGCTCTGGAGAACGTCGATGAATCGTGACATCCGCCTGTTGATCGTCGATGACAACGTCGCCACCCGTTACGCCCTGCGTCGGCGCCTGGAGCGCCACGGCTACACGGTGCTCGAAGCCGGCACCGGCAGCGACGGCCTGGCCCTGATCGAGAGCGAAGCCCTCGATGCGTTGATCCTCGACGTCAACCTGCCGGACATGAGCGGCTTCGACATCGTCCGCCTGCTGCGCGCCGACCCGGGCACCGCGCTGTTGCCGGTGATTCATGTGTCGGCGGCGTCGATCCAGACCGGCGACATCATCACCGGTCTCAACGCCGGCGCCGACGCCTATCTGATTCACCCGGTTGACCCCGATGTGCTGCTGGCGACGCTGCGTACCCTGCTGCGGGTGCGCGACACGGAGAATGCCCTGCGCGAAAGCGAGGCACGTTTCCGCGAGATTTTCGCCAACGTCTCGGCGCCGATCGCGGTGCTCGATGCCAGTCTCAAAGTGCATGAATGCAACCATGCCTTTGCCCAGTTGATCGTCGATAACCGCGACGCGCAGGCGCTGCGTGAATGCTTCGCCGATGATCAATCTTCGATCCTCGATGAACTGCGTCTGCGTCTGGTCGACGGCGAGCGCTGGAAAGGCACGCTGAACATGCGCGTGCAGGGCGAGATTCGCGAGACGCAATGGCAGATTTCACCTTATCGCACACCAGAACTGAGCCTGGTGTTCGTCGAGGATGTCACCGAGCACCGCCACCGCGAGCGCTCGCATCTGGCGCGGCTGGACGACACCACCACGCAGCTGGCCAAGGAAGTCGCCGAACGCGTGCATGCCGAAGCGCAATTGCTGCAAGTACAGAAAATGGATGCACTGGGCAAGCTCACCGGCGGTATCGCCCACGACTTCAACAACCTGCTCACCGGGATCATCACCAGTCTGGAACTGATCCAGAAACGCGTGGCCGATGAGCGTCTGGACAAGGTGCAGTTCTACACCGAAGCAGCGCTGAACTCAGCGATGAGCGCGGCCTCGCTGACCCATCGTCTGCTGGCATTTGCCCGCCAGCAGCCGCTCGATACACGGCCGGTGGACATCAACGAGCATGTCCGCTCGCTGGAAGAATTGCTGGTGCGCACCATCGGCGAGCGCATCACCCTCAAGCTGGAACTGACCAACAAACCGGCGATTGCGCTGGTCGACCCGGTACAGCTGGAAAGCGCCGTGCTCAACCTGGTGATCAACGCCCGCGACGCCCTGCCCTCCGGCGGCAATATCTGGGTCAACACCTACGCCGCCTATTCCCACGGCGATCCGAATCTGGCCGATGGTGCGTACGTGGCGCTGTCGGTACGCGACGACGGTACCGGCATTGAACACAACGTGATCGACAAGGTGTTCGAGCCGTTCTTCACTACCAAGCCGCTGGGCCAGGGCACCGGGCTTGGTCTGTCGACGATTTACGGTTTTGCCCGTCAGTCGGGCGGTGATGCGCACATTCGCAGCGTCGCCCGGCGTGGCACCGAAGTGACCATCATGTTGCCCGGCACCAACGACCCGACCGGGGCCGACGCGCCTGTGCCTGTGCCTGATGCCAAAGGCAGTGGCGAGCATGTGCTGATCGTCGAGGACATGGCCACGGTGCGCTTGTTCGTTACCGAAGTGCTGGAAGATGCCGGTTATCGCTGCACACAGGCGGCTGATATCGAGTCGGCGCTGGAGCGCTTGCAGAACGATCCGTCGATCGATCTGCTACTGACCGACGTCGGCCTGCCGCGCATGAGCGGCCGTGAACTGGCGGATGTTGCCCGTGGCTGGCACGAAGGGCTGCCGATCCTGTTCATGACCGGCTACGCCGAAACCGCGCTCAACCGCCAGGTCTTCCTTGGCACCGGCATGGACATGCTGGTCAAACCGTTCCAGATCAGCGAACTGCTCGACAAGGTCCGCCGCACGCTGGATGGCGCCTGAACTGACACACATCCCCCGTATAGGAGCGAGCCTGCTCGCGAAAGCGTTCGTCCAGTCAGCTCATCTGCGACTGACATTCCGCTTTCGCGAGCAGGCTCGCTCCCACAGGGGATCTGGTGTGTGACGACCTGTCTGGGTACACCATTCAAAACTGTGGGAGCGAGCCTGCTCGCGAAGGCGTCCGTCCAGTCAATTCATCTGCGACTGACATTCCGCTTTCGCGAGCAGGCTCGCTCCCACAGGGGGTCTGCTGCGTTACCACTTTATTGGGTACAGCCTGCAAAACTGTGGGAGCGAGCTTGCTCGCGAAGGCGTCCATCCAGTCAGTTCATCTGCGACTGACACACCGCTTTCGCGAGCAAGCTCGTTCCCACAAGGGGTCTGCTGCGTTACCACTTTATTGGGTACAGCCTGCAAAACTGTGGGAGCGAGCCTGCTCGCGAAGGCGTTCGTCCAGTCAGCTCATCTGTGACTGACATTCCGCTTTCGCGAGCAGGCTCGCTCCCACAAGGGTATCCGGGGATGGCCACCTTTCTGGGTACAGGCTGCAAAACTGTGGGAGCGAGCCTGCTCGCGAAGGCGTTCGGCAGGTCGCTGCCATCATCGGCTCAAAGCCCGAGCCAGAAACGGCGCAGTCTTGCTCTTCGTGCTGGCGGCGACTTTCTGCGGTGTGCCGGCGGCGACTATCCTGCCGCCCTGATCGCCCGCTCCTGGGCCGATGTCGATGACCCAGTCGCTCTGCGCGACGACACGCATTTCGTGCTCGACGACAATCACCGTGTGCCCCGCCGTCACAAGCGTATCCAGCTGCTCGAGCAATCGATCGACATCTCGCGGATGCAATCCAGTAGTCGGTTCATCCAACACATACAAGGTCGCGCCACGCTGACTGCGCTGCAATTCGGTCGCCAGTTTGATCCGCTGCGCCTCGCCACCGGACAATTCCGTGGCCGGTTGCCCGAGACGCAGATAACCCAGACCAATATCGCGCAGCACCTCCAGCGAACGTCGAATCCCCGCCTGCTCGGCAAACACCGACACCGCTTCATCAACCGTCAGTTGCAGCACCTGGGCGATGCTCAAGCCCTGCCAGAGAATCGCCAATGTCTGCGGGTTATACCGCGCGCCGTGGCAGGTTGGGCACGGCGCGTACACGCTGGGCATGAACAGCAATTCCACACTGACAAAACCTTCGCCCTCACATGTGGCGCAACGGCCTTTGGCGACGTTGAAAGAAAACTGCCCGGCGTCATAGCCCGCCGCTTGCGCCTCGGGTGTCGCGGCAAACAGCTTGCGCACGTTGTCGAACAGCCCGGTATAGGTGGCCAGATTGGAACGCGGTGTACGCCCGATCGGTTTCTGGTCCACCTGCACCAGCCGTTTGATCGACTCCAGGCCGGCGCTGATCTGCCCGGTGCTGGGCGGCGGCGTGTCATCTTCCAGGCTCGGTTCTTCTGACTCTGCCTCGGCCACCGGACGGCCCAGCTGCGCGCCGACCAGTTCCAGCAAGGCCTGACTGACCAGACTCGATTTGCCGGAGCCAGACACCCCGGTCACCGAGGTGAAACAGCCCAAGGGGAATTCGGCGCTGAGATTATTCAGGTTGTTGCGCGTCACGCCGTCCAGCTTCAGCCATCCGCTCGCCTTGCGCGCGGCGCGCTCAGGGCGTTGATTTTCGGCAAACAGATAGGCGCGGGTCTGCGAGTCTGCAATATCAGCAAGTCCCGCAGGCGGACCGCTGTACAACACGCGGCCGCCCTTTTCGCCCGCCGCCGGGCCGACGTCAATCAGCCAGTCGGCACGGCGCATGGTTTCGACATCGTGCTCGACCACAAACAGCGTATTGCCGTCAGCCTTCAAGCGCTGCAACGCCTCGAACAGCGCCTCGCCATCCGCCGGATGCAGACCGGCAGACGGTTCGTCCAGGACATAAATCACCCCGAACAGCTGCGAACCCAATTGCGTGGCCAGGCGCAAACGCTGCAACTCGCCCGACGACAGCGTCGGCGTACTGCGTTCCAGCGCCAGATACCCCAGGCCGAGATCGGTCAGGGTGCTGACCCGCTCCAGCAAATCCTCAGCAATGCGTTGCGCCGCCAAGCGTTTTTCCAGCGACAGGTTCGGCGTGTGGCGCACGTCCGGCGCGCTGGCATGCCCGCTGGCGCCATGGGCGACCCGCTGCTGACGCGCCTCGCGAGTTTGCGCATGGCTGAGGGTGTCGCCGCTCTCCTCAGTCTGTTCCAGATAATTCGCCGCCGCTACCGGCCGCAGCACTTCGGCCACTTGCAGCAACGGCATCTGCGACAACTCGCCAATGTCGTAACCGGCGAAGGTCACCGACAACGCCTCGCGCTTGAGCCGTTTGCCCTCGCACAATGGGCACGGGCTGCCGCGCATGAACTGTGAAACACGCTTCTTCATCAGCGCACTTTGCGAGTGGGTGAAGGTGTGCAGGATGTAGCGTCGGGCGCCGGTGAAGGTGCCCTGATAACTCGGTTCCATCTTGCGCTTGAGGGCGACGCGGGTTTCTTCCGGGGTCAGCCCGGCGTACACCGGCACCGTCGGCGTCTCTTCAGTGAAGAGAATCCAGTCGCGCTGCTTTTTCGGCAGTTTTTTCCACGGAATGTCGACATCGATGCCCATGGTCACCAGGATGTCGCGCAGGTTCTGCCCCTGCCACGCCAAAGGCCAGGACGCCACGGCGCGCTGGCGGATGGTCAGGTTCGGGTCCGGCACCATCAGCGCTTCGGTCACTTCATAGACGCGGCCAAGTCCGTGACACTCCGGGCAGGCGCCCTGCGGCGTATTCGGTGAAAAGTCTTCGGCATACAACATCGGCTGCCCCGGCGGGTAACTGCCGGCGCGGGAATAAAGCATGCGGATCAGGCTCGACAGCGTCGTCACGCTGCCCACCGATGAACGCGCACTGGGCGTGCCACGCTGCTGTTGCAAAGCGACGGCGGGCGGCAGTCCTTCGATGGAATCGACATCCGGCACGCCGACTTGATCGATCAACCGCCGCGCGTACGGCGCCACCGATTCGAAATACCGCCGCTGGGCCTCGGCATACAGCGTGGAAAATGCCAGCGACGACTTGCCCGAACCGGAGACGCCGGTGAACACCACCAGCGCATCGCGCGGAATATCGACATCAACGTTCTTCAGGTTATGTTCGCGGGCGCCGCGCACGCGAACCATGCCGGCGGGTGCTTTGGAATTGCGCTTGGAAATCATCGGCCTGCCTTGATTGAAAAACTGGGCAGCGCTCGGCATCAGGTGCCGAGCACCTCGCAAATCATCTGCAGTAAAGCTTGCGGGCTGTAGGGTTTGCCGAGCAGATGCGTATCGGGGCTGAGCTGGTGGTCGCGGGAAATGATGTCGCGGGTATGCCCGGAAGTGAACAGCACCGGCACCGGCGGCGTCTGCACCTTGGCCCACGCGGCCAGATCGGAACTCTTGATCAGCCCGGGCATGACCACGTCGGTGAAGATCAGATCGATGTCGATGCCTTCCAGCAACATCTGCATGGCCACGTCGCCATTGCACGCGGTCATCACCCGATAACCTTCTTCGCGCAGCAACTCCACCGCCGAAGCGCGCACGGCGTCATTGTCTTCCACCACCAGAATGGTTTCGTGGCCACCGCTCTTGCGTTCGCAGACACTGGCGGTCTCTTCGCGAACCGGACGCAGACTGCGCGGGAAATACAACTGCACCCGCGTGCCTTCGCCGAGCTTGCTGTCGATCTCGACGTGGCCGCCACTCTGTTTGACGAAGCCGAAAACCATGCTCAGACCGAGGCCGGTGCCCTGGCCGTCGGCCTTGGTGGTGAAGAACGGTTCGAAGACCTGTTCCAGCATTTGTGGAGCAATGCCCACGCCGGTGTCGGTGACCGCCACGCGAACATACTCACCGGCCGCGATGCCCTTGCCGGCACAGTATTCACTGTCCAGACAGACATTGGCGGCACTGAGGCCGATGACGCCCTCGCCCTTCATCGCGTCGCGGGCGTTGATCGCCAGATTGAGAATCGCGTTTTCCAACTGGTTGCGGTCGACGTTGATATGCCAAGGCTGCGGCGGCAGTTGCACGTCGATCTGAATGGTTTCGCCCAAGGCGCGTTGCAGCAACTCGCCAACGCCTTCGAAAATCTGCTCGGGGTTGCACACGGCGGGTGAAAGCGGTTGGCGGCGGGCAAACGCCAGCAGTTGCGAAGACAGTTTGGCACCCCGTTCGACCGCGGCCAGCGAAGCCCCGACCCGGCGCTGCACGTTGGCATTGTTCGGCTCATGCCGGGCCAGCAGGTGCAGATTGCCGGCAATCACTTGCAGCAAGTTGTTGAAGTCATGGGCAACGCCACCGGTGAGGCCGCCGATGGCTTCGAGTTTCTGCGACTGACGCAACTGTTCTTCTGCGGCCAGTCGCGCATCCACTTCGGCGGCCACGCGCTGTTCGAGGTTGCGGGTGAATTTGAGCAGCGACTCTTCAGCATTCTTGCGCTCATGAATATCAATAAGCACGCCGGGGAAGCGAAACGGCTTGCCTTGCTCATCGAACTCGCAGGCACCACTGGCCAGCACCCACAGATACTGGCCGTCAGCGCGGCGCACACGGTATTCGGCGTTATAGGGCTCGCCTGTGCGCACGCAATGGGCAACCCGCTCCTGCACCCAACGGTGATCTTCGGGATGAATGCGCGATTCGGCGATCTCTTGTTGCAGATCGCTCAGGTCCTGATCCGGCGGATAGGAAAAGGTGCGGGCGAAACGTTCGTCAGCGGAGAAGCGATTGTTCTTGATGTCCCAGACAAACGAGCCTAGCAGTGCGCCGGCATTCAGCGCCAGACGCACGCGCTCGTTGTCGGCGCGATAGGCATCTTCGGCCGCCTGGCGCAGGCGCTCGGAATGCACCAGTTCGGTGGTTTCGACCACCATCGCCATGACGCCGCCGGGCACGCCTTCGTCGTTGGCCACCGGGCTGTAATACAAATCCATCCAGACGTCTTCGGGCACGCCGTCGCGCAGCAATACCAGCTCTTTGTTGCGATAGGACAAGGTGCCGCCGGCCAGGCAGGTGTCGACGACGTGACGGTTGAATTCGGCGACTTCCGGCCAGCCCAGCTCAACCGGAACGCCGAGCAGATAGGGGTGGCGGCCACCGGCAAATTCGGAATAGGCGTCGTTGTAGATCATGTATCCGGCGTGGCCCCAGAGCATCACCATCGGCAACGGCGAAGCCAGCATCAGTTGCACGGTGTTGCACAGGCTGGCCGGCCATTCGGCGAGCGCGCCCAGTTCGGTGTGGCTCCAGTCGAACGCACGGATGCGCTCGGCCATTTCGCCTTTCCAGCCTTCACAACCGTGGCTTTCGGATAAAAACTGCATCGCCTGACTCAGTGTCCTTTTTTGCGGTTTTCCGATCTATCGCAACGCTACAACGACGCGACGCCCGTGTGTTTCGAGGCTGTGGAAACGCATTGGTTTCATCGCAGGTATAGCTGATTTGCGACGCAGAGCCATTCAGACGCCAATCAAGTGTTTGAGTGGGTGATAGCCGGTTTTCATTTTTGCCGCGACGTCGAGGATCGCTTTCTCGATTCCGTTGAGGTGCGTGCAGGTCAGTTCGATTGCGGCGCTCTGATTGCCGGCTTCGATGTACTCGAGCAAACGCAGGTGTTCATCGTCGCGGCAGGCTTGATGACTGTCGTCATCGAGCGCGGCGGCATACAGCGAGGCCCGGGAGATCAGCTTCTGGAACCAGTCGAGCAGTACTGGATTGTTCAGGCTGCGCGCCAGCTTTAGGTGGAATTCGCCGAGGAGATGGATCAGCCGTTCATGGTCGCCGGCCGCATGCGCGGCATCTTCCAGTAACAAGTGCTCGCGCAGGTCCTGCATGGCAACGCTGTCTTTACGCCGGCACAGTTCGGTGACGATGCCGATCTCGATCAGCCGCCGGGTTTCGAACAACGAACGCAGCTCTGCGTCACTGGGCAGCGACACCGATGCACCTTTGTTGGGCTCGGTGGTGACCAGACCATCGGCTTCCAACTGCTTGAGCGCAGCCCGCACCGAGGTGCGGCTGACATTGAACAGCTCGGCCAGCGAGGCCTCGCCCAGCTTCATGCCCGGGCGCAACGAACGCTTGCTGATCGCCGCATAAACCCCTTGGTAGACGCGATCGACCGTGGTTTCCAGCTTCTTTTCGCTCATTCGAACACTCCTTTGGCGTCGGGCAATTCATCCTGGCAGTGGCTGGCCATGGAGTTGATCGGGTTCCCGTACCAGTGTGAAGCGCAGAATATCTGCCTTCGGCCCAAAGATGCAGCCTTTTGATTTATCTCGATTTTGGATAGACAGCCAAAAACCTGTGGGAGCGAGCCTGCTCGCGAAGGCGGCGGCACATTCAACATCGTCATTGCCTGACACTGCGCTTTCGCGAGCAGGCTCGCTCCCACACTGATACGGGGCAGATCGACCATCTTCATCGCAACCAAATCCCTGTGGGAGCGAGCCTGCTCGCGAAGGCGGCGGCACATTCAACATCGTCATTGCCTGAACAACCGCTTTCGCGAGCAGGCTCGCCCACAAGGGTTAGTGGAAATCGCGGCTCTGCACGTGAATGCCGTTGAGCAGCGGGCTCAGGTCGCTCATGCGCCCGGCGATCAGGTGGCGTACATCGCCTTCGCGCTCCCAGCGGCCGTCGACCTTGAGCAATTGCGAACCGACCAGCACTTGTCGCTGACGCTCGGCCAGGTCACGCCAGACCACCACGTTGACGTTGCCGAACTCGTCTTCCAGGGTCACGAACGTCACACCGCTGGCCGTGCCGGGGCGCTGCCGGCCGGTGACCAGCCCGGCCACGCTGACCGGCCGGCCATGTTCGATATCCATCAATTCCCGCGAGCTGCGGCAGCGCCGGGCCTGCAACTCGCCACGCAACAAAGCCAACGGATGCGGACCCAGCGTCGTCCCCACCGTGGCGTAATCGGCATGCAGGTCTTCGCCGACGCTGGGTTTGGGCAAAACAATTTTCACTTCTTCCTCGTTGGGCAGGCCGGCGAACAGGCCGAGTTGTTTCTGCACCCCAGCCACTTCCCAACGCGCACGATGGCGATGCCCGGCCAGGCCACGCAAAGCGCCGGAGTCTGCCAGCAAGGCCTGCGCACGACTGTCGAGGGCGGCGCGCTCGCCCAAATCGGCAACATCGGCAAACGCCCCGTGGCGGCGCGCGGCTTCGATGCGCCGGGCATCTTCTTCGCGAAACCCCTTGATCATGCGCAGGCCCATGCGAATCGCCGGTTGCCCGGCACTCAGCGGCTCGAGGCTGCAATCCCAGTCACTGGCGCGCACGTCCACCGGACGGATCTGCAATTGGTGCCGGCGCGCATCCTGCAGAATCTGGTCCGGGCTGTAAAAGCCCATCGGCCAACTATTGATCAATGCACAGGCGAACGCCGCCGGCTCGTGACACTTGAGCCAGCAACTGGCGTAGGTCAGCAAGGCGAAACTGGCGGCGTGGGATTCGGGGAAGCCATAACTGCCGAAGCCTTTGATCTGCTCGAAGATCTGCGCGGCGAATTCCGGTGTGTAGCCGTTCTTTTTCATACCGGCGGTGAGACGTTCCTTGTGCGGCTCCAGTCCGCCATGGCGCTTCCACGCGGCCATGGAACGACGCAGTTGATCGGCCTCGCCGGGGCTGTAGTCGGCAGCGACGATGGCGATCTGCATGACCTGCTCCTGAAACAGCGGCACGCCCAGGGTTCTTTTGAGTACGACTTCGAGCGCTGGCGACGGATAGGTTTCCGCCTCTTCCTTGTTACGTCGGCGCAGATAGGGATGAACCATGCCGCCCTGAATCGGCCCCGGGCGGACGATCGCCACTTCAATCACCAGATCGTAGAACGTCTGCGGTTTCAGGCGCGGCAGCATCGACATCTGCGCCCGCGACTCGATCTGAAACACCCCGACAGTATCGGCGCGGCTGATCATTGCGTAGGTCGGTTTGTCTTCGGCGGGGATCGTCGCGAGGGTCAGGTCCAGATCGCGATGCCGGCGCAGCAGGTCGAAGCAGCGGCGAATCGCACTGAGCATACCCAAGGCGAGAATATCCACCTTGAGCAGGCCGACCGCATCGAGGTCGTCCTTGTCCCATTGGATGATGGTGCGGTCGGCCATTGCCGCGTTTTCGACCGGCACCAAGGTGTCCAGCGGCTGCTCGGAGATCACAAAACCGCCGGGATGCTGCGACAGATGCCGGGGGAAGCCGATCAGTTGCCCGGTCAGGCTCAGTACCCGGCGCAGCACCGGACTATCCGGGTCGAAGCCGCCTTCACGCAAGCGTTCCAGCGGCGGCGTTTCATCGCTCCAGCGCCCGCAACAATCGGCCAGTGCGTTGATCTGATCCGGCGGCAGGCCGAGGGCCTTGGCCACATCGCGCACGGCACCGGTGGCGTGATAGGTGCTGACCACCGCCGTCAGCGCCGCACGTCGCCGGCCGTAACGGTTGAACACGTATTGCAGGACTTCTTCGCGGCGCTCGTGCTCGAAATCGACGTCGATGTCCGGCGGCTCGTTGCGCTCTTTGGACATGAAACGTTCGAACAATAGCGTGGTGCGCTCCGGGTCGATTTCGGTAATACCCAAGGCATAACACACCGCCGAGTTGGCTGCCGAACCACGCCCCTGACAGAGGATTTTTTGTGTGCGGGCAAAGCGCACCACGTCGTGCACGGTGAGGAAATAGCTTTCGTAGCCGAGCTCGGCGATCAATTGCAACTCGTCATCGATCTGCTTGAGCACCTTGGCCTGAGGCCCTTTCGGCCAGCGCCAGGCAATGCCCTCCTCGGTCAGATGGCGCAACCAGGAACTGGCACTGTGCCCCTCGGGCACCAGCTCTTTCGGGTACTGATAGCGCAGCTCGCTCAGATCGAAAGTGCAGCGCCGGGCCAGGTTGACCGATTCATCGAGCAAGGCCGGCGGATACAACTCGCGCAGCACATCGAGACCGCGCAAATGCCGCTCGCCATTGGGGTGCAGGCGCAGCCCCGCTTCAGCCACCGGGACGTGATGACGGATCGCGGTCATGGTGTCCTGCAAGGCACGGCGCCCACGGGCGTGCATGTGCACATCGCCGCTGGCCACGGCTGGAATCTGCAACTCAGCCGCCAGAGCCAACAATGCCGCAAGCCGCTGCTGATCGTTCTGCCCGCGATGCAGTTGCACCGTGAGCCACAGGCGTTCGCCGAAGGTCTGTTTCAGCCAGCGACCCTCTTCGCGGTCATCCAGAGAATCCGGCACCCACAACACCAGCAAACCCGGCAGCGCTTCGGCGAAGTCTTCGCGCAGCACCTGATACTGGCCTTTCTGCGTACGCCGCCGGGCCTGGGTGATCAAGCCGCACAAGGCCTGATAACCGGCAAGGTTTTCCACCAGCAGCACCAGTTTCGGGCCGTTGTCGATGCGTATCTCGCTGCCGATGATTAGCGGCAACTCAACGGACTTCGCCGCTTGCCACGCACGCACGATCCCGGCCAGGGTGCATTCGTCGGTGATCCCCAGCGCCTGGTAACCGTGCTTTTTCGCTCGTTGAAACAGCTCGAGCGCGCTGGAGGCACCGCGCTGGAAACTGAAATTCGACAGGCAATGCAGTTCGGCGTAATCGGCACTCATGCGAACCAGCCTTGCAGCCACAGCGGACCGCCCTCACCCACCGCCCGCCATGCCCAGCCCTGCTGACCGGCGCGGTTCTGGATCAGGTAGTAATCACGCCGCACGTCACCACCGTCCCACCAACCGGATTCGATGCGCTCCGGCCCCATGAGAATCCGCGCCGAACCTTCCGGCACGCTCTGCGGTTCGTTGAGCAGCCAGCCCGGACGCTGCACGCTGGGCAACCCCGTGCAAGGCTGTTTATCGGCAGCGTTCTGCCATGCGCACTCAGGGCGATGATCGGCCTGAAATCGCAGCCCCTGCACCGCGTCATCACCCAGCCGTGCGCGCAGACGCTCGCGCAATTGCTCCCAGGGCAAGGTCTGTTGCGGGCGGTCGTCGAACAGTTCCTGATACTGCGGAACGAAACTCGGCAGGTCTTCAGCGCGCAAGCGAAAACCACGCACCGGCGCCTCCACCTGGACTTGCTCCAGCCGGCCACGGGCCAGTTCGAAGAGCATCGCCGCGTCACGCTCGGCGCTGAGCAGGCCGACCTTGATCACTGTGTCCGGCAGCCCGGCGTGTTCCAGAAGCAAATCGAAACGCTGCACGCCACTGTCGCGCCCACAGAGGAACGCCGACAAATCGCCGGTCAAGCGCCGTAACGGGAACAGCAAGGCCTGATGGGATTGCACGTCGAAATTCAGTTCGATGCGGATATCGAAACGGTCGGGCGGCAGATAGAACGCCAGCGCCAGAGGTCGTGCGCCGAACAGCGTATCCAAGTGCTTGAGCATCTGCGCTTCGAAACGCCGGGCCAGTGCCTGGCGTGGCAGGCTTTGCACCTGACTGAGATTGCGCAGGCCCATGCGCGACAGCGCCGTGGCGACATTCGGCTCCAGCCCGACGCGGTCGACCGGCAATTGCCCGAGATGATGCTGCAAAGCCTCACCGTCCGGCACCACCAGGCCATCGTAGGCATTGGCCAGCACTCGCGCCGCAACCGGGTTCGGCGCGGCGACTATGCGATGACGAAAGCCTAGATCTTTCAACTCCTGGCGCAGGCGAGCTTCAAATTGCGGCCAGGTACCGAACAGGCCCAGGCTGGATTCGATCTCGAACACCACGGTACGCGGGTAATGCACGCTGACCTGTGCGCTGAAACGATAGGCCCACGCGGCAAGAAACTGTTGCCAGTGTTCAACCTCGGCCACCTCGTAATCAGCGGTGGCAAAGCCTTTGCTCATGGCTTGCGCGGCGCTCATCGACATGCCGGGGCGCAGGCCGAGTTTGCGCGCCGCCGGATTCACCGCTTGCAGCACCCGGCGCTGGGCCGGGCCGCTGAGCAGGACCAGCGGCTCTTCAGGGTCGGGCCGCTGACGCAGTACGGCGTCGAGGGCCAATTGCGGAAACAGGATACATACCCAGCGCATGACGATCAGTGCCCCACGGTAAATGCAATCGGCGCCGCCCGCGCTAGCCCGCCACGGCACTTGAGTACGCGTAGCTGCGCCGGTTTGGCATCGATGGCAATCCGTAACGCTGCCGGTGACGGGTTGACCGCTTCGCTCAACGGGCGCCAGGCAAAGGCCAGGGTCTGGCCGGTTTCCGCCGCTACCTGCAAACGCCGCAAGGCTCGGTCATCGGCCTTGTTCGGCCAGCACAGCACCGCGCCGCAACTGCCCGAGCGCAGGCATTGCTCCGCCGCCCACAAGGCATCGCGTTCGCTGGCCTGAATGACCGACAACTGGCGCAGATCGACTCCGGCATTGGCCCAAGCCTGCGGGTACGGCACGAACGGCGGCGCCACCAGCACGATGCGCTCACCGGCCGCGGACAATCGCGCCAGGGTTGGCCAGACCAGTTGCAGCTCGCCGACACCGGGGCCGGCCAAGAGAATTTCACTCAGCGCCGCCTCCGGCCAGCCGCCGCTGGGCAGCGCTGCGTCCAGTGCCGCATGCCCGGTCGGCTGCGGGCTCGCCGCCGGTGGCGCAGGCCGGCCGCGCCAGACCTGGCCGCCATTGAACAGCGTATCCAACGCAACGACGGCGCCCATCAGCCTTGCCTCACCAGACCACAGAACACGCCTTCGATGGCCAGATCCTGATCGTTACGCACAACGATGGGCTGATAGGCCGGGTTGCGCGGCAGCAGGCGCACTTCATCCCCGATCCGTTCGAAGCGTTTGATGGTGACTTCACCGTCCAGACGCGCAACGACGATCTGGCCGTTCAGCGCCTCGGGATTGCGCCGCACACCGACCAGATCGCCATCGAGAATGCCGTCTTCGATCATCGAGTCGCCCTGCACCCGCAGCATGTAATCCGGGGTGCGGGAGAACAGCGCCGGGTCGAGCAGCAAACGGTTATGGATGTCGGCATCGGCGCCAATCGGTGCGCCGGCAGCCACGCGACCGAGTACGGGGATCTCCAGCAATTCCGGACGCGGTGGCTGACCGAGCAGGCGAATGCCCCGGGCCTGATGCGGATTGACCTCGATGAAACCGGCTTCGGTGAGCGCCAGCACATGCTTGCGCGCCACGCTGCGCGAGGCAAAACCAAAAGCCTCGCTGATTTCAGCGAGGCTTGGGGGCTGACCGTGCTCGGCGATGCGATCGCGGATAAAGGTCAGGATGGCGGTACGGCGGGGAGTGAGGTTTGTCATGGAGTACATTTGTACTCCTGTGGAAAATGCCTGACAAGAACCGCCAGTCGGCGCAAGCCGACGCAGGAGCTGCCGAAGGCTGCGATCTTTTGATCTTGCTTTTAAAAGTCAAAGTCAAAGTCAAAAGATCGCAGCCTCGTTTCACTCGTCAGCTCCTACAGAATCCTCATGTCTCTGTAAGAATGGGGAGATGCGAAGAATCAAGTTGCGCCAGGTACGCCCACGGGTAAATCCCGCGTTGATGGCCATCGCTGAACACCAGTTGCACACCATACCCCTGCGGATTGACCTCGATCAGGCGCACGCGATCATCAACCAGCGGCGTGACACCGCGCAGGCGAAATGCGCGGCATTGCGAGCATGGGCATTGCCGGCGCAGGTCGGCATGCCTGAGCAGCGATTCGCGCCCGTCCGGCCAGCTCAGGCGCAGCGTGCGTGCACTCTGCGAGTTGCCCACCGACAGTGGGTTCATTGCAACTGACTCAACGCGATGCGCACGGCTTTGCGCACTTCCGGGTCGCCGTCGTCCTGCGCTGCCTGCAACGCGGCCAAGGCACCACGATCGTTCAATTCACCGAGGGCCAGCGCAGCTTCCTTGCGCAGGTTGCTAATGCGGTGGCCGAGGGTCTCGATCAGCGCATCCAGCGCCGGGACGAAGCGCAGGCGACCGAGGCTGCGGGTGGCGCGCAGGCGCACTTGCCAATAATCATCGCTCAGCGCTGCGACCAAGGCCGGGCCAGCGTCGCTGTGGCCAACTTTGCCCAATGTGGTCGCAGCTTCTTCGCGCACTTGCCAGGCATGGTCGTGCAAGGCCTGGCGCAGCGCCGGCAGCACTTCGGCGTCGCTGGCCAAGCCGAGGGCACCGGTCGCGGCGCGTCGCACTTCGGTGTCCGGGTCGTCACTGGCCAGGCGCGCCAGAGCTGGCAGCGCGTCGAGCTGTTTGAGCCAGCCGAGCACGCCCACCGCTTCGCGTCGGACATTGGCATCGGCATCTTCTAACGCTGCGACGGCAGCCGGCGCGGCCTCGGCGAAGCGCAATTCGCGTAACGCCCGAAATGCGGCGATGCGCACACTGACCTCGGCATGCGCGGTCCACGGCAGAATCACCCGCCCCGCCTCCGCAGTCTTGAGCAGGCTCAGACTTTGCGCCGCCGCCGATTGCACCGCGGGCGCCGGATCCGTCAGTGCTTCGCACAAGGCTTGCACGACCGCTTCCTCCTCCCACGCTTCGAGCAATCGCGCGGCCTCAGCGCGGACGTCCTCGGCGGGATCCTGCCGGAGTCGATCAACCAGCCAGAGCAAACCATCCGGCTCCTCAAGATCGGCGAGATCAATCAGGGCAATGCGCCGCACGCCCGGGTCTTCCGCCGTCAGGCGCGGTTGCAGGGCGAGGATGTCTTCGTTGTCGGTCACAGCAAAAATAGAGGTCATAGGGCAAATCGCGGCAAAGGGTTTTCAGGAGGCAGGCCGAGCGGATTGAGGCGCGGCAGCGGTCGGTCGTTGTCGTGGCGCAGCAGGTCGAGGCAATGGCGTTTCAGGCGAGCGAACTCGGGGCTGGTCACCAGTTCACTGGTACGCGGGCGTGGAAAATCCAGACGCAGGTCTTCGATGATCCGCCCCGGTCGCGCGCTCATCACCAGCAAGCGATCGGCTAGAAACAACGCCTCGTCGATGTCGTGAGTGACGAAAACCACGGTGGTGCGGATGCGCGTCCAGATGTCCAGCAGCAGTTCCTGCATGTTCAAGCGGGTCAGCGCATCCAGCGCGCCGAACGGCTCGTCCATCAGCAACAGGCGCGGTCGATTGACCAGCACCCGGGCGATCTCCACCCGCTGCTGCATGCCACCGGAGAGCTGATCCGGCCAGCGTTCGGCAAAGCCTTCGAGGCCGACCAGTTTGAGGATGTCGTCAGCGGCGCGACGGCGCTCAGCCTTGCCGACGCCGCGCATCTTCAGGCCGAAGGCGACGTTGTCGCGCACCGTACGCCACGGGAACAGCGTGTGATGCTGGAACACCATGCCGCGCTGCGGCGACGGGCCGGTCACCGCGCTGCCGTCGACTTTCAAGCTGCCGGTACTGGCATTCAAATGTCCGGCCAGAGCGCCGAGCAAGGTCGACTTGCCGCATCCGGACGGGCCGAGAATGCACACGAACTGGCCGGGTTCGATCTGGCAATCGAGGCCCTGCACCGCTTCGAAGGCTTCGCGGCCCTGGCCGAGGACGATGGACAACTGGCGAATGTCGATCCGCCCTTCCGGGGTTTGCATGACGCTCATCAGGCTTTGCCTCGCGGTCGATGCCAAGGCGTGAACAAACCGCCCAGGCGTTTGATCAGCCAGCTGCTGCCCATGCCCAACACGCCGATCAAGAGCATGCCGACGACGATGTCGGCGTAGTTCTGAATGGTGTAGGACTCCCAGGTGTAGTACCCGATGCCGAACTGCCCGGAGATCATTTCCGCCGTCACCAGACAGAACCACGAAGTGCCCATGCCGATCGCCAGGCCAGTGATGATGCTCGGCGCAGCGCCCGGCAGAATCACTTCCAGCAGGATCGCCCGGCGCCCGGCCCCGAGGCTTTTTGCCGAGGCGATCAGGCGCGGATCGACGCCTTCGACGCCGTGCACGGTATTGAGCAGGATCGGGAACAGCGCGCCAGTGAAGGTGATGAACACCATCGACAATTCCGAGGACGGAAACATCAGGATCGCCAGCGGAATCCACGCGACGGCGGGGATTGGGCGCAGGACTTCGAGCGGGGGCAGCAGCAGGTCTTCGGCCCATTTCGAACGGCCGATGGCCAGGCCCAGGGCGATGCCGATGATCAACGCCGCCACGTAACCGGCGAAGACGCGGCCGAGGCTGCTGCTCAGGTGCTGCCAGAGTTTGCCCGAGTCGCCCAGGCCGAGCGCGGCTTCGATCACCGCCAGTGGCGTCGGCACGTTGGCAAAGGTGACCAGGCCGAGGTTCCAGTGGTGGCTGGCGGCGAGTTGCCAGAAGAGCAGGCAGAGCAGCAGTGAGGCGGCTCTTGATGTCCAGCGCAACGGTGTTTTCATAGTCCGGTTTCCAGTTCGGGTTCTGTGTGATGGCTGCGATTTACCCCCTCACCCCAGCCCTCTCCCCCAGGGGGGGCGAGGGGAAAGGGAGCCGATTTGCGTGCTTTTCACGACCTGAGTTCGACTCGGTACTTCACGTCGGCGTATCTCTCACAAACAACTCGGTCAGTCCCCTCTCCCTCCGGGAGAGGGTTAGGGTGAGGGGCTTTTGATCTTCAGCGCGCAGCAACAACCTGCGCAGTGGCATCGCTGAAATCGAACACCTTGCCACCCTGCGCCGCAGCGTATTGCTGGGCCTGGCCCTTGAGCAGGAATGCGCTGAGGCGGCCCTTGCCGTCGCTGGCAAACCACGCCTGTTCAGCGAGCAGCTTGATCCCGCTGTCGCTGGCCTGCGCATACACCGCGCGAATGTTCTTGCCCACCTGCTTCAACCCCGCCAGCGCGGTGAACGCCGCTTCAGCCGAACCGTAACGGCGGACTTTTTCCTCGCCACGCACCCAGATCTCCGCGACATGGCTGACGTCGGTGATGGCTTTGCCCGTCGCCGCATCCACACCCGGCAACGGCGTCTGCGCGTAGTTGGCCAGTTGCGCGGCGTAATCGAGATTTGAGGCCTTGAAGGCGGCGCGGATGTATTGGTCGTCGATGAAGCTGTTCAGATCGAGCCCGCGATCGGCTTTCTTCAGAAGCTTCAGGGTATCGATGGCGGTTCCGACGGCCTGGCGGTATTCAGGCTTCCAGCTCAGGTCGCGGGTCTGTACGCCGAGCGGGCCGTGGAACAGGTAGTTGACCTCGGCATCGACGCCGGTGACCTTGGCGATCAGTTCGCTGTACTTCTCCGGTTCGGCGGCGAGCAGTTGGTTGGCTTCGATGCTCGCACGCAGGTAGGCGACGACGATTTCCGGGTACTTTTTGGCGTAGGCCTGATCCACCAGTGCGCCATGGAAAGTCGGCGCGTTGGCCTGGGCGCCGTCGTAGATCTTGCGGGCGAAACCACGGCTCGGGAACAGCTCGGCGAAGGGCACGAAATCGGCGTGGGCGTCGATCTTGCCGGCCTGCAATGCCGAGCCGGCGACTTCCGGTGGCTGGGCGATGATGTTGACATCCTTGAGCGGGTCCCAGCCCTGCTCTGCCACGGCGCGCAGCAACATGCCGTGAGCCGTCGAGGCGAACGGCACCGAAATGGTCTTGCCCTTGAGTTCGCTCAGGCTCTGCACCGACGAAGCGCTCGGCACGACGATGCCGTTGCCGCTGCCCTTGATGCTGCCCGACAGCACGCTGATGAACAGGCTGTGCTTGCCCGCCGTTTCGAATGCCACACCGTTGAACGCACCGGGGAAATCGGCCATGGCACCGAAATCGAGTTTGCCGGCGACCATCTCATTGGTCAGCGGCGCGCCACTGGTGAAATTCTTCCACTGCACGTCGTACTTCGCGTCTTTGTAGGCGCCATCGTGGGGCAGGTATTTTTCCAGCAGACCGAGTTCACGGATCAACAGGCCGCCGGCGGCGCAGTTGATGGTGGTGTCCTGGGTGCCGATGGCGATGCGGATGGTTTCGGCCGAGGCCGACAAGGTGAACGAAGCCAGGACCAGCCCAGCGAGTGCTGCACGCAACATGAGTGTTTCCCCTCGAATCATTGGTTTGAAGTTCGTCTCCGCCGCGATCGGGGCGCGGTGGGAAACGAGGGGTTATTTGCAATTCAGCGTCCGGGGTTCACCGGATGGCTATTGGATAATCACAATTGCAACGTGGGAGCGAGCCTGCTCGCGAAGGCGGCGGGTCAGTCACCATCATTGTTGAATGAACGATTGCTTTCGCGAGCAGGCTCGCTCCCACAATGGATTTGGGGTCAACGCAATAAATAGGGGATGTCGACCTTCACCGCCCCCGTCGGGCAATCCTTCTCGCACGGCATGCAGTACCAGCATTCATCGAACGCCATGTAGGCCTTTTGCGTGGCCGGGTTGATCGCCAGCAGGTCCATCGGGCAGACGTCGACACACACGGTGCAGCCCTTTTCCGCGATGCATTTGTCCTCGTCAACGGTGACCGGCGCGTTGGAGCGAAAGAAGATTTCCTGAGCTTGATAAGCCATGGTTCGGACTCTCTGAAAAATGATGTCTCAAGCGGCGAAGGCGCCGACCCGCAGGCGGTCATACGCCTGCATTTCTTCGGCATCGAGCGGGATGATGTAGGGCTCGACGGCTTTCTTGAAACTGGTCATCTTGCCGTCCTCGCCCTTCTTCAGATGACAATGGCAGAACCACTCGGCGTCGTTGCGTTGCGGATGATCGACGCGATAGTGGTACAGGCCCCAGCGGCTTTCAGCGCGGAACAACGAAGCGCGGGCGGCCATTTCGGCACAGTCGCGGATCACGCTGGTTTCCATCGCTCGCATCAGTTCGTGAGCGTTGTTGGCTTTCATCTGCTCGAGATCACGCTCGATGTCGCTGAAGCGTTGCAGGCCGATCTGCATTTTTTTGGTCACTTTCGGCGGTTGCAGGTAGTCGTTGACGAAGCGCCGCAGCTTGTACTCGACCTGCGCCGGCGGCAGACCGTGTTCGCGATCGAGCGGCGCGTAGACCCGGGCTTTCTCCTTGGCGATCTGCTCGCTGTCCAGTGCGGAAAACTCGCGGCCGGCAACAAAGTCCGCGGCGTTGTGCCCGGCGAACCAGCCGTAAGTGAACGCGCCGAGCATGTAATTGTGCGGCACCGCAGCCATGTCGCCGGCCGAGTACAAGCCCTTGACTGAAGTCTCGGTACGCTCGTTGACCCACACGCCGGACGCCGAGTGGCCGCTGCAAAAGCCGATTTCCGAAATGTGCATTTCAACCATCTGCGTGCGGTAGTCGGTGCCACGGTTGGCGTGGAACTGGCCACGGCTCGGGCGCTCGTTGCTGTGCAGGATTTCCTCGATGTTCTGGATGGTTTCCTCGGCCAGGTGATCGAGTTTGAGGAACACCGGACCGTTGCCGCTTTCCAGTTCCTGATGGAACTCCCACATCATCTGTCCGCTCCAGTAGTCGCACTCGATGAAGCGTTCGCCCTTGTTGTTGGCGGTGTAGCCACCCAGCGGGCCGGTGACGTAGGCGCAGGCCGGGCCGTTGTAGTCCTTGATCAACGGGTTGATCTGAAAGCACTCGAGATTGGCCAGCTCAGCCCCGGCGTGATAGGCCATCGCGTAGCCGTCGCCCGCATTGGTCGGGTTTTCGTAGGTGCCCATCAGGTAGCCCGACGATGGCAAGCCGAGGCGTCCGGCCGCGCCGCAGGCGAGAATCACTGCTTTGGCCTTGATCACATGGAAGTCGGCGGTGCGGCAATCGAAGCCCATCACACCGTTTACCGCGCCCTCCTCGTCGGTCAGCAAACGCGTGCAGACCAGGCGATTGGTGATGCTCACCCGCGCACGTTTCAACTGCCGATACAGGACTTTCTTGATGTCGTGCCCTTCCGGCATCGGCAGCACATAGGCACCCATGTGGTGGACCTTTTTCACCGCGTAGTCGCCGGTCTCGTCCTTCTCGAATTTCACGCCCCAGCGGTCGAGTTGTTCGATGGTTTCAAAACTGTGGGTGGCGTAGGCATACACCGCCGCCTGATTGACGATGCCGTCGTTGGCGATGGTGATTTCCTTGGTGTACTGCTCTGGTGTCGAGTGGCCGGGAATGATCGCGTTGTTCAGGCCGTCCATGCCCATGCTGATCGCGCCGCTGCGCTTGACGTTGGCCTTGTCGACCAGCAACACGCGCAAATCGCGGTTCTTCTCCTTGGCCTTGATCGCTGCCATCGGCCCGGCCGTACCGCCGCCAATCACGACGATGTCGTATTCCTGTTCTAGAACGTTGCGGGTCATGCCTGCTCCCCTTTCTGCCGGTCGATCCGCAGGCGGTACTGGAACGCATCGCCACGGTAATAAAGGTGTTCGAAGTCCAGCGGCTGGCCCTGGGCATCATGGGTCAGGCGCTCGATGCGCATGATCGGCGAGCCCGCTTCGACGTTGAGCGCCTGGGTCAGGTCGCTATCGGCCAGCACTGCGTCGATGGCCAGATCGGCGTGGCCGAGGGCGATGCCGCAGTCGTTTTCCAGAATCAGAAAGATGTCGCGGGTGACCAGATCAGCCTTCTCCAGCCGTTCGCCGACGGCTTTGGGCAGGTAGGTAATTTCCAGCGAAATCGGCTCGCGATTGATCAGCCGTACGCGTTTGATCTGCGCGACGATCTCACCTTCGGCCACCTGCAGACGCTCGGCGACACGCTTGTCGGCCGGAATGAATTTGAAACTGCGCAGGCGGTTGATCACCTCGTAACCGCGCCCGGTCATCGACTCGGCGAGGCCTTGCAGGCTGCTGACGTTCTGAAAGGTTTTCGGTTTGGCGACGAAGGTGCCCTTGCCGTGGATCTTGAAGATCAGGCCCTCCTTTTGCAGATCACCGAGTGCCTGGCGCACGGTGATGCGGCTGACTTTGAACAGCGCGCCCAGTTCGCTTTCGGAAGGCATCTGACTGTCTTGCGGGTATTCACCGTCGAGAATCCGCGCACGCAGAACGTCGCGCAGTTGGGTGTGCAGCGGAACGCTATTGAGGGAGAGAACGTTATCGGTCATCGCGGGATCACTTGTCATAACGAGTTATGACGTGATCTTAGGGAGGTTATGACGAGGTTGAGAAATATTGTTTGGGCATAACCTTAGATGCGCGTTGCGCCGGCAAAATCTGTGGGAGCGAGCCTGCTCGCGAAAGCGGTGTGTCAGTCACCCAAAATACTGACTGACAGAATGCTTTCGCGAGCAGGCTCGCTCCCACAGGGGATTGTGAGCTATTCAGCGTTTGAGGATCCAGTCCATGACCCAATCGGTCTTGACGGCTTGCTCGGCCACGGCGGGATGCTGTGAATCACCACGAATATGCGCATTCATTCCCAGCACGTGATGCCACTGAATATGCTCGTGATGAGCAATCTCCAGGCTGATCTGCTCATCGGCAAACAGCTGCACCGGATGCTCGTCAAACACCGAAAAACCGATCCGCCCCTGGCTGCCGATAATCTCGACGCGATCCTCACGGCGGTCCGCGACAAAGTTCCAGCAGCCCATGCCTAGCGCCCCGGAGGCGAATCGCCAAGTGGCGCTGACCGCATCTTCCGCCGCGTACAACCCCGCCTGACGCGCGGTGAAACCGGCGACTTCAACGATGTCGCCAAGCAGGTACTGAAACAGGTCCAGGCCGTGGCTGGCCAGGTCGGCAAAGTAGCCGCCGCCCGCCACCGCCGGGTCGGTGCGCCAATTCTCCCGACCTTCAAGATCAGCCGGCGACGGTGCTTTGGTCAGTGTCCAGCTCAGATGGCGAACCTCGCCGATGCGCCCCTCCTCCAGCCATTGCCGCACCTGGGCGAAGCGCGGCAGCGAGCGGCGGTAATAGGAGACGAACAGGTGCAGACCGGCAGCGGCAAACGCTTGCTGCATCTCGCGGCTTTGCCCGGCGTTGAGCGCCATGGGCTTTTCCACGCAGCAATGCTTGCCGGCGGCGGCGACTTTCAGGCTGTAGGCGTGGTGGCTGTCGGGTGGCGTGGCGATGTACACCGCATCCACTTCGGGATCGTTGATCAGCGCATCGACATCGGTATAGACACGGCTGATGCCGTGGCGCGCGGCATAGTCGGTCACCGCTTCGAGGCGTCGGCCCATCACCGCAACCAGCGCCGAACCGGGCGCCTTGTAAAAGGCCGGTCCGCTCTTGCGTTCAGCGACACTGCCGCAACCGATCATGCCCCAGCGCACCACGTTCATATGCAGTCCTCAGCCGATGCGCAACGCGCGCAGATCAAGGCGTCCGTCCTTGAGCGGCGGACACCAGTAGTAGCCGCCGGTGATTGGCCGGCTGATCTGGTACAGGCCATCGGCGATACCGTCTTCCAGACCGCTCATGCGCCGCAGCTGTGCTTCGAAGGCATCGAGGGAGAAACCGAAAGCGAGGAACATCAAACCGGCACGATCGCCTTCAATCCATGGCATCGAGCGGCGCACGACGAACGCTTCCGGGGCGAAGCTCTCTTGCGCGGTGCGTTTGACGTGGGCGGAGATCGGCGCGTCGTCGATTTCTTCGTTATCGCTCAAGCGCCGTCCCATGATGTCGTCCTTGGCCCCGGCAGACAGGCGATGAAAACCCTTGAGGTCGTGCTGCCACTGCTGGATCGCGGCGAAGCTGCCACCGACCAGCCCGTCCGCGCCACTGCTAAGCAGTGCGGCGGCGACAGCGGCGTCATCGTGAGGGTTTTCCGTGCCATCTTCGTAACCGGTGAGGTCGTGGCCGTCCATGTGGCGGAAGGCTTCCTGCATCTCGACCAGACGCAAGGCCGGGGCCAGCGCGGCTTCGATAGCGTTGCAGCGGTTGAGCAGCTCGCCACGGTCGACACCGTGCAGCCAGATCCACAGGGCATGCTGGGTCGACGGGTTGTTCACGCCAACGCCGGTCAGCGCCGGGAAGCTGCGCAGGCCAGCGATTTCGACATTCAGCGCCTTGGTCAACGACTCACCAAAGCCAACCACCGCCGACTTGCCATCCACCAGCATCAGCAGGTTGTCGATCGCTTGCGGCAAGGCTTCCACCGACGCCAGGGCGAAAAACAGATGACGTGCTTGCGCAGGAACAGGGGTAGCGAGAATGCCCGGCTGGTAGTAACTCATGTGAACTCCTTGAAAAAGTGCGCGGAGTTTACCTGTAGCCGGATGGTTTGTGTGGGTTGGTGAGAGCGTCGTCGTTCAGCGTTCGACGCCTTCGATCAAGGCCTTCAAAGCCAGCGCATCGGCCGTGGCGGCGCCGCTGGCGGTGTTGTCGAAGATGCACCAGATGTCTTTGCCGTCGGCCTTCGCGCGCCGCAGGTTCTGAGCAAGCTGTTGCAGATAGGCCGCTTCATAAGCGCTGTGATAAATCCGTGGCGAGCCGTGCAGGCGCCAATACGGCAGGCCTTGCCAGCCACCCGGCGCGGTGTCGCTGCTGATCCGCGAGGGATCGACCACCGCCTGGGCAATCTGCAGGTCCACCAGCATGGCCTCAGCGCCAGTCCAAGATTCGTGTCGCGGTTCCAGCACCACACTGCCCTTGAACCGCTCGCGCAGGGCATGAAAAAAAGCCTCGGCGACCGGTGCCTCAAACGCCAGTTTCGGTGGCAGTTGCATCAGCAGGCAGCCGAGTCGATCACCCAAGCCCTGGCACTGGCCGAGAAATTCATCGAGCGCGGCCGCGCTGTCCGCCAGCCGCTGTTCATGGGTGATGAGCTTCGGCACTTTCACTGCGAAGCGAAAGTCCGGCGCTACAGAGTCGGCCCAGCGTTCGTAGGTCTGACGCCGATGCGGGCGGTAGAACGAGCTGTTGATTTCCACACAGTTGAAGCGCGCGGCGTAGCGTTGCAGGTGCGTGCCTTCGGCGGGGAATGCCGGCCAGTGCTCGCGCCCGAGACTCCAGCCGGCGCAACCGATGTAGATGGTTGACTCGTTCAAGCGCCCACCGTCATTTCTTCCCGGGCAACACGGCGCCCAGTACCTGCTTGGCGGTTTGCATGATCACCCCGGCTTCGTCCGGGTCGCCCTTGAGCAGGGTCGTGGCGAATTTCTTCGCTTGCTCAAGCTTGATGTGCGGTGGCAGCGGCGGCACGTTCGGGTCGGTCTTGAATTCGATCAGCACCGGCACTTCCGAGGCGAGTGCCTGTTCCCACGCAGCGGCGACCTCTTCTTCACGATCAACGAAAATGCCCTTCAGACCGATGGAAATCGCGAACAGGTGATACGGCACATCGGGAATGCTCTGCGACGCTTCGAACTTCGGATCGCCCTCCATCACCCGCTGCTCCCAGGTGACCTGGTTGAGGTCTTCGTTGTTGAACACCGCGCAGATCCATTTCGGGCTCTGCCACTGGCGCCAATATTTGGCGACAGTGATCAGCTCGGCCATGTTGTTCATCTGCATCGCGCCGTCGCCGACCAGGGCAATGACCGGGCGTTCCGGGAAGGCGAACTTGGCCGCGATCGCATAGGGCACCGCCGCGCCCATCGAGGCCAGGCCACCGGAAAGTGAGCATTTCATGCCGCGACGGATTTTCAGGTCGCGGGCGAACCAGTTGGCGCAAGAGCCAGAGTCGCTGGTGATAATCGCCTGCTCGGGCAAACGCGGCGACAACTCGTAGACCACTCGTTGCGGGTTGACTGGATCGGCTTTGGCCATGGCGCGTTTTTCCAGGGTTTTCTCCCAGCTGCTGCGCCAGCCTTCGATCTTCTTGCGCCATTTGTTCGAGGTCTTTTGTTCCAGCAGCGGCAGCAACGCAGCGAGGGTTTCCGCTGAATCGCCGACCAGATTGACCTCCATCGGATAACGCAGGCTGAGCATGTCCGGCTGCAAGTCGATCTGCACCCCGCGCGCCTGGCCTTCCTTGGGCAGAAACTCGGAATACGGGAAGCCCGAACCGATCATCAGCAAGGTGTCGCACTCGCTCATCAGCTTGTAGCTGGGCTCGGTGCCGAGCAGGCCGATGCTGCCGGTGACCCACTGCAAATCGTCAGGTAACACTGCTTTGCCCAACAGCGCTTTGGCGACACCGGCGCCGAGTTTCTCCGCCACGGCGATGACCAGATCGGTCGCCTCCAGCGCACCGGCACCGACCAGAATCGCGACTTTCTCGCCGCTGTTCAGTACCTCGGCGGCGCGTTGCAGATCGGCGGCATAAGGAACGACTTTCGGCTTGCTGTAACCGACCCCGGAATGCGCGGTGCCATGGGCGCGCGCCGGTTGCTCGTAAGGCAGATCCTGCAAGTCATTGGGCAGAATCAGCGCGGTGACGCGGCGCTCGCCGACCGCAGTGCGCACCGCGCGATCAAGCAGATGGCGCACTTGCGACGGCGCCGAAGCCTGCTGCACAAACGCACCGGCGACATCCTTGAACATCGACACCAGATCCAGCTCCTGCTGGTAGTGACTGCCCAGCGCCGTGCGCGCCTGCTGACCGACAATGGCCAGCACCGGCATGTGGTCCATGCGCGCATCGTACAGGCCGGTGATCAGGTGCGAGGCGCCGGGGCCGGAGGTGGCGATGCAAACGCCCAGCTCGCCGGTGAACTTGGCGTGGGCCGAGGCCATGAACGCGGCCATTTCCTCGTGCCGTGCCTGAACGAATTCGATCTTGCCTTTGGCCCGGCTCATGGCGCCGAACACGCCGTTGATGCCATCCCCCGGATAACCAAAAATCCGCGTGACGCCCCATTCGCTGAGCCGCTCAACCAGAAAATCACCAACTGTCATCGTCATCTTGACCCTCGCCATTTACCGCTGCATGGACATGTAAGGGTCTGGACAGCCCGCTGCGCGATGAAGTTTCGCTGGATTTTCCGGGTATCAATTTCGGCGCCGTGTTTGCGCGGGAATGATTTTTTGAGGCGATTGCCCTGCGCTGCGGTCGACTGATAAATCGAGCGAAGGAGGATTGGCCATGACTGAAGTGCAAACCCTGCTGCTTCAACGCAATGACTGGGTGCCGAACAATCCGCGTCTGCCGGTGCTGATCTACCGCAGCGCGATTGCCGTTGAAGGCGACGATCCGGCCGCGCGCTTCGAGCAGACGTTCGGTGCCAATGGCTGGCCGGCGCAGTGGCGCTACGGCATTTATGACTATCACCACTACCACACTGAAGGCCACGAAGTGCTTGGCGTGGCGGCCGGTCAGGCGCGGTTGATGTTGGGCGGGCCTGACGGCCAAGTCGTCGACGTCAGCGCCGGGGATGTGCTGTTGCTGCCGGCCGGGACCGGGCACTGCAATCTGGGCTCGAGTGAGGATTTTCTCGTGGTCGGTGCTTATCCGCCGGGGCAGCAGGCGGATATTTGCCGGGCCGCGCCGAGTGATGCGCAGTTGGCGCGGATTGCGGGGCTGGCGTTTCCTGAGACAGATCCGGTGCAGGGACTCGGGGGTGCGGTTGGGCGGTATTGGAGCCATTAGGCGCGGCGACCCTGCCGACGCTTTCGCGAGCAGGCTCGCTCCCACAATAAATACGGGTGAACCCTGTTTCTCTGTCCAATACATACCCCTGTGGGAGCGAGCCTGCTCGCGAAGGCGGCAGATCGGCTTACATCATTCAATATGAATAACCGCACTCACCGCTGGCACCCGCCGGAAATTTTCCCTACGGTGTCTACCTGTTCTCTCCCAGCATCGACGAGGTCCGTTTCATGAGCAATGCGTCTTACGTTCCGCCCAAGGTCTGGAAACACGAAGCCCCTTCCGGCGGCCACTTCGCCAGCATCAACCGGCCGATCGCCGGGCCGACCCACGATAAGGAACTGCCGGTCGGCAAGCATCCGCTGCAACTGTATTCGCTGGCCACGCCCAACGGTGTGAAAGTCACCATCATGCTCGAAGAGCTGCTTGCACTCGGGCACAGCGAGGCCGAATACGACGCATGGCTGATCCGCATTGGCGAGGGCGATCAGTTCTCCAGCGGCTTTGTCGAAGTCAACCCGAACTCGAAAATCCCGGCGCTGCTGGATCGCAGCGTCGAGCCGCCGATCCGGGTGTTCGAGTCCGGTTCGATCCTGCTGTATCTCGCGGAAAAGTTCGGCGCCTTGCTGCCCAAGGATCCGGCCGGTCGCACCGAAACCCTCAACTGGCTGTTCTGGCAAATGGGCTCGGCGCCGTATCTGGGCGGCGGTTTCGGGCATTTCTACGCGTATGCGCCGGAGAAGCTCGAATACCCGATCAACCGCTTCACCATGGAAGCCAAACGGCAGCTGGATGTGCTCAACCGCCGTCTCGCCGACAACGCCTATCTGGCCGGCGACGATTACACCATCGCCGATATCGCCGTGTGGCCCTGGTACGGGCAACTGGTGCGCAACAACGTTTACTCGGCGGCGGAATTTCTCGCGGCGCACGAGTACGCCCATGTGCAGCGCTGGGCCGAAGAAATCGCCAAGCGGCCGGCGGTCATGCGTGGGCAGCGAGTGAATCGCACCTGGGGTGATGAAGACAGTCAGGTGCCGGAGCGGCATGGGGCGAAGGATCTGGACTGATTTCAAAAAACCGTATAACCCTGTGGGAGCGAGCCTGCTCGCGAAAGCGGAGTATCAGACAACGCATCTGTTGAATGACACACCGCCTTCGCGAGCAGGCTCGCTCCCACATTTGTTTGCACAAGCGCTCAAATCCAATTGTGAAAAAATCATTAACTAACTGACTCGTACGGGTTTATTCCCCCGGAAACTTCCGACATACTAATGCGAATAATTCTTACACGCACTCGTATCAGTATTGTTTGGGTAATCCTGGGGAAGCAGATAGATGTCGTTTCACACCATTCACCGCCGCTCGAACCTTTCACCTAACCTCCTCGCAATCGCCATCGGCATGGCCAGCATCGCTCCTGCGTTGGCTGAAGAAACCGCAGCCACTGCGCCCACCAATGGCCCGCTGGAACTGCAAGCGACCGAAATCGGCGCCACGCAGATGAGCAGCACCACCGAAGACACGCAGTCCTACACCACCGGCCCGATGCAGACCGCGACCAAGCTGTCGCTGACCATGCGCGAAACGCCGCAGGCGGTGACGGTGATCACTCGCCAGCGCATGGACGACCAGAACATGACCAGCGTCAACGACGTGGTGCGCGGCACGCCGGGGCTGTTCCTCAGCGAGGCCAGCGGCCCGGGCCGGCAGACTTACAAGGCGCGCGGTTTCGACATCGACAACATCATGTACGACGGTCTGCCCAGCTCGTATTCGCCGTTCACTTTGGCAGTGCAACCGAATCTGGCGATGTTCGACCGGGTGGAAATCGTCCGTGGTGCGACCGGCCTGGTCACCGGTGCCGGCAACCCGTCGGCGGCGATCAACATGGTGCGCAAGCGTCCGACCGCTGACCAGCGCGTGACCCTCACCGGCGCCGCCGGCAGCTGGGATGACTACCGTGGCGAAGTCGATGCCTCCAGCCCGCTGAACGACAGCGGCACCCTGCGTGGCCGGGTGGTGACGTCGTATCAGGGCGCCGACAGTTTCCGCGACAAGGAAGAAAACGATCACGGCCTGTTCTACGCCATCGGTGAAGCCGACCTGAGCGACAGCACCACGGCGACCCTCGGTTTCTCCCGGCAGAACGATCAGACCAACTATTTCTGGGGCGGCCTGCCGATCGGCGAAGACGGCCACCACCTCGACCTGCCCCGCTCCACTTACCCGGGCACCGACTGGGAAAACCGCAAGCTGCAAGTCGACACCGTATTCGGTGAAGTCGAACACCGTTTCGACAACGACTGGAAACTGCACCTCGGCGGTTCGACCTCAACCCTCGAGGGCGAATTCTCCGGCACGTACCTGTCGCGCTACGACGGCCCGCTGGAAACCACCGCCTACCAATCGCACCACACCGACAAGCAACGCGCCTTCGACGGTTTCGCCAGCGGCCCGTTCGAAGCGTTCGGCCGCACCCACGAGTTGGTAGTCGGCGCGAGCAATCGCGTGTACGACGCCACCACCAAGGAATACGCGCCCTACGACACCGGCCTGCCGATCGCCGCGCCCAAGCCTGACTTCGTGCGCAGTGGCAAGTCGCGCAACGTCACCACCCAGGACGCGGTTTACCTGACCACGCGCTTGAGCCTGGCCGATCCGCTGACGCTGATCCTCGGCAGTCGTCTGGACTGGTATGACTACGACGATCGCAGTGCCGACGGTGACTTCAAGGTCACGCGCAACCTGACCCGTTACGCCGGCCTGATCTACAAACTCGACGACCATCACTCGGTCTACGCCAGCTACACCGACATCTTCACCCCGCAAACCCAGAAAGATCTCGGCGGCAAAGTGCTTGAGCCGATCGTCGGCGAAAACTACGAAGTCGGCATCAAGGGCGAATATTTCGACGGTGCGCTGAACGGCAGCGTGGCGGTGTTCCAGATGGACCAGACCAACCGCGCCACTCAGGCAGCAACCCAGCTCGGCTGCCCGGAACTGACCTGCTATGAAACCTCCGGCAAGGTTCGCGCCCAAGGCGTGGACATGGAACTGCAAGGTGCACTGACCGAGCAATGGCAAGTCGGCGCCGGCTACACCTACACCCGCGCCCATTACATCAAGGACGAAAACCCAGCGAACAATAACCAGAAATTCGACACCGACATGCCCGAGCACCTGTTCAAGGTCTCGACCGTGTACCGCTTCAAAGGCCCGCTGGAAAAACTGCGCGTGGGCGGCAACGTCTACTGGCAGAGCCGCATGTACAACGACATTGCTCTGGCCAACGGCGGCAGCTATCGCCTCGAACAAGGTGGCTACGCGGTCACCGACCTGATGGCCGGTTACGAGGTCAACAAGCACCTCGACCTGCAGGTCAACGCCAACAACATCTTTGACCGCAAGTACTATTCCTCCATCGGCACCGACGTGACCTGGGGCTCGACCGATAACTACGGCACCCCGCGCAGCTACATGATGACCGCCAAGTACAAGTTCTGAGGCGATAGCGCTCAGCAAGCACCACACAGGGCGCCGGGAGTTTTCCCGGTGCCCTTTTTTGCAGGTTCATTAGGCAAGGCCGGTAATTACCGATAGTCTCTGGCGACACTTTCGCGAAGCACCGGCCATGCCCCAGACAGATTTCTCCTCCGACCTCGAAGCCATCGGCAGCATTGACGCTGTGCCGGTGATCCTGAGCATGGTCAAGCATATGACCGGCATGCGCTTCGCCGCCGTAGCGCGGGTCACCGAGAGCAAGTGGATCGCCTGCGCCGTGGATGATTCGATTGACTTCGGCCTGTTGCCCGGCGGCGAACTGGTGCTGGAATCGACGATTTGTCATGAGATCCGTCAGCACCATCAGCCGGTGATCTTCGGCCATGCCAGCCAGCACCCGCTGTTCTCCACGCATCACACGCCGAAAACCTACGGTCTGGAAAGCTACATTTCCATTCCGATCATCAAGGCCGATGGCGAGTTCTTCGGCACGCTGTGCGCCATTGATTCGGTGCCGGCGAACCTCGACGACCCGGCCATCGAAAAGACCCTCACCCTCTTCGCCCAATTGATTGCGATGAGCCTGGATACCCAAGGCCATTTGCACGCGACCAAAACCGCGCTGGCCGATGCCAACGAAATGGGCCGTCTGCGCGAACAATTCATCGCCGTACTGGGCCATGACTTGCGCACGCCCCTCAGCGCCATTCGCATGAGCGCCGATCTGCTGGAAAGCAAAGTCGAGGACAAGCGCTCGCGCACGCTGCTGTCAGCGATCCGCACCAGCTCGGTGCGCATGGGCGTGCTGATCGAAAACATCCTCGACTTCGCCCGGGGTCGGCTCGGCAGTGGAATTCCGGTACAGCGCAAACTGGTCGATGACTTGCAGCAAACGCTGCGCCAGACCCTTGAAGAAATCCAGGTGGCGTACCCGCAGGCGAAATTTATTGATTCGCTGGAGGTGCCGGCCGGGGTCTATTGCGACCCGCTGCGGATCAGCCAGCTGTTATCGAATCTGCTGGGCAACGCCGTCACTCACGGTTCCATTGCCGAGCCGATCTTGCTCAAGGCGTTTGCCGAGGGCGACGAGATCGTCATTTCGCTGACCAACCAGGGCACGCCAATCCCGCCTGCGCTGATGCCACTGCTGTTCGAACCGTTTTCCCGTTCCGAAGCAGGCCAGCGTCATGAAGGGTTGGGACTGGGCTTGTACATCGCCGGGCAGATTGCCAATGCGCACAACGGCACCTTGAGCGTGACGTCCGACCGTGAAACGGGCACCTGTTTTGTCGCGCGCTTCCCTGCCCGCTTCAAGTGGGTCTGAGCGCCGTTCTAAGTATTCAGTGGCGTCTGCGGCGTGTCGGGGTTGAGCTGGCGGCGGCGGAACTGCCCCGGTGGCTGGCCATGAATCTGGCGAAACCGCCGGGAAAAATAGGCCTCATCGGCGAACCCGCACAACCGCGCCACCTCGCCCACCGAGCGCGTACTGTTGAGGAGGAAGTTGCGCGCCGCGTGCATGCGCCGCTCCAGCACCAGCTCGGTGAAGGTCTTGCCGATCTCTTTGCGCAACCAGTGCGTCAGGTAGGTCGGTGACAGATAGGTCGCAGCGGCGACTTTGATCAGGTTGAGATCAGGATCGGCGATGTTCTTCCGCAAATACTCGAACATGCGGCTCAAGGCGTCGCGACGACTGTTCTCGGCAGCATTCTCTTCGGCCAGGCGCTTGAGCGGCTCGGCGTAGAGAAAACACACGCTGCCGATCATCTGCAGCAACAAGCCCTTGAGCATTTCCCGCGTGCCGAACTGACGGTTCTCATCGAGTGCGCGCATCTGTTCGATCAGGCCGCAGACCTGAGCGAAATCCTCATCGCCCAAAATGAAATCCAGATGTTCCTGAAAGCGGAACGGCGACAGCTCAGGCGCGAGCAGGATCGACACCTCTTCCAGATCCATCGGGTCGCATTGCAGATGCGGCAATAGAAACGTCTGGGAAAAATTGATGACGATGAAATTACTGTCTGCGGGATGCGGAATCACATGCACGCGGTGCGGCAGGATGAACGCCAGAGTGTTGCGCGGGAATGGCCGCTGCACGCTGCCGATGTGCTGCACGGTGTCGCCACCGAGGTTGATCTGGATCTGGAAGTACTCGTGCCGGTGCGGCGCGGTTTCGGCGCGCCGACCCTTTTTGTCGCGAATGTAGAAATCGGTCAATTCGCTGCGTTGCTGCATGACATAGGTCGGGATACGGCTGGGTGAAGACATGGGCAGAAGGTCCTCCGGGCAGTGAGGTGGCGCCTGTCATCTTGCAGGGTTGGGCGGTGGGCGGCAATGAGTCATACGATGACACCGGATTTTTTGAAAGAAGCCTCGCGATGAGCCTGTCCAAAAACCGCATTACTATAAAAATACAGATAGTCCATATATTTCAGCTATTTGGGATTTAAACCTGATCTTTATTCTCATGACAAATCGTATTTATTTTTTTGGACACGTTCGCCAAACCCACTTTTTTCAAGAAAAAACGTTCTAACCCATCGGTTGATTTAGAACCGTTGTACGACCACTGTAATGACCAACGCAGCCCAACCTCTTTCAAAAACAATCAAAGGTGCGCACGTCATGATCCTGCTATTTCCCCTCGCCGCCCCGCCCGACCTCCCCTTGAAATCAATCGCACAAAGACGTTCCTGAACGTCTGAAAGCCGCGCTGCAACCCGTTCGATTGCCTTGCCCCACACGTTGCGGGCAACGGCATCGGCTGCTCGAAAAATCTCGACTCTTCTAACAATAACGAGGTCTCCGCATGTCCAACTCCCATTCTTCCAGTGCCACGGTGCCGCCGGTGATTGCCGGTGCACGCGATGCCGTTACGGCGCAGCGCCTGCCTACGCGGCGGCGCTGGTTCATGCTGTCGTTGCTGCTGATTGCGACGATCATCAATTACATCGACCGGGTGAACATTTCGATTGCCGCGCCGTTCATGGCCAAGGATCTGGGCCTGGACAAGATCGAGATGGGCCTGATTTTTTCCGCGTTCGCCTGGACCTATGCCTTGGCGCTGGTGCCGGCCGGCTTCATCGCTGATCGGTTTGGCTCGCGCTTCACCTACGGCGTTTCGCTGATCAGTTGGTCGACTGTCACCGTTTGCCAGGGTTTCGCCACGGGGTTTGCCTCGCTGTTTGGCCTGCGCCTGGCGGTCGGCGCCATGGAAGCCCCGGCTTTTCCGGCCAACAGCCGCGCGGTGACGGTGTGGTTCCCGGCGCGGGAACGCGGGATGGCCAGCAGCATTTACGTGTGCGGCCAGTACCTCGGCACGGCGCTGTTCACCGGCGCGCTGTTATGGCTGGCGACCACTTTTGACTGGCGGCACGTGTTTTACAGCACCGGCGCACTCGGCATCGTCTTCGGTGTGCTGTGGCTGTACCTGTATCGCGATCCGCTGAACTGCAAGAAAGTCAGCCAGGAAGAATTGAAGTACATCGAAACCGGCGGCGGTCTGGTCAAGAGCAGCCAGGAGCGCACCCGCTTCAACTGGCGGCAGATTGCCGAGCTGTTCAGCTATCGGCAGATCTGGGCGATCTGCATCGGCAAGTTCGCCAGCACCTCGGCGCTGTACTTCTTTCTTACCTGGTTCCCGACCTACCTGATCGAAGAACGCAAACTGACCATGATCAAGGCAGGGATCTTCGCCGTGCTGCCCTTCGTCGGTGCGACGGTGGGGATTCTGCTGGCCGGCATCGTTTCCGATCTGCTGATCCGTCGCGGCTACTCGATGTCGTTTGCACGCAAGTTGCCGCTGGTGGTCGGTTCGATGCTGGGCATGTCGATCGTGCTGGTGAATTTCACCGATTCCAACCTGATCTGCATCGCCGTGCTGACCATCGCCTTCTTCGCCCAGGGCATCGCGTCCTCGTCGTGGGCGGCAGTATCGGAAGTCGCGCCGAAAGAGCTGATCGGCCTCACCGGCGGCATTACCAGCCTGGCGGCGAACATCGGCGGCATCGTCACGCCGATCGTGATCGGCGCCATCGTCCACGCCACCGGCACCTTCGCCTATGCCTTCTGGTTTATTGGCGGCGTCGCGCTGATCGGCACCCTCTCCTATTCGTTACTGCTCGGACGCCTGTATCGCATCGAGCTGAAGGTGCGCTGAGGCAAGAACCCGGATTTGTCCAAACACAGGCGGCTTTCGTCCAACTTCGCCGACGCCAGCCGCCGTACGCTGCCCTTTCAAACAGGATGACCCGCAGGATGAACATGACCGAATACGTCTTTACCCCGGATCTGCCGGTGACCTTGCCGGTACTCGGCACCGAGCAGCGCTTCCCCGTCGGCCGGGTGTTCTGTGTCGGCCGCAACTACCCATGGCCGGACTCTCAAGGCCAGTCGCGCCAGCCGCCGGTGTTTTTCATGAAACCGCCGAGCTGCGTGGTCGACGCCGTCGGCGACATCGCCTTCCCCTCAGTGTGCGAGGACTTCGTTCACGAAATCGAACTGGTCGTCGCAATTGGTGAAGGCGGCGCCAATATCCCCGAGGATCAAGCGCTCGCCTACGTGTGGGGCTACGCCGCCGGCCTCGACCTGACCCGCCGCGATGTGCAACGCGCAGCCAAGAGCAACGGCTTGCCGTGGGAAGGCGCCAAGGTGTTCGACGGCGCCGCGCCGATGACTGCCGTCGTCCCGGTGAGCCGCAGCGGCCATCCCGAGGGCGAGTTGTGGCTGAACGTCAACGGCGAAGAACGCCAGCGCGACAATCTCGACAGCCAGATCTGGTCGGTCAGTGAAGTAATCGCGCGCATCTCGCAATCCGTGGCCCTGCGCGCCGGCGACCTGATCATGACCGGCAGCCCCGCCGGCGTTGACAGCCTGCAACCGGGCGACGTGATCAGCGCTGGCATAGACGGCATCGGCCACCTGGAAATGCGCGTCGGCCCACGGCCCTGATTCCAGCGGATTGAGAAAAAAGGAGAACAACAATATGACGACCTCTTTGAAAGTTGCGCTGGTCACCGGCGCCGGCAGTGGCATCGGCCGCGCTGTGGCGCTGGGCCTGATGGCCGACGGCTTCACCCTCGTGCTCGCCGGTCGCCGGCCCGAGCCCTTGCAAGCGCTGGCCGAACTGGCGCTGAGCCAGGGTTATCAAGCCTTGGCGGTGCCCACCGACGTGCGTGATCCGGCCAGTGTCGACGTGCTGTTCGCGACCATTGCCGAGGTCTACGGGCGCCTCGATGTGGTCTTTAACAACGCCGGCGTCAACGCCCCCGCCGTGCCGCTGGACGAGCTGACCTTCGAGCAGTGGCGCAACGTGATCGACACCAACCTCAACGGTGTCTTTCTCTGCGCTCGCGGCGCGTTTGGGCTGATGCGCAAACAACAGCCGCAGGGCGGACGAATCATCAACAACGGCTCGATTTCCGCACACACACCGCGCCCGTTCAGCAGCGCCTACACCGCGAGCAAACACGCCGTGCTCGGCCTGACCAAATCCCTGGCGCTGGACGGCCGCGAATTCAACATCGTCTGTAGCCAGATCGACATCGGCAATGCCCTGACGGAAATGTCGGTGCGCATGACCAAAGGCGTACGCCAGGCCAACGGCAGCATCGCCGTCGAACCGATGGTCGACGTCAAACACGTCGCCGACGCGGTGCGCTACATCGCCGGCCTGCCGCTGTCAGCCAACGTCCTGAACATGACCGTCATGGCCAGCGCCATGCCGTTTGCCGGCCGCGGTTGAGCCGGCCTTTTTATTGCGTAACGAGGTAGCCATGAAGCCAGAAATCCTGCAACTGAGCCCGATCCTGATCCCGCAAATCAACGCGCGTCTGGACGAACTGTTCACCGTACGCCGCTACTTCCAGCAAGCGGACAAACCCGCCTACATAAAGGAACACGGCGCCAGCATTCGCGGCGTCATCACCGGCGGCCACACTGGCATCAGCCAAGCGCTGATGGCGCAGCTGCCGAACCTCGAAGTGGTCGCGGTCAACGGCGTCGGCACCGACGCCGTCGACCTGGCCTACGCCCGCGACCGCGGCATCCGCGTCACCGCCACCATCGGCGCCCTCACCGAAGACGTCGCCGACCTCGCCATCGGCCTGCTCATCTCGGTCTGTCGCGGCCTGTGCACCAGCGACCGCTACGTGCGCTCGGGCCAATGGCCACAAAGCCCGACCCCACTCGCCCCGCTGCCCTTGGCCCGACAAGTCTCCGGCATGCGCATCGGCATCGTCGGCATGGGCCGCGTCGGCCGCGCCATCGCCACCCGCGCCGCCGCCTTCGGCTGCCCGATCAGCTACACCGACCTGCAACCGATGAGCGACGTCCCCCACACCTTCGTCGCCGACCTCAAACAACTGGCCGGCGACAGCGACGCCCTGATCCTCGCCGCCGCAGCGGACAAGGGCGAAGCGATCATCGACGCCCCAGTGCTGCAAGCGCTGGGCAAGGACGGTTATCTGATCAACGTCGCCCGGGGCAAACTGGTGAATGAGACGGATCTGGTTGCCGCGCTTTCGGCTGGGGAAATCGCCGGGGCGGGGCTGGATGTGTTTGTCGATGAACCGAATGTGCCGGAAGCGTTGTTTGGTAACGAACAGGTGGTGCTGCAACCGCATCGGGCCAGCGCAACATTGCAGACGCGTACGCGGATGGGGGAAATGGTCGTGGCGAGTCTGGTTGATACGTTTGCGGGGAAAGTGCCGGTTGGGTGTGTGACCGGGTGAATGGTTGTTTGGGATAGGCTGCAGATTGCGTTGAGTCAGTGAAATCCAGCCCCCTCACCCCAGCCCTCTCCCCCCAGGGGGCGAGGGGGAAAGGGAGCCGATCTTCGTTGAATCCAAGAACGAGCTCGACGCAGAGTCTCAGGTCGGCGCATCTTCAACAAACACCTCGACCAAGTCCCCTCTCCCTCTGGGAGAGGATTAGGGTGAGGGCCGTCCCTGGAGAAACCGGATCGCAAGACAAAAGAACACTCCCCAATCATCATCGTGTTGCCTGATACACAGCCATCGCGAGCAGGCTCACTCCTGCAGTTTTGATCGGATGCATGCAGTGAGAAAACGGTCGGCTGTCAGGCCGCCTTCGCGAGCAGGCTCGCTCCCACAGAAAAGCAAAAGCAAACCAAGCAGGCCGTCCCGCCACCCAACACGATGAGCGTTAGCTCGAGAAAGCTTTTGATCCTGGAGCCCGTCGGCAGGCTGAGTGGAGGGATTGATCCGGGGGTGGGAGCGCAGCGACCGTCTGGCGCAGCCAGACACAGCGGAAGGAGGTGCAGCGGAGCAAACCGTAGCCGCTGCGCCCGGATCGATCCCGGAGCGAAGGAACCCCGAGCCCCAGCGAGCGGGCCGAACGTCAGGGCGAAGACCTTTTGGTTCCTTTTGGGGCGTTTGCCAAAAGGGACTCGCCGTAAGGGCGAAACCGCCAGCCGCAACACCCAAAAAAACGGATATTCACCCAAAACCCCCAAAGCATGGTCGGCCCAAAGGCCGCCAAGACCCAAAAAAAACCCCACAACCGAAAACCAGTGTGGGGCCAAAAAATTGGTTGGTTGCGGCCAACCAAAGGAGCTCTGTCAAAACCCGTCAAGCGCTCAGATCAAATGCAATCCTGAGCCGCCCGCTCAAAACTCGAAGGCAACAAATTCGACGCCAGCAAATGCCGTTCATAAATGAACACCTTGCCACCCTTCCCCGCCTTGTACGCCTCAAGCACGTTATCCGCCGACACCTTGCTCGGCACCACAATCCGATAACTGCGCTGACTCTGCGAAACCGTCGGATTCAACGCACTGCCCTGCAACTTCGGCACCACGCACTCGGCGTACTGCGCCGGCGTCTTGCTGGTCTGCAACGTCAGGGTCGGATCGTTCGGCGCCGAAGCACAACCGGCGAGCAACAGGGAAACAAAAGCCATGGCTGGCACGAATAAAGGACGCATGGGGTAAATCCTGAAAATAAAGGTTCGGTTCAACCGGCAACGGTTCGACTTCACGGCGCCGCCGTTGCCATTTACGTTTTGAGAATCAGCTCGACGCCACCAGGGCCTTGAGCGACACATCGAATTGCTTCAGCGCATTGAGTTGCAGGTCACGCTGCTGATTGATCTGCGCGGCGATTTGTGGCGCCGCCTGGTTGTGCACCCACACCGAAGGCAACTCTTGCTCAATCGCCCCCTCGGCCTTGCCGATGTATTGCAGGTCGGCGTCGTAGAACCGTGCAGAGAAGCGCGCCTCGACCAAACTGTTGCGCTGAGTCAGCAAGCGGTTGAACGTGTCGAGCTTGACCACCACGTCCGGATGGGCCTGAACCAGCGCATCCAGATTGTCGTAGACGGTCACCGAGACGAACTGCTGTTGCAGCGAACTCACCAGCCAGTCGAGGGCCAGTTCCGGGTCGGAGCTGCCGACAAAGGCGTCGCGGATACGCGAATCCAGTGCGTCTTTCGCACCGTTCAGCGCCATGTCGTGGTAGCGCTCCAGGTATTGCAGGTTCTGCAACGTGTTTTCGCTCAACAACACACCCACTGTCTGCGTGTGCTGCAACGCCGAGGCGCTGGCGGCGATGGGTTGCAGGTGACACGACCGGGCGTCGTCTGCGTAAGCCGGTGCAGTAACCACCCCGCCCATCAGCAGGGCGATCATTGCCAGTCGAGTCAGAATGTTCATCGCGCAATTTCCTTGAGCTGCGTCTTCGATGGAGGCGATTTTCCGCCGATCGCCGGCAAAGCAGAACTTGCGTTTCTTGATGGTCACTATTACTTCCAGCAATAGTTGCGCGTCGCGCAGACTGATGCACACTGAGCACATTCAAGAAAAATGATGAGGGTCTCGCCTTGAGAACGTTTGATCTGATCCGTGACGCCGTGCTGCCCGAATATCGCGACCGCGTAGCCGAATACCTGATGCAGTACGAAAGCATCCTGCTGGACAAAAACGCCCGCGATGCGCAAGTGATCCGCGACACTGCCCAGCAACTGCGCGGTTATCTGCGCGGGCTCAACACCACGCGGGTGCTGGGCATGGCCTATTGGGAAGAGCTCGATCGCCGCGTGGTAAACACCTGGCTAAGCCCGCAAGAGTGACCGCTGAAGCGCCAGTGGTCTGCCCGGCAACGCGCCCCCTGCGAAAAACCTGACCAAACGCTTACAATCGCAGGCCTATTGCCATACAAACAGGCTTGCCCGGAAATGCCGCTCGACCCGCCAACGATGCTGACCATCACGATCGCCCTCGCAGCCGCTGCCGCGCTGTACCTGGCGGTCGAGTGGCGCAGCATCCGTGAGCCTTCGCTACTGTTCTGGAGCGCCGGTTTCGCCACCATCACCATCGGTTCCACCCTGGCGCTGCTGCGCAGCAGCGGTTTTCTGCTGCTCGGCATCTGGTTCGCCAACGGCCTGCTGGTGACCGCGCACTTCTTTTTCCTGCTCGGTGTGGCGCGCTTCACCCAGACCCGACTGTCGCCGGCGTGGTACCTGATTTTCGCGACGTGGCTGATCATGTTGATGTTGCCGGACGGCCCGCTGTGGTCCAAGGCCATGCTGGTGGCCAACTCGCTGCTGGTGGCGATCCCGACACTCAAGGCCAGTTCGCTGTTGCGTCCACACGGCAAGTCGTTGAGCGTTGGCGCGGTGCAATTGCGCTATGTGCTGCTCGGCCACGGCATCTTTTATGTGGCCAAGGCCCTGACCGTGGTGATCCCCGGCACGCTGATCGATCTGGCGGCATTTCGCGGCGAGATCATTCAGATCTCGCTGGTCGAAGGCGCGATGGCGATCATGTTGATCGCCCTGTCGATGACCGGCACCGAGCGTTATCGCCGGGAAAAGCAGATCGCCCGCCTCGCCGAGCGCGATCCACTCACTGCCCTCTACAACCGCCGGGCCCTGGAAAAACGCACGCCACGCCTGTTGGCCGGTGTCTCCGCGCAAAGACCGGGTGCGTTGCTGTTGATCGATATCGACAACTTCAAACTGGTCAACGACCAGTACGGGCATATCGCCGGTGATCGCTTGCTGATTGCTCTGAGCGAGATGATCCGCGCCCAGCTGCCGCCCCATGCGCTGACGGCGCGGCTGGGTGGCGATGAGTTTCTGATGCTGCTCAACAACGCCTCAGCCGAAGCTATCCTTGAACTGGGCAATGCCTTGCGCGAACAGTTTCTGGCCTTGGCGTCGCACACCTATCCCACGTCCGCCGCGGTGACTTTGAGCATCGGCGCCACCCTGTTCGACAAACCGCCGGCCAGTCTCGCGGCGCTGATCGAACTTGGCGACGCCGCGCTCTACGAGTCCAAACGCGGCGGACGCAACCGCTTGCGCCTGTCCGGCCTCGCCACTCCAGGATGAACCCAGCCATGTCCAGCCACGACACCCCGCTGCAAGACCTCGCCGCCCCCGAAGGCGTTTGTTACGGCTGCGGCGGCCGCAATCCGCAAGGCCTGCACGTAAAAAGTCGTTGGGATGAGGACGGCAACCACGTCATCGCCGAGCATATGCCCGAAGCTCAATATTGCGGCTGGCCGGATCTGGTTTACGGCGGGCTGATCGCCATGCTCGTCGACTGTCACTCCAACTGGACCGCCATGGCCTGGCACTACCGCGCAGAAAACCGCGAAGCCGGCAGCCTGCCGCGCATCGACTGCGTCACCGGTAACCTTGGGATCAAGTTCATCAAGCCAACGCCGATGGGCGTACCGCTGCTCTTGCGCGCACGGGTCGAAGGCGAAGTCGGGCGCAAGACCCGGGTGATTTGCGAAGTGTATGCGGGGGAAGTGCTGACGGCAGTGGGTGATTCGGTGTTTGTGCGGGTGGATACGGGGCAGTTGGCGGATTCAGCGCATGGCCGCGAAAGCCAAAGCCCCTCACCCTAGCCCTCTCCCAAAGGGAGAGGGAACTGACCGAGTTGTACATGCGAAGTACGCCGGCCCGAGATACCGAGTCGAATGCAGGTTTTGAACACCACACAAATCGGCTCCCTCTCCCTCGGGAGAGGGCTGGGGTGAGGGGCTGCGGTTCAAGCCTCGCAGCCACACTCACGCCGAAAGCGAAACGTCCTGAGCCAGCTCTTCAACGCGACAAAGCCGCCACACCCGCCCGCGCCGCATGCAGCTTTTTATAGCTCTCGATCAAGCGCAAATGCCGATCCAGCCCTTCCAGCTTCATGCTCGTTGGCGTCAAACCGTAAAAACGCACACTGCCATTCACCGACCCAATCGCCGCATCCATACGCTCGTCACCAAACATCCGACGGAAGTTGGCCTCGTAGTCTTCCAGCTCGAGATCCTCGTCCAGCTCCATCTCCAGCACCACATTCACAGCCTGATAGAACAAGCCGCGCTCAACAGTGTTGTCGTTGTATTGCAGGAACGCCTCAACCAGATCCTTGGCCTCGTCAAACTTCTGCAGCGCGAGGTAGATCAGCAGACGCAGTTCCAGAATCGTCAGCTTGCCCCATGGTGTGTTGTCATCGAACTCGATGCCGATCAGCGTGGTGATATCGGTGTAGTCATCCTGCTCGCTGCGTTCCAGGCCCTGTACCAGATTGCGCAGGCCAACCTTACTGAGGTTGTGCAGATTGAGGATGTCGGCGCGAAATTGCAGGGCTTTGTTGGTGTTGTCCCAGATCAGGTCTTCGATCGGGTAGATCTCCGAGTAATCCGGCACGAGGATGCGGCAGGCCTTGGCGCCGATGTGCTCGTAGACCGCCATGTAGACTTCCTTGCCCATGTCTTCGAGGATGCCGAACAGGGTCGCGGCTTCTTCGGCGTTGGAGTTTTCGCCTTGGCCGGAGAAGTCCCACTCGACGAATTCGAAGTCTGGTTTGGCGCTGAAAAAGCGCCACGACACCACACCGCTGGAATCGATGAAGTGCTCGACGAAGTTGTTCGGCTCGGTGACTGCCTGGCCGGAAAAGGTCGGCTGCGGCAAATCGTTAAGGCCTTCGAAGCTGCGGCCCTGGAGCAGTTCAGTCAGGCTGCGTTCGAGCGCGACTTCCAGGCTCGGGTGCGCGCCGAACGAGGCGAAGACGCCGCCGGTGCGCGGGTTCATCAGGGTCACGCACATCACCGGGAATTCACCGCCCAGCGAGGCGTCCTTGACCAGCACCGGGAAACCCTGCTCTTCCAGGCCTTTGATGCCGGCGAGGATGCTCGGGTATTTCTCCAGTACCTCTTGCGGTACGTCCGGCAGGGCCATTTCGCCTTCGAGAATTTCGCGTTTGACTGCGCGCTCGAAAATTTCCGACAGGCACTGCACCTGCGCTTCGGCCAAGGTGTTGCCGGCGCTCATGCCGTTGCTCAGGTAGAGGTTTTCGATCAGGTTGGACGGGAAGTACACCACTTCACCGTCCGACTGGCGCACGAACGGCAGCGAGCAGATGCCACGCTGGGTGTTGCCGGAGTTGGTGTCGTACAGGTGCGAGCCGCGCAGTTCGCCGTCGCGGTTGTAAATGCCGAGGGTGTATTCGTCGAGAGTCTCGCTTGGCAATTCGTCCTTAGGACCCGGCTTGAACCACTTCTCGTCCGGGTAATGGACGAATTCGGCGTTGGCGATGTCTTCGCCCCAGAACTGGTCGTTATAGAAGAAGTTGCAATTGAGGCGCTCGATGAACTCGCCCAGCGCCGACGCCAGTGCGCCTTCCTTGGTCGCGCCCTTGCCGTTGGTGAAGCACATCGGCGAATGCGCGTCGCGAATGTGCAGCGACCAGACGTTGGGCACGATGTTGCGCCACGAGGCGATTTCGATCTTCATGCCGAGGTCGGCAAGGATCTTCGACATGTTGGCGATGGTCTGTTCCAGCGGCAGGTCCTTGCCGGCGATGTAGGTGCCAGCCTGGGAATCGGACTGCGGCATCAACAAGGCCTGGGCATCGGCGTCGAGGTTGTCGACTTCTTCGATGATGAACTCGGGGCCGGTCTGCACCACCTTCTTCACGGTGCAGCGGTCGATGGAACGCAGGATGCCCTGGCGATCCTTGTCCGAGATGTCGGCGGGCAATTCGACCTGAATCTTGAAGATCTGGTTGTAGCGGTTTTCCGGGTCGACGATGTTGTTCTGCGACAGGCGAATGTTCTCTGTCGGAATATTGCGCGTGTCGCAGTACAGCTTGACGAAGTAAGCCGCGCACAAGGCCGACGACGCCAGGAAGTAGTCGAACGGTCCCGGTGCCGAGCCATCGCCCTTGTAGCGGATGGGCTGATCGGCGATCACCGTGAAGTCGTCGAACTTGGCTTCAAGTCGAAGGTTGTCGAGAAAGTTGACCTTGATTTCCATGCGGGATTACCAGAATACGGCTAAACGAATGGCGGCCATTATCCGGTTTTTGTGCGGGAAGTCTCGCCCTTTCGGGATTCGCCGCTGGCCGGCGGTTCTGGAAATTCCATCGGATTCGCTACACTTTGAAAAAATCCAGGCGATACCAATAACAACAATCTGAACATTGTGCGCTCGCCATTGTTCTAGATTCAGAAGACACCGGATCAAGGACGAGCACATGGCCGTTACTCTCCCTGCGCAGCCAATCCCCACCCCGCAACGCGCCGTGACCCGGCGCCTGGCCATCGCCGTTGGCGCACTGTTTGTTGCGGGTGTCATTGCCGCGATCAGCACCCTGCTTGGCATTGCCAATTCCCTTGACGCGAAAGACCTGGAACAGAACCAGTTCTATTCCGTGCGCGCCGTGGAAAACCGCGTCACCGCGTCGAAAAACTACATCACCAGTTACGCCTACTGGACCCGCGCCTATGAGGCCTTGAGCGGGCCGATTGACGTCAATTGGGCCTATACCGAACAGAACATGGGCAAGACCCTGTTCACCAGCGACGGCTACGACGGCGTGTTCGTCCTTGACCGAAATCGCACCAAGTACGCGGTGATTCGCGGGCAGATGGTTGAAACCGACGTATCCGGCGTACTGCAAGCGCCCGCCTCGGCACTGGTCGAGCAGGTGTTGAGCCAGCCTGATCTGACCAAGCCGATCAGTAGCTATTCATTGTTCGAAGGCTGGCCGGCGCTGATCACCGCTGCCGCGATCATTCCCAACGACGAGCGCCCGCTGGATGAATTGAGAAACACCTCGGTGCTGGTGTTCGTCGACAAGCTGACCCCGACCAAACTGCGCAAGATCGGCAGCGGTTATGGCCTGACGAACCTGACCCTGGTCCCGGACGACACCATTGAAAAAGGCCATCCAAGCGTGCCCCTCGACAGCACCGGCTACAGCCTGGTCGCCGACCTGCAACGGCCCGGTCAGCAATTGTTGTGGACGCTGGTGCCACCGCTCGGCGCGACGTTTCTGGTACTGATGCTGCTGACGGCATACTTTTTCCGCCACGCCCTGCGCTCTTCGCAATACGTCGATAACAGTATCCATGCGATGCAGGCGTCGAATCAGGCACTGGAAGCCGCCAATCATGCCCTCGAAGCCAGTGAGGAACGCTTTCGCGCCGTGGCCGAAGCGGCGTCGGACTGGATCTGGGAAGTTGATGATCAGCTGTCGCTGACCTATCTGTCGGCGCGCTTCAGCGAAGTTACCGGCTACCCGCAGGCCCTGTGGCTGGGCCAGGACATCGGCGAATTACTGACTTGCGACACCACACCACTGGAGCTGTGGCTGCGCAAACTCAGCGAAGAAAACAGCGCCGGCGATTTGCGCTGCACTTATCGCGATCACTCCGGGCAGCCACGCCACTGCCGGCTCTCGGCGCGGCCGATTTTCGACAAGGACAGCGTCGTCGGCTATCGCGGCACTGCCAGCGATATCACCGACGAAGTCGCCGCCCATGCGCAGATCCAGCACCTGTCGATGCATGACGCCCTGACCGGTCTGCCCAACCGCAACAAACTGGCGCGTTATCTCGACGAGGTCTTGGTGTTGAAGGAACATTCGCCACCGCTGTCGCTGCTGATGATCGATCTGGACAACTTCAAACCGATCAATGATTCCCTCGGCCATCCTGCCGGTGACGCGGTTCTTCAGGAAGTCGCTACGCGCCTGCGCGAATGCACCCGCGAACATGACCTCGTCGCCCGCCTCGGTGGTGATGAATTCGTCGTGGTGCTCAATGGCATGGACAGCCATAACGAGATCGACAAATTCTGCACACGGCTGATCGGCAGCCTGCATCAGCCGATCCTCTACGAACAGCATCCGCTGCACATCGGCGCCAGCATCGGCATCGCCCTGAGTCGTCGGCACGGTTTCGTCGCCAGCGATCTGATCCGCTACGCCGACATCGCGCTGTATCAGGCCAAATCCGACGGCAAGAACACCTGGTGCTATTTCGAAGCGCACATGAGCGATCAGATCCAGACGCGCCGGCAAATGGAAGATGACCTGCGCCATGCGCTCAAGCACAACGAATTCGTCCTGCACTATCAGCCGCGCTACAAGGTCGATGGCAAGCACATCGTTTCGGTGGAGGCGCTGGTGCGCTGGCAGCATCCGACCCAGGGCCTGCTCGGGCCGGACGTGTTCATTCCGCTGGCCGAGCAGACCGACCTGATCGTACCGCTGGGCCGCTGGGTGCTGCGCGAAGCCTGCGAAACCGCGCTGGAATGGCCCCATGACATTCTGCTGTCGGTCAACCTCTCGCCTGCGCAGTTCGCCCTCAGCGATGTCGTCGAGGATGTTCGCGAAGTGCTGGTGGAAACGCGTTTCCCGGCCAGCCGCCTGGAACTGGAGATCACCGAGAACGTGATGCTCAACGACACCGATGGCGCGCTGACCACCATGAACCAGCTCAAGGAGCTCGGCGTACGCCTGAACATGGACGACTTCGGCACCGGTTATTCGTCGCTCGGTTATCTGCGCGCCTATCCGTTCGACGGGATCAAGATCGACAAACGCTTTATCGCCTCGATCAGCAGCGGCACCAACGATCGTGCCGTGGTGCAGGCGATCATTGGCTTGGGCAAGGCCATGGGGCTGACGGTGACGGCCGAGGGCGTCGAGACCGAGGAGCAACTGGCGATTCTCGGCAAGGATCAATGCAACGAGGTGCAGGGTTATTTCATGAGTCGGCCGATCGACAAGGCGGCTTTTGCTGATCTGCTACGAGCTTCGCGTCTGTCGCTGGTGAGCAAAAAAGGTCGGGTAACGTGAATCTCAACCATCGTTGGCAACGCGCACCTTGCCGCTGAACACGCGGAAACCGAAGGTGTTGTAGGCCAGGGTGATGGGGATCAGCACGGCGAATCCGACCAGCATGAAGATCTGGCTGTTGGGGCTTGAGGCTGCTTCGCTCAAGGTCAGATCCGGCGGAATGATGAAAGGAAATAGCGCGACCAGCATCACCGCAAAAGCCAAGACGAAAATGCCCAGTGCGGCGAACAGCGGGATGAAGTCGAAGCGGCTGTGAAAACCTTTGCTGAATACCCATCCTAGAGCACCAAGGATGAGCCCTGCCGGCAACCACAGCCGAATATCGGCAAGCCGCCGGGCGTATTGCGGCTGCAACGTCGCCGTCCATGCGATCAGCACCAGCAATAACGCCACAACGACCAGCGACAGCACGCGGGCCTCTCGCGCCGAGTGCTGCTGCAGTTCATCAAGGGTGCGCCAGTACAACCAGCACGTCCCCAGCCAGACGTAACCGAGCACCAGCACCAAACCGCAAAACACCGGGAACGGATTCAGCCAGTCGCGGCCATCGCCAATGTACTGACCGCCTTGATGGGCAACGCCTTTCACGAGGGTGCCGAGCACCATGCCCTGGACAAACCCGGTCAGCAGCGAAGCCAGGGCCAACACGCCGTCGACGATGCGCTTGCGTCGCTCGTTCGATGCGTAATCGCGAAACTCCAGCGCCATGGCCCGCGCGATCAAGGCGAGGAACATCACGATAAACGGCACGTACAAGGCCGGAAGCAAGATCGCATACGCCAGCGGGAACAGCGCCAGCAGCCCGCCGCCGCCGAGCACCAGCCAGGTTTCGTTGGCGTCCCACACCGGCAGAATCGACACCGCCATAGCCCTGCGCTGCTTGCTGCAAGGCGTGAGGCCCATGAGCATGCCGACGCCCAGATCGGTGCCGTCGAGCACCACGTAGTTCATCACCGAGAACGCCAATGCGGCAGCGCACAACAGCGTCAGCCAGTCGGTGTCCATGTCTGCGACTCCTCAGTGCCCGGTTTCGTCGGCAAGCGTGGGCTGCGGCCCGGGTTGAACCTCCTGAGGCGGCTCGCGCAACAGGCGCAGCAACACCCACAGACCGATGCCGAAGATCAACAGATAAAACAGCAGAATCAACCAGGTCGAGCCGACGACTTGAGCCCTCGACACCGATGACAGACTGTCCGCCGTGCGCATCAATCCGTAAACGGTAAACGGCTGTCGCCCCACTTCGGTGACGACCCAGCCGCTGAGCATCGCAACAAAACCGGCCGGTGCCAGCAGCACGCACGCGCCCAGCCAGCGAGGCGATGAGTAAAGACGATCGCGTCGGCGCAGGATCAGGCTGACCACACCCTGCCCAAGCATCAACAGCCCCAGCCCGACCATCAGCCGGAACGCGAAAAACACCGGCGCCACGGGCGGGATGTCCTCAGCCGGAAATTCATCAAGCGCGGCGATGGTGCTGGTCAGGTCATGCTGCAGGTAGAGGGAGCCGATGCGTGGAATGGCGACTTCCCAATGGTTGCGCCGCTCGTCCATATCCGGCCATGCGAACAGGCGCAGTGGCTCCCCTGCCCCTTGAGCCGGGCGCGTCCATGAAGCTTCGATCGCTGCCACTTTCTGCGGCTGCGCTTGCAAACTATGCCGGCCATGCAGGTCCCCGACGACAATCTGCACCGGCATCAGCAGCGCAATCACCCACAGCGCCATGGAAAATTGCAGACGAGCACGCGGGTTTCCCGGGGCCTTGCGCAACTGCCAGGCACTGATCCCGGCAATCAGCGTCGCGCTGCCGATGAACACGGCGAGCAGCATGTGCGCCAGGCGATAGGGAAACGAAGGATTGAAGATGATTGCCCACCAGTCCTCGGCGAGGAAACGCCCGTCCGCGCCAATCGAATAGCCGGCCGGGGTTTGCATCCACGAATTGGCAGAAAGAATCCAGAACGCGCTGATCAGCGAGCCCACCGCCACCGCACACGTTGCAAAAAAGTGCAAACGCGGGCCGACCTTCTTCAGGCCGAACAGCATGATGCCGAGAAATCCCGCTTCGATGAAAAACGCCGCCATCACTTCATAGAACATCAGCGGACCGATGACATCACCGGCCTGCACCGACAGCCGCGACCAGTTGAGACCGAACTGATATTCCAGAATCAATCCCGACGCCGTGCCCACTGCGACATTCAGCGCAAACACTTTGAGCCAGTAGCGATAGACATCCAGATAAACCTGGCGCCCGGTCCTCAACCACAACGCCTCCAGCACCATGAGGAAATTCGCCAGACCGATGCTGAACGCCGCCAGCACGATGTGAAAGCTGATCGTGACCGCGAACTGGGCGCGGGCGGCCATCAGGGCCGAATCAACAGGCTCCATCCATCAGCCGCTGTAGAACACAGCAAGCTTGTTGCCTTCGGGGTCGCGCAGATAGGCCACGTAAAAGTCCGGCGTATAGGCCTCGCGAGTGCCCGGCGGGCCTTCGTCGCTGCCGCCACTGTCGAGCCCGGCCTTGTGCACCTGATCAACCTTGTGCCGCGAGTCGGCGCGAAACGCCGGCATCATGCCGTTGCCCTGTGTCGCCGGCTCACCATTGAACGGTTTCGAGATGTGCACACTGCCGGGGCCATTGGATTTGTCGACGCAATCGGGCAGGTAAAAACAGTAGTGTTCTTCGCGATCATGCCGGTAGCCAAGCGGCGTCAGGATCGCCTTGTAAAAATCCGCCGAACGCTCGACATCGTTGGCGCCGATAAACAGATAACTGAGCATGGGATCTCCTCCGATGGCAGCTGTCAGCGCTGTGACTGTTCCTCGTTCAGGGTGAAAACGTTGCCGGCGTCACGCACCAATTGGCGCCATTCGGCACTGGTGATCAGGCCTTGCTCCTCCATCTGATCCGCAGCCTTGAGCAACTCGTCATACTGCTGTTCCGGATCCAGATCGCCCTCGGCCTGCTCCGCCATCCTGCGCCATGCCGCCAGTGATGCCTTCTTTTGCTGATCGAACATATGGGTATCTCCTGAGGACTTACCCGGTAGAAAAATCAGCGCGACAGAGGTTCAGGGAAGACGACGGATGGACGGGTGATGCGCAAAACCTTGTGAGAGAGACCCTGCTCGCGATAGCGGTATATCTGTCAAATGAATTTGAATGTGCCTCCGTCATCGCGAGCAGGCTCGCTTCCACGGAAAAACAAAAGCAAAAGATCGCAGCCTTCGGCAGCTCCTACAGTTGGATCGGGTGAATCGACAGAAATTCGTTGACCAGCAGGCCGCCTTCGCGAGCAGGCTCGCTTCCACGGAAAAGCAAAAGCAAAAGATCGCAGCCTTCGGCAGCTCCTACAGTTGGATCGGGTGAATCGACAGAAATTCGTTGACCAGCAGGCCGCCTTCGCGAGCAGGCTCGCTTCCACGGAAAAGCAAAAGCAAAAGATCGCAGCCTTCGGCAGCTCCTACAGTTGGATCGGGTGAATCGACAGAAATTCGTTGACCAGCAGGCCGCCTTCGCGAGCAGGCTCGCTCCCACAGAAAAACAAAATCAAAAGATCGCAGCCTTCGGCAGCTCCTACAGTTGGATCGGGTGAATCGATAGAAATTCGTTGACCAGCAGGCCGCCTTCGCGAGCAGGCTCGTTCCCACAAAAACAAAACCAAAGCAGCGCAGCTGCCCGCGGCGAAGCCGCCCCACTCAACAATGAGCGCAAGCTCGAGTGCTTTTGATCTTGATCTTGATCCACGGGCGACGTCGGAAGGCTGAGCGGAGGGATTGATCCGGGCGTGGGAGCGCAGCGACCGTTCGACGAAGTCGAACACAGCGGAAGGAGGTGCAGCGAAGCAAACCGTAGCCGCTGCGCCCGGATCAGTCCCGTAGCGAAGGAACCCGAGCCTGCGAGGGCCGAACGTAGGAGCAAGCCTTTTGGGTTACCTTTTTGGCGTCTGAAAAAGGTGACTCGCCGTAAGGGCGAAACCGCCAGCCGCAACACCGCAAAAACGGATATTCACCCAAAACCCCCAGAGCATGGCCGGCCCAAAGGCCGCCAAGCCCCCAAAAACCCCGCAAATGTCAAAACCGCTCCGCCACCCGCTTATACGGATAATCCGGCTCCCGATACTTGCCCGGCTTCTGCCGTTTCGGCAACTCGACCTTGTCGCGCTTGACTTCTTCATAGGGGATGCGACTGAGCAGATCAGTGATGATGTTCAGCCGCGCGCGACGTTTGTCATTGGAGTCGGCAACCCTCCACGGCGCCCAATCGGTATCGGTATGCTTGAACATCTCGTCCCGCGCTCGTGAGTAGTCAAACCAGCGGCTGTAGGATTTCAGATCCATTGGTGTCAATTTCCAGGTCTTGCGCCCGTCATTGATCCGCGCTTCGAGCCGGCGGGTCTGTTCATCCGGACTGACCTCAAGCCAGTACTTGAGCAGGATCACCCCCGAATCGACGATGGCGTTCTCCACCCAAGGGATCGACTTGAGAAACTTGTCAGCCTGTTCTTCCGTGCAAAAGCCCATGACCCGTTCGACGCCGGCGCGGTTGTACCAACTGCGGTCGAAGATCACCACCTCACCGCCCGCCGGCAGATGCGGCAGGTAGCGCTGCACATGCATCTGGCTCTTTTCTCGATCGGTTGGCGCCGGTAATGCCATCACGCGGAACACCCGTGGGCTGACGCGTTCGGTGATCGCCTTGATCACCCCGCCCTTGCCCGCACCGTCGCGCCCTTCGAAAACAATACACACCTTGACACCTTTGGCGATGACCCACTCCTGCAGCTTCACCAGTTCAATGTGCAGCTTGCGCAGCTGTTGCAGATAGTCCTTGTTTTTCAAGCGCGGACGTTCGATTGCCTTTGCAGGTTTCTTCTTGTCTTTCGCCATGAACCTGTCCTCGCGCTTCAACAGCCCGCTGAATTTGTTTATTGACCCGAAGGGCCTGATCCGTGAGGTTAGTTCACGCCCGGTTGTTTGCCATTGCCGGGCAAAAAAGCCCTGTCGCCATGTGTTTCCTGAGATTGTTCCGACGTCGCACTGTTCATTGCCCGATCCCCTGTTTGCTGGAGTTTTTTCGATGCCGTCGTCCAAATCATTGCCCACTGCCCTGCTCGGTCTGGCCCTGGCCTGCCCGGCGATGGCCGAGACCCAAGGTCTGCAGCTGGGGCAAGTGCTGATTTCGGCAGATCAGCGCAGTGGCAGCGATGCAGCGGTCGAAGAAGCGCGGGAACGCCTTGAGCAGGTTCCCGGCGGCGCCAATGTGGTCGACATGCGCCAGCCGTTGCAGGGCCGTGTTGCCAGCAATCAGGATGTGCTCGCCTATCAGCCGGGGGTGTATGCACAGTCGGCGGGCAACGAAGGCGTGAAGATTTCCATCCGTGGTTCAGGCATCAACCGCGCACCCGGTGCCCACGCCTCGGGGCTCTACACGATGCTGGATGGCTTGCCCCTCACCGGCCCCGGCGGCACACCGTATGAATTGCTCGAGCCGTTGTGGGTCGACCATGTCGAAGTGCTGCGCGGCGCCAACGGTTTCGATCGCGGCTCGCTGGCGCTGGGCGGCGCTATCGATTACGTCAGTCACACCGGTTACACCGCGCCGAAGCTGCAAGTGCGCTACGCCACCGGCAGCCATGGCTATCAGCAGCGCCAGGTCAGCTCCGGGCAAGTGCTGGGGGATTTCGATTACTACGTGTCGCTGACCGATGCCAATGCCGACGGCTATCAGGACCACACCGCCAGCGAGAGCAAAGGCCTGATCGCCAACTTCGGCTATCGCTTCAACCCGAATCTGGAAACCCGCTTCTATTTCCGCTATCGCGAAACCGACAACGACCTCGCCGGTCGCGTGACCAAGCATTCCATCGAACACAGCCCACGGGCCGCCAACCCGGCGTATGTGGCCCGCGATGACAGCCGCAAGCAGCCCGGCAGCACCTTCATCGGCAACAAGACCACGTTCTACCTCGACGACGATTCGAGCATCCAGACCGGCCTCGTCTACCACGACTACCCGATGGATTTGCGCGAAGGCCCGAACCGGTTGAAAGTGGCTTATACCGACGTCAGCGGCACCTTCGACTACAAGCGCCGCGACACCCTGTTCGGCATGGAAAGCCGCAGCAATGTCGGCCTGCGCGTGACCAAGCACCTGCCCAACGATGGCGCCAGCGAGTTCGTGCGCATCCCGAGTGGCAACACCGCCAGCTATGCACCGGGCACGCGGATGCGCAACTTCACTTATCAGGGTTCGGACACTGTCCTGCATTTCGGCAATGACCTGGAAATTGCCGACGACCTCTGGCTGACCACCGGCCTCGCCGCGATCTACACCCGCCGCGAAAGCGCCGTGACCTATCCGCAGGGCGGCGGCAAAACCAGTCTCAGCGACTGGGACTATGCACCGCGCATCGGCCTGCGCTATCAGATCACCCCCGACGTGCAAGTGTTCGGCAATCTCAGCCGCTCCGTCGAAGCACCGCACCCGTGGTCGCTGATCTACAGCTCCAACGTGCGCTTCCCTGCCGGCAACGGCGCCGCCACCGGCACCCAGCGCGACCCGGTCGAACTGCAAAACCAGACCGCAACCACTCTGGAACTCGGTGGCCGTGGCGACAGCAAACTGGGCGAATGGAGCCTGGCCTGGTACTACGCGCAAGTTCGTCACGAACTGCTCTCGGTACTGCCGGACGCCAACGCCGTCACGCCCTACGAACTCAACGCCAGCCCGACCGTGCACCAGGGCATCGAGGCCAGCCTCAACAGCAAACTCTGGACCACCGCCGACGGCCGCCAGTTGAGCTTGCGCCAGGCCTACACCTTCAGCGACTTCCACTACCGCGACGACGAACGCTTCGGCGACAACCGCCTGCCGGGCCTGCCGATGCATTATTACCAGGGCGAACTGCGTTACGACTGGCCGCAGGGTTTCTTCGCCGCCGTGAACACACAATTGGTGTCCAAAGTTGCCGTGGACTACGCCAACAGCTACTACGCCGACCCTTACGCCCTGTTCGGCGCCACCCTGGGCTACAACGCGCCGAAGGGCGACTGGCAAGGCTGGGTCGACATGCGCAACCTGACCGGCAAGCGTTATGCGGCAACGGTCACCCCGGGGTATGACGACAAAGGTCTGGATGCTGCGCGGTCGACCCCGGGTGAAGGGATGGGGGTTTATGTTGGGGTTTCGTGGAGTTTGCTATAGCACCCAACGCGAGATTCAAATGTGGGAGCGAGCCTGCTCGCGAAAGCGGTGGATCAGTCGTGCATTATTTGACTGACACGACGCCTTCGCGAGCAGGCTCGCTCCCACAGTTGGCTTTGTGCTTTTGGTTAGAACGGCGCAGGATTCGAAATCTTTGGCGATTATCATCGTGACAGCACGTCTCCTCGAACTGATCAGATAACCATCACTCTCCATTGAAAATAACGGACTGACCTCATGGATACTTCTCAAGAAAACCCATTGGAAACATCACTCCGGCTGGCCGCGGACGAACCCGCGCATCGCCCTGAGTTCTATCGCACCCTGCTGGACTCGACCGTCTACATCCTCGGCACCGCCGGTGCGGCGCAAGGCCATGTCAATCTCGAAGCCGGCAGCAATATCAGCATCGCTCATTGGCAGAAGCCGGATGGCACGCCGGTCATTCCGTTCTTCTCCTCACTGCCGACGCTGCAACAATCCATCGACAGCGAGCAGAGCTATGTGGAGATACCGGCCCGATCATTGTTCGAAATCACGCTGGGCGCGCGGCTCTTTCTGAATCCGAAGTCGCCGTACGGCAAGGAATTCCTTCCGGAGGAAGTGCAACGCCTGCTCTCAGGCGAAATCGGCCGGCCCGCCACGCAGCGTACCGTCGAAAAAGAAACCAACGTGTTGCTTGGACAGCCTTCGGACTACCCATCGACGATGGTCCATTCGCTCTCGCAACTGCTGGCCAAACACGCCAATGTGAAACGCGCGTTCGTGGCGCTGATGCACGACGCCTCGGTTGATGAAAAGCCGCATCTGATCGTTGGCATCGAAGCGGATGGTGATATCGAACAGGTCATGCGCGAAGCCGGCAATGTCGCTGCGGACACAGCCCCTGATGGCGGGCCGGTTGATTTTTGCCGCGTGCTGACGGGACAAGCCGGGCTGAGTGATTACTTCCTCAGGGAGACCAAACCGTTCTACGAGCGCAAGTCACCGAGCAAGCTGCGTTCGTTCTTTGGCTTTGGTTGACACGCCTGCATGCCGCTTGATCAGCAGGCCAGTGATCGATTCTGATAAGCGTGACCTTGGATTCTCTCAACCCGCCCTCATAACAGTGGGTATCCCCCATCGTCTCGAGAGGAAGCACACACCATGACCACTCAAACCGAAACTGCCATTCTCGCCGGCGGCTGCTTCTGGGGCATGCAGGATCTGTTGCGCCGCTATCCGGGTGTGCTGAAAACCCGCGTCGGCTATACCGGCGGCGATGTGCCGAATGCAACCTATCGCAACCACGGCAACCACGCCGAAGCCATCGAGATTGAATTCGATCCGGCGGTAATCAGCTACCGGCAGATCCTCGAGTTCTTCTTCCAGATCCACGACCCGAGCACGCCCAACCGTCAAGGCAACGATCTTGGCCCGAGCTACCGGTCGGCGATCTACTACCTCAACGACGAGCAGCGTGCCGTCGCCGAAGACACCGCTGCCGATGTCGACGCCTCGAAGCTGTGGCCGGGCCGTGTGGTAACCGAAATCGAACCGGCCGGGCCGTTCTGGGAAGCGGAACCCGAGCATCAGGATTACCTGGAGCGGATTCCGAATGGCTACACTTGCCATTTCATCCGGCCTGACTGGAAACTGCCGAAGCGCGGTTGAAGAGAGGGATCGGCGGGGCTTCAGTGCTTCGCCACCGCCCCGCCCTGATCAAATCACAAATGCACTGGCAAAGCCGCTGAGCCAGGCTCGGGCACATCGACATTGACCTTCAGGGCAATCAGCAACGCGGCCAGCAACATCAGAATTCCAGCCGCTACAAACACGCCATTGATACCGCTGAAACTGAACACCGAACCGCCAGCGGCGGCGCCTGCGGCAATTGCCGACTGCACGGACGCCACAACCATGCCGCCCGCGCTTTCGGCCTGATTGGGTATCGAGCGCGCCACCCAGTTCGACCATGCGACCGGCACGCCACCGAAAGCCATCCCCCACAGCGCCAAGAGGAACGCCTGCCCGGTGACCGACGCCGGTAACCCGACCAACGCCAGAGCAGCAACGCCCACCAACACCGGCATCAGCACCAGTGTTGCGCGTGGATTGCGCTGCAACAGCCAGCCGGCGAACAGCGTGCCGGCAAAGTTCGCCACGCCGAAACCAAGGAGCATCAGTGCCAGCGTCTGCGGGCCGACGCCGGTGGTGCTTTCCAGAAATGGCCTGATGTAGGTGAACAACGCAAAGTGACCGGTGTGCACCAATACACAGCCAAACATGCCAATGGCAATGCCCGGTCGCAGCAACACCTCAAGCACCGTGCGCAGGCGTGACGGACGATGCGGCGCCAGACTGGGTAGCGTGAACATTTGAAAGACCAGCGTCACCACGCCAACCGCCGCAGCTGCGAAAAACGCACTGCGCCAGCCAAACTGACCGCCGAGATAACTGCCCAATGGCACCGCCACCACGGTCCCCACGGCGATCCCGCTGAAGATGATCGACAGCGCACGCGGCAGCAGCGCCGCCGGCACCAAGCGCATCGCCACGGCCGCCGCCATGCTCCAGAATCCGCCCAGAGCTATGCCCAAAAGGATGCGCATGATCAGCAACACTGCGAGGCTGGACGACAACGCGACCAGCAGATTCGATGCGATCATCAGTGCCGAGAAACCGAGCAAGACCAGGCGCCGATCAAGGCTGCGCGTCAACCCCGGTACGAGCAATCCGGCAAACAGCGCCACCACTGCGGTCACCGTCACCGCTTGCCCGGCCAGCGCTTCGCTGACGCCGAGATCGAGCGCCATCGGCGTCAGCAGGCTGGCCGGCAGATATTCCGCCGTGAGCAGGCCAAACACACCCATCGCCAGTGAAAACACCGCCATCCACGCAGGCACCAGCGGCTCCCCGTCAGTTCGCCCATCACCTACACGTTCATTCATTTCAAGACTCCCTCGGACATTTCGAGAGGGCAGTCTATTGGCGGCAAACCGGATGATCTATGATGCACAGTCTTGAACTTTTGATCGAAACCCCGAATATGAGCAGCATTGATTCCTTCTCTGTGTCCTCAGACCTCATCACCGAGTTGCTGCGCAGCATGCGTTTGCGTGGCGTGCAATATCGTCGGATCCACGCCGGTCCGCCGTATGGTCTGGGTTTCAGCGACAAATCGGGCCATGCGTATTTCCACTTCGTCGCCGCTGGATCGACGGTATTGCGACTGGAGGACGGCAGCCTGTACGAGTTGTCAGCAGGCAATGCGGTATTCATTGCTCATGGTGCCGCGCACCAGTTGCTGTCACACGCTGGAGCTGAAGTACAGGACATTGACAGCGCCGTCGCCGCGCCACTCGGCGATACGGTCTGCGCGGTGCAGGTCGGGCACAGCGCCGATTCGCCCGATAGCGCCCTGCTCTTCAGTGGCTGTATGGAGTTCGAACTCGGCAGCCTGCAAGGCCTCGGTCGGCTGATGCCGGGTCTTATGCTGATCGACGCCGGCGGCCAGCGCTATCCGGGACTCATGCCGATTCTCGCGACCATGGAACGCGAAGTCAGCGCAGCGCGCATTGGCTTTGCCGGCATTCTCGCGCGCCTTGCCGACGTAGTGGCGGCAATGATTGTTCGCGGCTGGGTCGAATGCGCTTGCGGCAATGCCTCCGGTCTCGTAGCCGCCCTGCGCGACCCTCGCCTGGCGCAGGCCTTGCTGGCCCTGCACCAACAACCGGGGCGCGACTGGAGCGTCGCTGAACTGGCAACGCTGTGCAACACCTCACGCTCGGTCTTTGCCGAACGCTTCCAGAGCACCCTCGGCACCCCGCCGCTGCGCTACGCCACCGAACTGCGGATGCGCCTGGCCAGTCAGTGGCTGACGCTGGAAAGACTGCCAATCGAAGAAGTGGCGCAGCGCTTGGGCTACACCTCCCAAGCGGCGTTCAGTCGTGCGTTCAAGCGGATAACAGGAAACTCACCGGGAGCGAGTCGGCGCCAGCGCGCACTATAGGAATTGCATTAACAGAGCGGCAATGAATCCGAGCCGCCCTCACCGCTGGATTTTGGCCAGCCCCGCGCCCACCCGCTCAGCAGCCTGCAAATCCCCACGCGCCTCCAACTCCTGCGCCACTTGCCGCAACTGCTCAACCGTCAATCCCACATTCAGACTGATCTTCAAATGCGACTCCAGTTGCGACTCGACCCCAGCCATTGCCGCCAGCGCGCCGACAGTCGCCAGTTCCCGATCCGTCCATGTCAGATTGTCGCGGGCAAAGATGTCGCCGAACAGATGCACTTTCAGAAACTGATCGATCGCCGGGGCGAATTCGAACAGTGGGCCGGACACTGGCGCGCCGACCAGGCGGGTCTGATTGTCGGTGCCGAGTTCGGTGAGCGCATATCCCGACGGAACCGGACCCGGCTCGCGTCCCGGCACGTCTTCGATGCCCCGCGCGGCGCGTTCCTGCAAAACCTTCATCAGCAATGACAAGGCGTTAAGGCTGCGCGGGAACCCGGCGTAGGCGTACAGCTGCACCAGAACTTCCCTGGTTTCGCTGATGCTCAGCCCGGCATCGAGACCACGATTGAGTGCGTCGTGCAAACGCGGCATGTCGCCGATGGCAGCGTTGGCGGCAATCGGGGCGATCGCCAGTTGTCTAAGCGTCAGAGGCTGTTCTTTCATGATCGGTTTCTCCGGTGATCGGGAAGGATTGGCGCAGAGGGGATTCACGCAGGCTGCACTGGCGAGGACCGCGCAGCCGAGGGCCACAATGCGCAAAAGACGCCCTTGATTTAACGATTTCTGGTTCATCAATGACTCTCCTCACTCATGCAGAGTGAACGTCACCCGCACATCGCCGCGCCCCAAGACTTCGGCCAAGTCCTGCGGGCGTTCGATGCGGCCAAGACGCGAATAGCGGTAGGACGAATCGAAGGTTTTATAGAAGACCACCAACGTATCGTCGCCATACAAAAGGAAATCGCCGTTGTGGATCGTGCCCGGCCGGTAGGGCTGGGTGGGCAATGGCGGCTGCACGGTGGCGTATTTTTCATTGCCGTGCAGGTCAGCCATGTCCAGGCTCAGCGGCAATCGCGTGAGCAATTGCCGAGTGCTCGGGTTGTCCTCAAGAGCAATGGCAAAACGCTGTTCCCCGACGGTCATCCACATCGTGCTGGCCTCCATAGCGGTCGGTGCAGACAGAGCAACGGGCAGCCATGCCATCAGTACGAATCCCTTCCAGCCGTTGGCAAAAGTCCGCATCGCTTTGCTCCGTCGCGTTGAAAGTTACTTCAGGTTGCTCTTGAAGAACTGCGTCAGCTTGGCAAAAGGAATCAGCTCGACCCGGTCGTACAGATCGACATGGCCGGCATTCGGCACGATCACCAGTTCTTTCGGCTGCCCCGCCAACCGGAACGCCTCTTCGCTGAACTCACGGGAGTGCGCGTCTGCACCGGCAATAAACAACATCGGACGCGGCGAGATGCTCTCGATATCGACGAACGGATAGAAGTTCATGAACTTGGTGTTGCTGCTCAGCGTCGGACGCGTGGTCTGTTGCGGCGTCGAGCTGGGCGGGGTGAATTCGCCGCGCGGGGTGCGGTAGAAATCGAAGAATTCACGCTGGATCGGATGGGTGTCGGCCTTCAGTTCCAGCACCGTGCCGCCGGTGTATGCGACCTTGCCGCCAGTGAACTCGGCGTAACGCTGCTCTGCCGCTTGCGCAATGATCTGCTTGCGCTGCGCAAGGCTTTGCGAATGCTTTAGGCCGTCACGGTTGGCGGCGCCCATGTCGTACATGCTGACGGTGGCGATGGCTTTCATGCGTGGATCGATTTTCGCCGCGCTGATCACGAAGCTGCCGCTACCGCAGATGCCCAACACGCCGATGCGCTCGCGGTCGATGAATGGCCGTGTGCCGAGGTAATCGACGGCCGCGCTGAAGTCTTCGGCATACATGTCCGGCAACACCGCGTTGCGCGGCGCGCCCTCGCTTTCGCCCCAGAACGACAGATCCAGCGATAGGGTGACAAAGCCCTGCTCCGCCAGTTTCTGCGCATACAGATTGGCGCTCTGCTCCTTTACCGCGCCCATCGGATGGCCAACGATTATCGCCGCGCTGCGCGCTTCCGGGTCGAGCCCTTTGGGGACAAAGAGATTGCCGACCACGGTGAGTTGATATTGATTTTTGAAGCTGACCTTCTGCACGGTCACCTTGTCGCTTTTGAAGAAATTGTCGGCACCGTGGGACATGTCAGCTCCGAATGCAGTAAATGAACTCAGGAGAAACCCGAGCAGTATGAACAGTCGTTTCATGGGGGCGTCCTTGATCGAGAAACCAGGCGAGGCCGGGATGGAGGTATTGTTGCGCAAGCGCGAGGCTTTGATTAGCTAATGAGTGCTTAATGCGGTTATAAACACTGCTAATCAATAAACCCGAGCGTCACGCCATGGCTAAACCCAACTTCAATGACCTGCTCGCCTTCGTCACCGTGGCCCGCACCGGCAGTTTCACCCGCGCGGCGGTGCAATTGGGCGTGACGCAATCGGCGGTGAGCCAGGTAGTCTCGGCGCTGGAAGCGCGTCTGAAAATTCGCCTGCTGACCCGCACCACACGCAGCGTGTCACTGACAGCGGCCGGCGAACGCTTGCTGCACACCGTGGGTCATCGTTTCGATGAAATCGAAGCCGAGCTGGACGCGCTGACCGAGTTGCGCGACAAGCCTGCCGGTACGGTGCGCATCACCTGCGGCGACAACATCATCAAGACCACTCTGCTGCCCAAGCTGACGCCACTATTGCTGCAGTACCCGGACATCAAGCTCGAGTTCGATATCAACTACGGTTTCCGCGACATCGTTGCCGATCGCTTCGATGCCGGCGTGCGTTTCAGCGATACCGTCGCCCAGGACATGATCGCCGTACCGATCGGCCCGCCGCTGCGCATGGCCGTCGTCGCCTCGCCCGACTACTTTGCCCGGCACCCCGCCCCGCAACATCCGCGCGATCTGGCGGCGCACCGCTGCATCGACATTCGATTTCCGACCTACGACGGTGTCGATGCCTGGGAATTCGAGCGTCAGGGCAAAAAGCTGAAAGTGCGGGTCGACGGCCAACTGGTGTTCAACTCCACCGTGCACATCACCGACGCGGCCGTGAACGGATTGGGAATTGCCTACCTGCCTGAAGACGAGTTCGGTGCGCATCTGGCCGAAGGGCGTTTGGTCAGAGTGCTGGAAGACTGGTGCGAACCGTTCGGCGGCTTCCACCTCTACTACCCCAGCCGCCGCCAACCGTCGCCGGCGTTTTCACTGGTGGTGGATGCGTTGCGCGTGGAGAGATCCAGCCCCGCTGTAGGAGCGAGCCTGCTCGCGATAACGTCGGCACATCCAACAGAGTAAGTGCCAGATCCAGCGCTTTCGCGAGCAGGCTCGCTCCCACAGGGATTTGCGTCAGACCCCGGAAATCAATCGATTCACGAATCAATTGTGGGAGCGAGCCTGCTCGCGAAGGCGTCAAGTCAGTGAATTGATGGCAAGGCTGACCCAGCGCTTTCGCGAGCAGGCTCGCTCCCACAGGATTTTGCGTCAGACCCCGGAAATCAATCGATTCACGAATCAATTGTGGGAGCGAGCCTGCTCGCGAAGGCGCCAGACCAGCCACATCATCTCTGCATGCCAGCCCCGCGACACCCTCACAACTTCGGCACGTCCCCGGTCGCCTCGGCAATCGTCGCCAACGTTTCCTCCATGCTGGCGATGTCTTCTTGCAGCTTTTGAAACACCAGATCCAGCGACTCGGGAGCGTCCACGGTCTGATGGCCACGCAGCGACTCGACGCTGGCGCTCTCCACGTGCTGGAGAATGTCCACACTTTCTCGCAGTGCCAACAGCTGATCGAAGATCGCGGCAATCTGCGCCTGGCTACGGGTGCTCATCATTTCCACCCAAGCCTGGCAATGATTTCACGGCGATACGGCGTGTCGATCTGCGCCGGCACCTGTTCGATATAGTCGCGCGCTTGTTCGTGCGCCGCGCCGCTCAACCCGGCCAGATAAGAAACTGCGTCGTCGACATTCGGCACCAGGCCTTCAATGTTCTTGAATCTGCCGGGCAGCGCCGTCCAGATCACCGCATCGAGTTGCCGAGGAATTGCCCATTCAGCAAGCACGCCCATCGCCGAGGGACCGAGGGTGAAGCTGCCGATGCCATCCTCCCTGCCCTCCGGCACGCCTTCTCGAATACGCAGGAGTTCGCGGGCCTGATCGAGATCGGTCACGTCCAGGACCGACCACAGCACTTTGCACGGCGGCGCGTTCGCGCTTATGGCTGTAGTCAACTCGCCAGTGTCACTGACGCGAACGAAGTCGATCGGGATCTGCGGCCCGTCCGCGAACCATTCGCTTGCCAAGGGCAAACCGTCCGGCTTCCAGATCAGCGAGCCCCATCCCAGACATGCAATGACCATAAATCAGACCCTTCTGAAGAAACGATGAACACAGAAAAGAACAGCCTCCTCAGCCTTTGGTTTTTCGCGGGTCGGCTGCGCGCGGAAAGGTGCGTTCTTCCTGGATCGTCCCGTCTTCTTTATGGATTTTCAGCGAGGCGGTTTTGTCCTGCAGATAGTCGCTGGCAATTTGGGTGATCTCGGCTTTGGTCGCAGCCGTTTTCGACGCACGCTGCGCGCCCTCTTTGACCAGTTCCCAGCGCTGCTGGTTTTTACTGATGTGGTAGTTATCCATTCCTTCACCTCTGATGTGAATGACGTGACCGTTACAAGGATTGACCTTGAGCGGTTCAGAGAGTTTGAAAGAAATCGCGATGCGCTCTGTGCCACGTAAACACTAGTGCACATCCGTTCTCTATCACTTCGGCGATCGATAGCTAGCGCATGAAGTGATGTGGAGGCGAAAAATCCGCTGAAACGAAAAAGCGTAAATACTTATACAAAGCTTGTCGTCCTTCCTGCGCTTATTGATTAATACCTTCGCCAATGGACGACTGCGCAATGCATTTATAGCGCTTAATAATTTCAATACTAATTAGCCATCAACGTTACGGTTGCGATTCTGCTTCCTCTTCGGTCTTTTTTGCCAATTTTAAAAAAGACACATTTTGTTTCATCCAATTATTCGTTGGATCCAACGGCCCGACAAACGGTAGCCTTACAAATTTCTTTTGATTTCAGCTGGATAGTCATCGGAAAAATGCCACTTCGGTAACTCGCCAAAAATCAGGCAGCCTTATTTCAAACTCCCTATCTATGGTTTTAAAACCATCCGTGGACGTCCACCCACCCATTTACAGGGAGTAGTAATGGACAACATCGTCATTGCCGACAAAGCCAATTCTCAGCTCACTGCCCAGAACTGGGGCAATGTTCAGCTCAGTCAGCCTTCAGTTGTACAAATGCCGGTCCGCCCCGACCAACTGGCGTCGACCAGTCGCAGCGGTCAGGATTTGATCGTCAATCTGAAGTCTGGCGAGCAAATCAAAATCTCCAATTTCTTTGTCACCAGCCCTGACGGCGTGCCCAATGACATTGTCTTTCAGGGTGACGACGCGACGCTGTGGCAGGCGCGCTACAGCGCCGAGCCGTTCAATGGCTTTACCTTTGACGAAATCAATTCGCTGGACGAGCTGATCGCTGGCGTCGGTGTGGTGGATGGGGCGACGCCGGCCTGGGCGATTGCCGGGCTTGGCCTGTTGGGCGCGGGTGGTGCAGCAGCCGCTGCCGGCGGAAGTGGGGGCGGCGGCGGTGGTGGTGATGGTGGCGGTGGAGACGCGACGCCTCCTGCGCCCGCTACCGGGTTAACCTTGTCGGCTGATGGCCGGGTGCTGAGTGGCATTGGCGAAGCTGGCAGTGTCGTTCAGGTACGCGATGCAGCCGGCAACCTTTTGGGTTCCGGTACCGTTGGCGCCGATGGCAGTTTCCAGGTCGACCTGGGTACGCCGCAGAACAATGGCCAGCCGCTCGACGTCACGCTCACCGACCCTGCGGGCAACGTTTCGACGCCGGGTACGGTCACTGCGCCGGATACCACCGCGCCCACTGCGCCTGGCAACCTCGCTGTGAGCGCCGATGGCAGGCAACTCGGCGGCACCGGTGAAGTCGGCTCGACCATCCAGGTGCGCGCCGCCGATGGCAGCCTGCTCGGCAGCGCCGTGGTTGCGGCCGATGGCACCTTCAGCGTCGTCCTCAGCCCTGCGCAAACCGGCGGTCAGCCGCTGACAGTGAATGCCACCGATGCCGCAGGCAATATCTCGACCGGCGCAACGGTCAGCGCGCCGGAGATCGTCGAACCGACGACGCCAGGCAATCTTGGTTTGAGCAGCGACGGCAGCCAACTGACCGGCACCGCCCGGGCCGGCACCACCATTGAAGTCCGTGCCGCCAACGGCGAATTGCTCGGGCGCGCGGCGGTGGCCGCTGACGGTACTTTCCTGCTGACGCTGGTTCGTGCGCAGGCCAACGGTGAAACCTTCAGTGTCGTGGCGGTCAACAGCGCCGGTGCGCAATCGCCGGCCGTTACCTTCAACGCACCAGACATCACCGGCCCCGCCGCGGCGACCGATGTAGCGGTGAGCAGCGATGGCCTCTCGGTGACCGGCCGTGGCGAACCCGGCAGCACAGTCAGCGTCTCCAATGCGCAAGGCACGCTGCTGGGGACAGCTTTGGTCGCCGCCGATGGCTCGTTCACCGTGCAACTCAACCCCGCGCAAATCGATGGCGAGGCGCTGAGCGTGCTGGTCACCGACGCCGCCGGCAACCCTTCGCCAGCAGTGACTATCATCGCGGTTGACCTCGACGGGCTGACTCAACCGAGTGACATCGCAGTGAGCGTCGATGGCACGCAATTGAGTGGACGCGGCCAGCCCGGTTCGACCGTGACGGTGCGTGACGCCAACGGCAATCTGCTCGGCACGGCAGTGGTGGCAGCGGACGGCACGTTCAGCCTGCAACTGAGCAGTCCGCAAAACAATGGCGAAACGTTGCAGATCAGTGCCAGTGATGCGGCTGGCAACACCTCTGCCCCATTGAACTATGTGACGCCTGACACCCAAGGGCCGGCGCCGCTGACGGGCGTCACGCTCGACGGCCAAGGGCAGACTCTGACCGGCACAGGCGAAATCGGCGCTTCGATTACCGTGCGCGATCCGGCCGGCAACATCATCGGCACCGGCACGGTGGGCGCTGACGGCAATTTCACCATTCCACTTTCCACACCACAGACCGATGCGCAACAACTGCAAGTGATCCAGACCGACGCGGACGGCAATCCATCGGCGCCGGTCAACGTGATAGCACCCGATCTGACCACACCGGTAGCCGTGACCGATGTAAGCATTTCCGCCAATGGCGCCATAGTTTCCGGCGCGGGTCAGATCGGCGCCACCGTTACTGTCACTGACACCAATGGGACCGTGCTGGGAACAGCTGTCGTCGGCAGCAACGGCCGGTTCGAGGTCACCCTGTCCTCGCCACAAACCAATGGCCAGAACCTCAGCGTCGTGCAGAGCGATGGCTCGCCGTCGGGCTCGCCGGCAGTTCCAGTTGAAGCGCCGGATATCCAGGCTCCCACTGCCCCTTCGGATCTGACGCTGAATGCAGGCGGCACTGAACTGAGTGGCACCGGCGAGCCCGGTGCCACGGTGTCGGTCAAGGATTCGGCCGGCAATGTGTTGGGCACCGCGATCGTCGACGGCACAGGCGCCTTTACAGTGCCGCTGAACAGCCCGCAGATCGAAGGCCAACAACTGCAAGTCAGCCAATCGGATGGCGTGAACGTTTCCCCCAGCACACCTTTGACGGCGACGGACACCACCGCGCCGCTGGCGCCGGACAATGTCGTGCTCGCCAGTAACGGCGTGACCTTGACCGGCACCGGGCAAGCGGGCAGCACCGTAACCGTCAGCGCAGCGGACGGCACGGTGCTTGGCACTACGGTGGTCGCCAGCGACGGCAATTTCAGCGTCAACCTGAGTCCGGCTCAGCTCGACGGTCAGGTGTTGAGTGTGATCCAGACCGACGCGAGCGCCCTGCCCTCGCCGGCCACGCCGGTCACCGCACCGGACATCACCGCCCCGCCTGCACCGACCGGGCTGGTCGTCGATCCATCGGGTGCCACGGTCACCGGCACCACGCAGCCCAATAACACGGTGCAGGTGCTGGATGCCGACGGTAACGTCATCGGCACCGCGACCGCTGACGGCACGGGCGCCTTCACGGTCAACCTCGACACGGCTCAGACCAATGGCGAAGCCTTGCAAGTCGTGGTGTCAGATGGCGCCAACAGTTCGCTTCCCGGCAGCGTCACCGCGCCGGACAGCACCCCGCCGGCAGCGGTCAGCGATCTCGCGCTCAACCCCGCCGGCACGCAGGTCTCTGGCCTTGCCGAACCCGGCACCACGGTCACCGTCAGCATTGCCGGCGGTGGCGCTGTGCTGGGCACCGCGACGGCGGATGCGGATGGCCGCTTTGTCGTGACCCTCAGCCCACCGGCAGAGCCTGGCGGCAATCTTGAAGTCATCAGCACGGATGGCGGCGGCAATGATTCGCCCGTCGTGCCGCTGGCAGGACTGGACGGTAGCCAGGTCGCGACCCCGACCGATCTGGCCTTGAGTGCCGATGGTTTCACCCTGACCGGCGCCGGAACGCCCGGTTGCACCGTAACCGTGACCAGCAGCAGCGGCGCTGTGCTCGGCTCAGGTCTGATCAACAGCTTCGGCCGCTTCACCCTGTTGCTCAGTAGCAAACAGATCAACGCGCAAGTTCTCCAGGTGACGGCCACCAGTCCCGACGGTGACGTGTCGATTCCGGGCACGGTGACGGCGGTCGATGGCACAGCGCCGGACGCGGTGAGCAATCTGGCGCTGAATACCAACGGCACGACACTCACTGGACGCGGAGAGGCCGGGGCGACGGTCACTGTCACCGACGCTACGGGCACCGTGCTCGGTACTGCACTGGTCGCCAGCAATGGCACGTTCAGCCTGACGCTGACGCCGGCACAACTTAATGGCCAAGCGCTCACCGCGATCCAGAGCGACGCCGCCGGCAACCTGTCGCAACCCGCCGGCATCATCGCTACCGATCTGCAACCGCCAGCTGCTGCGACTGGCGTCAGCATCAATGACGTCGGCACCGTGGTCAAAGGCCAGGGCGAAGCCGGCAGCACCGTGACCGTGCGCGATGCCGCCGGTAACGTGTTGGCCACCGGCGTAGTCGATCAGAGCGGCAACTTCCAGGTCACCTTGCCCAATGCGCAGAACACCGGCGAAACCCTGCAGGTCACTCTGACCGACGCCAACGGCAACGCCTCGACTTCCACTGGCGTGATCACCGTCGACGGCACCCCGCCGGCCGCTGTGCAGAATCCACTGATCAGCGCCGATGGCAGCACCCTCAGCGGCACGGGTGAAGCTGGCGCGACGGTCAATGTCACCACCGCCAGCGGCACCGTGCTGGGCAGCGCCGTGGTGGGCGCGGATGGTTCGTTCACTGTGACCCTGGCGCCAGCGCCGACCAATGGTGAGGCGCTGGCGATCAGCCAGACCGACCCTGCCGGCAATGTCTCGCCGTCGACCAGTGTCAACGCACCCGACATCAGCCCACCGGCGGCACTGACCCAAGTCGCGGTGAATGCCGACGGCGTCACCGTTACCGGCCACGGCGAACCCGGCGCCACCGTGTCTGTACGCAGCGCCGACGGCACCTTGCTCGGCACCGCGCAGGTCGGCAGCGGCGGCGCGTTCACTGTCACCCTCAACGCAGCACAATTGAATGCCGAAGTGCTGACCGTCACTCAGGAAGATCCGCCGGGCAACGTTTCGACGGCGGTTGAAGTCATCGCCGCGGATTTGACCGCGCCGGCGATTCCGAGCGCATTGACACTCAATGCTGCCGGCGTGCAACTGGCCGGTAACGCCGAGGCCGGCAGTACCGTGACCGTACGCGACAGCCAGGGCAATCTTCTCGGCACCACCACGGCGGCCGCAAACGGCACTTTCCAGATTACCCTCAACAGTCCGCAAACCAATGGCCAGTCGCTGAACGTGACGGCCACCGATGCGGCAGGCAATCCGTCGGCCCCGGCAATCGTCAATGCGGTCGATAGCACGGCGCCGTTGGTGGCGAGCGATCTGGCGGTCAGCGCCAATGGTGCCACCCTGACCGGCATTGGTGAGGTCGGCGCCAGCGTGGAAGTTCGCGATGCCGGCGGTGTTTTGCTGGGTACTGCGACCGTTGCCAGCAACGGCAATTTCAGCGTCACGTTGTCCCCGGCGGCGGTGGCTGGATCGAATCTTTCCGTGGTGCAGATCGATGCTGCCGGCAACACCGGACCGGCGGCGCCGGTGACTGCGCCGGGCAATCTGGCGGAAAGTGCACCGACCAATCTGGCCCTCAGCGCCGACGGTCTGACCCTGACCGGCTCGGCCACCGCCGGCAGTACCGTGAGCATTCGCAATGCCTCGGGCGTGTTGCTCGGCAGCGCGCTGGTGGCGGCCAATGGCACTTTCAGCGTCACCCTCAACGCCGCGCAACTCAACGGTGAAGAGCTGTCTGCCGTGGCAACCTCGAGCACCGGTATCAATTCGTCACCGACCGACTACACCGCTGCCGACATCGCCGCGCCAACGCCGCTCAGCGAACTGAGTCTGGCACCGAACGGCACGGCCCTGACCGGGCGCGGTGAAACCGGCGCCACGGTGACCGTGCTCGGCACCGGCGGAGTGGTTCTCGGCAGCGCCGTGGTGGCGGCCAATGGCACCTTCAGCGTCACCCTCAGCCCGGCACAGACCTCTGGCCAGACTTTGAGCCTGAGCCAGGCCGACGCCGCCGGCAACGAATCCAACAGCGTCAACCTGATCGCCCCGGACCTGCTTGCCCCCAATGCGCCGGCGGCGCTGGTGGCAAGCGCTGACGGCACCTTGCTGTCGGGTACCGGTGAGGCCGGCACCACGGTCAACGTGTACAACGCCGCCGGAGCGCTGGTCGGCACCGGCACCGTGAGCATCGACGGCACGTTTGCGATCACCCTGACCACGCCGCAAGCCAATGGCCAGGCGCTGACCGTGTCGCTGACGGATGCGGCGGGCAACACCTCGGCAGCCACGCCGTTCACTTCGGTCGACAGCACACCGCCAGCGGCCGTTTCGCAACTGAGCATCGGCGGCGACGGCGCAAGCCTGACCGGGCGCGGCGAACCGGGCGCGCAGGTCCGGGTCATCGACAGCGACGGCAACGTGCTTGGCACCGCCGTGGTCAGCGCGACCGGTACCTTCACCCTGCCACTGAACCCGGCGTTGACCAACGCCGAAGTGATCACCGTGGTCCAGGCCGACGCAGCGGGCAACGACTCGCCGGCAGTGAACCTGACCACACCGGACTTCACCCCGCCTGATCCACTGGACAACGTCGATATCAACTCGTCCGGCGCGTTGGTCATCGGTACTGGCGAACCCGGCGCGACCGTGACCGTGCGCGATGCCAATGGCACCTTGCTCGGCACCAGCGTGGTGCTCGGCGACGGCACCTTCAGCGTCTCCCTCAATCCGCCGCAGATCAATGAACAGATCCTCAGCGTGCAGCAGGCCGATCCACCCGGCAACGTCAGCGCCCCGGTGTCGATCACCGCACCGGATCTGACCCCGCCAGCGACGCCGGCCGATCTGCAACTGAATGCCGATGGCGACACCCTCACCGGGACCGGCGAAGTCGGCGCCATTGTCCGCGTGACATCCGCAGACGGCACCGAGCTGGGCACCGGCACCGTGGGCAGCGATGGCCGTTTCCAGATCACCGTGACTCCGGTGCAGACCAATGGCCAAGCGCTGTTCGTGGTGTTGGCGGATGCTGCCGGCAATGCCTCGCCTGCCGGCACGCTGAGCGCACCGGACAGCACGCCTCCCGCCGCACTGACCGATGTCGAGATCGACGTCAGCGGCAGCTTCATCACCGGCTCCGGTGCGGCTGGCTCGCAAGTGGTCGTCACCAACGCGGTGGGCACCATCGTCGGCACCGGCACCGTGGCGGCCGATGGCAGTTTCAGCGTCATCCTCGATCAGCCTCTGCTCAACGGTGAAGCCTTGTCGGTGATCCAGCGCGATGCGGCGGGCAACCCTTCGCCGATCGTGCCCGTCACTGCGCCGGACATCACCCTGCCCGCTGCGCCCAGCGGCCTCGTTCTCGCGCCCGACGGCGTGACATTGACCGGTACCGGTGAAGCCGGCGCCACGGTGCGTGTACTCAGCGCGACTGGCACGGTACTGGGCTCGGCAACCGTGACCGGCAATGGCTCGTTCAGCGTGACCCTCAATCCGCCGCAGGTGAATGGCGAGCTGTTGAGCGTCAATCAGACTGATCCGGCTTCAAACATTTCACCCACAGCACCTCTGCAAGCGGGCGACAGCACTGATCCGCTGGAAGTGGCCGACCTCAATGTCAGCCAGGACGGCTTGACCGTGACCGGTACCGGCGAGCCCGGCGCAACCGTCACCGTGCTTGACGGTGCGGTGGTGCTCGGCACAGCGACGGTGGCGGCAGATGGCAGTTTCAGCGTCACGTTGTCGGCTGCGCAACTCGATGGTCGCGCACTGTCGGTCGTACAGGCCGACGCACAAAACAACCAGTCCGAGCCCGGAGTGGTCGACGCGCCGGACAGCACTGCGCCGATCGCACCAACGGTGACATCGCTGACCGGCGCCGGCACCTTGCTCGCCGGGACCGCCGAAGCCGGCAGCACCGTGACTGTGCTGTCCGCCACCGGCACCGTGCTCGGCACAGCAGTGGCATTGGGCGACGGCACCTATACAGTCACGCTGAATCCGGCCCAGGCCAACGGTCAGTTGTTGTCGGTGATCGCGACGGACGAAGCGCAAAACGCATCGCCAGAGCTGCTCTACCCGGCGGCAGATACCACGGCTCCGGATGCCGTCACCGGTCTGACCATCAGCGGCGATCTGAGCCAACTCGCCGGTCGTGGCGAAGCCGGCGCGAGTGTCGAGGTGACCGATGCGCTGGGCAATGTTGTCGGCACCGGCACGGTCGCGGCCAACGGCACATTCCTGATCGATCTGGATCCGGGCATCACTGCCGGCCAGGTGCTGACAGTGAATCAAACAGACGTCGCGACTAACGTGTCCGCAGACGCCGACCTGACTGTTCCGGCAGTGCCAGCCCCGGCTGCGCCGGACAATCTTGTACTGACAGCCGACGGCGTGACGCTGACCGGCACGGCGGCGATCGGCACCACCATCAATGTCTACGCGCCGGACAACAGCCTGATCGGCACCGGCGTCACCGGCGGGGATGGCACGTTCAGCGTGGTGCTGACGCCTGCGCAAACCAACGGCCAAAGCCTCGAAGTCACCGCCAACACTGCGTTGGGTGGCGCCTCGCTGCCGACTGAAATCACCGCAGGCGACACTTCGGCGCCGGCGCCACTCAGCGATCTGGCGGTCAATGCCAGCGGCACACTGGTCACCGGTCGCGGCGAAGTCGGCGCGTCGGTGACCATCACCGGCACTGGCGGCGTAGTGTTGGGCAATGCGACGGTTGGCGCCAATGGCACCTTCAGCGCGCAGCTCAATACGCCGCAGGTCAACGGTCAGGTGCTCAATGCGACTCAGACCGATGCGGCCAACAACAGCTCATCCGGGCTTAACGTAACCGCGCCAGACATCACCCCTCCGGCGGCGCCCACGGCGCTGGTCCTCAGCGGCACCGGTCTGGTGCTCGGCGGGCTCGGTGAAGCCGGCGCCACCGTCACTGTTCGCGGTGCGGGTGGCACGGTGCTGGGCACGGCGACGGTGGCGGGCAATGGCTCGTTCTCGGTGACCTTGTCATCGGCGCAACTCAACGGCCAGCAACTGAGCGTCACGCAGAGCGATGCGGCGGGCAACGTTTCGCCGGTTACCAACCTCAGCGTCGCCGATACCACCGCGCCGGCACCGCTGAGCAATGTCAGCCTGAACGGCACCGGCCTGGCGGTCAGCGGCACGGGTGAAGCCGGCGCGACCGTCAGCGTGACCAACGCAGCCGGTACCGTCCTCGGCACCGCTGTGGTCAATGCTGGCGGCACCTTCACCGTACAACTGTCCAGCGCGCAACTGAACGGCCAACAGCTCAACGTCCAACAAGCCGACCCGACGGGCAATCTGTCGCAGGTCTTCAATCTGACGGCCCCTGACGTGCAGGCGCCGATCGCAGCCAGCGGTCTGACGCTCGCTGGCAACGGTCTGACCCTCAGCGGTACGGGCGAAGCCGGTGCGACGGTCAACGTCTACGGCCCGGGCGGTGCGCTAATCGGCACCACCACCGTGGGCAGTGGCGGCACGTTCAGCTTCGACCTGAACACCGCGCAACTCGACGGACAGCTGTTGACCGTGCGTCTGGTCGACCCGGCCGGCAACCTGTCGCCCAACGCCAGCCTGACAGCGCCGGACAGCACCGCCCCCGGCGCGCCGACTGGCGTCAGCGTCAATGGCAGCGGCACCGTGCTCACTGGCGTCGGCGTGCCCGGTTCGACCATCAGCGTACTCGGCGCCGGCGGGTTGGTGCTCGGCACCGCCACCGTCGCCGCTAACGGCAGTTTCTCCGTGGCACTGGCCTCAGCGCAGATCAACAGCCAGGTACTCAGCGTCACCCAGGCCGATCCGAGCGGCAACGTATCGGCTGCGGCGACTGCGACGGCGCCAGACCTGACACCACCCGCTGCCGCCACGGCGCTGCTGGTCGGTGCCGATGGCCTGACCGTCACCGGTACCGGCGAAGTCGGCGCAACCGTGACCATCAAGTCGGCCAGCGGCACCGTTCTGGGCACCGGCACGGTCAACAACCTCGGCGTGTTTACCGTCACCCTGAGCAGTGCGCAGATCAACGGCGAAAACCTCACCGTCAATCTCAGCGACGCTCGCGGCAACGTTTCGGTAGCCGCCAACGTCATTGCGCCGGACGTCGACGTCAACGCGCCCGTGGTCGCCAGCGATAATCTCGCCGTCGGCACCGTCACCCTGGCCCCGGTCACCGCCTCGCAGACCTTCAACGACTCGTTCACTACGCTGCTGGCCGGATTCTCGAAAACCTTCACCTTCACCGTCGCCGGCGGCACGCGTCTTGATCCAACCCTGACGCTGACCACCAGCAGCTTGATTTCGCTGATCGATGGCGTGGTCTACACCCTGCAAGTCAAGGATGCCAGCGGTAACTGGGTGACTCTGGATGTCAATGGCAGCGGCGGCCTGCTCGACCTGATTGCCTTGGCCGGCCAGGGTGTGCGGGTCGACATCGGTAACCTGCTGTCAGGCGATTATCGACTGACGGTTTCGAGCACCGGCATCGGCGTGCTGACCACGGTCAATACCCAGCTGCAACTGGACGTCAGCAGCCTGACCCAGTTCAATGGCATTGCCGGGCCAGCGGTGACCGGCAACGTCATCACCAACGTCGGCGTCGATGGCACGGCCGATCAGACCGGCCCGGACAACGGCGCGCAGTTGCAGATCTTCAAGAACGGCACCTGGGTCAGCGCCGGTGCCGGCACCACGGTGCAAGGGTTGTACGGCACGCTGACCATCGACGCCAACGGCAACTACAGCTACAAACCGAACGGCAGTGTCGGCAGCGTCGGCAAAGTCGACGTGTTCAACTATCAACTGGTGCACCCGAACGGCTTGAGCGACACCGCCAATCTGTACGTGCGCATCGACAGCCCGCAAGCCAGCGAAGTGTGGAATGACGCCAGCCTCGGCAGCCCGGCACTGGTGGTGGATGCCACAGCGGACATCGCCTCGACCGACGTCACCTTGATCAACCGCGAAGTCACCACCAACTCTGCCCTTGGCACGTTCAATGTGCTGCTGGGCGGCGGCAGCGGTAACTACAACACGGTGGTCGCGGCCGATACCGTCAGTGACCTGACCGTGGTGGTCAATTCGAGCAACCTGTTGGCGCTGCTCGGTTCGATGACGGTGGGCCTGTACAAACTCAACACCACCACCAACCAGTACGTACTGGTCAAGAGTTACGGCGGCAACGCGCTGGTCAATCTCGGCGGTGGCAACTACGGGATCAAGTTCGACGACCAGACCGCCGGCAGTTATCAGGTGCGGGTGGCAGTAGGCGGCCTCGGCCTGCTGACCAGCGTCAACACCAGCCTGATCAACGTCGCGACCTACAACAATCAGTTCGTGGTCGGCAGCTACACACCGGTGTCGGGCAACCTGCTCACTGACACCGCGGGCGGCGGTGCCGATGTGCTGGGCTCGGTCTACACCTTGCTCAGCGTGCTGGTCGCCGGCAGTTACGTCGCGCCGGGTTACAACGGCGTCTCGCTGGTCGGCAATTACGGCACCCTGGTGGTGCAGGCCAACGGCAACTACACCTACACGCTCAAGGCCGGGCTGACCGATGCCGTGATCGGTCAGGAAGACACTTTTACCTATCAGCTCACCCACCCCAACGGCACGGTCGATACCGCCACACTGACCATCGACCTGAACAAGGCCGGCGCTTTCGCCAGTACCGCGTTCTCGGCGCTGGCCAGCGATGACCTCGGTCTGGCCCATGTCGCTGGCAGCGAACTGATCCAGGGCACCGAGGGCAACGACACCCTCGACGGCTCGCACGGGGGCGCCGTCACCCTGCAAGGTGGCGGCGGCGACGACACGCTGATCGTCGCCGACCAGCAGTTCGCTTCAGTCGATGGCGGCAGCGGCACCGACACCCTGCTCTGGGCCGGTGGCGACGTGTCGATCAACCTCGGCGATCTGCAGAGCAAGATCCACAACGTCGAAATCCTCGACCTCAACCATTCCAGTGCGGTTGCGCTGACACTGAATCTCAGCGATCTGCTGGCGATCACGTCCTCGGACAACAACACCCTGCTGATCAAGGGTGACGACAGGGACAGCGTGCACATGACCGATGGCTGGGTCGCCGATGGCACGCAACAGGCCGACGGCATCGACTATGTTCAATACACGGCGCAGGAGGATCCGAGCCACCACTTGTGGGTACAGAACGGCATTCAAGTGGTTTGAAACAAGCCATCGAACGTTGGTCTCTCAACAGTAAGGGAAGTCTGTGGAGTCAGTTTTTCGCCAGAAATGGCCGGCGGTCCTGTTGACCATCGGCCTCTACCCCGCTTTCACCGTCGGCGTTCGCGCCGACGACAATCTCGACATCAGCTTGCGCAGCATCAGCCCGTCGCAACTGCAACAACCGGCAGGCACTGACAATCGTCAGCGCCCTGCCCCTGCTTCAAAAACGGCCGCCAACGCAGATACTTTGGGGCTGGAACAAGCGGTCAGGCTCGCCGTGGACTGGCACCCACGCATCGGCGAGGCCATCGGCACCCTGTTCCAGCAAGGCGAAGGGGTCAACGTCGCCGAATCCGGCTATTACCCGCAGGTCACCGGCGGCATCAAGGGTGGCTACACCAGCGGTTACGGCAGCGATGCCGGCAGCCAGTCGGTGAACATTTCCCTCAAGCAGATGCTGTATGACTTCGGCAAGGTTTCCAGTTCGGTCGACGCCGCCCGTGCCCGGGTGGCGCGCAGTCAGGCCGGGATTCTGCTGGCGATCGACGACATCGCCCGCGACACCGCCAGGGCCTACATCGAGGTGCAGCGTTATCAGCGTCTGCTCGAGGTTGCGCGCGAGCAGATTCAGGGCATCGGCGGCATCGTCGACCTGGCCAGGCAACGCAGCGACATGGGCGCCAGCACCCGCTCCGATATGGTTCAGGCGCAGTCCCGGGCCGAAGGCGCGACGGCGACGTTGCAGGAATTCAAGGCGCAATACGCACGCTGGCAAGCGACCCTGACCAGTCTGCTCGGACGGCGCACGCCGCCGGCGGTCAGCGACGCCGCCGCGCCGACGCTAACCCAGGCCTGCGACGCCTCGCAGATCTCCGACACCCTGCCCGCCGTCCTCCAGGCCGCCGCGCAACGCACTCAGGCCCAGGCCGAGCTGGCCCAGGCCAAAGCCGAGGCCTACCCGACCCTGTCGCTGCAACCGTCGGTCAACCAATACCTGGACGACCACTACGACGATCAGAACTCGCGCGCTGATCGCACCCAGGTGGGGATCTTCCTCAACCTCGAAGTGCCGATCTACCAGGGCGGTGCGATCAGTGCGCGCAGCCGCGCCGCCGGGCATGCGCTGACCGCAGCGGATTCGGCCGAAGACTTCGCCCGTCTGCAAGCGCGCCAGGGTCTGGCCGAAGCCCAGGCGCAAACCTCGGGTCTGAACCGGCGGCTGCGCTCGCTGGAATTTCGCCAGACCAGCATCACCGAGGCGCGCATGTTGTATGGCCGCCAGTACCTGGAACTGGGCACGCGGCCGCTGCTCGACCTGCTCAACGCCGAGCAGGAAATCCATCAGTCGCGCTTCGATCTGGTCAACACCCAGGCTGATCTGCAACGCCTGCAGATCGACTGCTTCTACAACAGCGGTGCGATTCGCCGGGTCTTCGGCATTGACCACAGCGCCATCCAGAATGTCGAGATCCTGCCATGACCGATGCCAGCATCACTGTTCCCGAACCCGCTGCTGCCGAAGCTCGCGAAGATTATTCACCGTGGCTGGAAGCGGTGCTGAAGGTCGCCCGTCACTATCGCCTCGACGTCTCGCCGGAAAGCGTGCGTCTGGCCTCGGTACACAGCGAAGGCCGTGTCGAAGAAGTGGTTCGGCACATGGCGCGTCAGGCCGGTTTGAGCGTGAAATTCGCGGTATTCGACAACAAGAGCCTGAGCCGCTGGCGCACGCCGCTGGTGGTGCAACTGCGCGACGGTCAGGTCGGCGTGCTCGAAAGCATCGGCGAAACCGGCGAGCTGGGCATCTGCTTCAGTGGCGACCAGGGTTTGCAGAGTCGCATGGAGGCTGGCGCGCTCGCCGAGCAGGCATTGCGCACGGTGATTCTGCGTCCGACGCAACCGGTGGCCGACGTGCGCACCAACGATTACATCAAGCCCTACGACGAGCACTGGTTCCGCCGCATCGTCCTCACCGATCTGCGCCCTTACAGCCAAGTGATGATCGCCTCACTGGTGGCCAACCTGCTGGGCATGGCCGGGGTACTGTTTTCCATGCAGGTGTACGACCGGGTGATTCCGGCCGAGTCGCTGCCGACCCTGTACGTGTTGTTCGGTGGGGTGATGCTGGCGCTGCTGTTCGATTTCGTCATGCGCATTCTGCGTCTGCGCATCACCGATGTGCTGGGCAAACGCGCCGACTTGCGCGTCTCCGATCTGGTCTTTGGCCACGCCTTGCGTCTGCGCAATTCCGCGCGGCCGAAGTCCACCGGTTCGTTCATTTCGCAGTTGCGCGAGCTGGAGCAGATCCGCGATCTGATTACCTCCAGCACTGCCACGGCACTGGCGGACATGCCGTTTTTCCTGCTGTTCCTGCTGGTGTTCTATTTGATCGGCGGGCCGCTGGTGCTGATTCCACTGGTGGCGCTGGTGTTCATGTTGCTGCCGGGGATCATCGCGCAACCGCGTCTGGCGCGTCTGGCCAATGCCTCGATGCGTGAAGCGGCGCTGCGCAACGCCATGCTGGTGGAAAGTATTCAGGGCCTCGACGACATCAAGGCATTGCAGGCCGAGCAGCGTTTCCAGCAACAGTGGAACCAGTACAACGCCGCCTCGGCGGACAGCAGCCTGCGCCTGCGCACCTTGACCAACAGCCTGGTGGCGTGGACGCAGAACGTGCAGGGCGGAGTGTTCGCAGTGGTCATCGTGTTCGGCGCGCCAATGGTGATTGCCGGCGACCTGACCACCGGCAGTCTGGTCGCGGCGTCGATTCTGTCGTCGCGGATGATGGGGCCGATGGCGCAACTGACCCACGTGCTCACCCGATGGCAGCAGGCCAAGGTCGCGCTCGAAGGCTTGAACCGGATCATGCAGATGCCGGTGGATCATCCCGAAGGCAGTCAGCGCGTGCACCTGCCGGCGATTCGCGGCGACTACCGCATGCGTCAGGCCAGTTTTCGCTACAGCGAGGAGTCGACCCCGGCGCTCAACAACATCGACCTGAGCATCCGCCCCGGCGAGCGCATCGCCCTGCTCGGCCGCAACGGTGCTGGCAAGTCGACGCTGCTGCAAGCGCTGGGCGGCGCGATGGATCTGAGCAGCGGTGAAACCACTCTGGACGGCATCGCCCTGGCACATCTGGATCCGGCCGATCTGCGCCGCGACGTCGGCCTGCTGTCGCAACAGGCGCGACTGTTTCATGGCACCTTGCGCGACAACATCACCCTCGGCGCCGGTCAGGCCAGCGATCAGGAAATCATCGCCGCGCTGACTGTCACTGGCGCGCTGGATTTCGTTCGGCAGCTGCCCAAAGGCATGGATCACCTGGTGCTTGAAGGTGGCTTGGGCCTTTCGGGCGGTCAGCGTCAGAGCCTGTTGCTGTCGCGCTTGTTGATCCGTCAGCCACAAGTGCTGTTGCTCGACGAACCGACGGCCGCGCTCGATGACGTCACCGAGCGGCTGCTGTTGGAAAAACTCGCGACCTGGACCCAGGGTCGAACGTTGGTGGTCGCCACGCACCGGGTCAGTGTGTTGCAACTGGTCGAGCGGATCATCGTCCTCGACAACGGGCGTATCGTCATTGACGACCACCGCGACGCGGCATTGGCGCGGCTGCGCGCACCGGGCAAAGGGGTGGCGGTATGAAGCCGATGATGACCGATGTGCCGGACCCGATGTCCTACCTCGACGGCCGCGATGAGCGCGCACTTGCCGGTGGCGCAAAGGTGATCTGGGGTTGCGCGCTGATGCTTGCCTGCTTCATTGCCTGGGCGGCGTGGTTCGAGATCGTCGAGGTCTCGACCGGTACCGGCAAAGTGGTGCCCAGCTCGCGCGAACAGGTGATTCAGTCGATGGAGGGCGGCATTCTTGAGCAGCTCAATGTCAGCGAAGGTGCTTTGGTCGAGCGTGGGCAGATTCTCGCGCAATTGGACCCGGTGAAGAACCAGTCCAACGTCGGCGAAAGCGCGGCCAAGTACCGCGCGGCGCTGGCCAGCGTCAACCGCTTGCAGGCCGAAGTCAGCGACAAGCCCCTGACCTTCGACGCATCGCTGCAGGAATTTCCCGATCTGATCCGCGCCGAAACCGAGCTCTACCAGACTCGGCGCAAAGGTCTGGCAGAAACCCTCGACGGTATTCAGAGCTCGCTGAAACTGGTGCGCAGCGAACTGGCGATCACTGAAAACCTGGCGAAGATCGGCGCCTCGAGTCGGGTTGAAGTGCTGCGACTGACCCGTCAACGCTCGGAGCTGGAATTGAAGGCCACCGAAGCCCGCTCCGATTACATGGTCCGCGCCCGCGAAGACCTGGCCAAGGCCAACGCCGAAGCGCAGATGCTCGAAGCGGTGATCCGTGGGCGCACCGATTCACTGTCGCGCCTGACCCTGCGCTCGCCGGTGCGCGGCATCGTCAAGGACATCGAGGTCAGCACGATTGGCGGCGTCATTGCGCCCAACGGCCAGGTCATGCAGATCGTGCCGCTCGATGAACAACTGCTGATCGAGACGCGCATCTCGCCGCGCGACATCGCCTTCATTCACCCGGGCCAGGCGGCGAAAGTGAAAATCACCGCCTATGACTATTCGATCTACGGCAGCCTCGACGGCGAGGTGGTGACGATCTCGCCGGACACGATTCAGGACGAAGCCAAGCCGGAAATCTTCTACTACCGCGTGTTCATCCGCACCGCTTCGGATGAACTGCGCAACAAGGCCGGCAAACGCTTCGCCATCGTGCCCGGGATGATCGCCACGGTGGACATCCGTACCGGCGAAAAAACCGTGCTCGACTACCTGATCAAACCACTCAACCGCGCCCGCGAAGCGTTGCGCGAACGCTGATCAGCGACTGGCCAGTTTGGTCGCTGGAGGAGTCGTTGGAGTGATACTGGCCTGATAGCGCGACCACTCGCGATTGATCTCCGCGTACGGCAAAAAGATGCTTACGCGCGGTTGATCGAGCAAGTCTTTGCGCTTGAGGCGGCTGACGTCGTCACGGGTGAGGAACGCCACGTTGATGCCAACCACTTTCCCGTCGGCGGAAAACACCGGCCCGCCGGACATGCCTTTGGCCAATGCGCCATTGTGGGTGCCGTAAAGCACGTTGCCCTCTTTGACGTCGAGGCGAACCATGGCCGGCAAGGCCTGGCCGGTGCCCTTGACCGACATGTACAGCGAATTGAAGCCCACCGAAGTCAGCTCTTCACCCGGCTTGTAGCCGCGCCACGCCGGCACGCTAGTGGCCTTGTGACGGAAGAACTGCACGTCTGCCTGCCCCTGGAAAACCGTGCCCGACAAGTAAGGAATGTGCTTTACCGTCACGGCGAAGTCTTCATTCCATTGCACAGCCGAACCCATCAGCAGGTAAGGCAAAGGCGCTCCGGAGTGAACGACAAAGGCTTGGTCTAAAACAGGATCCTGAACAAAAGCGACTGGCATTCCATTGCACCCGCTGAGCAGCAACGAGGCTGCAACAAGTGACTTGAGGGGGCGCATTTTCGGTACATCTTGAAGTGAGGGAAGGTGCTGCAATATGTCATTGCGCCATCACTTCTAGCAATAGGCTCAGCCTACCGCTTGTCGGCATGCGATATAGTGAGTTAATGATTGGATCCAAGCAAATTCCCGGCAATGCACGCAATCGACAGCGAATGAACGCAAATGATCGCGATTGTCTTCAACCAGGTCGATTGATCCCATGCTGACGAAGCTTGCGATACAGCGTATTGCGGCTGATCCCCAGACGACGGGCAACACGCGCGACATGCCAGTGTTCAGCTTCAATCAAGCTGAGCAGAGTTTGCCGTTCGGATACGCCCAGTGGATCGTCAACAGCTTGGTCGTGGCTTACAGGCAATAACTCCTGCACGTCCTCCAGCGTGACCCGGCCGTCCACCGCCAACGCCACCAGCGTACGCAAACAGGTGCGCAGTTGCCGGACGTTGCCCGGCCAGGGCTGAGCCAGCAAGTGTTGTCGAACTCCCGCTTCCAGCCGCACATTGGCACCCGCCGCTTCTTCGCGCAGCAGCAGGTCGAGCAGACGGCCCTTGTCGGAACGCTCGCGCAGCGGTGGCAGTTCCACGGCGAAACCGCCAACGCGATAGAACAGGTCCTCGCGCAGGCGTCCGTCGGCCACGCAGGCTTGCAGATTCTGGTGGCTGGCGCTGATCAGGCGTACATCGAGCGGTCGCGGCGTTGCGCTGCCCAACGGCACGACCTGACGCTCTTCGAGCACGCGCAGCAGACGGGTCTGTAGCGCGAGGGGCATGTCGCCAATTTCGTCGAGAAACAGAATGCCGCCATGGGCCTGCTCAAGCTTGCCGACCATGCCGTCCTTGCGCGCGCCGGTGAAGCTGCCGCCGCGATAGCCGAACAGCTCGCTTTCGATCAACGTCTCGGGGATCGCCGCGCAGTTGATCGCGACAAACGGCTGGCCGGCGCGGGAACTGGCGCGATGCAGCGCTGCCGCAAAGGCCTCCTTGCCGGTGCCGGTTTCACCTTGCAGAAACACCGGCACGTCACGCTCCAGTACACGCAACGCGCGAGCGAATCCGCGTTGCAGGCGCGGGTCTTCCAGGCACACGCGCTCATCCTTGATTGGCGGGACAGGCGCAAGGGTCAACGGCGCGGAGCGGATCGGTTCGCGCAACTGGCCGTAGAACAAGCGCCCGTCGGCCAAGCGCATCGGCCAGCAGACGTGCGCCTGAGCACTGGCCTGATCGAGCAACTGCTCCATCGGCGTTTCCAGCAACATGGTCAACGACTGCCCGACCATTTGCTCGCGGCTCAGGCCCAACAGATCCAGCGCCGCCGCATTCACCGAACAGATCCGCGCACTCTCGTCGAAGCTGAGCAGGCCTTCACCCAGCAGCCCGACAAACCCGGCGTCGGGATGAAACCGCAGCAAATAGCGCTGCGGATCGTGGCCAAGGAAAAAACAGCTCTCGATCAACCTGGCCGACAGATTGGTCAGGGCCATGGCCTTGAAGCGTTGCTCAAGGCTGCTTTCCTCGCGCACGGAGGAAAGGTTGAGCACGGCAAGCAACTCACCGCTGGCGTCGAATATCGGGCTGGCCGAACAGGTCAGGCCGACGTGCTGGCCACGGAAATGCTCGTCGCGGCGAATGGTCACGTGCTGGCGCTCGACCAGGCAGGTGCCGACGCCGTTGGTGCCCTCGTGCTCCTCGCTCCAGACCGAGCCGAGCCACAGCCCGGAGCGCTGGAACTCGCCGCGTTCGGCTTCGTTGAACACGCTGTCGATCGCCACGCCGCGCGCATCGGTGAGCAGCACGACATGGCCGTCACGTCCCAGTTGCTGGTGCAGGCTGTTCATCTGCCAGTGCGCCACGGAAATGATGTGTTCCAGCGGCGCACGGTGTTCGCGCAAACGCGCCTGTTCGAGCACATCCGGCGCGCGGCGGCTGGCCGGATCGAGCTGGTATTGATCCAGGCAACGCCGCCACGAACGGGTGATCGCCAGGTCTGCCGCCGCGCTGTGGCTGGCAACAGAGCCCTGCACGGCTTGCAGTACCTGGCGCGCGTGGGCGTTGATCGAGGCCGGTTTCATTGTTGTTGTTCTCCGCTTCGGTGAAGACACGGGTGTGTCCGCAGCTTAGATGAAAAGCTCGTTGCGGGGGAATTTCGCGCCGAGTGACACAGTGTCATCCGCGATTCTCGAATTTGTGACATGTCGCCTGTGCCAAGCCTTGTCGGCCTTTGCATCAAACGCTCTGGCCCGCGTCTTTCAAGGAGATGGCCCAAGCCTTGCTCTGATGCCATGGCTTACCAAAACAACAAGATCGGGAGTGGCCCCATGAACATCGCTATTGAAACCTCTTTGCAATCGCCAACAGCGCAACTCGCCGCTTGGGTCGAACGCCTCGGCGGACGTCTGGCGCAACGAGATGTGGACGGCACGCTGGAGCTGTTTGCCGAAGAATGCCACTGGCGTGACTTGCTGCTGTTCAGCTGGAACCTCGTCACCCTGGAAGGCAAACCGGCGATTCGCGACATGCTCGAAACACGCCTTGAGCAGACCCGGCCCGAACGCTGGCAACTCGAAGGTGAAGCCACGCTTAGCGATGGCGTGCTTGAAGGCTGGATGAGCCTGGAAACCGACTCGGCGCGCGGCAAAGGCTATGTGCGCCTGAAAGACGGTTTGTGCTGGACGCTGCTGACCACCATGCGCGAACTCAAAGGCTTCGAAGAACCCAGCGGCCGCCGCCGGCCGATGGGCGCGAGCCACGGCCATGCCCACGCTGACAAGCGCAACTGGCTGGAGCGCCGCCGCGAAGAAGAAGCGGCGCTGGGCATCACCACGCAACCGTACTGCCTGATCGTCGGCGGCGGTCAGGGCGGGCTCGGCCTCGGCGCAAGGCTCAAACGCATGGGCGTACCGACGCTGATCATCGACAAAGCCGAACGCCCCGGCGATCAATGGCGCGGCCGCTACAAGTCGCTGTGCCTGCACGACCCGGTCTGGTACGACCACATGCCCTACCTGCCCTTCCCCGACCACTGGCCGGTGTTCACCCCGAAAGACCAGATCGGCGACTGGCTGGAGATGTACACCAAGGTCATGGAACTCAACTATTGGCCGCGCACTGAGTGCCTCGGCGCTACGTTTGACGAGCAGACTGGCCGCTGGACCGTGGAGGTCCTGCGCAACGGCGAGCCCGTCACCCTGCAGCCGACGCAACTGATCCTCGCCACCGGCATGTCTGGCGTACCGAATGTGCCGGTGTATCCAGGCGCCGAAGACTTCCAGGGCCAGCAACATCACTCCAGCCGTCACCCCGGCGGCGATGCGTGGAAAGGCAAGCGCGCAGTGGTCATCGGCGCGAACAATTCAGCCCACGACATCTGCGCCGATCTGGTGGAAAACGGCACCGAGGTGACCATGGTGCAACGTTCGAGCACGCACATCGTGCGTTCGGACAGCCTGATGGAACTGGTTTTCGGCGGGCTTTATTCCGAAGAGGCGCTCGAGTCGGGTCTGACCACGGACAAGGCCGATCTGCTGTTCGCATCGATTCCGTACAAGGTAATGCCACAGTTTCATCGGCCGATCTTCGACGCGATCAAGGAGCGCGACAAGGACTTCTATGAACGCCTGAGCCGGGCGGGTTTCATGCTCGATTTCGGCGACGATGAATCGGGTTTGTTCATGAAATACGTACGCCGTGGCTCGGGTTACTACATCGACGTCGGCGCCTCGGAACTGATCGCCAACGGCACCATCAAGCTCAAGAGCGCGCCGGGCCTCGGCGTCGAACGCATCGAAGCGGACGCGGTGGTGCTCACCGATGGCAGCCGCCTGCCGGCCGATCTCATCGTTTATGCGACAGGTTATGGCTCGATGAACGGCTGGGCAGCGAAGCTGATTTCCCAGCAAGTCGCCGACAAGGTCGGGCGCTGCTGGGGCCTGGGTTCCGGCACCACCAACGACCCCGGCCCGTATGAAGGTGAACTGCGCAACATGTGGAAGCCGACCCAGCAGCAGAATCTCTGGTTTCACGGCGGCAACCTGCATCAGTCACGGCACTATTCGCTGTATCTGGCGTTGCAGTTGAAAGCCCGTTTCGAAGGCCTCGACACCGATGTTTATCGCCTTGCAGAGCGGCATCATCTGGGCTGACTCCTCCAGTGGTCGTTCGTCGGTGCGCAGGCCAGGCGCACCGGCGAACTGGAAAGTGCGTGCTAGGGTGTCTGGCCCAAGCACGTTTCAATCCAGGAAAAATGAGGAGGATTCATGCCACTTCATCCCATTCTGTTCATGGGCGGCTCCGGCGCCATCGGCCATCAGACGGCTCGCGCATTGCGCGCGGCGCATCCCGATGTTCCCTTGCTGATCGGCGGGCGCGATCTCGCCAAGGCTGAGCAAACCGCCGCGCAAATCGGCAATGCCCAAGGTGTGGCCATCGACGCTCACGCAGAAGACCTCGGGCTGGGTGATCGCCCGGTCAGCGCCATCGCCCTGTTCTACATGGACCACGCCCTCGCCGGGCTGCGCTTTGCGCAAAAGCGCAAGGTGCCGCACTTGAGCATCTCTTCCGGCGTGTTCGAAATCGCCCCGCAAATCGCCAGTTTCATTTACTCGCCCGACGCGTCGCCCATTGTCCTCGGCTACGAATGGATGGTCGGCGCCACCACGGTAGCGACGCTGCACATCGCCCAGGCATTCGCCCGCGTGCACGACATCCGCATTCATGCACTGGTCGACGAACAGGACGGCGGCGGCCCGACCGTAGCCGTCGATTTCGAGCACCTGAACAAAATGCTGCCCGCCGCGCTGACCCGCCGTGACGGCGAATTCATCTGGCGTGAAGGCGACGATGCCAAGGTCAGCTTCCGCGCCGTCGACGGCACAATCATGCAGGGCGCCGGTTTTTCTTCCATCGACGTGACAGGCCTGGCCGCCGCCACCGACGCGCCGAACGTCGAGTTCAACCTTGCCAGCGGCATCAGCTCGACCCGGCGTCAGGGCCAGCCGATGTCGACGGAAATACTCATCGAACTTGAAGGCACGGATCACGATGGACAGCCATTGCACACCCGCCACGCCGTAGTTCACCGCGCAGGTGCAGCGGCGTTGACCGGGCTCAGTGTGGCCATGTTGCTGGAGCGGCTGGTTGGGCTGGATGGGCAAGCGCCGGTAAGGCCGGGGCTGTATTTTCCGTATCAATTGCTGGAGGCGCAGGTGTTTTTGCAGCGGTTGGAAAAGGAAGATGGCGAGCTGATCGAATTGGACGTGTGACCCCCTCTGGACAAAGGCTGGTCAATTTTGCCCGAGCGCCTGTACGACACGCTCCGCGATGGCGAGACAGCTCGTCAATCCTGGAGATTCGATGCCGAACAGATTGACCAGCCCCGGCACTCCATGCGCCGATGGGCCACTGATGACAAAGTCCGCCGCCGGTTCGTGTACGGCGTTGATTTTCGGGCGGATGCCGCTATAGGCCGGTTCCAGGCTGCCATCGGGCAGGCCGGGCCAATAGCGGCGAATCGCCTGATAGAAACCTTCGGCCCGCTGAGGATCCACACGGTAATCAACCTGATCGATCCACTCGACATCCGGTCCGAAACGCGCCTGCCCCCCCAGGTCAAGCGTCATGTGCACGCCAAGACCCGCAGCTTCGGGCGCGGGATAGATGAGATGGCGAAAAGGTATCCGACCGCTGAAGCTGAAGTAGCTGCCTTTGCACAACCTGGCCAACGGGACGTATCGTGAAGACAGACCGACAATGTGACCCGCAAGCTGGGGCGCAGACAAGCCCGCACAGTTGATCAGTTCGCCACAGCTGACGTTCATGGGTTGCGCACCGCCGATCTGCAACTCAAAACCCTGCGGGCGACGACAGGCCGATTCGAACGGCGTGTTAAAGGCAAACGAGGTGCCCGCCGCCTCGGCGTCTGCCTGCAAGGCAAGCATCAAGGCATGGGAGTCGACAATTGCGGTAGAGGGCGACCAGAGTGCCGCGATACATGACAACTCAGGCTCCAGTTCCAGCGCCTGCCGGGCGCTGAGCAGTTGCAGGTCGTTGACGCCATTGCGCCGTCCCTGCTGCCATAACCGCTGCAATGCCCCGCACTGCGCCTCATCGGTTGCGACAACAAGCTTGCCCAGAGGTTGGCGCGCTACTGCGTGCGCTTCGCAAAAGGCATACAGGCGATGCCTGCCGTCGACGCACATTTGCGCCTTGAGGCTGCCAGTGGGGTAGTAGATGCCGGCGTGAATGACTTCTGAATTGCGCGAGCTCATGCCCGTGCCAATGCGTTCAGCCGCCTCCACCACAATCACTTCACGGCCGCTCAAGGCCAGGGCCCGGGCGACAGCCAGCCCGAGCACTCCGGCGCCAATCACGACACATTCGATATCGACGCTCACCACCTCACCGCGCGTTCAAATTGCTTGATCAGCGTGACGACCTTTTCCACATCGCCATCCGACAAATGATGGTGGCAAGGAAGTGTGATCATTTGCCGGGACAGGCGTTCGGTTGTGGGCAACGCAATGCGCGGCTGACTGCTCAACCATGCCTTCTGCCAATGAATGGGCACCGGATAATGAATGGCCGCTTGCACATCGTGCTCTGCCAGATAAGCCTGCAACTCGTCACGATGCGTGGATTGCACGACATAGTGATAGTAGGCATTTCCCGGTTTGCCGCGCCCCAGGTCAGTGCCCGTGCGGGTTGTCGAGAGGACGTCATCATAGAACGCGGCAATTTCCACGCGTCGCTTCAGCCACTGATCCAGATACTGCGCTTTGATGTTGAGTGCTGCTGCCTGCAACGAGTCGAGTCTGGAGTTGATGCCGAACCGGATCGATTCGTTACGGTTTTCCAGGCCGTGATTGCGTGCAATCCGCGCGTATTCGGCAATTCCCGGATCGCGAGTCACCAGCATCCCACCGTCACCCAGACCACCGAGCGTCTTCAACGGATGCATGGAAAACGCTGACGCATCAGCGCGAGTGCCGACTTGCCGGTCATCGATCGTAGTGCCGATCGCCTGAGCGCAATCCTCGATCACGGCAACCCCGCGCGAGCGGCACAGGTCGATGATGGGGTCGATATCCAGAGGGCGTCCGCGCAGATAGACAGGAATCACGGCTTTGGTCCGATCAGTCACAAGTGGCGCAATCGTCTCGACGCTCAGGAGTTCATCGTCACCCACATCTGCCAGGATCGGCCGGGCACCAACAGCAACAATGGCTCCGACAGTGGCAACAAAGGTATTGGCGCAGGTGATCACCTCGTCACCGGGGCCGATATCGAGCGCGCGCAATGCCAGAAACAGCGCATCCGTGCCTGAATTGAGGGCAACGGCGTGCGCGCCGCCACAACGATCCGACATCCATGACTCGAACGCCAGAACCTGATCGCCGAGAATGAACTCGCCCGATTGCAACAGCTCCCGCCAGCGTTCAAAGATCTCGCCACAGAGATCCTGGGCCTGTTCCTGTACGTTATTGCACTTGATCATTACGCGCACTCCCTGGCATGAACATGATGGACGTCAGGACGATCAGCAGAGTGCCAACCGCGCTGATGACGGCGGTCAACGCAAGCGTCTGGGAATAGCCGATCATCCCGCCGACTACGCCGCTGCCCAGATAAATGAACGGGTGCACACCGCTGGTGACAAAGGTATCCACCGCCACGACTTTGCCCAGATCCTTTTCGGGCGACAGTGTTTGCATGGCGGTTGCCCAGCCGGTGAGCCAGGACGCTTCGACGATACCGACGAACGTCGCCCCCAGAACCGCCATCCATGCCGTCGTCCCCAGCCCGAGTAACGCCATCGCTCCGGCCAGGAACAACCCGCATACCACCGCAAGGCCCACCAGGCGTTCGTGCCCCGAGGCCAGCACGGTGACAACCGATCCGAGACAAGCGCCGAACCCTGATGCTGCCAGGCAATATCCCCACATTTCTTCGCTGAAACGAAGACTGATCGCGTAGGGTGCAACGACCAGAAAAATCGGAAAACACAGCACGTTCACCACCAGCGTCGCCGCAAACCCCAGCAGCAGCGTGGCGTTACGGCTGACCACGGTGATGCCCTTGAACGCCTCGCGCAGGGAGAACTCCTCTTCGGATTCATGACGGCCGACATTCGGTAACTGAGCGGTGTAAATCGCCGCGCCGAAGAAGGTCAAGCCATCGATCAGTATCCCCCAGACCGGATCCCACAAGATGATGAACACGCCCAACGTCGCCGGAAACAGAATGGCGACCAGGTTATCGATGAAGTTCATCGCGCCGTTGCCCGCGACCAGCGCCTTTTTGGGTAACAGGCTGACCAGCAGCACCTGAGCGCAGGGCCGAGAAACGCCGATGCCGATGCCGAAGATCAGATAGGCCAGCACCAGCCAGCCCCAAGGCGCACCGGTCAGAAGCAGTGCGACGGCCGCAAGCTGCGCCATGCCTCGGGCCGTATCGGTGTAGATGAGCACCTGTCGAGGCGACTTGCGATCCGCCAGCATGCCGCCGGCCAGAGCACCGACGACGGTTCCGATTCCGACTGCGGCCATGATGAAGCCAAACACATCACCACCAAAACCGTCCCGTATCAGCGCTATCGGCAGCGCCGCCAGACAGATGGCGTCGCCGGCCATCGACAGGCCCTGGCCGATCAGCAACTTGCGAAAAGGCAAGACTCGCAGCGCATCGTTATAGGGGGATAAGCGTTCTTTGATAGAAATCATCGGTGCCCCTCCTTGAGGCATATATATCCATCCTGGGCACGTTCGGTTGGCAACTGCCGGCCGCCCTCGCGGATTTCCAGCTCATCGTCCCCGATTACGGAAATGCGCAGACGCCGGCCCCGAAACTCAAGGGTGAAGTGGTAGGCATCCCAATCGGCGGGCAACCTCGGGCGGAAGGCCAGTTGGTCCGCAACGAGATCAAGTCCTGCCAGCCCTTCCACCAAGCCCTGCCAGGCTCCGGCATAGGCGGAAAGATGCAGGCCATTGCTGTAGTCGTCGAGCGGGGTGAAATCCAGGTTGTAGCGGCTGGCCCGAGCAATGAAATCGGCACTGATCGACGTCTTGCCCAAGTGCGCGGCGACAACCGCGTGCGGGCCGTAGCTCAATGACGATTCATGCACCGTACGCGGTTCATAATATTGGAACGCTGCGCGTTTCACGTCCGTTGAAAAATCTTCTGGAAACATCGACATCAACAACACGATGTCCGCCTGTTTGACCACCTGCGACGCGAAATTCTGCAGATTCTCTGCGCTCTCCCGTTCGGCCTCGTCCGCAAACTGCGGCCCACGCTTTTTGTCGGAACGCAGCTGCGTGTCAGGTAAGGCGGCATAACCCTCGAACTCTTCAGGAATGACCACCCCACCCACAGTGATCCAGGGCAGAAAGACGTTATCGGCTATCGACTGCCAGCGCCTGGACTGTGCCTCGGGCAATCCCGGAAAGCCCGGCCGGTCGCACAGGGAAAGCGTTGACCGGAGACACCAGCGCAGCATGTAATTGGTAAAAAAGCTGTTGTCCACATGATAGTGGTATTCGTCCGGCCCCATGACCGATTCAACGACATACGCCTGACGACTCTCGGACCACTTGAACACGGACGCGGCGAAACGGGCGCACTCAAGCAGCATTTCAAAGCCGCGAGAGATCATGAACGCATCGTCACCAGTGACCTTCCAGTATTTGTTCACGGCATAGCAAACGTCTGCCGAAATGTGGAGCACCTCATGGACACTCCACTCTCGTCGAATGTCCTGTTCGGGATACGCCAGCACATAATGGGGACCATTTTCCCGCCCTCGATCATTGGCTGCTTCCGGAAAACGCGCTCCCTCATAGCCACTGGCCCGAGCAAACTCCCGCGCTTGTTCCAGACAGTGGTAGCGATAGTCAATCAACGCCCTGGCGACACCGGGTTCGTTCCAGATCCAGAACATGCACTTGTGCAGTTCGGTATCGAAAAACGTCGCTCCGGAGTGATACGTACTGGTCAGGCCGCGCGCCGGCGAGAGCGTTCCCCGCTCGGGGGGTGCGACTCCCACGCCGTGCTGTAGCAATTGAAACATCGCGTATTTGATGCCCAGATCGGTACGTCTCTGCGCGGTTTGAACAGTGACGTCATGCTCGCTCCAGATCCTGCTCCATCGGTCAAGATGGCTGCTCTGGATATGGGTCACATCGAAGTCGCCAGAAAGCGCGTCGGGCATACTGTGCTCGCCATCGATTGCAACCCGCCAATGCGTGGCGATGCGATGCTGCAGCACCGAGTTGAAATCCATGGTGACGGAAGCAATACAACCCTGCAGGCCGTGTCGCCAGCAAACAACGGAACTCGCCGCTGAACCGGACTGTTCGACACGTACGTCGTAGCGCAGCCGATACTCTGCGGCATCGACATCCACAGTGAAGGCCGTTCGATCGACAACACTTTGCCCAAAACGGTAATGTCGGGCGGTCAGCCAGTCACTGGTGCCCAGGTATTCATTCTCGGCACTGCCATCCACGCCGTAATCCAGTCGCAATCGGTGCGCACCGGTCGGCTCGCCCAGTAGAGTCAGACTGATGCGGGTCGACACGGCGCTGTCACCAGGGGCATCAATGAACTGATCAATCGTCAGCTCATAACGGACGCCCCGCAGTTGGAACAGCTCGCGGCTGCTGACTGTCGCCTGACCCATTGCCAACACCACCGCCGGTCCATCGCCTGATGGCTCGAGAGGTTCGCCCGTGTCCACATCGTAGAGGCGCAGGACTGCCGGCGCTGGCAAAGAAATGATCTCCCGCGAAACGCCGACCCCGGGTGCATAGACCCCCGCGCAGAGCAGTTGCGTTCGCCGTGTGCGCGGCGAGGCACTGGGCACATGCGGGCGCACGCCGATCAAGGGATTGGCCAGCATTGCCACGCAGGCTGCGAAGGACGATGTCCGCGGCTCGATACCGACGATATCCTCGCACTCCTCTCCATAAGCGATGGTCAGCACGACGTGTCCCCAGACGGCTGGAACGACCAGTCTTTGTGCAGCATGTTGCGCACATTGTGATAGCGGGTGTCGGACAACACATCGTCACTGTCGTTGAAGTTCCCGGATTGCCATTGCTCGCAGATTTCCACGATGGCATCCCTGATCGAATAGATGAACTCGAAACCCAGTGTCTCCTGAACCCGTCGCGAATCCAGACGGTAAGACCGAACATCATCGCTGCGGGTAGTGGTGATCGGCACGTTGACGAGGAAGTAGCGATCGACAACCTGTTTCACCTGATCGGCTATCTCGGTCACCGTGTGGTTTTCGTAGCCGACGTTGATTGCGGTTCCGCAGACTTCGTCCAGCGATTCGCGCTCCACGAGCATCGTATACAGCCGGGTCAGATCGCCGATATGCACATTGGGGCGGTATTGACTGCCGCCGAACACGGTAATTTCACCGCGCGCCAGCGCACTGGCGGTAAGGATATTGACGGTCAGATCCAGACGCTGGCGAGGCGACCAGCCGCACACGGTAGCGGCTCGAACCGCGACGGTTTCAAAGGATGCATCAGTGAGCCCGAACAGTATTTTTTCGCCGTCAGCCTTGAAGCGGTTGTAGTCGGTGATGGGCACGCAGGGTTGGCGCTCATCGACAAATGGTTCTGTATTGACGCCGTAGACACTGGCTGAGGATGCATAGATAAAGCGCCGGCAGCCAAGGCGCTTTGCACTGCTCATGAGATGCGGCAGACAATCGATATTGATGGACTGGCCGAGTTCGGGTGCCGAATTGAAACTGGGATCATTGGCCACTGCGGCAAGATGGACAACGGTGTGCATCCCCCGAAGCGACTGCTCGACGAGCAGCGGATCGCGAATATCGCCCTTTATGAATTCCAGTGCCGGATGGTTCATCACGCCCTCCAGGCCGTTGCCGAAATAAAGCGCATCCAGTACCCGGACCCGGTAACCGGCAGCCAGCAGTTTTGGTACCAGACGCGAGCCAATGTAGCCCGCACCGCCTGTAACGAGAACAGCGGATTGATTATTCATGGTCCTTCCTTGGGATGGGTTTGCCAGGGGGTATTCATCAAGCGATGACAGTATTGATGCCTGTGGATGAGCAGCCTTGGGCTCAAGAGCATGCCGGCGGATCTGCCAGGCGTGGAGCCCCAGGCCACAGGCCAGATCCGTTGCATAGGGACTGTCGTCAATCAGCTCGACATCCTGCGGATCGCGGCTTCCGACCAGTTGTTGAATCAGCGCTTCGCGGCTCTGACCGGGCGCCTGTCGGGTAATCGATAACCTTGATTCTTGCCGCAGACTGGAGCGTTCGATAGCCGCCTCGAACAATTGCGGCGCATTCAGAGACGCCGTATAAAACATCACTGGCTGTGCGGCTTGTGCAATACGTTCCAGCAATCGCTTTGCGTCCTCGAACAGCTCAGTGCCTTGGGAGAGCTGTAGAAATTCCTTTTGTTTGTGCTGCGCCAGTTCGTCTGCGCTGAGCGAGGCGGTCATTTCAGCACCGATGTCATCGGTAATCAGCGCCAGCAATCGTGAAGCGCCTTCCATGCGAGGACGTCCGGCAATGTGGTCAATGTATTCGCGCTGAGTCAGTTGTTTGCCGGCAAGTCTGTGAGCGACGTTGCTCCACGCTTGAAAATGCGGCGTGTCGATCATTGTTCCGTCGAGGTCAATCAGCAAAAGTTTCGACATGATTGCTTACCTGTCATCTGTGCGTGGACATGACGAGCCGGGCGATTCTGGACGTCGAGTCGAATATCTTGTCGTCCGTCAAGATCATTCGCCCCCCTGCGCTTTCAACCAGTGCGCGCTCCGCCTGAAGTCTCACGTCTGACCCGTCACTGTAATCCGCACCCTTGAAATAGAGGTTGGGACGTAGCGTCTTGATCATCAATTCAGCAGTGGGTGTGTGATTTACGATGACATGATCGCAATAGCGAATAGAGGCAAGAAACTCTGCGCGTTTTTGATCGGGGAATACCGGCCGGTCCGCTCCTTTATTGACATATGGGTCGGCGGTAACTGACACGAACAATCGATCCACCATTGTTCTGGCACGTTGCAAATGATAAAGGTGCCCAGGATGCACAATGTCGAAACAGCCGTGACAAAGACCGATAGTCAAACCTTTTTCGCGGCAATAAACCGCCTCATCCTGCAGTGCAGTGATGTCACTTAAAACGCCCATGATGATTCATTCCTTTGAGATAAGAGATTTAGCCATGATGTTCAGGTGTTCAAGTTCTCCCCAGTAATCGGGAAGCTGCCCGACGATTTGAAAACCATTGCGTAAATGAAAACGGTAGGCTGCACGTTCTTTGTCAATATTTCCTATATCCAGACATAACCATGTCTTTTCATTTGCCAGAGCGTACTTTTCAATTTCGTCATATAACAACGAAGCCACCCCGTATCGACGGTATTGGCTATCAACAATCAACCAGTCTGCCCACAGGACATACTTCGAGGGGATCGGACCTGCGGCGCAGCCCATCGTCCCGATCACCCGTCCGTCTACTGTGGCGACAAATCGCCCCCCCTCAAATTGAGGATTGGCAAGTTCATTGGCAAATTGCTGACCCGCAGACTCGGTAAGATCCTCGCCAGAGGCAATCTGGGCGACCAACCCCAGAACAGCTTCCATGTCAGCCTTTGCAAATCGCCGCAGGCGAATCTTCGTAACAGGTTCATTTGGCATGGTACTGAACCCTCTTGAGTGCCGAATCCAGCCGCTCACAGGCGTCCGCCAACATTTCAGTCGTATGCGATGCACTCAGGGTGACAGGCTCTGGGCAATAACTGAGGGGCATCAAAAAGCCATACAAGTTGTACTCACGGGATAGCAGGGCGAACAACTTCTGGGCAAAGTCGATCGGGTAGAAATGCTCTATCTCTCTCATGGTTCGAGGACGTTCGGAGGTTCCGATGTGGACGCCGATTCGACCGCCGTACCCATCGATATGACAGGGTATGTGGTGTTTATCGAAAACGTCCCTAAGCCCGGCCTTCAAGCGCGATTCCAGCGCGGCGATGTGCCGGTGCACCGTTCCATCCTGCAAATGCTCGATGGCGGCAAGCGCGGCGGACACGGACAGGTATCGCCCCGTATTGGTCCCGCTGACCTGAACAGGACCGCGTGGTGCGATTACGTCCATGTATTCGGCTTTACCGGCAATACCCGCGATCGGCATGCCGCAGCCGAACGCCTTGCCGAAGGCGGCGATGTCGGGTACGACACCGAAGTCCTTTTGCGCACCACCAATGTTTGCGCGGAAACCGGTGAGCACTTCATCGAAGATCAGCAGCGCACCCTTACGGCTGGTCAGCGCACGCACATTTTGCAGAAAACCTTCATCCGGTCTAATGCATCCGATATTCAATGCAACAGGTTCCAGGATCACCCCTGCCACATCGTCCTTGTATTTTTCAAAAGCGTTTTCCAGCGCTTCCAGATCATTCCATGAAACCGAAACCGTCAAGTTGCCGAATTCGTCAGGAATTCCCACAGTGCCCGATAAACGTTCCAGTTCTCTTCCCGCCAATAACGCGCCAGAGCGCGGTGAAGAGTCCACGTTCCAGGTCAAAGAGTCATTAAGCCCATGAAAATGCCCTTCGAACTTGATGATGATGCGTCGACCGGTAACGGCACGGGCGATACGCGTCGCATACATGGTCGCTTCCAGTCCGGAGTTGACCAGCCGCAACTTTTCGGCGCAGGGAACGACCGCACAGAACCGCTCACTCAACAGACGATGTTCATCGGTCTCATACTGCTGAAGAAAGCCCCGCTCCAGTGCCTTGAGAATAGAGTTTTTGATGACCGGACTATCGTGCCCCAACAGGCAGGATCCCCAGCCCATAATATAATCATCGCGCCATTCGCCCGATGACAGCTGAACCCGCGCGCCGGCGGTATTCTGCACATTTATCGGCCCGACTACCGACAAGTGATTCCATCCCGACAGCACATTGCCGACTCGTGTTTCCTTTAAACAATCCATGACGACTGACTCTCCCTTTAAAAAGTTTAGAGCGAACAAAGTCCAATACCCAGGCAAATGAAATTCGCCATGGCGTTCAAACAAGATTCAATCGTGCGATACGCAATAACGCACAAAGCAGCGCAGCAAGTTGGAGAAAAAACTAGCCCCGCCATCTACGCTGCGTCAATTTAAAAAATAAATGACCAGCTAACAGCTTGTTTGCCAATGAAAACTGTTTTTCTTAAGAGAAAGTCGCGCAAAACATCAGGCGCATTATTTCAAACAGATATAAATGAATTTTCGCACTTATATTTCAGCAAGTTAGCCACAGCAAAACGCATTCTTTCAATGATGGGAAAATCTGATCCGCAAAATTCGCAAACAACTGTGATGCTTATTAATCACATCCTGTATAAGCGGCGGACCTGGTTAATTACGAGGGTCAACTCCGCACACTTGAAAATCTCCAATAGCCAAGAGAGAGAGTTAGTCGCGGATAGCAAAAGGCCCGTCATTGACGGGCCTCTTTCAAACTTGACCTTATACCGAACGCGAGGGTTGAACCTGCCCCCTGTTTTCAGGCCGAATCCTGAACCAGATCGCATACATCGCCGGCAGAAACACCAGCGTGATGATGGTGCCAACAAACGTGCCGCCGATTAGCGTGTACGCCAGCGTACCCCAGAACACCGAGTGGGTCAGCGGAATGAACGCGAGAATCGCCGCCAGCGCGGTCAACAATACCGGCCGCGCCCGTTGCACTGTCGCTTCAACCACGGCATGGAACGGTGCCAGCCCTTCCTGCTCATTGTGATGAATCTGCCCGATCAAAATCAGCGTGTTGCGCATCAGAATCCCCGACAGCGCGATCAACCCGACCAGCGCATTGATACCGAATGGCTGGTTGAAGATCAGCAGCGTCGGCACCACACCGACCAGGCCTAACGGCGAGGTCAGGAATACCATGATCATCGCTGAGATCGAGCGTACCTGGACGATGATGATGAGCAGCGTCATGGCGATCATGATCGGCAGCAACGGCAGAATCGCTTTGCCGGCCTTGCCGGATTCTTCGATGGCGCCCGCCTGTTCAATCCGGTAGCCGGAAGGCAGGTTTTCGATGATCGGCTGCAACTGCTGGATGATCGCGCCGGAAACGTCCGGTGGCTGCAAACCTTCGGCGATGTCGCCACGGACGGTGATGGTCGGCGTGCGATCGCGGCGGCGCAGGATCGGGTCTTCCATGCGCACTTCGACCTGGCCGATCTGCGACAGCGGGATGCGCTGCCCCGCCGCACCGACCAGGGTGAAGCCTTCGATCTGTGCCGGGTCCAGGCGGATATTGCCCGCCGCACGGCCAACGACCTGCACGGAACGGATGTCTTCGCGCACAGCCGTGATCGGCACGCCGCTGAGCAGAAACTGCAACTGCTGGGCGACTGCGCTGGACGTCAGCCCCACCGCCTGCAAGCGGTCCTGATTTAGATTGAAATGCAACGTCGGCGTCAGCGGCCCCCAGTCAGTGTTGACGGTTCTCATCATCGGGCTGTCCTGCATCACCGCCCTGACCTGCTCGGCGATGTCGCGCAATTTCGCCGGATCAGGCCCCATCACCCGGTAGGCCACCGGAAATGGCGAATACGGGCCGAATACGATCTGCGTCGCCCGAACGCGCGCCTCTGGAGCAAGCCCTTCGGCGACCGCTTCGCGCAAACGCAACTTGAGGGTTTCGCGAGCGTCCTGGTTGTCGGTCAGCACGACGATTTTGGCGAAGGATGGGTCCGGCAACTCCGGCGCCATGGCCAGGAAAAACCGTGGCGCACCCTGGCCGATATAGGCGGTGACGATTTTTGCTTCATCCTGCTTGTGCAGCCAGGCTTCGACTTTGGCCGCCGCAGCGCTGGTCTGCTCGATGGACGTGCCGTAGGGCATCTGCACTTCGATCATCACTTCGGGGCGGTCCGAGGTCGGAAAGAACTGCTTCTTCACCAGCCCCATGCCTGGAATCGCCACGGCAAACAGCGCGACCACCGCACCGGCCACCAGCCATTTGCGCGTGATCACCCATGCCAGAACACGCCGGAAACGGTTGTAGCGCGGCGTGTCGTAGATTGCCGCGTGCCCGCCTTCGACTTTCTTGATATCCGGCAACAGATTCACGCCCAGGTACGGCGTAAAAGCCACGGCGACAACCCACGAAGCAATGAGCGCGATGCCGACAATCCAGAACATGTTGCTGGTGTATTCGCCTGCCGTTGATTGCGCGAAGCCGTTGGGCAAAAAGCCAATCGCCGTCACCAGCGTACCGGCCAGCATTGGCGCTGCCGTGTGGCTCCAGGCATAAGCGGAGGCCTTGATGCGGTCGTAGCCCTCCTCCATCTTCACTACCATCATTTCAATGGCAATGATCGCGTCATCGACCAGCAAGCCGAGCGCCAGAATCAGCGAGCCCAAGGTGATCCGGTCAAAGTTCTTGCCAGTGGCCGCCATCACCACAAACACGATCGCCAGGGTCAACGGCACCGCCGCTGCGACCACCACGCCGACACGCCAGCCCATGCTGAGAAAACACACGAGCATGACCACCAGCAGCGCGACAAAGAACTTGACCATAAATTCACCGACCGCCGAGTCGATATTCACCGCCTGATCGGTGACTTTCGACAGCGTCATGCCCAAGGGCATTTCTTCGTTGATCCTGACTGTCTCGGCATCCAGCGCCTTGCCCAGATCGAGACCGTTCCAGCCCTCGCGCATGATCACGCCGAGCAATAACGCTTCTTCGCCGTTGTTGCGCACCAGGAAGGTTGCCGGGTCTTCGTAACCGCGCTCGACTGTGGCCACGTCAGACAGCTTGAGTGTTCGGCCTTGGGCGACAACAGGCGTGTCACGGATTTTCTGCAGCGTGTCGAACGCGCCATCGACGCGCAGAAAAACCTCCGGCCCTTTGGTTTCGACCGACCCGGCCGGCGTCAATACGTTCTGATTGTTCAGCGCGGCGAAGAGGTCCTGCGGCGACAAGCCCAGCGTCGCCAGCCGATCATGGGAAAACGAAACGAATATCCGCTCGGCCTGCTCGCCGATGATGTTGACCTTTTTCACCCCCGGCACGTGCAACAGGCGCTGGCGCAACGTCTCCGCATCGCGTACCAGCAAGCGCTGCGGCTCGCCCTTGGCTTTCAAGGCGAACAGCGCGAAGGTCACGTCGGAGAACTCGTCGTTGATCATCGGCCCGATGACACCCGCCGGCAGTTTGACCGCTTCATCGTCGAGCTTCTTGCGTGCCTGATAAAACTCTTCCTGCACTTGCGACGGCGGTGTGCTGTCGAGCAACGAGACCATAGTGAATGCCAGTCCCGGGCGCGTGTAGGTTTCCGAGCGGTCGTACCACTTCAATTCCTGCAAGCGTTTTTCGAGGGGTTCGGCGACCTGATCCTGCATCTCTTGCGCGGTCGCCCCTGGCCACGCCGTAATCACCGTCAGCTGCTTGACCGTGAACGGCGGATCTTCCGCCCGGCCCAATTTGAAGAACGACAGGACGCCGGCCACGGCGATGAGAAAAATCAGAAACACCGTGATCGCACGTTGGCGCACGGCGATAGCGGAAAGGTTGAACCGGCCCTCGCTCATGGACGACTCCCGGCAATCTGGCCATCGTCGCGGGCAAGCAAGCGCACTTCTTCGCCATCACGCAGCAGATGCGCGCCCAGCGCGACAATCGGTTCACCGACGTTGAGCTGGCCAGCGACACGGGCCGAATCATCGCTCAAGCCCAGCACCTCGACCGGGCGCCAGCTCACTTTCGCCGGAGTGCCGGCGATGACCCACACGCCGGGGCCTTTGCCCGGGTTATAGATCGCGGCGACGGGCACTTTCAGCGCCTGATCTGGCGAAGAACCCTGGGCAATTTCGACGGTGACCGTCGAGCCGATTGGCGCATTGGCCAAACTGCCTTCGAGCACATAGCGCGCCTCAAAAGTACGAGTTGTGCTGTCAGCCGAATCGGAAAGCAGACGCAATTTTGCGCTCACGGCAGCCGACGTATCGCCATACAGTTTTGCCTGAGCGGTTGAGCCCGGCGCGGGGCGCAAGGTCTCGGGCAGATGGACGATGGCCTCCCGCTGACCGGCCCGCGCCAGCCGCACCACCGGTTGTCCCGGGCTGACGACTTGCCCCGGCTCGGCGAGGGTTTCCACTACCACGCCATCAGCGTCCGCCACCAGAACCGCGTAGCCCGAGGCGTTGCGCGCTACGTCCGCTTGCGCCACAGCAGCATTGAGCTGCGCCCTGGCGGTGTCAGCGGCGGCTTTGAACTGATCGTAGGCCGATGCCGAAATAGCGCCGGCGGCGACAAGTTTGCGATTGCGCGCTTCGTCACCGGCAGTCTGTATGGCTCGGGCGCGAGCGGCGCTCACCGCTTCTTGCTGGGCTCGCGCCTGCAGGCCGAGGTCGATCGGGTCGAGGCGCATCAGTGGCTGGCCGCGCTTGACCGTCTGGCCGGTATCAACCAGACGCTCGAGCACCTTGCCCGAAACGCGAAAGCCCAGATCGCCCTGGGTGCGCGCAGCGACGACGCCGGTGAACGATCGAGATCCATTTTGTGCCGGTTGCACCGCCGCCGATCTGACAATCGGCGCCAGGGTGCGTGGATCTTTTGCGCTGGAGGAATCCCCGCACGCCGTCAGGGCCAAGGGCAACAAACATACCGCGAGGGGGAAAGGTCGGAGCCGGCGCATGGAATTCCTTCACTGAAAATAGGATGACCATCATATTCTCAGTCTTGTGACCGATATCGTCAACAGTCACTGAATCGCCGGCCCGATTTTCAGCGCTGAATCAGAAGCGATAGCTGACAGAAGTACCGAGCCCGCTGGCGCTGTTCTTGTATTTCGCGCTGTACGAACCCTTGCCCGCCGAGGTGTCGTTGATTTCAACGCTCTCTTCCCAGAGATACGAATAGGCGACGTCGATGGTGACATTCTCCGCTGGAGTCCAACCGGCACCGAGGCTGAACACCTTGCGATCACCCGTGGGAATACGCGGCCCGCGATTGGTGTTGTTCGCCGGAGACTGATCAACCGAGAACCCGGTACGCAGCACCCATTGGTTGTTCAACCGGTACGCCGCGCCGATGGCGTGAGCCCAGGTGTCGTGCCAGTTCTGCTCCTCGCTGATCGTCCCCAACTGGCCGGCTAGCAATGGCGGCAATCCACTGTTTTCGATGGTCAGCTCTTTGAAGCGACTCCAGCGCGTCCAGGTGCTGCCGGCATACAGCGTCCAGTCGTTGTTCAGTTGATGGGTGACCGAGAAGTCCACCGACTCCGGGGTGTCGACGTCGAGCGACGCGTCATAGCTGCGGCCACTGACGCCGAGCACGTTGAAGATGCCATCGCTGATTTTGCTTTTCGCGTCGAGGTGGTAACTGACTTTTGAGTGATAGGTCAGGCCCAGGCGGGTCTGCTCGGTGGCCTGGACCATGACCCCCGCGTTAAAGCCCAGCGCGGTGTCGTCGCCGGTGCTTTTGACTTTGCCGTCGTTGCGCCCGGGGCTCAGCGGATTGGCCACCATCCCCGACAGCTCGCCGCTGATGCGGTTGATGGTTGGGCCGAAGCCGATCGACACCTTGTCGTTGAAGGCATAGCTGATGGTCGGCTGGAACGTCAGCGTGGTGACTTCGCTTTTGTTGGCGTAGTAGCGGCCGGCAAAACCGCTGCCGTAGTCGGTGATCAGGCCAAACGGTACGTAGAACCCCACGCCGAACGCCCAATGCTCGTCGATCGGCTTGACGTAATAGCCCATCGGTACCGTGGTGGTCGGCACCATGTCGCCGTCTTCCTTGCCGCCAAACGTGCTGCGGGTCTGGCTGATATCAGACTTCGCAAACAGCGTCGCCTGCCCGACGCTGGCCTGCTCGCGCTTGAGCCGCGCCATGCCTGCCGGGTTGCCGAAAACGGTACTGGCGTCTTCCGCAGAAGAAGAGCGACCGGCAAAACCCGATCCCATGCCGCTGACGCTTTGCTCATTGAGCGCGAAACCGCCGGCCAGAACGTTGGAGGACGCAAGAACGACAGCCAGCCCCACCGGGTGCTTGAGCATTGTTTTTTTCATTGTGTGGACTCTATGGGTGTCTCGGAAATGGAATACCTGAACTGCGGCGGCCATGTTATCCGAGTGACCATATCAGTCAACAGTCACATTTTAGGTAATTCATCGTCTACGGGCGAGGCGAGATTAGGGGGCGACTGATCCGAGTATTCGGATCAGCAGAGGGTCAAGGCATCAAGCTGCGCAAGATGAGGTTCGAAGTCAGCGTGGGCGCCACTTCGATGAAATCGAGGTTGTGTTGCAGCATCAGTGGATTGACGAAGGGTCGAAGCGCCAAATGGATCGATTCGACGGTTTCATCCAGCGGCGTCCTGCGCTCGAACTCACCGGCCTCGCGCCCTTCACGGACAATGTCGGTGATAAAGCGCTTGATCTGCGCATCGTAACGCTGCGCACTTGGCCAGTTCTCACCCGCTGCAAACGCGGCAATGTCGTAGAGTTTGCGATCGTTGAAAAACAGGTTCACGCCCGTAGCGATCACGGTTTTCACCAAACGACGGAAACGCTCGGTAGGGGTCAGGTTTTCTTCGTTGATCGCTTGCTCGACCGCCGCAACGATCTGCCCTAGACAGTTCGCGCAGATGGCTTCGCCAATCGCCTGTTTGGAATCGAAGAATTTGTAGATGTACGCCTTGGAGAAACCGATGGCCTTGGCCAGATCAGACACCGTGGTCTTGGCGTAGCCGTACTGGCTGAAATGCTCGTTGGCAGCCGCGACAATCTGATCACGAATGTCGTGATCAACGGGACCACGCGGGCCGGGGAAGGATGGGGAAACTGAGGACTGATTCATGTCGGCAGCTTACTCACCCGTCCGCCGACTGACAACGTTCGACTCATTCTGAAAAACACCACCCATCCACTGTGGGAGCGAGCCTGCTCGCGAATACGCCCGCCCAAACAACACCAATTCCCCAAGCTGCTGCACTACCCGGCCTTACTGATCGCGGAAAAATTGATACGAGAAAAGCCATGCAGCAACATCCCGACAATGATCAACGCCCCCGCCCGCAACCAGGTCTCCCACCCCTGCTGACTGAGCAGTACCAGACACGAAATGATCGCAAGCACCGGGACAAAGGTCGGTACGCGAAAGTGGTCCTCCTCTACCCTGTCACGACGAAGGACGAGCACCGCCACATTGGTACTCAGAAAAACGAACAGCAACAGCAAGACCACTGTCTCTGCCAGCGTTGCCAGCGTGCCTGTGAGTGTCAGGGCAATCGCGACCAAGGTCGTTGCGACAATGGCAGCCCACGGAGTTTTTCGTTCAGGCAGCACCGCACCCAAAACACCCGGCAACAGCCCCAGATTCGCCATGCCATAGGTCAATCGGCTGGCCATGATCATGGTTAACAACGCACCGTTGGCCACAGCGATCAGCGCAATAAAAGAGAACAGCGCCGGCGGGATTGCGAGGGTCGATGCGCGGACAACTTCGAGCAAAGGCGCCGACGTTGCTACCAACTTCTCGGTAGGCAACACCGAAGAAGCCGCTACACCCACCGCCATGTAAACCACGCCAGCGGTGAGCAAAGCCGCGAACAAAGCACGCGGATAAACCTTGCGCACGTCCTTGATTTCCTCGGCCAGATTGGCCGAAGTTTCGAAACCGACGAAGGAATAGAACGCCAACAATGCCGCCCCCAGCACTGCCAGCATAGGACTGACGCCCGGTTTGAACGTGAGCGTCCGTCCCAGATCCGCATCGCCGGTGCGGAAATACCAGACAGCGGCGACGATCACCAGAAGCAGCCCGGACAGCTCAATCACGGTCATCACCAGGTTCGCCCCAAGCGACTCCTTGATGCCCCGCGCGTTGAGCAGGCCGATCGCCAGAAGAAACACCAAGGCTGCAATCTGCGGCGATATGTCGACGAAGGCGTTCAAGTAATCACCAGCAAACGCCAGCGACAAACCCGCAGCGCTGGTGACCGCAGCCGCCAGCATGCAGAAACCGACCAGGAAGGAAATGAGCGGCGACTTGAAGGCCTTTTCCGCGAATACCGAAGCCGCGCCGGCGTGGGGATATTTGGTCACCAGCTCTGCGTAGGAACCTGCCGTCAACATGGCGAAGAACAACGCGATCAGCAGCGGCACCCAAATCGCGCCGCCCACCTCCCCCGCGATCGTTCCGGCGAGTGCGTAAACACCCGCGCCGAGTACATCGCCGAGAATAAACAGAAACAGCATCGGGAAAGTGATTGCCCGGCGCAGAGCAGGTTTATGAGTGGGAGCCGTCACGGTCATTCCTTGGTTCAGGTGTGGAGGATCTGGAGGGTTGTCACCTCAAACAATGGAAATGGCGCCGAAAGCAAAGTTCAAAATGTGTGACGGCCCGATTGGCACGACGCTGAAAACATTGCCAACTCGACACCTGTGGGAGCGAGCCTGCTCGCGAAGACTCCAGCCCGGTCAACACAAAACCTCAGCCAAAACCAATCCACTAAACACCTCGTTTAAAACCGATATCCAGCCTATTCCAGCAAGCTACAACGCCTTGCGCCACTGCCTACGACTACGCCAGAATCCGCCGGCTTGTGCGCCTCGGGCCGTGGTTCTATCGTTGGCCGGTCACTGAAAACAGTGATCGGGTTTGGTAGCCCGCTTTCCACATGGCGCATAACGTCATCCTATGCAGATGCTTTCGCATCGGTTTTATGGTGGCCATGCGCAGGGCGTTTTCGAGCGCGCCGGTTTTTCCATGTGGGCCGGTCTACCAACCTTCGTATGGCCACCACCCTTCGTTTGGTAGCGAGAGTGATGGTTCCCTTGGTCACATATGGAGCTTCACTATGTTCAAAGTAACGCCTAACCCGCCAGCGTCGGACGCAACCTCCCCCTACGAATCCCTAGACTCAAAAAAACTCCACAAAGCCGCCGACCGCGCCCTCGACCACTACCTCAAACCCAGCGACACCCTCAAAACCCCGCCCTACCAAACCAGCAGCATGTTCCTCGCCAACCCGAAAATCGCGACTGAAGAATTGCTGGTCAACGCCAGCGAATCACTGGGCTCGGCTTCGGTGATGTTGAGTGATGTGATCGGGATGGTTGAAGGATCTGCTCGCAAGACACTGCAAGGTATCGCGCAGGTGGTCATGCTCGGCGAACTGGCGGTCAATCAAGCATTGGATAACGTCGTGCCGGTCGAGTAATTCTGCGGATGCAGGCGTTCGCTAATACCTCGCCCTCATCGCGCGCGCCTCGATAGCCCAGCCTTGCGCTGGGCTTTTTGCTCGTCAGTGGCAACCCTTTGCATCAGTGCCACCGCTGTGCGCAAAGGGCCTTATGCGCTCAGCCCGATCCAGCCATGAAAGCCGACATACAGGCCAACGCCAATGATCAGCACGCTGGACAGGTAAGGAGCGCGGCGCGCCACGGTTCCCAGCCACGGCCAGCGATTGGAAGCCTGCCTGGCACCAATGGCCGCAGCGGCACCGACAGTGACCAGAGTCAGCGCCAGGCCGATGCTGAAACACAGGACGAGCATGCCGCCGAGCGCGACCTCTTTGACTTGCAGGCACAGCAACAGAACAGTGATGGCAGCCGGACAGGGAATCAGGCCGCCAGTCAGCCCGAACATGACGATCTGACCCGTGGTCACTTCGCGGTTGGTGAAGCGCTTACGGATGTCGTTGGCATGAGCACGTTCGTGCGCATCCTGATAGCCATCAATCGACAGCTCCAGGCCTTCGAGTTCGGAATGCGCATGCCCGTGATCATGCTCCTGGAACGTCAGGTCGTAATCATGCGAATGCCCGGCATGTCCAAGGCTCAACCGAGCGCTGAACTCGTGCGGTTCCGGAATATCCACCGTCGACTGCAGAAAACCTTCACGCTCGACGAAAGCGAACGATTGGCTGCTGCCGTCCGGACGCGTCGTGGTCAGGCGAACATCCGAGGCTGCCCAGGCGTGTCCGCTAAGGGTCTTCAGGCGCCAGTGCGGTGGCATGCCTTCCTCGAAGATCGACAGTTCAACACGACCATGGCCGGTATCTATTCGGTGCGTTTCATCATGATGACCATGGTCGTGTTCGCCGTGATGGTGATCATCGCTTTGCTCGAACTTGAACATCTGCTCACCGCGCCAGGTACGCCACAGCATCCACAGGGCAATCGCGATGATCAGTGCAGAGGAAGCAAGCTGGAAATACGGCTCAGTGGTTTCAGCGTCCAGGCCTTTGCCCAGGTACATGCCGCCGATGGCGACCAGCCACACCACGGCGGTGTGCGAAAGCGTTGCGGCCAACCCCAACAAAACAGCCTGTTTGACCGAGCCACGGATGGCCACGATGAAGGCCGCCATCATGGTTTTCGAATGACCTGGTTCAAGCCCATGCAAGGCGCCGAGCAGAATCGCGCTCGGGAAATATAGCCAGGCGTGAGCCCCGCCTTGCTGCAACAGTTCAGCGAAATCGGGCATGTCAGACCTAAAGGTACTTGGTGATTTGTTTGAAGGCTTCCAGCGGTGCGCGCTCGCCATTGCCTAGCGCCGAAACGGTATCTTCGAGGCAGTGGTCGATGTGATCCTGAATAAGTGTTCGTTTGGCCTGGCAGATCGCTTTCTCAACCGCATGAAGCTGTTGGGCGATATCCACGCACTGACGCCCTTCTTCGATCATGGTGATGATGCCGCGCAAATGCCCGTCCGCCCGTTTGAGGCGTTTGATGATCGCCTCATGACTTTGGTGGGTGTGGGGATGGCTGTGGTCGTGTTCGTGTTCACTCATGAGTTGAGTCTCAGGGCTCGATGAATTACGCCGGCATCGTATCCCCCCTGGGGGGATTAGGCAAATCGCTTGAACGCCCTGTCAACGAGTTGAAACCTTTAACACCATGTACAGCAAAACACTGACAACGACGTTAGTAATCGCGCTTGCTCTCGCCATGTTCATGGCCTGGGCCGGGCATATCTATTCGTTGTCAGTCACCTCGGGGCAGCCAGCCTGGGAGATCGCTCAGGACGTCCATCATTCTCACGGCGAAGAGTCGTCATCCAGCCACGACCGGCGATTATCTGAGCGTCAAACAGTAGTCCGGAACACATGGAAAACGAGGCCGCAAATGCGGCCTCGTTTTTTCTGCGCGAAGAAAAGTGCTGGATTCAAATTCCACAAATATCCGTGCGCAGCCGCCAGGCGTCCTTCGCCGGCGGCATACCGAACAAGCGGGCGTAGTCCCGACTGAACTGCGAGGGACTTTCGTAACCGACTGCATATCCCGCCTCTGCGGCATCAATCGCTTCGGTGACCATCAGCCGGCGTGCTTCCTGTAGCCGCAACTGGTTGCGAAACTCCAGCGGGCTCATCGAGGTGATCGCCTTGAAATGCGTGTGAAACGAAGAACGGCTCATGCCGGCGATTTCGACGAGTTCATCTATTCGACACGCTTCGTTGTAGTGGCTGCGCAGCCAGGCAATGGCCTTGGCAATCTGGTTCAAGCGGCTGTCTGCTTGTGCCATCTGCCTGATGATGCTGTTGCCGTTTTCGGTTAGAAGGCGATAAAGCATTTCGCGAATCACCAGCGGAGCGAGCGCTTCGATATCCCGTGGCCTGTCGAGCAGCCCGGCCAGCCGAACCGCAGCATCCAACAGTTCTGGAGTCGTATCGTTGAGCGTAATGCCTGCCGGCGGTGCACTGACGCTCTCTTCTATTAACGGATGGCGCAGCGCAAGTTCACTCAACACAGTGGTATCGAGATCCAGCGCCAGGCACAGATAGGGAACAGCCTCACTCGCCTCGATGACCGAGCCCATCACCGGAAGGTCTACCGATGCAATCAGGTATTTGGCCGGATCGTAAACATAGGCGGTAGTACCCAGCATCGCTTGTTTACGTCCTTGGGCGACAAGGCAGAGCGTTGGCTCATACACCACCGGCATAGGCATCGTGGGCGTAGCCGAGCGAATCAGGCTGATACCCGGGATCGCGGTGCTGTGAATGCCGTCATCCCGGACGTGACGACCAATGATATCGACAAGCTTTGAAAGGGAATTCAAACACAACTCCATAACGTGGGAATGCGGCGGTTAGACATCTGGTATCGGATGATCAAGCAAGAAATCAGGACGATCCTGCAACAGCCCTCCTCCGCTCGTAAGTCACACTTCAGATGAGGCCCAGAGATACTGCCGTCCACACCCGCGCCGATTCTTTGCCAATGCCTCATATAGAACAACGGCGTGTGGGAACGCAACTAGCGGCTTACAGATAACAACAACGGCCCATCCAACTCGACGGGACTCATCGGACAGATTAAGGAGCACAGGAAATGACGTTTGTTCAACGCCTCTCTACAGCGCTAGCACTGGTCCTCACCACAATCATTGCAGGGCCGGCGCCCGCCGTGGCCAGCGAACCGACTACGGAACGCAATCGCCAATTCATTGCGCAAGCGTTCAACCAATGGGCTCAAGGCGGCCGGACGTTCTTCACAGATGTCCTGGCTCCCGATGTGATCTGGACAATCAAGGGGACGAGCCCCTCGGCGGGTACTTATCGAGGCCGAGACGACTTCCTGAAACGTGCAGTCCAACCCTTCGCAAAACGGCTCGCCTCGCCCGTTCGCCCGACGGTGACGGATATCTGGGCTGAGGGCGATGACGTCGTCGTGCACTGGGACGGCACCGCCACCGCAGCCGACGGCGCGCCTTATCGCAACAGCTACGTATGGATCATGCGCATACGAAATCTGCAGGTAGTTGAGGTCGTAGCCTTTCTCGATCTGGTGCCTTATGACGACGTTATCAGGCGAATTCCGGTTAAAGCGGGCGGTGTGGAATAGATAAGCCTGCCAGGATCGACTGGAGGATCTGCCTGTAGGAAACTGCGAGATATTACGTGTGGGCAGGTCACCGGATGTCGGCTTTCGGCCAGAAGCGGACGCTCCCAAGTGGCCACTAACGGCTAGAAGCAAAAGTCTTTCCTTTCAGATTATTAATGGCGAACGCTTACGGACTTCTGGTCAAACCGCACTAAAAGCAATTCGCCACTATTGGCCTATACTCGGTTCGTCCGCGGTGTCTTCAAGGAGAGATCTCAATGGTCGTACCAGATTTGAATGGGCTAGACGCTCCCGTTGCCGACGATTTTGAAATTTGGCTCGGCGAAAGAAGCCGGTGGTTACAGACAGCTGCCAAGAACCTAATCGAGACCAAGAAGCCACCAACAGACGACCAGATCCAAGAGCTTGCCCGGCTGTGCATGATTGAATCGAAGAAGGAACAGGACCCAGGCTTCTGCACCGTATCGCCAGGCTCGTTGGCACTCGCTGCCAGTCGTCCTGCCATACGCATAGAAGGGATCTCAGATGTCTACGGGTTGAATGCGATCAAATCAGGCGCAGCACTACCAGTTGGCTCGGGCAACATCACAGTGTTCTACGGTCAAAATGGTTCAGGAAAAAGCGGATATGCACGCCTCCTGAAACAGGCATGCGGCTCAAGGTCAAAAGACGAAATTCACCCTAACGTCTTCATTGAAGAACCTGAGGCCTGCAAGGCGAATTTCCAAGTATCGGCAGGAGAAAAGAAAGGAACTATTGAATGGACGCTGGCACAGGGTGCAGATCCTTTACTTCGTCACGCCCAGATTTTTGACTCCAGAACGGCCACCCAGTACATGGGTAAAAACGAGGCCAGCTACGAGCCAAGCCAAATGAAATTCGTGGCGTCATTGATCGCAGTGTCAGACAGGGTTAATCAGCACCTCACCGCATCGAAAAATGCACTGCTGAGCGTATTGCCACAATTCCCAGCGGACTTGGAAATCACTGAGGAAGGTAAGTGGCTTGCGAGTATTAAGTCTGCAACGACTGATGCCGTCATCGACAGATTCTGTACGTACACTCCCGAGCACGATGCTGAGCGGATTATCACAGAAGGTGCGCTGGCCCAGAAGGACGTGGCGGGGCGACTGGCATCAATCACGAAAGAAAAGCAGGGGTTGGCAACAGTTCGGCTAGCTATGAGCCAACTCAAGGATAAGCTCTCCAACGAAACAGCGCAGATCATCGTAAGTGCCAACGCTGATGCAAAGGGCAAGCGGCAAGCGGCTCAAAAATTTGCTCAACAACTTTTTTCCGAAACTCCACTCGAAGGAGTCGGCGAAGCGGTGTGGCAACAGTTATGGGCCCAAGCTCGATTGTTTTCTCAAAATCATGCTTACCCTGGTCAACCATTTCCTGTTGTGGGTGAGCAGGCAAGGTGTGTGCTCTGCCAGCAAGAGCTCAATGAGGATGCTGGCCATCGGTTGACCCACTTTGAGCAATTTGTTACCGAAGGTTTAGAGTTAAGCGCAAAACAAGCAGAAGACAAACATAAGGGCTTTTTACAAGCCTTACCCCAATCACCGAAGGAACAGGACTGGTTAGCTCATATGGCCTTGATCAAACTGGATCAAAAGCAGGCCATCGAACTGCATAAAACTTTGGTGGAAAGACGTTCCGATCTCGAGACCGCTGAAAAAGTCGAAAATGTGACCCCATTCGACTGGTCACTAGTAGATCAAGCACTGGCAGAAGTAACAGATCAGTTAGTTGGCGAAGAAAAGTCGTTGAACGAGCTTTCTCAAGACGGCAAACGACAGCAAATGGAGGCGCAACTTCGTAAGCTGAAGGCTCTGCAATGGCTGTCGCAAAACAAACCTGCAGTCGTTGCCGAACGGGACAGATTGTTGGCTGTTGACCAGTACGGAAAAGCCATCCGGCTTGCTGCAACCAACACGCTCACTATCAAGAACAACGAGTTGGCGAAATCCGAGGTGGAGGCAGGATATCAAACTCGCTTCGCCGCCGAACTGAAACTATTAGGTGGCTCGAGGTTGCCTGTAGCCCCTCAAAGCAAAACAGTCGGTAAAGGCAGAACCACATTCGGACTGATACTCGTTGGCGCGAAAGGAGCCCGCCCACCAGAACAAATTCTCAGTGAGGGCGAGACAAGAATTGTAGCGTTAGCTGCATTCCTAGCTGATATTACTGGCTCCAATCAAGTAGCTCCCTTTATTTTCGACGACCCGATTTCCTCACTCGATCAAGATTTTGAGGAGCGAGTTGTCGCGCGCCTTGTAGATTTGGCGCAGTCCCGCCAGGTCATCATCTTCACTCACAGGCTTTCGCTGGTGACACTTCTGGAATCCGCAGTAAAGAAAATGAAGGAGCATCCAGATATACAAGACATCGTCTTTAACGTTCAGACGCTTCGACGTCTCGACAAAACGTCCGGTATTCTGACAGGACAAAGTGCTCGAGACTCGAAACCGAAGCCGGCTATCAACAAGCTACTTAATGAGAACTTAGCTCAACTCAAGAGGCACCAGGCAGAGGGCGATGCTGAAAGCTACGACCTCATGGCCAAGAGTGTTTGCAGTGACTTCAGGATCATAGTGGAGCGCACTGTTGAGGTGGTAATGCTGAACAGTGTCGTGCTGCGATTCCGCAGGGAAGTGATGACCAAAGGGCTACTGAGGCAGCTAAGTAACATCACTCAGGAGGATTGCGATCTGATAGACGACTTGATGACACGATATTCTGTGTATGAGCATTCTCAGGCAGACGATCTTCCAGCGGTACCCCCCGAACTCGCCCAGCTCGAAACAGATATGCGATCGCTTGCGGACTGGATAGAGGGGTACTCGAAGCGAGTGGCCTGACCCACATTGAAACGCCGACTGCTTGTTACCTATAGCCAATGCCATACGGCGGCCGGAGCGAAGCTTACACTTCACTCTGGTCGCACTGGTGACTGAAATAAGTATTTAGAGATCTTTACTAAAGGCTGTAGCTGCATCAATCTTCCAGAAGATTCTTCTTTTCAATTTTATCTTTATATGCGTCGTGCAAAGTTTTTAGGAATGCATTACCAGCACCCGTAATTTCGTAAGTAATTTTAATGTATTGTTCTTTTTCCTGACTAAGTAAGTTTCTGTCTCGACTTGCAAGATTGACACTGCGCTTACAAATACGATGATTTACCAAGATATCTCCCAAGCCATCGTCAAAAATGTACGGATTATGATACCCATGCATAAATGTAAAAATATCAATTATATATATGCTGTTTATAAAGCGCACTTGATCTGCAAATTGACTTCGATTTATTTTATCTCTAACAAGTCTGCGGAACGTAACGCCGATCATTTTGGCTTTCTGTTCGGATTCTGCGTGTTCAATAAGTTCTAATAGATGTTCGGAGAGTAAAGGATCATCTTTAGGATCCCTAGCTGCTATGAATTTTGAGATTTCCCCCTGCTTTAAATCATCAGTACCTTCAATAAATCCCTTCAGCTTTTCTTTGAGCCTCTCTTTTTTGTATGTTCTGAAAGCCTTAAAAATACCTATTGCGGACCCCGCTATGGGAAGTTCGCCAAAAGCCTCATTGGTTACGAAGGTGTCGATGAATGCCTCTACTGCGTCTTCTAAAGGCAACTCTTTACTGGCCTTGACTATTTTAATGTCCTTCATGCACGCTCACTTTTCTCAACCCATTGATGGCTTGTCCCGCAACCGCTTAGAAAGGTATACCAGCGATTAACGCGAAAAGGCAGTGCTATCCTTGAAAGAAAAAGGTAGAAGAACAAAATCTAGCTCATTGGAATCCAACATTTACACATGCCTGAATGCGACGGTTGGTCTAACACTAGAAAATGGTTCTATTTTTCACTGAAAAAACTTCGGTTATCACATCATCGAACGTTGAATTATGGCAGGTAGCGGTCGCTTGTGAGCGTCCGCTAATGGCCGATTGCTCCCCGTCGCCATGGGCGCTCTGCTGCCAGGCCATGTATTCGCCTCACGAAACAGCGCTTCAAACACCTGCACTCTCCGCAATCTCCCCTTCCCCCCGCAAAAAATCCACAAACGCCCTCAGCGGCGAAGGCATGTGGCGGCGGCCGTGGTAGTAAAGAAACGGACCGTCGAAGGTCTGCCACCAGTCCTCGAGAATCGGCACCAGTCGACCATCGGAGAGTGGCTCCCGCAGGAAATCCTCGAAGGTATAGACGATGCCCAGTCCGTTGATGGCCGAGCGAATTTTCAGATCGTGCGACGACGTCAGCAGTTGCCCCTGAGGCGGGATACGTACGATACGGCCGTCTCGATGGAACTCGAATACGCCGACTTTGCCACTCTCGAACCGATGGCCAAGCAGGTCATGGCCCGGCAGTTCTTCGGGGTGAGTGGGCGTACCGCGTTCAGCCAGATAGCCCGGGGCGGCCGCCGCAATGAAACGCTGGCGACGCGGGCCGATGGGCACGGCGATCATGTCCTTGGCCAGGCTCTCTTCATAGCGCACGCCGGCGTCATACCCGCCAGCATTGACGTCGACAAAGGTGTTATCCATGACGACTTCGACACTGACCCCTGGATAAAGGCGCAGAAAACGCGCCAGCAGGTCGGGTAACAGAAAGCGTGCCACCGGCACTGGCACATTGAGTTTGAGCGTGCCGACCGGGCGCTGAGCGTCGTCGTCCAGATCGTTGAAAGCGGCGTCGATTTCTTGCAAGGCCGGGCGCAGGCGCTCGAGCAATCGCTCGCCGGCGGCCGTCGGCGTGACGCTGCGCGTGGTTCGATTGAGCAGGCGCACGCCCAGATCGCTTTCCAGCCGACGCATGCAGTCGCTCAGCGACGAGGCGGACAGCCCGCGCTTTTGCGCGGCAGCACGAAATCCCCCCGCCTCGACCACTGCAGCAAATATCGACACATCGGTAAGGTTTGGTTTACGCATGGACGCTTCCTCCGCAAGCGGCTGACTGTACGCCATACCGTACGGGCCATCCACCAATGCCCGACTTATCCTCGCGCATTCGTACACCGATACTGCTCACTCGCCCCCGCCAACCGGGAACCTGTCACGCGAATGAGAATCCCCCGATGAGCCATTCACCCGCTACGCCGAGCAATACCGCGACCCAACGCCTTCTCAAGGCCACCCGAATGCTGTTCGCCATTTCCGCGCTGGCCGGCACACTGGCTGCGCAGGCGACTCCCCAAACGGAGCCGAAGCCGGACTGGTCAACCCACGACATGCCCAGCCAGAAAGGCCGCATCGTGCTGGTGACCGGGGGAACCAGCGGCATGGGCTATGAAGACGCGCTGGCCCTGACGCGCGCCGGTGCCGAGGTGATCATCGCCGCACGCAACGCCGAGCGCGGCCGCGAAGCGATCGCAAACATCAAGCAAGCCGTGCCCAAGGCGCGCGTGCAATTCGAAACGCTGGACCTTGCCAATCTGCAATCGGTGCGCGACCTCGCCAACCGTCTGCAAGGGCGCCTGCCGAGGCTCGACGTGCTGATCAACAATGCCGCGATCATGTCGCCGCCTGTTCGAGGCGTTTCCGCCGATGGCTACGAGATGCAACTGGCGACCAATTATCTGGGGCATTTCGCCTTGACCGGCCTGCTGATGCCTCTGCTACGCAAAAGCGACGACGGTCGGGTGGTCAGCCTGTCGAGCATCGCCGCAGGACGCGCAAGCCTGAACTTCGATGACCTGCAGGCTGAGCGCAGTTACGACCCTTTCGCCAGCTACAGCCAATCGAAACTGGCGGTTCTGAAGTGGAGTATTGAGCTGCAGCAGCGCAGCGATGCCGCCGGTTGGGGGATACGCAGCATCGCCGCTCACCCCGGCGTTGCCGTGACGGAGCTGATCGCCCGTGGGCCTGGCCTGGACAGTGAATTCGGCAAACAATGGGCAGTAGAGCGGGACAGGTATCATTCCGCAGCGCAGGGCGCGCTGCCCACGCTGTATGCGGCGACGGCGCTGGAGGCGGTTGGCGGCGCCTACTACGGCCCCACCGGTGATAACGAGAAGCGCGGGCCGCTGGGCTTCGCCAAGATGCCGCCGGCCGCTGCCGATCGCTCGAATTCGGCCACACTGTGGCAACTCTCCGAGCGACTGACCGGCGTCACCTACCGCTGACCGCCAGGCACGGGCAGGCCCCGTGCCATTGCCCCGCCACTCCCACAGGAGCGCAACATGGATACGTCTCTTCTCGCCCACCGCGCCGGCGCCATCATCAATGCCGAGGCTCACGAGCTGCGCCCTGCGCTCAACGGTTTTCTGCTGTTCGTTTGCCTGTTCGCCGGCTATTTCATGCTCCGTCCGATCCGCGAATCGATGGGCATTACTGCCGGCGTCGAGAACTTGCAGTGGCTGTTCACCGCGACCTTCCTGGTCATGCTGGCGGCCGTTCCGCTGTTCGCCTGGCTCAGCGCACGCGTGCCGCGCCTGCATTTCGTCGACTGGGTATACGGATTCTTCTGCACCAATCTGCTGTTGTTCGCGGCCCTGTTCCTCGGCGAGGAAAGCCCGTGGCTGGCGCGCGTGTTTTACGTGTGGATATCGGTCTACAACCTGTTTGTCGTATCGGTCGCCTGGAGCCTGATGGCCGATGTCTTCGACAGTGCCCAGGCCAAACGTCTGTTCGCGTTCATCGCGGCGGGCGCCAGCGTCGGCGGCCTGAGCGGCCCTGCGCTGAGCGCCTTGCTGATCGGTCCGCTGGGCGAGTCCGGCCTGATGCTGCTGGCCGCTGTTCTGCTGGCCGCTGCGATGTGGTTCAAGCGCCAGCTGATGCGCTGGCGTGAACGGGGTGGCGCAGGACGCCCCGATGCCGCGCCGAGCGAAAGCCCTCGCAGGCCGTTGCCGGGCAATCCGTTCAGCGGTATGACGGCCGTTTTGAAATCATCCTATCTGCTCGGCATCTGCGGCTTTGTGGTGCTGCTGGCGACAGTCTCCACCTTCCTTTACTTCGAGCAGGCACGCGTCGTCGCCGAACACTTCCCGGACCGCGAGGCGCAGGTGCGCGTGTTCGGCATCATCGACTTTGTCGTGCAGGCGGGCGCCCTGCTCTGTCAGCTGTTCATCACCGGACGCCTCGCCCAAAGGCTCGGTGTCGGCGTGCTGTTGGCCATGGTGCCGCTGGTCATGTGTGCCGGGTTCATCGGGCTGATCTTCGCGCCCAGCTTTGGCCTGATCGCCGCGCTGATGATCGTGCGCCGCATCGGTGAATACGCCTTCGTGCGCCCAGGCCGAGAGATGCTGTTTGCCCCGCTCGATGCCGAAAGCAAGTACAAGGCGAAGAACTTCATCGACACCGTGGTCTACCGCGCCGGCGACGCCATCAGTGCCTGGGCGAAAAGCGCGCTGGACGCCCTCAGCCAAGGTGCTGGCATGGCAGCGCTGGTCGGCGCGTTGTGTGCACTGCTGTGGGGTCTGCTGGGATGGCGACTCGGCGAGCGGGCGGACCGCCGAGCCAGTGTGTCGGCAGTCCGGCAAAACCCAGCGTAGCACGGTCCATTCGAGAGACGAGGATTTTCCCGAAAGCATTCGCCATGCACAGGGCCAGACTTTGCAGACTGACTGACGGCTGACCGCCCCACCAGGGAACTGCCGGTGCCAGGCATCGTCCGAGCTTAAGCGTTTAAGCAAACTGCTCGCCACGAGGTTTCCGTTTGAAAGCTGCCATCGTTAAAAAATACCGTCTGATCATCAAGACCCTCGGCTACGTGGGCTGGTCTTTGTTCTGGTTGCTGCTCTGGGACATCGCCGTCACCGTCGACTTCATGCTGTTTCTCAACGCCAAGCTGAACCTGCCGTTGATGCCGCTGACCTTGCTCGGTTCGGCGTTGATCGTGTTGATCAGTTTTCGCAACAGCAGCGCTTACAACCGCTGGTGGGAAGCGCGGACGCTGTGGGGGTCGATGATCAACAATTCCCGCAGCTTCGCCCGGCAGGTGCTGACGCTGCTGGACGACGCAGGTGGCGAGGTGAACCCGGTCAAATCGACGCTGTTGCGCCGCCACGTCGCTTACGTGAATTGCCTTGCCGCGCATCTGCAAGGCCAGCCTTGTCCCGACGAGGTGCGGGCGTTTATTCCCGCCGAAGAGTTCGCCCGCAGTGGCACAACCAATAACTTTGCCAACGATATCCTCACCGGCTCGGCGACTTTGCTCGCTCGCGAATACAAGGCCGGGCATCTGGACAGTATTCGTCTGGCCCGGCTTGAGTCGACGCTGGTGGACTTGTCCAACAGCCAAGGCGGCATGGAGCGGATCGCCAATACCCCGTTGCCCTACCCTTATGTGTATTTCCCACGGCTGTTCATTTCGCTGTTCTGCCTGATCGTACCGATAGGACTGGTCGAATCCCTCGGCTGGTTCACGCCGCTGGCGTCGACTGTGGTCGGGTTCATGCTGCTGGCCATCGAGCGCATCGGCACCGACCTGCAAAGCCCGTTTCGCCACAGCGAACACCAGATTCAAATGGAAGCGCTGTGCGAAACCATCGAAAAGAATTTGCAGTCGATGCAGCGTGATTCGTTGGGGGATGTGCGCAGGGTTGAGGAGCCCGCTTGAGGCGCTGCCTTAGCAGCAGCGCTTTTCATCAGATGCGCAGCGGCTATTGACGAGTGTCCGCCGCCTCGGCCGGGTAAAACTCGCCCTGCTTGCCCATTTCTTCGAGTCGTTCGTGCGCTACCGCCTCAACACGGGCCACTGCGTCTCGATCGTCAGGGTCAACCAACTGCAAGCACAGGCGTCGAACATTTTGGTCATGGGTCCCCTCGCTGAGCATTTCGTGGGTGAAGACTTGTTCAGCACGCCATAGGCATAACTGGGTATGGGTCCCGCCGAGCCATATCTCGTTGATTGATCCAAGATCAGTGGTTGCCAGTTGATCCACGGTGATTGTCTTATCCATTGCGCCGTACCTTGAAAATGCTTGTACAGGTACGACTGGCAGGCATAGCGAGTCGTTCAAGTCGTCGACAGTCCACCCACGCCCCACTTATTCGGAAGACTCTTATGAAATCGCCAAAAATCGAAGATTACATCGCTCAATGGCCATTACTGGGCGTGGACTCCGCTGCCCCTTGGGCGGTGGTTCAGGATTGCGAGAGCCGGATTCTGAAATTGCTTGAAACGCTCGGCCCGGGATACCGGCGCCACGACTATTGTGCGATTCATGAAACCGCCATCGTTGAGCAAGGCGCCGTTCTCAAAGGCGCAATCATCATCGGCTCGGGCTGTTTCGTAGCAGCGGGCGCTTACCTCCGTGGAGGCGTTTACCTGGGCAGAAACTGCATCGTTGGCCCCAGCTGTGAGCTGAAAAGTACGTTCATGCTCGATGGCAGCAAGCTTGCCCACTTCAACTTCGTCGGCGACTCATTGATTGGCGAAGCGGTAAATATTGAAGCCGGCGCGATCATCGCCAACTACCGGAACGAACTGGACGGAGCCGATATCAAGATCCGCCACGAAAATCAGGTGATCGAAACAGGCGTCAGCAAATTCGGAGCGCTGGTGGGTGACGGCTGCAAGATTGGCGCAAACGCTGTGATTGCTCCTGGCGCTTTGTTGCGGCCCCACACACGTGTTCCTCGTCTGGGGTTGATTGATCAGTTTGCTTACGAATGACACCAGATATTCGAATCTATTTTTCGGCCAGAAGCTGCCGTTGGAATGTGTACCTTCCCGAGTATGTTCGGTGGTGGTGATCTGTCTGCCGGGAATATGCAAGTGCGATTAATCGGCTGTCTGCTTTTGCTTGAAAGCAGTCCACGGTCCAGCCTTGTCACTGAACCGTCACACCCACCTCCTACGCTCGACCGATCTCGACCGTCGCCCCAAGAGCCCGCATTCCAAAATGCCGCCCATCACCGCCACCTCCCCACCCCGCCAAAAGATCATCCTGCGCTCCGACAACCTCACCTCTTCCGATTTCGGCGCCCTGTTCTCCAGGCTCTTCGGCAACCGCTACGCCGATACTCCGCCGCCACCTTCCAACATCATCATCGGCGGGGTCTACGGGCGGCACGACGGGGTGAGTTTTCGGCGTATGCATTACCACGGCGACTTCAGCGTCGCCCTCCCCGATCCGCAGAACGAAATCACTTTCGTCATCCCCACCGCCGGCAAGATCGTTTTCAACCACGTCACTGAATCCATTGGCATGGCGCGCATCGGTCTGGCGATCGACAAGTCGGATATCCGTTCGATGCGCTTTATTGATGATCACGCGCATCACGGCATTTCGATCAATCGTCTGCAGCTCACCGAGCGGTTGGCGGCGCTGTTGGAGAAGCCGGTCGTGCAGAAGATCGTGTTTGAGCCAAGCGTGGATCTGAATACCCGGGCATTTCAGGGCCTCAAGGCGTTGATCGATCTGGCCACGGGCACTGAGTTCGATGCCTTGATCAACAGCGGCACGTTGATGCCGTCACGGTTGCGCGAGATGTTGATCGATGCGGTGCTGGAGGCGTGGCCGCACAATTTCACCGAGGCATTACGGGGGCCGGCGCCGTGTGTGGCGCCGCGACATGTGAAGGTGGCGATGGAGTTTATTCAGGCGCATCCGCAGCAGTTGGTCAGTGGCGTGGATCTGGCGCGGTTGAGCCATGTCAGCCAGCGCGCGTTGCAGGAAGGTTTTCGGCGTTTTGTCGGGATGTCGATCGTGGCGTATCAGCGGCAGGTGCGTTTGCAGCGGGCGTATGAGGCGTTGGCGCGAGGGCATGCAGGCTCTGTGACGGAGGTGGCGTTGCGTTTCGGCTTCAGCAATGTCGGGCGCTTTTGTCAGTATTTTCAAAGTGCTTACGGCGTAAGCCCAGCGGAGTTGAAGGCCAGGCGTTGACCATTCGGTCCGGCGAAACCTGCATTTGATTGAACAGCAGGAATCTCAGGGCGACTAACCCCAGACAGGTCACTTGGCGAAAAGGGGGTTTCCATGACCGAGGATTTCATCGGCTTTTTCACGGCTCACACGATTTTAGGAATTTCACTGGCGAACTGGGTACTGGCGTTCCTCGCCGCGACACTCAGTTATCTGCTGACCACCACGGCGATCCGTTTCGTGTTCCGCAAGGTGCAGGCCCGGGCCAGCGCCGGCAATGGGCATCTGACCTACATGGCCAGCGAAGTGCTGGCGGCGACCAGCACCACGTTGCTGCTGTTGGCATCGATTCTGGTCGGCATCGGTTTGCTGGATTTGCCGGAGCGCTGGCTCGGCCGGGTCAGCAGTTTATGGTTCGTGGTGGCGGCGTTGCAGGTCGGCCTGTGGACCAACCGCGCCTTGGCGCTGGGGCTGCATCGGTATTTCTCGCGGCATAACGCGACCGGCACTTTTCAGGCGAGCGCCCTGGCGACCTTAAGCCTGTGGGGCGTCAAGGTGTTGCTGTGGGCGGTTATTCTGCTGGCGATGCTGTCGAATCTGGGCGTCAACATCACTGCATTCGTCGCCAGCCTGGGTGTCGGCGGTATCGCGGTGGCGCTGGCGGTGCAGAACATTCTCGGCGACGTGTTCGCCTCGCTGTCGATTGCCGTCGACAAGCCGTTTGAGGTGGGTGATTTCATCGTCGTCGGCACGCTGGCCGGTACGGTGGAGCACGTCGGTCTGAAGACCACGCGCATCCGCAGTCTCGGCGGTGAGCAGATTGTCATGGCCAACGCCGACATGATCGGCAGCACCATTCAGAACTACAAGCGCTTGCAGGAGCGTCGGGTGGTGTTCGAGTTTCGTCTGACTTACGAGTGCACCAGCGAACAGATCCGCCAGATCACTCAACGCGTTGAAAGCATCATCAAGAACGAAAAACAGGCACGCTTCGACCGTTGCCATTTCCGCAGTTTTGGTGAGAGCGCGCTGGAATTCGAGACGGTATATATCGTTCTGGACGCCAGCTACAACGTCTACATGGACGTGCAGCAACGCATCAATCTGGCAATCATGGAAGCGGTGGCCGAACTGGACGCGACGTTCGCCTTCCCGGCGCGCACCGTGCATGTCGCCTCGCTGCCGGAACCCAGCGTGCAGCCGGCACGCACACCGCAACCTTCGCGTGCGCAGCATGCTTGAGCGCAAGAGCCCGGCAATTTGCCGGGCTCGCTGTGTTCAAAACGCGTAACTGGCCTTGAGTCCGCCATTAAAACCATGGCTGTCACCGCCACCGTTGGCGCCGACCTCAGCGCCTACACTCAGGGCGCCGAGGTTGGCCATCAGATTAACGCCGCCGCTGAACTGGTCGCGATTGTCGAACGCCGCGCGCTGCTCGATATCCAGCCCCAGCAGGTGGCCTTCGCTGTCGACTTGCTGATCGCCGAGCGCACGTTCATAGCCCACGCGAAGACCCGGGACCAACTGCCACGCGCCCATGGCCACTGGGGCAAATGACACGTCGAGATTAGCCACCGCGCTACGGCGGGTCTGCTCAATGCCATCGACGTCGAGCGCCAGCTCACTGCCCTTCTCTTTGAAACCTTGCAAGTCGAGATGACTGACGCGAAAGCCCAGGCTCGGTTCGACAATCACGCTGCTGAGCGGCAGGCGATAACCCAACGCCAGTGTCGCGCCGCTGAGACTGCCGTGGCTGTCGCCCTTGGCAGTGCCGAGACCACCGCCGAGCTCGCGTTTGCTGTCGTAGTCGACGTAACCGGCGCTGGCGTTGGCATCGACAAACATGCCGCGCTCAAGGCTGGTGAGGCCGTAACGCGCACCGAGGTTGAGGAAGGTGAAGTCCGTATCGGCCTCGCCACCCGCGCCGCCCACGCTGCCCTTGCTGTAGCCAAAGCCGCCGCGTGCGCTGAGTTGTTCGCTGAAGCGCTGGGTAATGCCGAGCATCAGGCCCTGGCTGTGTTCGTTGCTGCTGTCGGCGTGGGCCGAGCCTTCAGTGCCGAGGTAGCTGGCGAGCGCGGTGCTCCAGAGGCGGTATTGGCCGACCTTCAGATCGCTGCCGCGGGCGAACGGCGCGGCGGCTTGTTCGATCATCGCGTTCTGCCGCAGCAGGTAGCTGGCCGCATCGGCGTGGACCTGTCCGCCAACTTGAGATTCGACACCGCCCAGAGTGCCGGCGTCGATCGCCGATTGCAGGTAGTAGTTGTAGGCGCTGTAGGTGCCGGACAGCTCGGAGTTCTGCAACTGCCGCAGCAATTCGGCACCAGCGGCGGCGTTGCCGACCAGCCCGGCCTGCCCCGGCAGGCTGTTGTACTCGACCAGTTTGCCGCGCAGCACGTAAATGGTTTCCTGCGACAGACCGAGGCCCTGCTTGAGGTAGTTGTCCATGCTGCCGTACTCAGCGGCGACCTGATCGAGACCGGCCTGCAAGTAACTGGCCTGCACGCCGAGCAGCGGCTCGTAGACAGCGGCCATGCTCGGCGGCAGCGCTTTCAAGGTCGCGGCGACACGGGCGGCGGTGTAGTCGTTGGTCGCCAGATAGTTGGCCATGATCGTCGCCTCATCAACGCCAGCGATGCTCTGCAACACGGCGGCGGTCCAGCCGGTACGGTCCTTGCCGGCGGTGCAGTGGAACAGTTGCGCGGCGTCGACACTGGCCAGCTCATTGAACAACTGGCCGAACTGCCCACGCATGCCGGCATCGCTGACGAACGCACGGTTGGTGTCCTCCATCATCGCCACCGCTTCGGCGGCGCTGTGGAACGAGATATTGGTGATGTTCGCACCCGAGGTGGTGCTGCCGATGATGTCGATGTTGCGATAGGCCGCGCCGCTGATCATCGTGTCAGGCGTAGCGGCAATTTCGCTGGGCGTGCGCAAGTCGTAGATGGCTTTGATGCCGAGACCATTGAGTGTCGCCAGATCCGCCGCCGACGGCGTCAATGCGTTAGAGCGGTAGAACACGCCGCTGCGCATAACGCCGTCGTGGGCGGTGGAGTACGCGGTGGTGATGCCGGCGATGTCGCGAAAGTTGTCGATGCCGGACAAGCGCGGCGTGTCGAGAGCGACAGGCTCGGCCGCGTGGGCAGCGACGATGGACAGGCTCAGAACGGACAGCGAACACAGAAGACGTTGGAACACAGTGCAGCCTCATGAAATCAGCGTTGGGCAGGTCACTATGGGCAGGCGAGTGGGAAGGAATATGACAGTTTCGGCAGGCGACAAAATGCCGGCGCGAATGGGCCGTGGGGTGCGTGATCGGTCCATCAATCCTGCTTGAATGTGTTGAAGATCCCTGTGGCAGCGAGCCTTCTCATGAAAGCGGCGTGTCAGCCGATTATATTCAAACTGAAAAAAAGCTTTCGCGAGCAGGCTCGCTCCCACAGGGTTTGGGGAAGTATCCGTTTTTTCAATTTGTCGCGCGCAATGCCAACCCCTTATAAGACTGCCATCACTTTCAAGAACAAGAGGCTGTACCCATGAGCAACGCCTGGAACGAAGGTTATTTCACCGACGAAGGCTACACCTACAGCTATAGCCGGGAGATCAATCCGGTGTTCCTGCGTTACTGCCTGTTGTTGCGCGGGTTCGCCACGCTGGAAAGCAACGACGGCGTGCACTGCGAACTGGGCTTCGGTCAGGGCGTGTCGATCAACATCCACGCCACCGCCAACCCGGGTTCGTTTGTCGGTACGGACTTTCACCCGGGTATGGCGGCCCATGCCATCGACCTCGCGACTGCCGCCAACAATGGCGCGCGTCTGTATGACGACAGCTTCGAACAACTGCTGGCGCGCAATGATCTGCCGCAGTTCGACAGCATCAGCCTGCATGGCATCTGGACCTGGGTCAGCCGCGACAATCAGAAACTGATCGTCGAATTCGCCCGCCGTCACCTGAAACCGGGCGGCATGCTGTACGTCAGCTACAACTGCTTCCCCGGCTGGTCGCCGTCGGCGCCGCTGCGCAATCTGTTCAGCCTGCATGACCGTTTCGCCAACGCCTCGGCGCGCTCCGATGAGCGCATCGACGCCGCACTGGAGTTTTCCGAAGCGTTGCTCGCGGCCAATCCGAAGTATGCCGCTGCGGCGCCGAGTCTCGGCGCGCGGCTACAGAGCATCAAGGGCCAGGATCGTCACTACGTCGCCCACGAATATTTCAACCGCGACTGGAACTGCATGTACTTCGCCGACATGGTCGACGCGCTGGCCCCGGCCAAACTCGACTACGCCACCACCGCCGTGCCGCTGGACTCGGTCGACCCGCTCAACCTGAGCGCCGAAGGCATGGACTTTCTGGAAACCATCGAACACCCGATCATGCGCGAGCAAGCGCGGGACTACTTCGTCAACCAGCACTTCCGCCGCGACCTGTACGTACGTGGCGCGACGCGCCTGTGCGCTGCCGAACGCCGGGCGAGAATGCTGCACAGCCGTTTCGCGTTGCTGCAACCCTGGGAAACTGTCGCGGGTTCGGTCACCGGTCCTGCCGGCGAAGCGACCCTGCAACCGGAGATTTACGGCCCGGTGCTCGATGCCTTGGCGGCGCAGAACTATGCGGCCAAATCAATGCGCCAATTGCTCTCCGAGACTGCAATGGCTTACGACGACCTCGAACAAGCCCTGGCCGTGCTGATCGGTATGGGCGCTGTCGCTCCGTGCCAGAGCGAGGCCGCCGAGTCGCAGGTCAGCGGTCGCTGCGCCGCGCTCAATCTGCAACTGTGCAAACGATCGCTGTACGGCGCCAACATCCAGACCCTGGCCAGCCCGGTCACCGGCGGTGGCGTGACGGTCAGCCGCTTCCAGCAGTTGTTCCTGATCTCGATCAAACAGGGCAAACAGCAGCCGGCCGAATGGGCGCAACTGGCGTGGGGTGTGATCAGCGAACAAGGTGAAGTGCTGGTCGACAATGGCCAGCCGCTGCTCACCGCTGAAGCCAACATCGCCGCGCTGACCGCACAGGCGCAGGTGTTTGCCGAGCAAACGCTGCCTGTGCTGAGGGCGCTTAAAATCGCTTGATTGCAAACGAACCAAGGTGGGAGCGAGCCTGCTCGCGAAAGCGCTGGATCAGCCGCCAAATCGGTGGCTGACGTACCGCATTCGCGAGCAGGCTCGCTCCCACATTGGTCGAGGTACGTGGCTAAGCCAACCGTCCTGTTTACGGAACTTTCCGCCCTCTGCCGCCCGTCCTGCCACTCGGCAAAAAACGAAATTTCTGCTGCGCGCCCTCCTCACAAACTATGCATGCGCCAACGCCCACAAGGGTGACTGCGCGATAGCCTGGTCTGAGGAAAATTTGAATGTTCATACATAACAAGCGACTTCAATACACCGTTCGCGTGGCCGAGCCCAACCCGGGTCTGGCCAATCTGCTTTTGGAACAATTCGGGGGCGCCAATGGCGAACTGGCGGCGGCAGCGCGCTATTTCACCCAAGCCTTGGCCGAGGAAGATCCGGGGCGCAAAGACCTTCTGCTGGACATTGCCACCGAAGAGTTGAGTCATCTGGAGGTGGTTGGCTCGATCATCGTCATGCTCAACAAAGGCGCCAAGGGCCAACTGGCAGAGGGCGTTCAGGAGGAAGGCGAGCTGTACCGCGCACTGAATGGCGCCGGCAATGACTCGCACATCACCAGCCTGCTCTATGGCGCAGGCGCGCCTCTGGTCAATTCCGCTGGCGTACCGTGGACGGCGGCCTACGTTGACTCGATCACCGAGCCGACCGCCGACTTCCGTTCAAATATCGCCGCCGAAGCGCGGGCGAAAATTCTCTACGAACGCTTGATCAACATCACCGATGATCCGGGCGTCAAAGAGGCGCTGGGCTTCTTGATGACGCGGGAAATCGCCCATCAACAGTCCTTCGAAAAAGCCCTGCACTCGATCCAGCCCAACTTCCCGCAGGGCAAACTGCCGGGCATGCCTGAGTTCACCAACAAGTACTTCAACATGTCTGGCGAGCCAAATGTGCGCGGTCCCTGGAACGAGGGCGGTGCGTGGGAGTACGTGGAAAACCCAGAGCCGGCAGTCGACGGCGGCGATGGTCTGGCGACGGTCAGCCTCCCTGCTGACGACGCAGAGGTCCTGGAAGCCATGAAGATCCGCACGGCCTCTGACCCACTCAGCGAGCCGGTGACCGGTGCTGATCTGGGCTCCGGTTACGTGCAAGGCAAAGATGTCTGAACCCAGTCCGGCGGCCCCGGATCGGGGTCGCCATTTGCTCAAGGTGATCAACATGAAAAACAGCAAAGTCTCGGCACTGACCTCTGAACATTTTCAACGTTTGATGGAGCACGCATACGCCGGTTTTGAGCTGGACTGCAAACAGGCCTGTCGAGGATTGAGAGTCAGCATGGCGGTGAATGTTTTTGGCCTGGGCACCCTGCTGCCGAATAATTTCGCTGAGGAGACAGCCGTTCCGCCAGCAGGCGAACATCCAGCCGTCGACGACGCCTTGCCCACGATGCCGGTGGTCGCCAAGCGCGTATTGGCGCAGCGCAACCGTTCAATCGACGGGGCTGAAAGTTTTCATCGGTAACAGGAGCGCGACATGAGAACTTATAAAAATCTGAGTTTCCCCTCAAGCCTGAGCGTCGCCCCGGGCCTCCAGTTTCTGCTGGGCTGTGCGATATTCGCCGGCGGAACGCTGATCCTGATGAGCGAACTGGCGGGAACCTTCTTTGCGATGTGAGCCTTGGTTTGCTATCGGGCCTTCAAAACAGCACCGCAGCCGCTTCTCTCATGAAGATCTCAACGGTCTTCGGCCCTATCCCCTCGAATTCGGACAGGCGCTTCTCCAGCGCCTTACGATCCGCGCTCGCCGCCACGATATTAGTGACCTTACCGGCGTACTCGCTGTTGAGCTTGTTGGCCAACGCGAGCAATCGCGACGCCGTGCTTTCATCGTAACGAACGTAACGCGCCTGCCCCAGCATCGACACCAATTGACGGTGTGTGCACTGCGCGAGCTTTTGCGGCGTGTCTTTTTGATGCTGCTCTACTATGACTTGATACGCCTTCGCTGCGATCGCGCCCTGAATCCTTTTGCCCATCAGAAAACTCGCCAGCAGCCATTTGAACAGGCCGGTTTCGTTGGCGTTTTGCAGGTCGATGTTCAAGTCACCGGCGGTGATGATTTCACTCACAAGTCTCACCTCAGGGCGCGCCTCTATTACAGATGTTGACCGGGCATGACTTTGAACGATCCAATGGCCGCCGCCTGACCATGCCAATAAATTGAATCCCCAGTGGAAAAGGATGGTCATCTTTCAGTAGATGAGAGATGACAAGCATAAGGATCTTTGAATGCTCGGTCGTAAAATGCCCGAAACCAAGGGGCATGACGCCGCAGAAACGGCTCCCATCAAAGCGGCAAGTGATATCGCTGCCTTCCGCCTGACCGTGATTTTCCTGCTGACGGTCATTCTGGCGTTTCTCGGTGTGGAAGGATGGCGCACCTGGCGTGACTATCATGCGGCCTTCTCGTCGGCGCGCGATTCGGTCACCAACCTCGCTCGCGCAACCGCGCAGCATGCCGAGGACGCTATCCGCCAGGTGGACGTATTGACCGCCGCCCTGGGCGAGCGCGTTGAAGGTGACGGCTTGCAAAACATCGACGTACCACGCATCCACAAGTTGCTGGTCCAGCAAGCCAAGTTGATGCCGCAGCTGCATGGGCTGTTCATCTACGGCCCGGACGGGCACTGGATTGTCACCGACAAGGAAAACATACCGGACCCGGCGAACAACGCCGACCGCGATTACTTCCAGTATCACCGCACTCACACCGATCGCAACGTGCGCATCGGAGATGTCGTCACAAGCAAATCCACCGACGACCTTATCATCCCGATTTCCCGCCGCTTGAATAACCCGGACGGCTCCTTCGCCGGCGTGCTGCTGGGGACGATCAAGGTCAGTTATTTCGTCGACTATTACGGCGATTTCAAGATCGACGACAAGGGCGCGCTGGTACTGGCGTTGCGCAACGGAACCATTCTCGTGCGTCGCCCCTTCATCGCTTCAGTAATCGGTCAGAGCCTCGCCGACAGTGAGGTGTTCAAGAACTACCTGCCCATTTCCAACCAAGGGATCGCCGAGGTGAAAGCCATCGTCGACGGCACCGAGCGCTTGTATGGCTACCGCGCGCTGAGCACGTACCCACTGGTGGTGGAAACCGGACTTTCGCGCGAATCGATCATCGCGCCGTGGCGCTGGGATCTGATCAAAACCGGGTTTGTGCTGTTGTCGGTAATCATCGCATTCACGGTCTTCGGCTTGATCGTCTTGAGACAACTGCGCCAGCGAATGGTGATGGAAAAGGATCTGCGCCGGGCACACCAAGCCATGAAAGACATGGCTTTGACCGACAGCCTGACCGGGCTGGCCAACCGTCGGCGACTGGACACTGCTTTGATTGACGAAATTCGCCTGGCCAGACGCCAGGGTTCGTCGATCTCACTGATCATGATCGATGTCGATCACTTCAAGCTCTACAACGACAGCTACGGGCACGCGGCAGGTGATGATTGCCTGAGCGCTGTCGGACAGGCCATTGCGCAGGCGGTAAAGCGACCGGGTGATCTTGCCGTGCGCTATGGCGGCGAGGAGTTTTCCGTGCTGCTGCCCAACACCGATATTCGCGGGGCGGCGCTTGTGGCGCAGGAAATACTGGAGGCCATTCGATCCTTGAGGCTCGAGCACAGAGCTCATCCGCTGGGCCACGTCACCGCCAGCGCGGGTATTGCGGTCGGCAAACCCGCCGAACAGGAGGTGAGCCCCGCCATGCTGATCGATTCGGCCGACAAGATGCTTTATGCGGCGAAGCAGCACGGCCGGGATCGTTATTGCAGTGGCGGGGACAGCGGCTTGGAATGCGATGGACCGTGAAGGTCAATTGGTCCGGCTGACCACCCTGATATGTGTAATCCCTACCCGCTCGGCCTGCTCGAGAATCTGCTCTGGTGTCGAATCCGCCGTGGGCATGACCAGGCTGTTTTCCGCATCGCCCAGATGCAGTTCCAGCAGATGCATCGCCGCGTCGTGCTCGGCCAGTTGCGCTTCCTTGAGTTCGAGCAGATAAGTACGAGGCTCGCCATTGAAACGGTATTCGATGTGATAGGTGTACATGATGTCGTCCGCGTCGGTGGGTAAAGGCAGTGTTTATCCTGACGCGACGGTCAGCTTTTAGTTCAACCTGACTGCCCTTTTGCGTTTGCAAACAAACTTTTTGCGCAGCGAAGCGTCCTCTTCTTAACTCTCCATAACAGCTGATCACAGCTAAGGACTGGCAATGACCTTTTTCATCTTCCTTCTCGCCTGCGCGGCGGCGGCAACCACTGGCGTGATGTTCAAGCCCGGCCCGTGGTACGAAGCGCTGACCAAACCCTCCTTCACCCCGCCCAACTGGGCCTTTCCCGTGGCCTGGACGATTATCTACCTGCTGCTGGCCTGGGCCGGTTATCGCTTGAGCCTGATCCCCGGCAGCCAAACGGTGCTGGCCTTGTGGGCCGCGCAAATCGCCCTGAACACGCTGTGGACACCGGTGTTCTTCGGCGCGCATCAGGTGCTGGCGGCGATGGTGATTCTGGCGGTGCTGTGGGTGGTGGTCGCGGTGATGGTCGTGCTCGCCCTGCAACTGGACGTGGTCACCGGGCTGATTCTGTTCCCGTACCTGGCGTGGCTGTGCGTCGCGGCAGCGCTGAACTGCTCGATCCTGATGAAGAATCGCCTGTGAGCGACTTCCCATGGCCGCACGGCGAGCGCGAGCTGGCACAGGTTCGCGCGTTCAACAAAAAGCTCGCCTGGCTGCCGCGTTTCAAGATCCGCAATCGCCTCACCCCACGGCTGATTCAGGCGTTGCTGCGGGCGGGTCAGCTCGGCGGCGACGGCAAGCTGCGCCAGCATGGGCTGAGCGCCGAACGGAAGATCATCGACACGGTGCCCGTGCGCATCATCCGCCCCAAGGGCAAAGCCAAAGGCGTGGTGCTGGATTTCCATGGTGGCGGCTGGGTGATCGGCAATGCGCAGATGAACGACAACTTCAACATCGCCATCGTCAACACCTGCGACGTGGCGGTGGTGTCGGTTGATTATCGGCTGGCCGTTTCGACGCCGATCGAGGGCTTGCTGGAAGACTGCCTGCGTGCCATTCGCGGCATCTTGAACGATGGCGAATTTGCCGGACTGCCCGTAGTCGTCGTCGGTGAATCGGCCGGCGGGCATTTGGCGGCCGCCACCCTGCTCGCGCTCAAATCTTCGCCGCAACTGCTGCAACGGATCTGCGGCGCGCTGCTGTATTACGGCGTCTACGACCTGACCGGCACGCCCAGCGTGCGCGCCGCGCCCGCCGAAACTCTGGTGCTCGACGGCCCCGGCATGGTCGAAGCGTTGCGCCTGCTCACGCCGGACATCAGCGACGAACAACGACGCCAGCCACCGCTGTCGCCGCTGTACGGCGATTTCAGCGGACTGCCACCAGCGCTGCTGTTTGCCGGCGACCTCGATCCGCTGCTGGATGACACGCGGCTCATCGCTGAACGCTGGCAACACGCGGCGCCGGTGGAGATGTACGTGCTGCCTGAGTGTCCGCATGGCTTCATTCACTTCCCCACCGCCACTGCTGACCATGTGCTGGCTTACAGTCGTGAGTGGATTTCGGCGCGAGTGGCAAGCTACTCAGCGAAATCCGCCGAAATCAGCCCGGCGCTTTCGTAGCTGCCGATTGCATGGCGAGCCGTAAAAAACCGAGATAAGCAAAAGGCGCCCTCACCGGCGCCTTTTTTTGTTTGCGCTGAACCCTGCGCGATCGTTTACCCCATGCCGATTGTGGCTCAAACCGTAAACAGTCTTTACCCAATCCGCGCCTGTTTCCCCCGCCAGCCGCCGCATAGAGTTTATTCCAGCAGCACACTCAACTTCAGCAAAGGAAAATACCCATGAAAGTCTCAATGCTCGTCTTCGCACTCTTCGGCTTCAGCTCGGTGGTCATGGCTCAGGAATCGACTACCACGCCACCAGTCGAGCAATACACCTACGCCAGTCACCTCGACGTCGCCAAAATCATCTCGGAAGATCCCGTGCCGGATGTCTGCGCTGTAGTGCCGGTGCACATGACTTATCAGGATTCCCAAGGCAAACAGCACATCCTGCAATACGAGGTCATGGGCAGCGGCTGCAGCAACGGTTGATCTGGCCAATACCTCGCACACCCATTGCGTCTCAGAGTTGGCTCGCTGAGACGCAAATGCCTTTACCGCTTCAATCGATAAGCGCCTGAGCAGTGCTCGCCAACTGCGCGCCGACCCGGGTTTTCAAGGTATCGATGAATCGCGTGATCTTCGCATCGACAAACTGGCGAGACGTGTAGACCGCGTAAACATTGCGCTCGTAGGTGTGGTAATCGGGCAGCACCCGCACCAGCCTGCCGGCACGCAAATCATCGATCGCCGTGAAGCCTGCCAACAGACCAATCCCCGCCCCTTCGCGAATGGCCACGGCCATTGCGTCCATATCGTTCACGCTGAAACTCGGCCCGCTCGGGATGAACGTCGCGTCGCCCGCCTTGCTTTTGAGCTGCCATTCATCGCGCACGTAATCCACGGTACCGAGCAGCAGGCATTGATGATCGCAAAGCTGCTCCGGCGTTTCGGGTGCGCCATGCCGCGCCAAGTATTCCGGGGAGGCCACCAGTACACAGTGACTGACGCCGATCTTCTGGCTGACATACGCCGAGTCCGGCAGCGTTCGCGCGATCAGAATGGACACGTCCAACTGATCCTCAAGCAGATTGGGCATGCGTTGGGAGAGCATCAAATCGACGGTCACTTCGGGAAACGCCTGGCGATATTCCAGCACCGCGCCGGTCACCAGTTGCCGCGCCAGTCCGGGCACGCAGTGCACCCGTAACGTCCCTCGTGGTTGCAAGGCGGCATTGCTCGCCTCGGCTTCGGCGCTTTCCAGGTCAGCGAGAATCTTCACGCAGCGTTCATAAAACCGCCGGCCCGCGTCGGTCACCGAAAGACGCCGGGTCGAGCGTTGCAACAGCCGAGTGTCGAGCACGTTTTCCAACGCCGAGACCGCACGCGATACGTTACCGACGGTGGAGTCGAGATGGTTGGCCACGGCAGTGAAACTGCCCATCTCGACTACCTTGATGTACACCGACATGTTTGAAAGTTTGTCCATCCTGATCGTCCTGTAGACCTGCCACTCACTGCGGATAACGTCGGATCCTACACGCTCGCTCCTGGGATCGATATTACCTTCTGGGACAACAATGATTCCCTCGTGGCCGGCTAAATCAAACGGCACGCCTTCCATAGACTGGATTCCACGGGACGCCTGAACCGCTGCGTACAAGGCGCCGAATGAATCCTCAACCATGAAGGCGACATCCATGAACACTCCTTACGATCCGCTCTATCTCTTCATCGGTGGTCAATGGCTTACCGCCCAAGACCGCGCGACCGCTGCCGTAGTCAACCCGGCTACCGGCGACGAAATCGGCCAGGTGCCACTCGCCACCGCCCAAGACCTGGATCACGCCCTCGAAGTGGCCCGACTGAGCTTCGACCAATGGCGTCAGACCGTGCCGGACCAGCGCGCAAAAATCCTCAAGCGCGCCGCCGACCTGATCCTCGAACGCGCCCCGCACATCGCTGCGCAAATGACGCTGGAAGAAGGCAAGCCACTGCGCGAAAGCCTCGATGAAGTGACCCGTGCGGCGGAATATTTCGAGTGGTTCGCCGAAAGCGCACGACGCATCGACGGCCGTGTCGTCCCGGCCAATCGTCCGGGTGTACTGCAACTGGTCAAACGCCAGGCAATCGGCCCTGTGGCAGCGTTCACACCGTGGAATTTCCCGGCCATCACCCCGGCGCGCAAGCTCTCGGCAGCGCTGGCCGCCGGTTGCAGCGTGGTGCTCAAGCCCGGCGAGGAAAGCCCTTCCACCGCTCTGGCCCTGGCCCGGGCGCTGGACGATGCCGGTTTGCCCAAAGGCGTCCTGCAAGTGGTGTTCGGTGTGCCGGATCAAGTGTCCAGCCATTTGATTGCCTCACCGATCATTCGCAAAGTGACCTTCACCGGTTCGGTGCCGATCGGTCGGCTGCTCTCGGCCCGCGCTGCCGAAGGCGTCAAGCCGATCACCCTGGAACTGGGCGGCCACGGCCCGGTGCTGGTGTTTGCCGACGCCGACATCGAAAAGGCTGCTGTGGAAGGCGTCGCCAATCGCTTTCGCGGCACCGGCCAGGTGTGCATTTCCTCGACTCGTTTTCTTATCCAGCGTGAGGCCTACGCCGAGTTCGTCGAGCGCTTCGTTGCTGCCACCAAGGCACTGAAAATCGGCGATGGCATGGATCCGCAAACCCAGGTCGGCCCTCTGGCGAACCCACGGCAACTGGCGAAGATGGAGCAACTGATCGCCGACGCCGTCGAGAAAGGTGCACGGGTGCTGGCCGGCGGTGAAGCGTTGCCGGGCGCAGGCTTCTTCTTTCAGCCCACCGTATTGGCCGATGTGCCGATGAGTGCGCGAATCATGCACGAAGAACCCTTTGGCCCCATCGCGATACTGATGCCTTTCGATGAGTTGAGCGACGGCCTGCAAGAAGCCAACCGCCTGCCCTACGGCCTCTCGGCCTACGCGTTCACTTCCAATGCGCGCACCGCGATCGACGTCGCCGATGGCCTGGAAGCCGGAATGATCGGCATCAACCAGTACCGCATCGTCGCCACCGAACTGCCCTTCGGCGGCATGAAAGAAAGCGGCCACGGTTCTGAAGGCGGCATCGAAGGCATCGAGCACTACCTCACCAACAAATTCATCAGCCAGGTTTAAGGGGATTTCCATGTCGACTATCGATTTCAGCAGCCCACGCGAAGCCGCGCGTGCCTTCACCCCGAAACTGGCGCAATTCGTTGACTCAACGCTGTACCCGCAGATCTGGAATGACCCCGCCTTGTCACCCCGCGAGCGCAGTCTGATCACTGTCGCTGCGCTGATTGCCGGCGGCCACTGCGAAGAATTACCCGCGCACCTGCGCCGCGCCGTCAGCAATGGCGTGAGCCATGAAGAGTTGTCGGCGGCGATCACTCACCTGGCCTTTTACGTCGGTTTCCCGGGCGCCATCACCGCCTCGGCCATCGCCAATGCCACCCTTGCCGACACGGAGTAACGTTGAGATGAAAGCCATCAACCTGAAAGCGTTCGGTTCAGCAGAAGTGCTGCAACTCGGCGAAGCGCCCAACCCTGAAGTGCGCCCGACCGACCTGCTGGTGCGTGTCTATGCGGCCGGCGTGAACCGTGCCGACCTGACTCACCGAACCGGCGGCTACGGCCATGCGAACTTCGGCGACTCGTTGATCATCGGTCTGGAGATCGCCGGGGAAGTGCTCGAGACCGGCAGCGAGGTGAGCGGATTCGCCGTCGGCGACCGGGTGATGGGCGTGGTCGGCGGCGGCGCCTACGCCGAACTGGCGCGCATCGACTACCGCATGGCCATGCCGATTCCGGCACAGCTCGACTATGTGCACGCAGCGGCGATTCCCGAAGTGTTTGTCACCGCCCACGAAGCGATGCTGCACCTGGCCCGACTCAAGTCAGGCGACTCGGTGCTGATCCATGCCGCCGCCGGCGGCGTCGGTTCCGCTGCCGTGCAACTGGCCTACGCCACAGGCGCCACGGTGTACGCGACCACCGAAGGCAGCAAGCTGTCGCGCGTCGAACACCTGGGCGCCGACGTGGCCATCGACTACAAAAACGAGGATTTCGCCGCAGTCATCGCCGACAAAACCCAAGGGCGCGGGGTCGACGTGATCATCGACTTCGTCGGCGCGCCCTACTTCGCCCGCAACATCGCCTCGCTGGCCCACGGCGGCCGCCTGGTGCAGGTCGGCATTCTTGGCGGCGGCGGCAAGGTCGACGTGGAGCTGGAGCACATCCTCTACCGGCACCTGCAAATCATCGGAACGGTGATGAAGTCGCGCACCCAGCCGGAGAAGCACGCGATGATCCAGCGCTTTCGCGACCACTGGCTGAAACGCTTCGCCGGCGCTGCGAGTCTGGAACCGGTGGTGGACAGCACCTTTCCGTTGTCCCGCGCAGCCGATGCCCATCGGCGGATGGAGTCTTCGCAGAATGTCGGGAAGATTATTCTGACGATGGAGCCCGAGGATTTGCGTTAAGACAGACATAAAAAAAGGCCAGTCAGTTGAGCTGACTGGCCTTGGTTTGTCTGACGTTTTCGCTGATCAGCTCACCTTGATCACAATCTTGCCAAACGCCCCTTTCGCCAGATGCTCATAGGCCTCACGCGCCTGTTCGAACGGATACACATGGTCGATCACCGGCCGAATGTCGTGCTCGGCGAGGAACACGTTCATCCGGTCGAACGATGAACGCGGTGCCACCGCGATGCCGCGAATGGTGGTCTGGCGGAAGATCAGCGGCATCAGGTTCAGCTCGACGGTCTGCCCTGTCAGAAAGCCAATCTGCGCTATCCGCCCCGAAGCCTTGGTCGCTGCTACCGACTGATTGATGCCATTGCCTCCCGCCACATCAAGGAGCAGATCCACACCCTTGCCCCCGGTGAGTTTCAGCACCTCGTCCGCCCAGTTCGGCGTGCTGCGGTAATTGATACCGGCGACCGCGCCCAGACGTTTTACCGCGTGCAGATTGTCATCGCTGCTTGAGGTAGCGATGACTTTGGCGCCCAGCGCGGTGGCGATCTGCACGGCGAAAATCGATACGCCGCCGGTGCCCTGTACCAACACGGTCTGCCCCGGTTGAATAGCGCCGAAATCCACCAGCGCGTACCACGCAGTCAGTGCGGCGATAGGCAGCGTCGCCGCCTCTTCATCGCTCATGTTGGCCGGCGCGCCGACGGCGCTGTCCTCGTGAATGATCATGTACTCGGCGAGGCCACCGGGCAGCGGCGAACCGAAGCAATAATCCGGCTCGTTCGGCCCCGGCTCGCCATCCAACCAGCGCGAGTACAGATGTGAATTGACGCGGTCGCCAACCTTGAAACGAGTAACACCGGCGCCGATTGCAACTACGGTACCGGCGGCATCGCTCACTGGAATCAGCGGTTTCGGCACCAGGTGCGGCTCGTAGATACCGTCAACGATGGCCTTGTCACGAAAATTCAGCGAGACCGCGCCGACCTTGACCAGCAGCTCGCCAGCCTTGGGCTGCGGGGTTTGCGTCTCGCCCAGTTGCAGATTGTCGAGCCCGAAATCTTTCAGTAACCACGCTTTCATGATGTGTCTCCAAATGCATTATTGGCCGCAAAACCTCAGGGGGGTTGCCTTGGGGCCATGATTGGCTTTTACATCAGCGCAATAAATGCTTGGAAACAGACATGATTGTTCTATTCTCAGGCAACAAATACAGATACCGAAGCTCAGCGGAAAAGTCATGGAATTACTGCAATCGATGCGCCTGTTCGCCCGACTGGCGGAGCTGGGCAGTTTCACCAAAGCCGCCGAGTCGCTGGATATCGGCCGGCCTCAGGTCACTCGCTATATTCAGGAGCTGGAAACATCGCTGGGCGTGCGCCTCTTCCAGCGCACTACCAGGAAAGTCGCACTCACCGCCGAGGGTGAGCTTTTCTATCAGCGGGTCCAGGAAATTCTGGCCGAGATCACCGCCGCCACCACGATGTTCGATCGCACCGGAGCCACGCTGTCCGGCCGCCTGCGCATCGACATTCCCACTGCGTTCGCGCAACTGGAATTCATCAAGAGCCTGCGCGAGTTCACCGCCACCTACCCCGGCATCGACATGGTGCTGGGCGTCACCGATCGTGCGGTTGATCTGGTCGGCGAAGGCATCGACTGCGCGCTGCGCATCGGAGAGCTGCCCGACTCAACGCTGATCGCCCGCCCTATCGCCCTGGCGACCATGGTCACCTGCGCCGCGCCCGAATACCTGCGGGAGCACGGCACACCCGAAACCCTTGCAGACCTGACGAACCATCAAGGCGTGAACTTTCTCTCGGGCCAGAACAACCGCACCTTGCCTTGGCAGTTTTCAGTTGAGGGCAAACAGAAAAGCTATGTCAGCCGCCAAGGCATTACCGTCACCGAGTCGAACGCTTACGTGCAGTGTGGCGTGTCGGGCTTCGGCATTATCCAGGCGCCGGGCATCGCGGTCGCCGAGCATTTGGCTAGCGGTGCTCTGGTGGAAATTCTGCAACCGCTGCGCCCGCTGCCTCGGCCGGTATCGCTGCTGTACCCGAGCCGCACGCATTTGCCGGCGCAGGTGCAGGTGTTTATCGAATGGCTGCAGGTGCGGTTTGTGCGGTTGTATGCGGGGTGGGTGGAAGGTTGAATCTGGCTTTATCGCGCAGTTTCTGCAGCGTGCGCACCTAGGATTTGACACTGATTCCGCGAGCAGCAAAGACTTCACGCGCAGCCGTTATACCGTTCAAGGCGCTGGGAAACCCTGCGTATACGGTCATTTGCAAGATCACATCGACCACCGCCTCCGGTGTGCACCCGACGTTCAGGGCACCGCCGATATGCACTTTCAGTTGTGGCTGGGCGTTGCCCAGTGCGGTCAATGCCGCAACGGTTGCCAGCTCACGAGTGCAGTGATCGAGCCCGGGGCGGGCGAAGACATCGCCGTAGGCAAAACTCAGAATCCAGTCCGCAAGCTCTGGAGCAGTATCCTTCAATGAATCGACCACTGCCTGACCAGGTCCGCCAGTGATCTGCGTCAGAGCGGCTTCTCCGCGTGCTCGACGATCGGTCATCTCCACGGGCGCTGCGACACTGGTCACGCTGGCGCCGATCAATGGGGCGGACAGCAAACGATTGAAACCGGGAAGTTTACGGATCATGGTGATGCTCCTTTTGCTCGAGTTGGTGGTAGATCTGAATCTTGTTATCCAGAACCTCCAGGGACTGGCTCAACTGGCTGATCTGCGCTTGCACGTCCCGGCGATGCTGCTCGAGAAGCTCGCGGCGTTCTGCCAGGGTCGAGTCGCCTGATCGACGCAATTCGGCATACCGCAGCATTTGCTGGATCGGCATTCCGGTCGCCTTCAGCCGGAGCAGAAACTCGGCCCACAGCACATCCTTCTCGGCGTACACCCGGTGGCCATTGCCACCGCGCCCAACCGGGTCGAACAGCCCGATGCGCTCGTAATAGCGGATCGTGTGAGCGCTCAAATCAAGGCGCTTGGCCAACTTTGAAATTGTCAGTTCTGGATTCATGTCATCACCGTAAAGGTTTGAGCGCGCTCTAAGTCAATGGCTATTTTCAATCAGCTGGAATCAGAAAATTCGCGGGCAATATCCGTGCGGTCCGCCGCTATCAGTCTCGACGGTTCAACCGCTGTTATATTCGCTTTACCAGATATATGCTTATGCGTATATTCGGTCATCCGTATCCATTGCCCGGCAATCATCCCGCCGCCTTTCATCCTACGCATCACGACATCCGCAAACGCATCAGGCTCTTCGTTTTGGTCAAGACAAAAGCATCTGGAGGACGAATGACAGAACCCATGACCCCCACCACCTTGTTCAAGTGCCTGGCCGACGACACCCGAGCCAAAATTTCCCTGCTTGTCGTGAGCCAAGGTGAACTCTGTGTATGCGAGCTGACGGCAGCGCTCGACCTGAGTCAGCCGAAGATTTCTCGTCATCTGGCGCTGCTGCGCTCCGCCGGTTTGCTGCTGGATCGTCGCCAGGGTCAATGGGTGTACTACCGAGTCAATCCTGATTTGCCCGCGTGGGTGGCTGCAGTTTTGAAGGAAGTGGTAGACGCCAATCAGCAATGGCTGGAAACCGAGGCCAAGCGCCTGTGCGGCATGAGCGACCGTCCGATCAACCAAGCCGTGTGCAACTGATTCACGCCCAACCGGATTAATGAAATGCTGATTGCCGTATTGATCTTTATCGCCACCATCGTCCTTGTCATCTGGCAGCCCAAGGGACTCGGGGTTGGCTGGAGTGCGACGTTCGGCGCCATCGTGGCGCTGCTGGCAGATGTCGTTACCCTTGCCGACATACCGGAGGTTTGGCGCATAGTCTGGAACGCTACCGGAACGTTCATCGCAGTCATTATTATTAGTCTGTTGCTTGATGAGGCAGGCTTTTTCAAATGGGCTGCGCTGCATGTCGCCCGATGGGGAGGCGGGAGCACCCGCAAGCTGTTCGCATTTATCGTCCTGCTGGGTGCGGCTGTCTCGGCACTGTTCGCCAACGACGGAGCGGCATTGATCCTCACTCCCATCGTAATCGCGATGTTGCTGGCGCTGCGTTTTTCTCCCGCCGCGACGTTGGCGTTCGTCATGGCCGCTGGATTTATCGCAGATACGGCGAGCTTGCCATTTGTGGTTTCCAACCTGGTCAACATTGTTTCTGCCGACTACTTCAATATCGGCTTCAACGAATATGCTTCGATCATGGTGCCGGTAAACATCGTCAGCGTGGCGGCGACACTAGCCATGCTGCTGTGGTTTTTCCGCAGAGATTTACCAAAGACCTATGACCTCAACCAACTGGACAACCCGGATGACGCAATCCATGACCGTGCCACTTTCGTAGCCGGCTGGTGGGTGCTGGCACTACTGCTGATCGGCTTCTTTGTCATTGAGCCATTGGGGGTTCCGATCAGCGCCATTGCAGCGATCTGTGCATGCATTCTCTATGTCATCGCGGCTCGTGGTCATGCCATCAACACAAGCAAGGTGCTCAAAGAGGCGCCATGGCAGGTGGTGATTTTTTCTTTGGGTATGTACCTGGTTGTTTATGGCCTGAAGAACGCCGGCCTTACCGACCACATCGCGCAGATCCTGAACGTGTTCGCCGGTTATGGCATTTGGGGCGCGTCCCTTGGTACAGGACTGCTGACAGCATTGCTGTCTTCGATCATGAACAACATGCCCACCGTTCTGGTAGGCGCCTTATCCATTCATGCCGCCGAAGTCGACGGTGTAGTCCAGCAAGCGATGGTTTACGCCAACATCATCGGCTGCGACCTGGGCCCGAAGATCACCCCGATCGGGAGCCTGGCCACGCTGTTGTGGCTGCACGTGCTCGCCCGGAAAAACATAACGATCAGTTGGGGTTACTACTTCAAGACCGGGATCGTGCTGACCTTGCCCATTCTCGTCGCCACATTGTCCGCCCTGGCACTGCGCCTAAGTTTCTGAATCAAGGAATCGTCTGATGAAAATCCTGTTCATGTGCACCCACAACAGCTGCCGCAGCATTCTGTCCGAGGCGCTTTTCAACCACTTGGCGCCCGAGGGTCTAGAAGCCATCAGCTCGGGAAGCTTTCCCAGTGGCCGGGTGAATCAACGGGCACTGCAAACGCTGGAGGCGGCGGGCGTCTCCACGGCGGGCTTGAGCAGCAAGGCTTCGGATGCTTTTGAGGGCGCGCCTCCCGACATCGTCATTACCGTCTGTGATCGCGCTGCTGGAGAAGCATGCCCGATCTTCTTCGGCCCAGCCCTGAAGGCGCATTGGGGGCTGGCCGACCCGTCCGAGGCTAGCGGGTCGGAAGCCGAGATCACCGCTGCATTTGAAAGCACACTGGCCAAAATTCGGGAACGCGTGAATGCATTTCTTGCACTGCCGCTCAAGACCCTGAGCCCTGACCAACTGCAAGCTGAACTGAACCGCATCGGTTCGCTTTAAAGATCAACCGAGGCGGCGCCCCTCCACGCGCCGCCGCAGGAGTTCATATGCAAGATACATTGCCGAACGTACACGCCGACCTGATCGACATTCCTACGCTGGAGCAGTTGTCTCCTCGCAATCCTTCGCAGCATAAACCGCGCATTCTGCTGTTATACGGGTCGACGCGAGCGCGCTCATTCAGCCGTCTGGTCACGCAAGAGGCGGCACGCCTGCTGAATGAGTTTGGCGCCGAAACCAGGATCTTCGACCCTTCGGGTCTGCCGCTGCCCGATGACGCACCCGACACCCATCCCAAAGTCGTGGAGCTGCGCGAGCTGATGCAATGGTCAGAGGGTCAGGTGTGGTGCTCTCCTGAGCGTCACGGTTCCATGAGTGCCGTGTTCAAAGCGCAGATCGACTGGGTTCCGCTGGCGCTGGGCGCTGTACGACCTACGCAAGGCAAAACCCTTGCTGTGATGCAGGTCTGCGGCGGCTCGCAGTCCTTCAACGTGGTCAATCAGTTGCGGGTACTTGGCCGGTGGATGCGGATGTTCACCATCCCGAACCAGTCCTCCGTGGCCAAGGCGTTCACCGAGTTCGATGAAGCGGGTCGCATGAAGCCTTCTTCGTACTACGACCGCCTGGTGGACGTGATGGAAGAATTGATGAAGTTCACGCTTCTCTTGCGCGATCGTCAGGATTACCTGGTTGACCGTTATTCCGAGCGCAAGGAATCCGCCGAAGAGCTGTCCAGACGTGTCAACCAGCGTTCGATTTGATGCCTGTGTGCGGAACCGGTATGAGCCGCACCACGATCTTTCACAAGTTGAGGCCGTTGAGCCTGGAGGATGCTGGTGAGTCAGAATTCGAAACTTGATGTCGTGGTCATTGGTGGTGGCCAATCCGCGCTGACTGTCGCTTATTTTTTGAAGCGCACAGGCTTGTCTTACGTGCTGCTGGATGCCGAGCCGGGACCAGGAGGCGCCTGGCGGCATGGCTGGGATTCGCTGCGGCTCTTCTCGCCGTCGGCATGGAGTTCGATTGCAGGCTGGCCGATGCCAGTCCTGTCCGAGGGGACGCCCGGGCGGGACGACGTTGTCGAATACCTGACTCAGTACGAGCGCCGGTATGACTTCCCCATCATCCGCTCCACGCGGGTGACCGGTGTCGAGAAGATCGAAGGCGGCTTGCGTGTTATCTCAAAGGACAACCACTGGGACGCCAAAGCGGTTATCAGTGCAACAGGCACCTGGAGCTGCCCGTTCGTACCAGACTATCCCGGCCAGGCATTGTTTGCAGGCAGGCAGCTTCATTCCGCTCATTACGTCGGGCCGAACGAGTTTGCGGGTAAAACCGTCCTTGTCGTCGGTGGCGGCAACTCCGGCGCCCAGATTTACGCCGAGGTCTCCAAAGTGGCTCAGGCAACCTGGGTCACGCAACAGGCCCCAACGTTTCTACCTGATGATGTTGACGGACGCGTCCTGTTCGAACGCGCTACCGCTCGACTGAAGGCGCAGCAGGATGGCGTGGAGCCTCAACAGCCCGTTGGAGGGCTGGGCGACATCGTCATGGTGCCACCGGTCAAGGAAGCTCGCGAACGCGGTGTATTGAGCGCGGTACGGCCGTTCACGCGTTTTACTTCGACAGGGGTTGTGTGGTCATCGGGGATCGAGACAAAGGTGGACGCTGTCATCTGGTGCACCGGGTTTTCTCCGGCGCTCGACCATCTGAACAGCCTGAATATTGTAGGCCGGGATGGCAAAGTGGCTGTGAACGAAAACCGGAGTGTCGCGTTGCCCGATTTATGGCTGGTGGGTTATGGCGACTGGACGGGGCTCGCTTCTGCCACATTGATCGGCGTAACCCGCACCGCCCGGGATGTAGTCAGGCAAGTGCAAAGCTATCTCACTGGCGGAACCTGATTGCTCGCGCCGACAAATTCGCGCGAGCTTACTGTGATGCGACTTCAAGCTCGGGGAAGATGATTGGCTCCAGCGGTGGAGTCGCCTGGTTCAGGCCGAGTCGCCAGTAGCCGACATCGTGCCATTTTCCAAGCTTGAACCCTACCTCCGGGTACATGCCGATTTGGGTGAATCCTAGTGACTCATGCAGGCCCACGCTGCCTTCATTTGGTTGCGCGATCCCAGCGTAGGCTGAGTGAAATCCCTGCTTTTCGAGAATCGAAAGCAAGGTCCCGTAAAGTTCTCGGCCGACGCCCTGACGACGAACTGATTCTGCGATGTACACGGTCACATCAACGGCCCATCGGTATGCCGGACGTGCGCGATGCTGACTTGCGTATGCATAGCCTTTGATCTCGCCCTGCTCTTCAGCCACCAGATAGGGATAAGTCTGAAGCGTCTTAGTTATCCTATGCGCAATTTCCGTAATGCTCGGCGGTGTTTCTTCGAAAGAGATCGCAGTATTCAGAACGATTGGGGCATAAATGCGCTGGATGGCATCTGCATCGGTTGCCGCCGCCGTACGGATATTCAAAGCCATGGAGGATCGTCCTTGAGACCAAGCCTGAACCTTAGCTTTTCCAAGCCACTTTTCAATATCAACGAATGCAATATCGGTATTCAGTGTCGGAATCACAGCTTGAAGCCTGAAGGTCGGTAGTCTGTAAAATCATCTTCAGCGAGCAGAATCAGGCAAATCGCCGACAGTATCCGCTTAACGCCGACACCGCCCTGCCCCCTAATCTGAACCCATGCAGAACACACCACTGCAACGGGTTAACCAGAGACTGATCTGAACGACCCGGACCTCAATCGAAATTTGACCGGAGTCACCGCCATGAAAACTGTAAGCCAACTGATCGCTATCGCCACCTTCGCCCTCAGCGCAAGCGCATTCGCCGTACCGAGTAATCAGGAAGAACGTTTCTTCACCCAGGTCAGCGAACCACAGCAGACTGTTGCTGCCGATGGCTCGGAACGTACGCCGCAGGGCCAGGCTCTGGCTGAAAACGGCCGCAACCGCCTCGAGGAACAAGGCCTGGTTGAAGACGGTCATGACAAGACCCCACAAGGCCAGGCCATCGCTGCCGACGGCTCAGACCGCACCCCACTGGGTGAGGCCCTCGCCGCTGATGGATCGGACCGTACACCGGGCCGTCGCGCAGCATAAGTGCGTGTTGCCGAGACAGGAAAAGTCCTGCGGGTATGAGACCTGCAGGACTTTTCCGTTTTTTGAGGCAAGACCTGATCGAAAACTCTATTGATAGGAACAGGCAATACTTCGATCCGATTCGGCATCGTCCGCCAGCGTTATCCGCCCTAGCATGGCCTCTCCAATTGCCTGCTGGAGTACAGATCCATGAAGACCCTTTTCATCACCGGTGTCAGCAGCGGCTTCGGCCAGGCGCTGGCCAAGGAAGCGCTCGCTAAAGGTCACAGGGTTATCGGCACAGTGCGCAGTGAATCCGCTCTGGCAGCCTTCGAAGCGCTGTCGCCCGAGCGCGCGCATGGGGTGGTGCTGGACGTTACCGAGTTCGATGCCATCGATGGGGTGGTTGCGGCTGTGGAGGATCGTCACGGCCCGGTGGACGTGCTGGTCAACAACGCAGGTTATGGCCATGAGGGGATTTTTGAAGAGTCATCGCTGCAGGAAATGCGCCGCCAGTTCGACGTCAACGTATTCGGCGCGGTGGCGGTGACCAAGGCTTTCGTCCCGTATTTCCGCCAGCGCCGCGCGGGGCATATCCTCAATATCACTTCGATGGGCGGCCATATCACCATGCCCGGGATCGCGTATTACTGCGGCAGCAAGTTTGCGCTTGAGGGGATCTCCGACACCTTGAGCAAGGAGCTTGCGCCCTTCAATATTTTTGTCACCGCTGTGGCGCCGGGGTCATTTCGCACCGACTGGGCAGGCCGCTCGATGCAACGCACGCCGCGTAGCATCAGTGACTACGACGCAAGCTTCGATCCGGTGCGCAAGGCCCGGGAGGAGAAAAGTGGCCATCAGCTGGGCGATCCGCAGAAAGCTGCACGGGTCATGCTGACGATCATCGACAGTCCAAACCCGCCGGCTCATCTGCTATTGGGCAGTGATGCGCTGGCGCTGGTGCGTGACAAATTGCAGCGCACGGCGGAGAGTATTGAGCAATGGGCAGCGCTTAGCCGCTCGACGGATGGCTGAAAGATCAAAATCACCCTCACCCCAGCCCTCTCCCGGAGGGAGAGGGAGCCGATCGCGGGTGGATTCAACCCCCGCGTTCGGCACGATATTACAGGTCGGCGTAGTACCAGAAAGCAGCGCGGTCAGTCCCCTCTCCCTCTGGGAGAGGGCTAGGGTGAGGGCTCTGTCTGACACCCCGCCAATCAGCCAGACAGGTTCAAACGCGCCTTTTCACAAGGAAACCCACAGCCCATGCCGAAACCGAAAGACCCGCTCACAACGCGCATGGTCCAGCTAATGAGCCAGCTCGCCCCGCTGGAAGGTTACAACCTGAGCCCGCTGGACGATGTGCGTTTCCTGCGTTCCAACCGACCGCTGACCCGCACGCCGGTGTTGTACGAACCGGGCATCGTGATCCTTTGTCAGGGGCGTAAACGCGGCTATCTCGGCGATGAAATCTACGTCTACGACGCTCAGCATTATCTGGTGGTGTCGGTGCCGGTACCCTTCACCATGGAAACCGACGCCAGCGAAGCCGAGCCGATGCTCGCGGTGTACGTGCGTCTGGATTTCGCCTTGGCCGGCGAGCTGATTCAGCAAGTGGATGAGCGGTGGGATTTCCCTACAGCGCAGCCGATGGGCATGTACGCCTCGCCTCTCGACGAACCGCTACACCGGTCGACCCTGCGTTTTCTTGAAGTGATGAGCAACGATGCCGACGCGCAAATCCTCGGCCCGGCGATGCTGCGCGAACTCTACTATCGTATCCTCACCGGCGAACAAGGCGGCACCCTGCGCGCCGCCATCGCCCAGCAAGGTCAGTTCGGCAAAGTGACCCGCGCCATCCACAAGATCCACAGTTGCTATAACCAACATCTCGACGTAGAAACCCTGGCCGAGGAAGCGCAGATGACCGTGCCGAATTTTCATTTGCACTTTCGCAAGGTCACCGATTCCTCGCCGATGCAGTACCTGAAATCGACGCGGCTGCACCAGGCGCGATTGCTGATGCTGCGCAACGACCTGACCGCGGCAAAATCTGCGTTTCTGGTGGGCTACGAAAGCGCCTCGCAATTCAGCCGCGACTTCAAACGCCTCTTCGGCCGCACACCGCTGGCGGAAGTGGCGTGGATGAAACAAGCCTATGCGCTGCCGGCACCGACGACTGCTTCGCCGTTTGTGTCGTCGCACTGACTTTACCCGCGTCTTGAACAAACAGAAATCCTCATCACCTTGAAGGCAAGAAAGTGAATCTGAGAGCTGAGATCGAAAACGCATTTGGACCCCAGGCATTCGCCCGTCCGCTTTTCTATTCCTGGCCCGGAGGATTGCGTTTCGAACTCTCCGAAACGGGCGGAATGATCGAGCAATTCCTGACCGCTATGCGCAAATCCATAACCATCTGCGGCGACATTTTCCAGGGGGACGCATCGTTTGTCGCATGCCTGCGCATTCATTCCGGTCGCAATCGATTCGCCCATCGCAGCACTCTTCGCGCCCTTAAATCTGCTGGCATCGACACTCCATCAGCGCTGTGCATCTGGAGCGAAGAAATAGATAACGAGGAATGGTTCAGTGAGGAAGAGCCGGAATACTGGGTCAACGTCGCCTTCGAAGCGTCTGCCGCCCGCATTCAAGCATTACTCTGGTGCGCATTGGCCAAGGATTTCGCCGACATCCAACCGCGTGCGAACTGTGCTGTCTACCTGTTCAATCTGCCCAAGCGAGTCATGGTCTTTCCCTATGACGACAGAGGCATGGACGTGGTTGGGACCAACACCGAGCTACTTTCGCAGCTCTATCAACGTCACCATGCCTGGCTGCTCGACCATGACCGGGCAGCGATGGAAGCCTCATTCGGCAGGCACAAGCGTTAGGTGAACGCTACCGCTCCAACGTTTTCGCCATGATGATCGTGCGCTCCGTCTGATGAAACTCATCTCTGATTTTCTTGAAGCCGAGCGAAGCATAGAAGCCTTCTGCGGTGACTGAAGAAGGAACGCGCAGCAAGTTGAAACCTGCGTCCATGGCGAGTGATTGAATGCTCTTCATCAGCTGGCTTCCGACACCCATTCCTTGAAAGTCCGGGTCGACAAATACGCTTCGAACAACGTCTCCATCAAGACTTGCCGTTGCGACGATTTGACTGTCGAGCGTAGCGACCAGCACCTGACGCTCAGACAACAAGCAAAGGATCTTCGAGGGCGAAAAACGTTTAATCACTCGATCAATGATTTCGGGTGGATAGTCGCGAGCATTGCTCTCACGGAGCGTCTTGATGATCGTCTCACTGATAGCCGATGCATCCGCATCTTTCGCAATGTGAATTTGAATATCCATCACGTAGCTCCTTGCTGGTCAGTTCCGTGTACAGCACTTATCGCAGCAAATTCCCCATCCGCATAGTGCTTGCCCCTTCCTGCGATTCCCCGCTCAATCGCACAGGTCAGCCACCTGCATCAGGATGGGATCATGAACACCACGGCCATTTCCGAAGGTTTCACTCCATTGACCCGCAGCAGTCCGTTGCTGGATCTGCTCGGCCCGATCTACGCCAGAGGCCACGGGCTGCAATTGGAACTGGGCTTGCTGACCGACTCCCGCCACGCCAATGGTCGCGGCACTTTGCATGGTGGTGTATTGGCGACTTTGGCCGATGTCGGCATGGGCTACGCCATGGCCTTCTCCAGCGATCCGCCGCAGCCATTGATTACGGCGAGCATGACCCTGGATTATCTCGGCGCGGTGCACATCAACGAGTGGCTCGAAGTGCGTCTTGAGCACTCCAGAAAAGGCCGCCAATTGGCGTTTGCTGGCGTCAGTCTGCACGTCGGTGAGCGAACGGTTGCGCGCGCCAGCGCCGTCTTCGCCGTGCCGCTGAGCTGAAGCGCGAAACCTCAGTCTGACGCTTCAGAATCATCCCGCGCTGGAACAGGAATTTGCCATGAGGGTTTCTTGCCGATCTGGCTATCGAACGTGCGTCGCGCTTGGCGGAAACCCTCGACGTTTTCCACCACCCAAGTCCAGATCGGCGACATCCGCACCAGCAAGCCCATGCCCAATGGCGTCAGCTCGTACTCGACGTGCGGCGGCACCTGGTCGAGCTCGCGCCGGGTCAGCAGGCCGTCGCGTTCCAGCGCACGCAGGGTTTTGGTCAACATGCGCTGAGTCACGCCGGTCATCTGCCGTTTGATCTCGGCGTGACGCATCGTGCCGTAGACCCCCAAGGCATGCAGGATGCCCAACGACCAGCGACTACCGGCGTGCGCAAGCACTTCGCGGCGCACGCCATCATCGTCTCGTCTGAGCGTCTGGCAGATTGCTTCTGCCTCACTGAGCGCTTGCTGATCAGTCATTTCTTCACCTGGTATCACGCGTGTGCCTTCTTCTGAGTACTGCCCGATCGTGCCAGCATTTGCCGATCTTACATGCAGATCTCAGGAGACATCATGACCGAATCGAACCACCCTTCCCCGCAATCCATTCTTGTCCTGGGCGCAGGCGAGCTCGGCCTGCCGGTTTTGCGCAACCTTGCGCGAGTGGCAAAGCGCTCGCCCGGCAGCACGATCAGCGTCCTGCTCAGGGCCTCGACGATTGATAGTCAGGTGCCGGCAAAGAAAGCCGAAATCGATGAACTGCGCAGTCTCGGCGTGCAGATGGTAGCGGCAGATCTGGTCAACGATTCGATCGACCAACTGGCCGAAGTCTTCGCACCTTTCGATACCGTCATTGGCTGCGCCGGCATGGTCGCTGGTCGCGAGACGCCGATGAAGCTAGCGACCGCCGCGCTCAAGTCCGGCATCAAGCGCTACTTCCCGTGGCAGTTTGGCGTGGACTTCGAAGTGATCGGCCGGGGCAGTCCGCAGGATCTGTTCGATGCTCAGCTCGACGTGCGCGAACTGCTGCGCGCGCAGGACAAAACCGAATGGGTGATCATCTCGACCGGCATGTTTACCAGTTTCCTCTTCGAGCCGGTGTTTGAAGTCGTTGATTTCGACAACGACACCGTTAACGCCCTGGGCAGCCTGGACACCAGCGTGACGCTGACGACCCCGGACGACATCGGCAAGCTGACCGCACAAATCGTTTTCTTCGAACCGCGTTTTCGCAACGAGATCGTGTATCTGTCGGGCGACACGCTGACCTATGAACAGGTCGCGGGCCTTCTCGAACGCGTGCTCGGACGGCCCTTCAAGCGTAACGTCTGGACAGTGCCGCACCTGATGCAGGAACTGGAAAAAGACCCCACTCACCACATCAAAAAATACCGCGCGGTGTTTGCCCAAGGTCGAGGTGTGGCGTGGCCGAAAGCGGGCACGTTCAATGAGCAACAGACGATACAGGTCACGACGGCCGAGCAGTGGGCGCGGGAAAATCTTGCGAACGAGTGAAAGCAGATTTTGCGCAGCGGGGCGTTGTGGGCGCTTTATACTCCCGCAAGCACCAGCTCCGCTGCCCGCTCACCAATAACGACACACGGCGCCATCGTGTTGCCAACGGTGATGCGCGGCATGATCGAAGCATCTGCAACGCGCAGCCCGTCGATCCCGTATACGCGTAATTGATGGTCAACCACCGACAGCGCATCGCGGCCCATTTTTGCCGTACACGACAAGTGCCAGTAGGTCATCGCCGAGTTGCGGATGAACTGTTCCATAGCGCGGCGTTCTCTCGGCCCGGGCACGACTTCGCGCTTGATCAGCCCATCGAAGGCCTGGCTGTTGCCCAGTGCGCGGCACAGCTCGATCGAAGCATATGCCGCTGCCATGTCCTCGGGTTCACTCAGCGAGTTCGGCTCGATAATCGGCGCATCCAGCGGCCCTGCACCCGACAGTCGCAGGCATCCGCGACTGGCCGGTCTGGCCAGCCCGGCGAACATCGTCCAACCATGCTCCGGCGGTTGTATGGCGACCTCTGGCGGAGACGGTACCGCAAATGCCAGCTGACACTGCAACAGATCCGGGGCTTCCAGGCGACTGTCGCTTTTCCAGTACAAGGTGGTTTCGCATCCGCTGCCAGCGACCGCTTGGGGTTGTTGGTATTCCCACGTGCAGCCGAAAGCCAGATGATCCTGCAAATTCTCGCCGACACCGGGTAAATGAACGACCGGTGCGATGCCGTGTTTTCGCAGTTCATCCGCCGGGCCGATGCCCGACTGCATGAGCACTTTCGGTGATTGCACCGCGCCCATGGACAGGATGACTTCAGATGCGGCATGAAAGCGCCGCCGCTCGCCGGCGATCAACACTTCGACACCGACGGCCCGGGTGCCGACCAGCAACACGCGGGTCACCAACGCCCCGGTCAGCACCGTCAGGTTCGGACAGTGCAAGCGTGGCCGGACGTAAGCGTCGTAAACCGACTCGCGCTTGCCCTGTTTGATGCGCAAGTCGGTGACAGCGATCCCTCCTGGCCCTTCCATCATCTCGCCATTGGGGCTGTCGAATCGAGGGATGCCCAGATCGCTGGCCGCCTCCAGCGTTGCCCACGCAAGGGGTTGAGGCGTGGCCGGCTGTTCGACATGTACCGGCCCACCTGAACCACGCCGGGTGGCGTCCGGGCTGCCTTGCCAGTTTTCGATCCTGCGGTAGTAATCGAGCACCGATGCGTAGCCCCAGGCCGGGTCGCCAGACTCGGCAGCAAAATGCTCCCAATCGCAGCGATGGCCGCGCGACCAGACCATCACGTTGATGCTCGAACCTCCACCGAGCCCCTTGCCCATGCTCAGCGGGAGCCGTCGACCGTTGAGGCGTGGATCGGATTGCCCCTCGAATGCCCAGTCGCGCGTGGAGCCGAGGTTCAGCGGCCATTGCGCCGGTTCGGTCACCTCGGGGCCTGAGTAACCTTCGCCGGCTTCAATCAGCAGAACCCGTGCGCCTGACTCATCGGCAAGCCGCGCAGCGACCACGCAGCCCGACGTGCCGGCACCACAGACAATGAAGTCATAGTCGTGATCGCTTCGAGGGTTCATACGCCCGCTCCCCTTCGATGCCGCGATCACTGCTTGGCAACGCTGTGCACGGCTTTGAGAATCACTGCGGCGACCTCGGCCGGCTGCGATTGCTGCGGGACATGGCTGGCGTGCACTTCTGCAAGGGTCGCACCAATACGCTTGGCGGCAGAACGCTGGACATCGGGATGAATCATCCGGTCTTCGGTAGCGAGCAGGTACCAGGACGGCTTGGTTTTCCAGGACGAAACGGTGGTTTTATCTTCGAAAGCCGAGGCCTTGATCGGCCCTTGCGTGGCGGTCATGACGGCAGTTTGCGCGGCCGGCAGATCCTGAGCGAAGTCCTTGGCCATGCCTTCGGGGGTCAGATAGAGGAAGCCGTTAGCGTCGGCCTTGATCTGACTGATGCCCGGCGGCGTCGGCGCGCCTTTACCCTGCTCGCCACTGGTTTGCCCGGCGTCTGGCGCGAAGGCGGCGACATACACCAGCGCGCTGACTTTCTGGTCGCTGCCAGCCTCGGTGATCACCGTGCCACCCCAGGAGTGACCGACCAGCACCACCTTGCCCTGCTGGTTGTTCAGCGCGCGGCGCGTGGCGGCAACGTCGTCGGCCAGAGAGGTGAGCGGGTTTTGCACAACGGTAACGGCCACGCCTTTGGCTTGCAGCAGTGGCACCACCTTGGCCCAGTCGGAACCGTCGGCGAAGGCGCCGTGTACGATCACCACCGAAGGCGTTGTATCCTGCGCGTGGCTGGCGCCGGCCATGAAGGTACTGGCCAGGGCAAAGGCGACGGTGGCGAATTTCGATTTGATTGTTTTCATTGGATGAGCTCCTGTTCGGGAGTTCAGAGTGTGCTGGCCGGCCTGCGATGTGGGCATCGGTCAATTATCCGACCCCGAGGCATTTTTCATGGATAGTGGCTTGCAACTGGACATCTCACTGGACGGCGCACTGGCAACCATCGCCCAGGTCGGTGACCTCAGCATGGGGCAACCGCTCGGTCACTCCCGGCGCGTTGCCGCTTTGGCGCGGATGCTCGCGCAGGCATGCCATGGCGACGGTGAGCATCTGCAGGTTGCAGAGCAGATTGCCTTGCTGCGCTGGTCTGGGTGCACGGCCAACGCCGAAGGCTTTGCCGACCTGCTGGGCGACGACGTCGATGGTCGCCGCGCGATGCTCGATCTGACCCTGGGCAATGAACAGATGAACGCGGTGCATCAGGCAACCCCGCTGGCCGTGGTGCACTGTGAAGTGTCCGGTGCAATCGCCAAAACCCTCCAGCTCGGAACCGCCGTTGAAGCGGGCCTGTGTCGGGTGTTCGAAACCTACGACGGCACTGGCCGACCACTGGGCGTAAGCCATGAGCACATCCCGGAAGTCGCCTATCAGGTGGTCATGGCCGGTGATCTGGACATTCTCACCCGCGCCCATGGCCTGGACGCGGCGCTGCGCTGGATCAGCGAGCAGTCGGATCGGCGCTATCCCGCATCGCTGGTGTCGTTGCTGGTGGCCAATGCCAAGGAATGGCTGGCGGATCTGGAAACGCTTTCCTCTAAAGTTGAACCCGCGCCCGAGCAGCGTCATGTCTCACTGACTTTGGTCGGAGACATCATTGACTTGAAGCTGCCATGGCTGGCCGGGCATTCGCGTCAGGTCGCCCATGTTGCCGTGGAAGCTGCGCGCCTGTGGGGCCTGGGTGAGCCGACGCTGACAGACATTGGCAAGTCCGCGCTGATTTACGGTCTCGGCCGCGCAGCCGTTTCCAATCACCTATGGAATAGCCCAGGGCCGCTGCCCTACGGTGCGGCAGAGCGAGTGCGCCTGGTGCCTTACTGGACGCAACAGGCGCTCCGACCGGTTCCTGAACTGACCGCGCCCGCCGAGATAGCCACCCACGCGTATGAACGGCTCGATGGCAGCGGCTATTTTCGCGGGGTGGCGGGTGATGCACTGAATGCCGAATATCGGCTGTTCGCCACCTCGGTCGCCTGGGTGGCGTTGAGGCAAGCCCGGCCATGGCGATCAGCCCACGACGAAACCGCAGCAGCCACGGTACTCAAAAAGGATGCTGGCCGTGGTCTGTTCGATAACGATGTCTGCGAAGCGGTCATTGCTGCCGCCAGTGGCGAGCGCCGCCTGCGGCAACCCAAGCCTTCGCTGCTGACAGCCCGTGAGTGCCGCATTCTCCTGGAAATCAGCCGTGGCGCGAGCAACAAGCAAGTCGCGCAACTGTTGGCTATCAGTCCGAGCACGGTGCGCACGCACATGGAAAGCATCTTTCGCAAACTGCAATGTTCGACCCGGGCAGCCGCCACCCTGAAGGGGCTGACACTGGGCTTGATCGCCTGAGTCCACCCGGTCACGCCTGATCAGCCTGCCTGGCGCGAGCCAGTTCGATGAATGCCCTGGCGGCCGCAGAGGGATTGCGGCGGTTCGGGTAGTACAGGCACAACCTGTCTCGGGGCGGCGTCCAGTCCTCGAGTACCTGCACGAACTCGCCGGTGCGGATTTCGTCACGAACGTCCTGCTCCATGAAAAAGCCCAGCCCCATGCCCGCCTGCACCGCGACCTTGACCACGCTCGATTCATCCAGGGTCAGCGGACCGTTCACATCCAGACGGGTGACTTCTCCGTCCCGCTCGAAATACCAGGGGAAAATCGCCCCGTTCGGCAGTCGCACGCGGATGCATCGATGCCCGGGCAGATCGGACGGCGTGCGCGGTTTGCCGTGTTGTGCAAAATACCCCGGCGAACCGACCACCGCGTAACGTTGCGGCGGGCCGACAGGCACCACAATCACGTCGTTGGGCACCAGGCCTGCCGAGCGCACGCCGAAATCGAAGCCGTCAGCCACGATATCCACCAGCCGGCCTTCGGTTACAAGGTCAATATGGACTTTCGGATGCTGCTGCAAAAACTCGATCACCAGTGGCAGCAGCGCCGAACGCGCAGCGCTGGCGAAGGCGTTGATGCGCAGCGTGCCCGAGGGTCCGGCGTTTTGCGAGCGCACTGCATCGAGTGCCGAACGCAAATCCTGCAAGGCTGGCCCCACCTGCTCGAGAAACACTCTCCCCGCTTCGGTGATGGCGACGCTACGGGTGGTGCGGTTGAACAGGCGCGATTCGAGGCGCGCTTCCAGTTGCGCAATGGTGTTGCTCAGCGCGGTGGTGGAGACGTCGAGATCAATGGCAGCCTGGCGAAACGACCCCCTTCGAGCCACGGCTATGACGGCGTCCAGTTCATTGAGGGCCAAGCGATCCTGAACCATGGATTGTCCTGTTTTTCGGGATAGGTCATTAATGTTTGTCCCAGTTGAACAAACCATCTGCAGCGCAGCAAGATGACTCCAGTTAATCAATCAGGAGTCAGCCAATGAACCTTCAACTTCCCGCCGTCGTGCAGACGTATGTCACAGTCATCGACGAGAGAGAAAACTACGACGCGACCCATCAATTCCGAGCGCTGGAGATTTCGCCATGCTGAATTCAGGATTGACTGGCAAGCGGGTCCTCGTCACCGGCGGCACCAAGGGAATCGGCAAAGCAGTGGTCGAGTGGTTCCTCGCCGAGGAGGCAAAGGTCATCACTTCGGCTCGGCAAGTGGACGTCGAAATGCCGGGCGCACTGCTGGTTGCGGCTGATCTTTCGACCCGGGAAGGTTGTGACGCACTCATCGCAGCGGTCCAACAGCAACTGGGCGGCGTCGACATAGTGGTTCATGTCCTGGGTGGCTCGTCGGCCCCCGGTGGTGGTTTTGCAGCGCTGGACGAGGAGCAGTGGCAACGCGAGCTCAATCTGAATTTGCTGCCAGCGGTGCGCCTCGATCGCGCCCTGCTCCCGGGCATGCTCGAGCGTCGGGATGGCGTGGTGATCCATGTCACCTCCATCCAGAGTCGATTGCCGCTGCCGGAATCCACCACAGCGTACGCGGCGGCCAAGGCTGCGCTGTCGACCTACAGCAAGAGCCTGTCGAAAGAGGTGTCGCCCAAAGGGGTCCGTGTGGTTCGGGTTTCCCCGGGCTGGGTCGAAACCGAAGCATCGGTGGCATTCGCCGAGCGACTCGCGCAGGAGGCTGGCACTGACTATCAGGGTGGCAAGGACATCATCATGCAAGCCTTGGGCGGTATCCCGCTCGGCCGCCCATCGACGCCAGCTGAAGTGGCTGAGCTGATCGGGTTTGTGGCGTCGCCGCGAGCGGCTTCGATCACAGGAAGTGAATTTGTGATCGACGGCGGGACCATCCCGACAATCTAGCCGCCAGCCTGCGGGTCAAGGACGACTCGCTGAATCCGACCGGCACGCTTACATCCGATGCTGCTCCAGCAAAAAATCCACGAACAAGCGCACCCGCACCGGCATCGCCGCGCCGCCGACGAACACCGCATGAATCGGTTCCTCATCGCCCGGGTTGAACGCTTGCAGCAGCGGGATCAGCGCGCCGCGCTGCAAGTCTTCCCTGACGGTGAACTCGCCAATGCGCGCAATGCCTGCACCGAGCCTGGCGAACTGGGCCAGTGCTTCGCCGCTGCTACATTCGATGTTGCCGCTGACTTTCAGCGAGAACTCCTTGCCGTCGCGGATAAACGGCCAGTTGGCTTCGGCGCGGCGGAAGTTGAAGCGCAGGCAGTTGTGCTTGAGCAGGTCTTCCGGTTCGAGAGGTGTGCCGTGGCGTTTCAGGTAGTCGGACGATGCGACCACGACTTGGCCGGTGTGGCCGAGCCGGCGGGCGGTGAGTGGGCTGTCGGGCAGATGGCCGAAGCGGATGGCGACGTCCGCCTGGCCGGCGAGGATGTCGACGACTTCGTCGCCAAGGCTGAGGTCGACGACGATGTTCGGGTAACGGACGGTGAAGGCTGCGACCAGCGGCACAATGGTCAGCCGTCCATGGCCAAGGGCGGCACTGACACGCAAGCGGCCCTTGGGTACGCCTTGATCGGTAATGGCCCCTTCCACTTCGTCCATGTCGGCGAGAATCCGCCGGGCACCGCGCAGGAAGGCCTCGCCCTCGGCGGTAAACGTCAGCGCGCGGGTCGTGCGCAGCAGCAGACGAGTGCCGAGGCGCTGCTCAGCGCGGGCGATGATCCGACTGACCGCCGAAGGCGTCAGCCCCAGCGCGCGCGCAGCCGCTGAGAGGCTGCCCTCCTGCGCCACGGTGACGAACACGCTCATTTCCCCTGACCTGCCGTTGAAGTCCATTCGTGCCTCTTACGCAAAGGTGATTGCCAAAATCGCCATCTACCGCCTTAAAACGATGGATCGTAGCATTGGCGGCATAGATGAGGAGACTTTCCATGCGTATCAATCCACCACTTGTTGCACTCGCTGTCGGCGCCTTTGGCATCGGCGTCACCGAGTTCGCGCCGATGGGCATGTTGCCCGGCATCGCCGCCGATCTCGGCGTTTCCATTCCCGCTGCGGGGTTGCTGGTCAGTGCCTACGCCTTGGGCGTGCTGCTCGGCGCGCCGCTGATGACCCTGACCACCGGCAAGATCCCGCGGCGCTATCTGCTGATCGGGCTGATGGCGATTTTCACCCTGGGTAACCTGATGTCGGCGCTGGCCACCGATTACTCCAGCCTGATGATCGCCCGGGTGATCACCTCGCTCAATCACGGCGCATTCTTTGGGGTTGGTTCGGTGGTCGCCGCCAGCGTGGTCGCGCCGGAAAAACGTGCCGGCGCCGTGGCGGCGATGTTCATGGGCCTGACGTTGGCGACTATCGGCGGTGTGCCGCTGGCAGCCTGGTTTGGTGAACTGTTTGGCTGGCGCACCGCGTTCTGGGGCATTACCGGCCTCGGCGTGCTGACCATGATCGCCTTGTGGTTCGCCCTGCCCAATCTGAAGGCAGAGCAAGGCGCGGGTGCGCTGGCGGAAATACGTGTATTGGGCCGCGGTCCGGTGTTGGCCGCGCTGGCCCTGACCGTGGTCGGCTCGAGTGCGATGTTCACCGTGTTCACTTACATCGCGCCGATCCTCAGCAGCGAAACCCACGCCTCCGCCGCGTTCATCACCGCCATGCTGGTGTTGTTCGGGATCGGGTTGACGCTGGGCAATATGTGGGGCGGCAAGGCTGCCGACCGTTCGATCGACCGCACCCTGATCGTGTCGCTGAGCGCATTGATTGTGGTGTTGCTGGCGTTCACGGTGCTGATGCGCTGGCCGCTGCCGGCCGCCGTGGCCATTCTGATCTGGGGTATCGCCAGCTTCGCTTTGGTGCCGCCGCTGCAGATGCGCGTGATGGAAGCGGCCAAGGACGCGCCGAATCTGGCTTCGGCGGTGAACATCGGTGCGTTCAATTTCGGCAACGCGATCGGCGCGGCGCTCGGTGGCGCGGTGATCAATGCCGGGCTGGGTTATCCGGCGATATCCCTGGCCGGCGCGGCGATGGCTGGTCTGGGCCTGCTGATGGTGCTGACGTTCGCCTGGCGCTCCAGAGCCAGTGCCGCTGCGCTGGCGTAAGTCTTCGCAGCGCTACGCCCCGCCCTGCTGATATTCGCGGGGCGTGCAGCCGAACTCGCGACGAAACACCGTGTGCAGATATTGCGCAGACTTGAAGCCGCAGGCCTGGGCAATGTCGGCAATCGCCGCATCGGTGTTCTTCAAACCGCTGGTAGCCGCCGCCAGTTTGAAACGCAGAATCTCGTCATGCACGCTGCAACCGCGCTCGGCGCGGAAATGCGCTTCCAGTGATGAACGCGACACCCCGACATACGCAGCCACCTGTGCGGTCTTGATGCCCTGACAGGCATATTGGCGGATGAACAGCAGCGCTTGCATGACGTAGGGATTACCCAGCGGTTGATGCAAGCTCGACACCTGCACGTTGACCGCGTCCGGCGGAACCAGAATCTGCGTGCCGGTGGACGGCATGCCGTGGAGCATCTGGTGCAGCAATTGCGCAGCGGTGCGGCCCATGGTTTCGGTGCCCTGAATCACCGAACTCAGCGGTACGCGAGTCAGGCTGCGGGTCAGCGGGTCGTTGTCGATGCCGATCAGCGCGACCTGCTCCGGCACGGCAATGCCGGCGGTCAGGCAGGCTTGCAGCAACTGGCGGGCACGGGCGTCGCTGACGGCGATGATGCCGATCGGTTTCGGCAGGCTGTGCAGCCAGGCGATCAGTTGTTCGACGGCGCTGTCCCACAGCGGGGCGCTGGTGCCCATGCCGCGATAGATCTCGGCGTGGAGGCCGTCTCGTTGCATCAGTTTGCGAAAGGCTTTTTCCCGCTCCTGCGCCCAGCGATTGGCCTGCGCCTCGGGCAGGCTGAAACAGGCAAAGCGCTGCAACCCCGCCTCGACCAGATGCGAGTAAGCCAGAGTGATCAATGCGTTGTTATCGGTGGCGACATAGGGAATCGCTTTCGGATAGGCGCGTGCATCCTCGTAGGAACCGCCCACCGCCACCACCGGCAAATGAATGTCGGCCAGCGCCTCGCCGATCAGCGGATCGTCAAAGTCGGCAATGATCCCGTCACCCTGCCAGCGCTCGATGCCTTTCAAGCGGCAGAGAAAGTCCTCTTCCAGAAACAGGTCCCAGGAAGCGCGGGTGCTGCTCAGGTAGTTGCCAATGCCGCTGATGATTCCACGGTCGTAGATCTTGCTGCCGTTGAACAACAGGGCGATGCGGTGCACGGGCGGTAGGCTCTTCATTCAGTATCCGGATTTTGCGTCAAGCCATTCGCGAGCAGGCTCGCTCCCACACGGTTTTGTGAACGACACAAGTTCAATGTGGGAGCGAGCCTGCTCGCGAAAGCGGCCTCAAATTGTTTTTGTACTGTTCCAGGCCGCCATGTCGCGGCGACGATGGACACAGACTAGGCCTGCGAGCGCTGAAGCTCAATACGCAAAATCGCACTCGCAGTTGAGGCTTTTCATAATCAGCGGGCACGGGGCCGTTGCTAGTATCGAGACACCGCCAAGAACAACAAGGACAAGGTCCATGCAGTATTTTCCCAATATCGAGCCGGTTCGCTACGAAGGCCCGAACAGTGATTCGCCCCTCGCTTTCCGCCACTACGACGCCGACAAGCTGATCCTCGGCAAACCCATGCGTGAACACCTGCGCATGGCCGCCTGCTACTGGCACACCTTCGTCTGGCCGGGCTCCGATGTGTTCGGTGCCGGCACCTTCAAACGCCCGTGGCAACGCAGTGGCGAACCGATGGAACTGGCTATCGGCAAGGCTCAAGCCGCATTCGAGTTCTTCAGCAAACTGGGCATCGATTACTACTGCTTTCACGACACGGACGTCGCCCCGGAAGGCAACTCGCTGAAGGAGTACCGCGAACACTTCGCGCAAATGGTCGACCGCCTTGAGCAACATCAGGAACAGAGCGGTATCAAGTTGCTCTGGGGCACCGCCAACTGCTTCAGCAATCCTCGTTTTGCCGCCGGTGCCGCGAGCAATCCCGATCCGGAAGTGTTCGCCTGCGCCGCCGCGCAAGTGTTCAGCGCAATGAACGCGACTCATCGCCTCAAGGGTTCCAACTACGTGCTGTGGGGCGGTCGTGAAGGCTACGAAACCCTGCTCAACACCGATCTGAAACGCGAGCGCGAACAACTCGGGCGCTTCATGCGCATGGTGGTCGAGCACAAGCACAAGATCGGTTTCACCGGTGACCTGTTGATCGAGCCCAAGCCGCAGGAGCCGACCAAGCACCAATACGATTACGACAGCGCCACGGTGTTCGGCTTCCTCCAGCAGTACGGCCTGGAGAAGGAAATCAAGGTCAACATCGAGGCCAACCACGCGACCCTGGCCGGCCACAGCTTTCATCACGAAATCGCCACGGCCGCCTCGCTGGGAATTTTCGGCAGCATCGACGCCAACCGTGGCGATCCGCAGAACGGCTGGGACACCGACCAGTTCCCCAACAGCGTCGAAGAAATGACCCTGGCGACCTATGAAATCCTCAAGGCCGGCGGTTTCAAGAATGGCGGTTTCAACTTCGACTCCAAGGTGCGCCGGCAGAGCCTCGACGAGATCGACCTTTTCCACGGCCACGTCGGCGCCATGGACGTTCTTGCCCTGTCGCTGGAACGCGCCGCTGCGATGGTTGAGAACGACCGACTACAAACCCTCAAGGACCAACGCTACGCCGGCTGGCGTCAGCCGTTCGGGCAAGCGGTGATGGCGGGCGACTTCAATCTTGAGTCGCTGGCCGAGCACGCGTTCACCAACGAGCTGAACCCGCAAGCCGTCAGCGGCCGCCAGGAAATGCTCGAAAACATCGTCAACCGTTACCTGTATCGCTGATCGCCGAGACCCTCTGTCGACGCAACGACGCTGTGACAATTGCACGACAATTCTGTGCCTGCTGCGTCGGCAGATTCTCTACAGTTCTACCAGCCCGATTCATCGTCAGGCCGTGTCTTTCCAACAAAAATAAAAGGACGCACCACCATGAAGAACTTGAAACGTACGCTGTTGGCCAGTGCCCTGGCGTTGTTGGCTCTGCCGGTAATGGCCGACGCCACCCACCCGAAAATCGGTTTCTCCATTGACGATCTGCGTCTGGAACGCTGGTCGCGCGACCGCGATTACTTCGTCGCGGCGGCGGAAAAAATGGACGCCAAAGTCTTCGTGCAATCGGCGGACGCCAACGAGCAGAAGCAGATTTCGCAGATCGAAAACCTCATCTCTCGCGGCGTCGATGTAATCGTCATCGTGCCGTTCAACGCGACAGTGCTGACCAACGCCGTCGCCGAGGCGAAGAAAGCCGGGATTAAAGTGGTGTCTTACGACCGGCTGATTCTCAACGCCGATGTCGACGCCTATATCTCCTTCGATAACGAAAAGGTCGGCGAAATGCAGGCCGGCGGCGTGCTGAAAGCGGCGCCCAAGGGCAATTACTTCTTGCTGGGTGGCGCGCCGACCGACAACAACGCCAAGATCCTCCGTGAAGGCCAGATGAAAGTGCTGCAACCGGCCATCGACAAGGGCGATATCAAGATCGTTGGCCAGCAGTGGGTCAAGGAATGGAACCCGACCGAAGCGCTGAGCATCGTCGAAAACGCGCTGACCCGTAACAACAACAAAATCGACGGCATCGTCGCCTCCAACGACGCCACCGCTGGCGGCGCCATCCAGGCACTGGCCGCGCAGCAACTGGCCGGCAAGGTGCCGATTTCCGGTCAGGACGCCGACCTCGCAGCGGTCAAACGCGTGATCGCCGGCACGCAAACCATGACCGTTTACAAACCGCTGAAACTCATCGCCTCCGAAGCGGCCAAGCTCTCGGTGCAACTGGCACGCAACGAAAAACCGGCCTACACCTCGCAGTACGACAACGGCAGCAAAAAGGTCGACACCATCCTGCTCACGCCAACGCCGTTGACCAAGGACAACATCGACTTGCTCGAACAGGACGGCTTCTACACCAAGGCGCAGATTGCCGGGCAGTGATCCGGTCGTAAATCTTGATCAGACCTGTGGGAGCGAGCCTGCTCGCGAAAGCGGAGTGTCAGTCAGTAAAGCTCTGGCTGAAAAGGCCCCTTCGCGAGCAGGCTCGCTCCCACACAGGTTCAGTGGTGTTTGAGTCCCTGGTATACGAGCCTTTTCCATGTCCGACTATCTGCTGCAAATGAACGGCATCGTCAAAACCTTCGGCGGTGTCAAAGCGCTCAACGGCATCGACATCAAGGTCCGACCCGGCGAATGCGTGGGCCTGTGCGGCGAGAATGGCGCCGGCAAGTCGACGCTGATGAAGATCCTTTCGGCGGTCTATCCCCATGGCACTTGGGACGGCGAAATCCTCTGGGACGGGCAACCGCTCCGGGCGCAGTCGATCAGCGAAACCGAGGCCGCCGGCATCGTCATCATCCATCAGGAACTGACCCTGGTTCCGGATCTGTCGGTGGCGGAAAACATCTTCATGGGCCATGAGCTGACGCTGCCGGGCGGGCGCATGAACTACCCGGCGATGATCCACCGCGCCGAAGCCTTGATGCGTGAATTGAAAGTGCCGGACATGAACGTGTCGCTGCCGGTTTCGCAGTACGGCGGCGGTTATCAGCAACTGGTGGAAATCGCCAAGGCCCTGAACAAACAGGCGCGTCTGCTGATCCTCGACGAACCCTCCTCGGCCCTGAGCCGCTCGGAAATCGAAGTGCTGCTGGACATCATCCGCGACCTCAAAGCCAAGGGCGTCGCCTGCGTCTACATCTCGCACAAACTCGATGAAGTCGCCGCCGTATGCGACACCATTTCGGTGATCCGCGACGGCAAACACATCGCCACCACCGCCATGGCCGACATGGACATTCCGCAGATCATCACGCAGATGGTCGGCCGCGAAATGAGCAATCTCTACCCCAGCGAGCCGCATGAGATTGGCGAGGTGATTTTCGAGGCGCGCCACATTACCTGCTATGACGTCGACAACCCCAAGCGTAAACGGGTCGATGACATTTCCTTCAGCCTCAAGCGCGGCGAGATTCTTGGCATTGCCGGGCTGGTCGGGGCCGGCCGCACCGAGCTGGTCACCGCACTGTTCGGCGCTTACCCCGGCCGCCATGAAGGCGAAGTCTGGCTGGATGGCCAGCCGATCGACACGCGCACGCCGCTGAAAGCGATCCGCGCCGGCCTGTGCCTGGTGCCTGAAGATCGCAAGCGCCAAGGCATCATTCCGGATCTCGGTGTCGGTCAGAACATCACCCTCGCCGTGCTCGAGAGTTATTCGAAAATGACCCGCATCGATGCCGAAGCCGAACTGGGCTGCATCGACCGGGAAATCTCCCGCCTGCATCTGAAGACCGCAAGTCCGTCCCTGCCGATCACCAGCCTGTCGGGCGGCAATCAGCAAAAAGCCGTACTGGCCAAGATGCTGCTGGCCAAACCGCGCGTGCTGATTCTCGACGAGCCGACCCGAGGCGTGGACGTCGGCGCCAAGTATGAGATCTACAAGTTGATGGGCGCGCTCGCCGCTGAGGGCGTGTCGATCATCATGGTTTCGTCGGAACTGGCCGAAGTGCTCGGCGTCTCCGACCGCGTGCTGGTGATCGGCGAAGGCCAGTTGCGCGGCGACTTCGTCAACCATGAGCTGACCCAGGAACAGGTACTCGCCGCCGCCCTCAGCCAGCCGGGCAGCCATAACAATAATGATCGGAAAACCGCGTAAATGAATCAGGTCAAACAACTGTTCACCCGCTACAAAATGCTCGCGCTGGTATTCGCCGTGGTGCTGATCTGGCTGTTCTTCAGCTGGCAGACCGAAGGCGGTTTCCTCACCCCGCGCAACCTTTCCAACCTGCTGCGGCAGATGTCGATCACCGGCATCCTCGCCTGCGGCATGGTGCTGGTGATCATCAGCGGCGAGATCGATTTGTCGGTGGGCTCATTGCTCGGCCTGCTGGGTGGCCTCGCGGCGATACTCGACGTGGTCTATCACATTCCGCTGCTGGCGAATCTGAGCCTGGTCGCCCTGTGCGGCCTGATGATCGGCCTCGCCAACGGCTACATGGCGGCGTACTTGCGCATACCGTCATTTATCGTCGGGCTGGGCGGCATGTTGGCGTTTCGCGGCATTTTGCTGGGGATCACCGGCGGCACTACCATCGCCCCGGTATCGCCGGAGCTGGTCTATGTCGGCCAAGGTTATCTGCCCCACGCGATCGGCACTGGCCTGGGTGTGCTGCTGTTTGTGCTGACGGTGTTCCTGACCTGGAAACAACGACGCAATCGCGCCCTGCATGGCCTGGCGGCGCATTCACTGGTGCGTGATGTTGTGCGCGTGCTGGTGATCGGCGCGGTGCTGGCGGGTTTTGTTCAGACGCTCAACAGCTATGACGGCATTCCCGTGCCGGTGCTGCTGTTGCTGATTCTGCTCGGGGTGTTCAGTTACGTCACCAGCCAGACCGTGTTCGGCCGCCGGGTCTATTCGGTCGGCAGCAACATGGAAGCGACGCGCCTGTCCGGCATCAATGTGCAAGCGGTCAAGCTGTGGATCTTCGGCATCATGGGCGTGATGTGCGCCCTCGCCGGCGTGGTCAACACCGCACGCCTCGCCGCCGGCTCACCGTCCGCCGGCAGCATGGGCGAACTCGACGCCATCGCCGCCTGCTTCATCGGCGGCACCTCCATGCGCGGCGGCTCCGGCACCGTCTACGGCGCCCTCCTCGGCGCACTGGTGATTACCAGTCTGGACAACGGCATGTCCATGCTCGACGTGGATAGCTACTGGCAGATGATCGTCAAGGGCAGCATTCTGGTGTTGGCGGTCTGGGTGGATGTGAGTACGCGTACGGCGCGGCGTTGATCGCCGCGAGCCTGGAGGGATCTGCTTCAAAAGGGAGCAAGAACGCAAGCCGCTGCTACGCTACGTAACACAATATTATGGAATACCAGATACCACAAAACATTGCTTTGAACGCTTGGTCCGCTCTGGCTCAATGGCTTCGAAGGCCTTGCACAGCTTGGCCCGTATCTTGCTCCTCCAGTGCATATCGCGCTCAAGGTCTACGGCCATGCCTGCATCCTCCGCAAATTTCGGCGACGCTCACACCCGCTCTTCAAGCGCGGTGTGTGCGTTGCCGTGCGCAGCCATGGCGCGTTATCTCCGTCGATTCCGCTCTTCGTCCTCCATCGTGCTGCCGCAGCTGCCATCCTGCGTGAGCGCGAAGCAAAACGGTTTCTGGCAGATAGTCAGGTAACACCTCCCCACGAGAGTCTCTCTCGATCTCTCGCAGTTTCCGCCTTGGCGGATCGCTGCGCACCGTCATTACCGAGTTTTCTGGTGAGTCCCTCCGGCTCGCCCGACGCTCTGCATCCGGAACAAACCTGATGAACCAAGACACCGCCTTGCTTGTGATCGATATGCAAAAGGAAGATGGCTTCCCGCTCGAACGCTTCGATCAAGTGGTCGATAACGCCGCATCCCTGATCGATCGCGCTCGCCAGTTGCACATCCCGATTTTCTACACCCGCCATGTCAACGACGCTCCGGGCCGCGATCTGGCGCTGGGCGAACCGGTAGACGACCAAGGCAGGCCAACGACTTACCGCGCCGGCACATCTGCGATCGAGATCATTGACGCTCTGGCGCCTCGAGACGCTGACGTCGTCATCGATAAACGCCGCTACAGCGCCTTCCACGGCACCCGTTTGGCTCAAATGCTCAACCGCCGAGGCATCAAGCACCTGGTGGTCATCGGCGTGCTGACGGATGTGTGTGTCATGAGCAGTCTGTTCGACGCCTATCAGCACGACTTCCAGGTCAGCCTTGTCGCTGACGCCTGTAGTGCGACTACAGAGGGAGCGCATTACTCGGCACTGTTCATCCTTTCCAACTGGCTGTACGGGCTGGAGCTCTTCACCACCGAGCAGTTGTCGAGACGCTGGAACAACGAGCCGGCAACATCGCTTCGAACCGCTGAACCCGATCACCTCGCCTTCCAGCCAGATGAATTCCCACAAGTCGTAGCGCGCTTTCAACGCCGCCTCGTCGACGCCTGCTGAACGGAGAACAGACATGAAAGTTGAAAAACGCAGCATCGACTTTATCCCTGAGAGCGAGCGTCACGGTCGGCCACGTTCCCTGTTCTTCGTCTGGTTTGGTGCCAACGCCAACATCACCACGGTAGCGGCTGGAGTGTTGCCCATCAGCCTGGGACTCAATCTTTTCTGGAGTGCGCTATCGATTCTTATCGGTTCGCTGATTGGTGCAATCTTCATGGCTTCGCACTCCGCACAGGGGCCGAGACTGGGTATTCCGCAGATGATCCAGAGCCGGGCACAATTCGGGGTTTTCGGCGCTATCGTACCGCTGCTGTTCGTCATGCTTATTTATTTGGGCTTTTTCGTCAGCAACACGCTGTTGGCTGCTCAGGCGGTGAGCGACCTGAGCCCGTTGAGCACCGCTGGCAACATCGCTCTGCTGGGCGCGGCATGCTTCCTGGTCGCGCTGTTCGGCTACCAATTGATTCATCGCGTACAGAAGCTGCTTTCGCTGATTTCGATTGCCGTGTTCGGCATCGCCACCCTGCTCGCTCTCGCGCTGCCGATAGAGGCCGGCCAATGGACCGCGCAGGGTTTCAATCTGGTCAGCTTCCTCGCCTCTGTCAGTATCGCGGTCACTTGGCAACTGTCCTACGCACCTTACGTGGCGGACTACTCTCGCTATTTGCCGAGCGCCACATCCACCCGCCAAGTGTTCTGGTACAGCTATGCCGGTACCGTGATCGGCGGAAGCTGGATGATGTTGTTAGGCGCCGTACTGGCCAAGGGCATGGTGGGGTTCTCCGATAATGTCGGGCTGCATCTGATAGGCCTGCTCGGAGGAGGCACCCTGCTGATGGTGGCATTCGTGCTTTACGGCCAGATCGCCATCAACGTGTTCAACCTGTATGGCGCTTTCATGTCGACGGTCACGATGATCGAGCCTTTCTCTGCGCTCAAAATCACCCCGTCTGTACGTGCGGGATTCCTGCTGATCATCTGCACGACCGCTACCGGTTTATGCACTCTGGCGCAGGACGACTTTCTGCAGTTCTTCCTGAATTTCATCTTTTTCATGAGCTACTTTCTGATCCCCTGGACGGCGATCAATCTTGTCGACTACTACGCGCTGCGCAAAGGCGTTTACCGGATTGCCGACATCTTCGATCCGGCAGGCATCTACGGTCGGGTGAACTGGACAGCAATCGCAGTATTCCTTTGCACCATTGCTCTGGAGATTCCGTTCGTGAATACCTCGATGTACGTCGGGCCTGTTGCCACCAGCCTGCAAGGCGTAGACCTGGCGTGGGCCGTTGGCTTGCTGTTCCCTGCGTACGCTTATTACGCCCTCATGCGCCGGCGCGGTTCGCTGTTGCTCAAGGCAACGGGAGTCTGACTGAGCAGAGCAGATCTGCTTTCCAAAACCCGGAGACAGGGGCTGAGGTCTGTGAGCGCAGACGTCAGCCCCTCTTCGGACCAGCCCGTCAGGGCATGCGCATCTCATACGCAGTGCCGGACCTTAACCATCTGTAATGCACGAACGTCTGCTAGGATCGCAACTCACTGACGGAACAGGAGCACGGTGCGTGAGCAAGCACAATGCGAGCAGCGACAGCGTTTCCAAGGGCATAGTGCTGATCAGCGCTGCTGTCTTTTTGCTCTCGCTGGCCGATGCAGCGGTCAAATACTTCAGCGCACGCCTACCGCTCTGGCAGCTGTTTCTCCTGGTGTCTTGTCTGTCGGTTCCCGCCCTTGGAGTCTGGCTCGGCAGGCGCATCAGATCGGGCCGCCAGGGGATTGCTTCGGTGTACTGGGTGACCGTCCGGAGCATCCTGCTTTTGTTGATGTGGGTAACGTATTACGCGGCATTACCGCTGATCCCATTATCAGTCGCTGCCGTGGCGATCTACACGACGCCCCTGTTCATTGCGCTTTTTTCCACCCTTTATGGAGGTGAGCCGTTATCACTGCGTGGCTGGGTGGCGATAGCAACAGGCTTTGCGGGTGTCGCAACGGTGTTACGTCCAGGCTCGGACATCTTCGTTCTCGCAACGCTGCTGCCCGTCATCGCTGCTGTGTTCTACGCGCTTGCGATGGTAGTGACGCGCCGACATTGTCGCAGTGAACATCCACTGGTATTGGCTCTTGGTTTGAATACAGCTTTCCTCGTCGCCGCCAGCATCGGCGCAATCGCTACGCTGATGGTCAGTGACACGGCTGCCACAACTGGCGGTTTTCTACTCTCCCCATGGCAAACGCTTGATTGGCAAGTGACACTGTTCATCTTCTGTTATGCCTGCGCTCTGATCTTCATCAACACCGCTACCGCCAAGGCTTATCAAATCGCGCCCGCGGCACTGATCGGCACGTTTGATTACGCCTACCTGGTTTTTGCCTGTCTTTGGGGTTACGTGGTGTTCCACGAGGTCCCGGATATTTTTACATGGGCAGGAATGGCGTTGATTTTGATTGCCGGCTTGCTGGTAATCCGCGCCCAGAAAGACGGCCAGTAACTTCTCCTGTGACAGTTGACAGTCGGGCCTTCTGACAGTGTTTTGCCTTTTCTGGTCAATTCCCCGGCAAATCAGATATTTCTGCCTAGACTTGAACATGTCTCGGCACTTGAACGCGTTCAGCGCGTCGAGCGGTCATTACAATAAAAACAAGAGGAATCACCCAGATGCTCAGATCTCTGTTCAGCGCACTTGCCTGCGCTTTGGCGGTAAGCAGCATGAACCCGGCCATGGCGGCAGACCCGGTGATCATCAAGTTCTCGCATGTGGTCGCTGACCAGACGCCCAAGGGGCAAGGTGCGTTGCTGTTCAAGAAACTGGTCGAGGAACGCTTGCCGGGCAAGGTCAAAGTCGAGGTGTATCCCAACTCCTCGCTTTTTGGTGACGGCAAGGAAATGGAAGCCCTGTTGCTCGGCGATGTACAGATGATTGCGCCGTCGCTGGCCAAGTTCGAGCAGTACACCAAGTCAGTGCAGTTGTTCGACCTGCCCTTCCTCTTCAATGACATCAACGCTGTCGACCGCTTTCAACTGAGCCCGCAGGGTCAGGGCCTGCTCAAATCCATGGAAAGCAAAAACATCACCGGCCTGGCTTATTGGCACAACGGCATGAAACAACTGTCGGCCAACAAGCCACTGCGTGTACCGGCTGATGCGCGCGGCCTGAAGTTCCGCGTGCAGGCCTCGGCGGTGCTGGAGGAGCAGTTCAAGGCGGTGCGCGCCAATCCGCGCAAGATGAGTTTTGCTGAGGTATATCAAGGCCTGCAGACCGGTGTGGTCAACGGGGCGGAGAATCCTTACTCGAACATCTACAGCCAGAAGATGCATGAAGTGCAGAAATACATCACCGAATCCAACCACGGTGTACTGGACTACATGCTGATCACCAACACCAAGTTCTGGAACGGCCTGCCGCCCGACGTGCGCAGCGAACTGGACAAGATCGTCGTGGAAGTCACCACCCACGTGAACAAGGAAGCCCAACAACTGAACGAGGGTGACAAGCAGCGCATCCTTGCCGCCAAAACCACGGAAATCATCACGCTTACGCCAGAAGAACGTGGGCAATGGCGCGATGCGATGAAACCGGTGTGGAAGAAATTCGAAGGCGAAATCGGCGCTGAGCTGATCTCTGCTGCCGAAGCCGCAAACCAGGCGCAATAATCGCAAGGCAGGCGCCGCTGCGTCGGCGCCTGCCCGTCTTCACTCGACGTGAGATGCCATCCATGAAAGCGCTTCGGCGAATCTGGGAACACTTCGAGGAAGGCTTCATCGTCTTCCTTCTGGCGGCCATGACCCTCGTCACGTTTGTCTACGTGATCCTCAATAACTTCTACAGCCTGTTTTACTGGCTCGCCGATCATTGGCCGGCAGCGAGTGTCCCGCTGTTCGCTGTTGGCGATCAGATCATGGGCATGGCGCAGGCCATGACCTGGAGCACCGCCCTGACCAAAGCGCTGTTCGGTTGGCTGATTTTTTTCGGCCTGGCCTATGGCGTGCGCACCGCCGGGCATATCGGTGTCGACGCACTGGTCAAACTGGCGCGCAGATCGGTACAGCGCTACATCGGCATTTTGGCCTGCCTGTGCTGCCTGGCCTACGCAGGGCTGCTGGCCGTCGCCAGCTTCGAATGGATTGAAACCTTGATGAACGCCGGTATCGGCGCCGAGGATCTCGGCCATTTCGGCGTCATGCAGTGGCATATCGGGTTGATCGTGCCGCTGGGCTTCGCGCTGGTGTTCATCCGCTTCGCTGAAATTCTCCTGCGCATCCTGCTCAACCGTCAGACCGGCCTCGGCCTGGCCGATGAGGCGGCCGACGCGCTGAAACTTGCCGAACACGAGGAAGACAAGCCATGACCATTGCCTTCCTGTTCGTGGCCCTGTTCGCCTTGATGTTCATCGGCGTGCCGATCGCCATCTCGCTGGGCCTGGCCGGCTCCTTGACGATCATTTTCTTCAGTCCCGACTCGGTGCGCTCGCTGGCGATCAAACTGTTCGAGACCTCGGAACACTACACGCTGCTGGCCATTCCGTTTTTCCTGCTGGCCGGGGCCTTCATGACCACCGGCGGCGTCGCCCGCCGGCTGATCGACTTCGCCAACGCCTGTGTCGGGCATATTCGCGGCGGCCTGGCCATCGCGGCGGTGCTGGCCTGCATGCTGTTCGCCGCCCTCTCCGGTTCAAGCCCCGCCACGGTCGCTGCGGTGGGCTCGATTGCGATTGCCGGGATGGTCCGTTCCGGCTACCCGCAAGCGTTCGGCGCAGGGATCATCTGCAACGCCGGTACGCTGGGCATCCTTATCCCGCCGTCGATCGTGATGGTGGTTTACGCCGCTGCTACAGAGACTTCCGTGGGCAAGCTGTTCATGGCCGGCGTGGTGCCTGGCCTGCTGCTGGGCACGGCATTGATGGTGGCGATCTACATCGTTGCGGTGAAGAAAAATCTCCCCGCCTTGCCGCGTGCGACGCTTCGCGAGTTTCTGAGTACGGCACGCCAGGCAATATGGGGCCTGTTGCTGATGGTGATTATCCTCGGCGGCATCTATTCGGGCATGTTCACCCCGACCGAAGCTGCCGCAGTGGCAGCCGTCTATTCGGCCTTTATCGCTCTGTTCGTCTACAAGGATCTGACCTTTCGCGAGACACCGAAGGTTCTGCTCGACTCGGCCAAGCTGAGCATCATGCTGATGTTCATCATTGCCAACGCCATGCTGTTCGCCCACGTGCTGACCACCGAACAGTTACCCCAACAAATCACTGCCTGGGTGATCGACGCCGGCCTGACGCCGGTGACGTTCCTGCTGGTGGTCAACATTGTCCTGTTGATTGCCGGCGCGTTCATGGAACCGTCGGCGATCATCCTGATCCTGGCGCCCATCCTTTTTCCTATCGCGATGAAACTGGGCATCGATCCGATTCACCTCGGCATCATCATGGTGGTCAACCTTGAGATCGGCCTGATCACGCCACCGGTGGGCCTGAACCTGTTCGTGACCTCGGCGGTGACCGGCATGTCCTTGCCCGCCACAGTCAAAGCCGCGATGCCCTGGTTGTCGATTCTGCTGTTGTTCCTGATCCTGATTACTTACGTGCCGTGGATCTCACTGGTGCTGCCGAACTGGCTGGGGATGAACTGACGTCGTGACGATCACGTCCAGCCGGGATCGACCCAAGTGCAATCACTCTGCTTAAAACCATAACAAGACGGAGAAGTGCCCCCATGCGAGTCAAAACACGCTTTGCCCTGCTGGCCGCCGCCACGCTGACCCTTAGCAGTGCTGCGCAGGCCGCGCCCGTGTTCATCAATATCCTCACCGGCGGAACCAGCGGGGTTTACTACCCGATCGGAGTCGGCCTGTCGCAAATCTACAGCGACGGCATTGCCGGTTCTAAGACATCGGTGCAGGCCACCAAAGCGTCGGTAGAAAACCTCAATTTGCTACAGGCCGGTCGCGGCGAGTTGGCCCTGGCTTTGGGCGACTCAGTGGCCGACGCCAAAAACGGCGTGGAGGACGCCGGCTTCAAAACACCGCTGACCAAATTGCGCGCCTTGGGCGGCGCCTATCCCAATTACATTCAAATCGTCGCCAGCCAGGAGTCGGGGATCAAAAGCCTCGCCGATCTCAAGGGCAAGACCATCTCGGTAGGCGCCCCAAAATCCGGCACCGAATTGAATGCGCGGGCGATATTCAAAGCGGCCGGCCTGACCTACGAGGACATGGGCAAGGTGCAATATCTGCCGTTTGCCGAATCGGTGGAATTGATCAAGAACCGGCAACTGGACGCCACCCTGCAATCGTCGGGACTGGGCATGGCCGCCATTCGTGACCTGTCGTCGGTGATGCCGCTGAACTACGTGGCTATCCCGAGCGAAGTGGTGGCAAAAATCGGCAATCCGGCCTATCAGAGCGCAATGATCCCGGCCAACACCTACGACGGACAGGCCGAAGCCGTGCCCACCGTGGCAATCACCAATATTCTGGTGACCCGCGCCGACCTGCCGGATGACGTCGTCTATGACATGACCCGCCTGCTGTTCGACAACCTGGGACGCTTGGGTAACTCCCATTCGGCGGCCAAGGACATCAAGCTGGAAGCGGCTGCGAAAAACCTGCCGATCGCGCTGCACCCCGGCGCCGAGCGCTACTACAAGGAAAAAGGCGCTTTATAAGCGCTTGTGCGCAGTGGCGTGACGGCCACTGCAGCGTCGATTCCTTTGTGTGGTCATGAGGAAGGCAGCCAATGAGTGACGAGCATCACGGTATTTCCGCGAACCCACGGGACTGGCCGAAAACCCTGTTTTACGTAGCGTTGCTGTTCTCGATTTTCCAGATCGTCACCGCAGCCTTTTCACCCCTCTCCAGCCAGGTGCTGCGTGCGGTGCACGTCGGTTTCCTGCTGTGGGTGGTGTTTCTCAGTTATCCGGCACACGGCACAGACCGTCCGTGGCAACCGCTGGCGTGGCTGCTGAGCCTGGCCGCCATCGCTACCGCGCTGTATCAATGGGTGTTCGAGGCCGATCTGATCCAGCGCTCCGGTGATCTGACGTCGGCCGACCTGGTTATCGGCATCGTGTTGATCGCTCTGGTTTTCGAAGCCGCACGACGAGTGATGGGCATCGCGCTGCCGGTGATTTGCGGGCTGTTCCTGGCGTACGGTCTGTTCGGGCAATACCTGCCCGGCGAACTGGCCCATCGCGGCTACGGTTTCGACCAGATCATCAACCAGCTGTCGTTCGGCACCGAAGGGCTGTACGGCACGCCGACCTACGTATCGGCGACCTACATTTTCCTGTTCATCCTGTTTGGCGCGTTCCTTGAGCAGGCCGGCATGATCAAGCTGTTTACCGACTTCGCCATGGGCTTGTTCGGGCACAAGCTGGGAGGCCCGGCGAAAGTGGCCGTGGCCTCGTCGGCCTTGATGGGGACAATTACCGGCTCCGGGATTGCCAACGTCGTCACCACCGGCCAATTCACCATTCCGCTGATGAAGCGCTTTGGCTATCGCGCCGCGTTCGCCGGCGGCGTGGAAGCCACCTCCAGCATGGGCAGCCAGATAATGCCTCCGGTGATGGGCGCGGTCGCCTTCATCATGGCTGAAACCATCAATGTGCCCTTCGTCGAAATCGCCAAGGCGGCGCTGATTCCGGCCCTGCTGTATTTCGGTTCGGTATTCTGGATGGTCCATCTGGAAGCCAAGCGCTCCAACCTCAAGGGCTTGCCCAAAGACCAATGCCCCAGCGCTTGGGGCGCGGTGAAAGCCCGCTGGTATTTGCTGATTCCTCTGCTGGTCCTGGTTTACCTGCTGTTTTCCGGGCGCACACCGCTGTTCTCGGGCATGGTCGGCCTGGCATTGACTGCCATCGTGATTCTTGGCTCGGCGATCATTTTCCGGGTGCACAGCTTTGGCCTGCGCTGTGCGTTCTGGATTGCACTCGGCGTGCTCTGCACAGGTTTTTTCCAGCTCGGCATCGCGGTGATTTTCGCGGTCATTGCCGTCCTGGTGCTGGTCTGCGCTTTCATCAAGGGAGGTCGCGAAACGCTGCTGATCTGCCTGCACGCGCTGGTCGAGGGCGCCCGCCACGCGGTACCGGTGGGCATCGCCTGCGCACTGGTCGGCGTCATTATCGGCATCGTTTCGCTCACCGGCGTCGCTTCGACGTTTGCCGGCTACATCCTCGCCATCGGCCGCGACAACCTGCTGCTGTCGCTGATCCTGACGATGATCACCTGCCTGGTGCTGGGGATGGGCATTCCGACCATTCCCAACTACATCATCACCAGCTCGATCGCCGCGCCCGCCCTGCTGGAGCTGGGCGTGCCACTGATCGTGTCGCACATGTTCGTGTTCTACTTTGGCATCCTCGCCGACCTGACCCCGCCGGTCGCCCTCGCCTGTTTTGCCGCCGCACCGATCGCCAAGGAAAGCGGCTTCAAGATCAGCCTGTGGGCCGTGCGCATTGCGCTGGCCGGTTTCGTCATCCCGTTCATGGCGGTCTACAACCCGGCACTGATGCTGCAAGGCGACAACCTGTGGGCGACTGCCTACATGCTGATCAAGACTCTTCTGGCGGTTGGTCTCTGGGGCATGGCATCTACCGGTTTTCTGCAACAGAAAATGCTGCTTTGGGAACGTTTGCTGAGTCTCGGTGCGGGCGCTCTGCTGATCGTGGCACTGCCCGTGACCGATGAAATCGGCTTCGCACTCGGGATTCTGGTAATCGTGCAACACGTCTGGCGCTCGCGGCGCGCCGCAGCGGCCAATGCATGATCGGCTTGTGCCTGGGTCTGGCCGGCAGTATCTGGGCACAGTTGCCGGTGGCGAACTTCACCCTGGCATGGAACCACAGCATCGAAAAGATCCGCTGGGAGGAAGACTACCGCGTCACGGCCCAAGGGCTGGTTCTTGAGCAGGCCAGGGTTCGCGGCAACGGCGCTGGCATGGAGATACCCGACGATGCCCGGCTGGAGAACGGCAGTTGGCATTTCCGACGCCACTTGCCGCCGCTGCAACCACTGCAATTGGGCCGAACCCCGCAGGCCGGCGATTACCAGTTATGCATGGATGGCGAGTGCGAACTGGTCAGCCGATGGGTTGGGCCGGCCACTGTCAGCGAGCCGTTTTTGCAGTTGTGGGGGTGTGAGATGACCACGCTATCGCCTTCGCATGAACGCCAAGCCGCTCATTTCTAATCAAGCGGTCATTTCCCGATTGATCGCAACCATCTGCTCGCGGGTGAACTCAGTGCCGGGCGCCATGAATCGGGCCATCAACCCATCGCGGTTCAGCGGCGCGCGGGCCTTGTCCGCAGCTTCGAGCGCTTGCTTCAGTTCCGGCAAGGTCAGTTCGGTGCAGTAAGCCGGGGTCCCGGGTTGTTGACGCCATGACTCCTGAAGGCTGCCCGCAGCGAGCGCGGTGAATCCGGTTTCTTCGACCAGATCCTGTGCGATCGCCTCGGCACGCACATCATCGCCGGCGACTGGCAAGGCGATGCGAGTTGCGGATTCGGCAGGTTGACCTTGATCGGCCAGCGTAGCGGCGAGTACGGCATTCCACGCTTTGATCAGCGGGCGGCCGATCTGCTCGCTGACCCAGACGCTTTCAGGCTTGCCCTCGTCCACTTCCTTGATCGCCCCGTCACGCTGCGGATAGTAATTGGAGGTATCGATGACCACGACTTGCTCGGGAACCTGGCTCAGCGTCTGCTTCAAATCAGGGTATCGGGCGAAGGGAATCGACAGGATGATCACATCGACATCGGACACAGCCTGCTCTTTGGTGACAGCCTTGGCACCGACTTCTTCAGCGAGTGCCTGAATGCTTTGCGGGTCTTTCGAGTTGGCCAGTTTGATCTTATGACCGCACGCAGCCAGCTTGCGCGCCAGTGTTGCGCCGATGTGGCCGGCGCCGATAATTCCGATGTTCATTTCAAAACCCTCTCTGTTACGTGTGTTATCGCCCGGTTGAGCGCGCTTTTGGACTGGTGGGCTCAGTCAGCCGCCGGATGGGCAAGCGCATCCAGCGTCAGACGAAGCGCCTCAATCCCCTGCTCATCGAGCTGGCAGGCCGTCTTGATCTTGCCGGTGATGGCTCTGATGTCGTCTTCCATGGCCCGGCTTTCGGGCGTCAGGTCGATCAGCACGCGGCGCTCGTCTGCCGGATCGCGCTTGCGCGTGACCAATCCGGCGCCTTCCAGACGTTTGAGTAGCGGCGTGATGGTTCCCGCGTCCATGGCCAGGTAAGTGCCGAGTTCGCCCACAGACAATGGCGCGCCATCCAGAAGCTGCAGGATCACCAGATACTGCGGAAAGGTTAAGCCCAGTGGTTCCAGATACGGCTTGTGCAAACGCACGACACGGTTGGCAGCGGCGTAGAGTGCAAACGACAGCTGCGTTCCCACGTGATTTCGGTTCGAGCTCATTTCATAGTTCGCTATTGTATAGTGCACTATATGTTTCATGAGTACGAAAGGAGTGTCAACCCAGGCAGCCCGTGCGGTGTCGATCAGCATCTCTGTCAGCGATCCGGATCGCCAACAGAGGTGCTAATCGCCACGCTTGGTTTACTTGTGCGCCAGCAGCGCCTTGCGTGCCGCCTTGGCGTGCTTCATGGCAGCGATTTCCCGCTCGCACGCTTCGACATCGAAAGAGTTGTCCCACTTGGCAATGGCGATGGTGCCGATGCCGTTGCCGATCAGGTTGGTCACCGCTCGCGCCTCGTTGAGGAAGCGGTCGATGCCCAACAGCAACACCAGGCCCACCAGAGGTATCGAGTGAATGGTGGTGAGCGTGGCCGCCAGGGTCACGAACCCTGCTCCCGCCACACCGGCCGAGCCCTTGGAGGTCAGCAGGAACACGCCGAGCAGGATCATCTGATCCATGAAGGTCAGCGGCGTGTTGGTCGCCTGGGCGATGAAGATCGCCGCCATGGTCAGGTAAATGCAGGTGCCGTCCGCGTTGAAGGTATAGCCCGTCGGCAGGACCATGCCGACCACGGATTTCTTGCAGCCGAGCTTTTCCAGTTTGACCATCATTCGCGGCAGTACCGCTTCGGTCGAACAGGTGCCCAGGGTGATCAGGATTTCATCTTTGAAATAACGCAGAAACTGCATCAGCGGCATGCCCGACCATCGCGCCACCGCGCCCAGTACCACGATGATGAAGATCAGCGTGGTGATGTACAGCGCGACCAGCAACTGCCCCAGCGAAAGCAGAGTGCCGATGCCGTATTTGCCGATGGTGAATGCCATGCCAGCCCCCGCGCCCAACGGCGCCAGACGCATGACCATCGCGACGATTTTGAACAGGCCTTGCAGGAACAGGTCGATGGTGTTGATCAGCGGTTTGCTGGTTTCGCCCATTTGCACCAAGGCGACGCCCATCAGCACCGACAACAGAATCACTTGCAGCATGACGCCATTGGAGAAAGCACCGAGGAAGGTGTGCGGAATGATATTGAGGAAGAATTCGACGAGGCCGCCCTGCTCGCTCGCCGCCTGGCTGTATTTGTTGACAGCGCTGCCATCGAGGGTGCCGGCGTTGATATTCATGCCGGCGCCGGGCTTGACCACGTTGACTACGATCAGGCCGACCACCAGTGCGATGGTGGAAAGAATCTCGAAGTAGATCAGCGCTTTCACACCGATGCGGCCGACCTCCTTGATACTGCCCATCTTGGCGATACCGACCACTACCGTGCCGAAAATAATCGGCGCCAACAGCATCTTGATCAGCTTGATGAAACCGTCGGCAAACGGCTGCAGCTTGGCGCCGATGTCCGGCACGAAGTAACCGATGGCAGCGCCGATGACGATGCCGATCAGCACTTGCACATAGAGCTGGCTGTACCAGCGTGATTTTGAAGTTTCCACGGAAGCACCTCATTTTATTGTTGTGGTGGGCATGTGGCTGGCGTCGCGGATGACGCCTCAAGCTGCGGCCTCGGCAAACGAGGCCGCAGATGAAACAGAATCAGCCCTCGCCCAGTTCGCGCATGACGGCATACAGCGCAGATTTGGCCTCGAAGCCGACGCCCGGGATATCCGGCAGCCCGACGTAGCCGTTCTCCACGCGGATGCCATCGGCAAAGCCGCCGAATGGCTGGAACACGTCCGGGTACGATTCGTTGCCGCCCAGGTGCAGACCGGCGGCGATGTTCAGCGACATCTGGTGACCACCATGCGGTACCACGCGACGCGAAGACCAACCCAGCTCTTCCATCACTTTCAGCGTGCGCATGTACTCGACGAGACCGTAGGACAGCGCGCAGTCGAATTGCAGGTAATCGCGGTCAGGGCGCATGCCGCCGTGGCGCAACAGGTTGCGGGCGTCCTGGTGAGAGAACAGGTTTTCGCCGGTGGCCATCGGCAGTTCGTAGTGATTGGCCAGCTCGGCCTGGAGCGCATAATCCAGCGGGTCACCGACTTCTTCGTACCAGAACAGGTTGTACTTCTTGATCGCTTCGGCGTAGGCGATACCGGTCTGCAGATCGAAGCGGCCGTTGGCGTCGACCGCCAGGCGCTGGCCGTCGCCCACCACTTCGAGCACCGCTTCGATGCGGCGGATATCTTCGTCCAGCGGCACCGCGCCGATCTTCATCTTGACCACGTCGTAGCCACGATCCAGATAGCTCTGCATTTCGGCCTTGAGCTTGCTCTGGTCCTTGCCCGGGTAGTAATAACCACCCGCCGCATACACCCAGACTTTGTCATCGGCGACGCCGTTGCGATAACGATCGGCAAGCAGGCGATACAGCGGCTTGCCTTCGATCTTCGCTACCGCATCCCACACCGCCATATCGATGGTGCCGACCGCTACTGAACGCTCGCCATGCCCGCCCGGTTTTTCGTTGGTCATCAGGGTTTTCCAGATGGCGAACGGATCGAGGTTATTGTTCTCGTGATCGATCAGGGTTTCCGGGTCGGCTTCAGTGATCCGCGCCAGAAAACGATCGCGCATCAACGCGCCCTGGCCGTAGCGACCGTTGGAGTTGAAGCCGTAACCGATGACCGGTTTGCCGTCGCGAATCACGTCGGTAATGACCGCGACGACCGAGCAGGTCATCTTCGAAAAATCGATGTAGGCATTGGCGATCGGGGAAGCAATGGAGACGGTTTTTTCACGGATATCGACGATACGCATGACGGGTTCCTCTTGTTGTGGTGACCCAACGTTATGCTTTGCGATGACACCCGCCCAATGCTATTAATGCCGCGCCCTATGCACAGGAGGCATTGCCCTTGGAACTGGTTTGGCTTGAGGATTTTTCAGCATTGGCCGAGTACGGCAGCTTTGTCCGGGCCGCCGAAGCGCGCCATGTGACGCAGCCGGCGTTCAGTCGCCGAGTGCGCTCGCTTGAGAACTGGATGGGTGTGGAATTGTTCGTGCGCACACCGCAAGGCGCGACGTTGACCGAGGCCGGCCGGCAGATTTTGCCCAGCGCCCAGGAAGCTGCCAGACGCCTGTACCGCATGCGCTCCGAGGCCCAGGAAGTGGCTGGCATGGCGGCGAAAACCTTGCAGTTTGCTGCCACTCACTCGCTGTCATTCACCTTCTTCCCACGCTGGTTGCGCAGCGCCGAAAGTGGCGCGCCGATCGATGCGGTTCGTCTGCATTCCGACAGCATGGCCGTGTGCGAACAGATGCTGATTCATGGCCAGGTGCAGTTCCTGCTGTGCCATCGCCACCCCGACGTTCCGCCATTACTGGCGCCTGATCAGTTCATTGGCAAGAAGGTCGGCGAGGACGTACTCGTGCCGCTGGCGAGTGCTTCAGCCCAGTTCGGCACGTCGCCTGAAACCCTGCCCTATCTGGCCTACACCCACGAATCCGGCCTGGGCCGAATCGTCGCCCACAGGTTGCATGGCAAGGCTGATTATCTGCACCTGAAACCGCTGTTCAGCAGCCACTTGGCCGCAGTGCTGATGTCGATGGCGCTGGAAAGCAAAGGCGTCGCCTGGCTGCCGAAAAGCCTGACGGAACAGGAAATGGCTGACGGGCGTCTGGTCAGGGCACTGGATGAAAGTTGGGATATTCCACTGGAAATCCACCTGACTCGCCCGACGGCACCGATCAGCCCTTCGGCCGAGGAATTCTGGGCGAAGCTGGGGGAGTGATATGCCAGTCAGCCTCTTGAGCCTGGGCGCGGCGGCGACACGCCCAGGCAGGCCTGAATCAATCAGAACTGCAACGCAGCACCGTCAGCCGGGATATCCACGCGGCTGTCGATGCCGTGCTTTTGCACATAGCTGCGCAGCTCGTCACGGGTCAGCGACATGTGGTTGATCGCGTCCATGTGCACGGCGACGATTTTTGCGTCTTTCGCTACCTGCGTCGCTCGCAGTACATCTTCCTCGCCCATGATGATCGAGCCTTCGTAACCGCTCATTTTCGCTTTGCCGGCGTTAAGCACAATCACCTCAGGCTGGAATTTCTCGATGGCCTGATCGACTTCCGGGCGCCAGATGGTATCGCCGGCCAGATAGAGTGTTTTGTAGCCGGGCGCCTGGAACACCACGCCCATGGCTTCGCCCAGCGGTTTGGCGAGGGCCGGCACGGCATACATTTCGTCAGTGCCGTGCTGGCCACCGGTTTTGCTGATCTTCACGCCGCCGAACTCAGCCTCATTCGTCAGCACGCGCACGTTCTTGAAGCCTTGCGAGCGGATCAGTTGCGCATCTTCTTCATGCTGGGCGAACAGAGGGATGTCTTTGGGCAGCGCTTTCTGTGCCGCGTCATCCCAGTGGTCCAGGTGCGTATGCGTGACGATAACGGCATCGACGCCCGCAATCACCTGCTCCGGGGACTCAGTCAGGTCGACCAGCGGGTTACGCAGGTTGCTGCGGTAGGTATTTTCGAACCCTGGGTACGCGCCCTTTTTCGCCAGCATCGGATCGATCAGAAAGGTCGTGTCGCCGTAGGTGATCTTCACCGTGGCATTACGCACTTGCTGCAGATTCAGCTTGTGTGCAGCTTCAGGGTTTGCCCGCGTTTCTGTCTCTGCGAAGGCCGGTGCGGTAGCAGCGGCGCAAGCAATGCTCAGGGCAAACGGTAGAGTCTTGAGTGTCATCGGAATCATCCTGTTATTTATGAATGGGTCCATTTTTGCTGAAGCCTGGCGCAGCCAACAGTGGCCTGAAAGACATATATCGATATAATCGGGCCAACCCGATAGTGTGCAACCGAGATTTGTTTTATGTCCCCCATTCGCGTTGCTGTTCTGGCGTTCGACGGCGTCAGCCTGTTCCACCTGTCGGTGCCGGGCATCGTCCTGGCGACGGCGAATCCAGCGTCGATTGAGCCTCGTTACCAGATCAATTACTGCGCGGAAGTACCCGGCATGGTCGCCAGTGACCAAGGCATCGGCCTGGCGGTCGCTCATGGCCTGGAATTGATGGCGGCGTCCGACGTCATCATCATTCCGGCATGGGGCGATCAATCGATCACTGCTTCGGCAGCGCTTGTACAGGCGCTGCAGAATGCCCACGCCGAAGGCAAATTGATCGTCGGTTTATGCCTGGGCGCGTTTGTGCTGGGCGATGCCGGGTTGCTTGATGGCAAGGAAGCCACGACGCACTGGGCGGCGCGCGACGAGTTTGCCAAACGCTTTCCCATGGTTCGCTTTCGCCCCGAGGTGTTGTATGTCACCGACGACAATCTGATGACCTCAGCGGGCACCGTAGCGGCCATCGACTGTTGTCTGCATCTGGTGCGCCAGCGGTTCGGGGCTGACGTGGCCAATCACACGGCGAAAATGCTGGTCACGCCACCGCACCGGCAAGGCGGCCAGGCGCAATACGTCGAGCACCCGGTGCCACAGCTGTCGAGCGAAACGCATCTGGCTGAAGTTCTGGATTGGGCGCGCATGCATCTGGGTGAAAATCTGTCGCTGGACCTTTTGGCGGAGAAAGCCCGAATGAGTCGCCGCACTTTTACCCGGCGCTTCAAAGAAACCACCGGTACGACAGTATTCAAATGGCTTAACGCCGAGCGTGTGATCAAAGCGCAGGCATTACTGGAAACCACGGATTTGCCGGTTGAATGCATTGCCGGGGAAGCCGGGTTTGGCACTCCGCTGTCGTTGCGGCAGCAGTTTGCGGCGCACTTGGGGACGTCGCCTTCGGATTATCGAAAGATGTTTTGTCTTGGGGTGAAGCGCGAAGGCGGTGCACGGGCGTGACGAGCAATTTTTGGGGTCGACTTGATTCCGGCGGCGCGGCAGCCCCTCATCGGAACGCCGCCCGCCCAGCCCTCTCCCGAGGGAGAGGGAGCCGATTCGGGTGCTGTTCTAGAACTGAGTTCGACTCGGTATTTCAGGTCGACGTTTCTCTGCTAAACCACTCGGTCGGTCCCCTCTCCCTCCGAGGAGAAGGAGAGAGCCGATTTGGGTGCTGTTCAAAACCTGAGTTCGACCCGGTATTTCAGGTTGGCGAATTTCTACTAAACACCTAGGTCAGTCCCCTCTCCCTCCGAGGAGAATGTGAGAGCCGATTTGGGTGCTGTTCAAAACCTGAGTTCGACCCGGTATTTCAGGTTGGCGAATTTCTACTAAACACCTCGGTCAGTCCCCTCTCCCTCCGGGAGAGGGTTAGGGTGAGGGGCTTTTGGCCTTTGACTCGATTCATGCCACCGTGAGCCCTGTCCATAGCTCCGAAACCGCCCAGAGTCGCTCAGCCAGCTCAGCATCCGCCGCCCATTTCGCAACACCCTTGCGGCCTGCTTCCGGTTCATTGATCGGGGCAACATTGCAGTCTTCGCAATACACACCACCCAAATCCGCAAGCACTGCACTGGTCGCGCACCACAACCCCGTCGCCGCGCCTTGCTCGACAGTTTTCATCCCATTGTGCGCATCCAGCCGTGGCCGGCCCTGCTCATCCAGCGCGTCGAATGCGGCAAGTTCCTCTGTGCTGAGGTGCCGTGCCAGATCCGTCAGAATCTGCCCCGGATGCAATGAAAACGCGCGAACGCCATGGCTACGCCCGCGCCGGTCGAGTGCGATGGCGAACAAGGCATTGGCCGTTTTCGACTGACCATAGGCGACCCATTTGTCATACGGCCGCTGCGAGAAATCGATGTCACCAAAGTCCACCTCGGCAATCTGATGCCCGCGCGAGGACACCGACAGCACCCGCGCCTGCCCAGCCCTTACCAGCGCGGGCCAGAGGCCGCAGGTCAGGCGGTAATGACCAAGATGGTTGGTCGCGAACTGGCTTTCATGGCCATCGGCATCGCGCAGCAACGGCGCGGCCATGATTCCGGCGCAGTTGATCAGCAAGGACACTGGCTGACCCGCGCTGACCACGCTGTGGCTGAACGCCGCCACCGACTCGGCCTGCATGAGGTCCACGGGCATCACGCGGACACCGTCCACTCCAGCCAATGTAGCCTCAGCTCGCGCGGTATCTCTGGCCGGCACGATTATTTGCGCCCTTGCCGCAGCGAGGCTTTTTACCGTCAGCAGACCGAGGCCGGAATAGCCGCCGGTCACCACAGCTAGTTGCCCGCGCAGATCGATGCCCGCCATGACTTCAGCGGCTGTGCTGGCGGCGTTAAACGGTGATTGCACAGGTTGTTGGAGCGTAGCCATGGGCGTAATCCTGAGTGAGCTATCGAAGGCCTTCATTCTTGGCTAAGCTCTCGGGACGAACCAGTCTGATAAATCCAGGTTTCTGTCGTGATCATCCAAAATCCTGCCGGCGATCCACTCTCTGCCGTATTGGCGCTCTCGGAACTGCGCGCAGCCTGCTCGGTTCGCTTGCAAGCGGGCGGTGTCTGGGCGCTGCGTTTCCAACCCATCGAACTGAAATTCAACGTGGTGCGACGAGGCGAATGCTGGCTGCGCATGCAAGGCATGCCGGCGCGCCTGTTGCAGGCCGGTGACTGTTTTGTGGTATCGCGCACGCCGTTCATTCTGGCCAGCGGCCCCGACATCGAGGCGGTGAATGCAGCGGATGTTTTCGCCCATGACGAAGCCTCGGCGACCTTTGGCGTCGGCGAGGAAGTCGAGTTGCTGGGCGGCAGCGTGTCGCTGTTGGGACCTGGCGCAACCGAACTGCTCGACGTGCTGCCGACCTCACTGATCATTCGTGCCGAAACCGCAGGCGCTTCGTCGTTCGGCTGGCTGCTGGATGAACTGGGGCGCGAGTGGCCGTCGCATCAGCCTGGCTCGCAGGCGATGTGCAACGACCTGCTGCGGCTGATCTTCATCCATGCGCTGCGCCACCACATCAACAGCGCGGATGCCGAACAACTGGCGTGGCTGGGCGGACTGCGGGAACCGGCGATTGCCGGCGTGTTGCGCGCCGTTCACGGTGCTCCGGAAAAGGCCTGGCGACTGACGCAAATGGCCGAGATGGCCTGCATGTCGCGTTCGGGTTTCGCTGCGTTATTCAAAACTTGCATGGGTGTAGCGCCGGTCGAGTACGCCACGCGCTGGCGGATGCGCGTGGCCGCGTTCCGCTTGCGCAATGGTCGGGACACTGTGGCCACTGTCGCCGCGTCACTGGGCTATCTGTCCGACGCGGCGTTTGGCGCTGCATTCCGCCGCGTGCACGGAATATCGCCGGGGCAATACCGGCGCGATCCACTCTTATAGTCCGATGATCGAGGTTATGATCGCGACACCCGCCGCCAAGGACATCCGCCAATGCCTGCCATGAAAACCCGCCAGACCTCCGCGCCATTGCTCAAGCCCGGCGAAACCGTGGTGCTGTTCGACGGCGTGTGCAAACTGTGCAACGGCTGGGCGCGGTTTCTGATTCGGTATGACCGTCAGCGCCGCGTGCGGCTGGCGACCGTACAATCGCCCGAGGGCCAGGCCTTGCTGGCGTGGGCCGGTTTGCCGCTGGATGAGTTCGACACCATGGCGGTGATCCGCGACCGCAATTATTGGGAGCGATCAGATGCATTCCTGGAAGTGGTCGGGCAACTGCCAATGCGCTGGCAGCCGCTGAAACTGCTGCGCATCTTCCCGCGTCGTCTGCGCGACTGGGCTTACGATCGCATCGCGCTGAATCGCTATCGGCTGTTCGGCAAGTACGACACTTGCCTGCTCCCAACAGCGGATCACGAAAGCCGTTTTCTAAAGGCCCACGGCTGATCCGATCAGTTGCAGTGGCGTCATCTTGGTCACCATCATCAGCACGATGACAAACATCCCGGCGAATCCGGCGATACCCATCCAGAACCACCACCGGTACGTGCTCGCATAGCGATCATCCAGAGCAAGGCCACCCTCGCCTGCGCTCAGCGCCATGCTCTGCAAACGCTTTTGCAACACCAGCACCGGCAGCCACAACGCGCCCACACAGAAGAAAATGATCACCGCAGTCAGCAGCCACTCGGTGCTCATCGACAGCCCGGAAAGCCGCATCAGCAGATACCCGGTAATGACCTGGACAAACCCGGCCGGCGTGGTGATCCAGGTATCAAAGCGCACCACCGTCCGTGCGACATGGGCGATCACTTGCGGGTTGCCGCTGCGGCTGGCGGCGATCAGGTAGAGGTAGGCGCCCATGCCGAAACCAAAGAGGAAAATCGCCGCAATGACGTGCAGGTACTTCAGGCAGAGATAGAGCATCTCAACGCTGCCCTTCGGCGAACTGAACCGACAGGCTCAGGTTGGCGGGATCGTTGATCGCCGCCAGGTATTCCTCAACGCTGATTTCGCCCACGCACGGCCGCGCCCCAGATTGCGGCGTGTAACCCCGGGCTATTTTGCTGGCGAGAGCGACGGCGGCGCAGCTGGGGATTTCCGGGCCTTTGTCATTCAGCGCTGTGAGTTGCGCGGTCATGCTCAGCGGCTGGTCGTCAACCCCGATGCCTTGAACATCGATGTACATCGCGCTTTTGCCGTCACCGAAGCGTTCGAACCACGTGCCCAAGCGATGCAGACGTGCCGCCCAGCGTACGTGATCGCGCACCAGACCGAAGCGCAAGGCTTGCGCCAGCAAGGCGTTGGCGACACCGCCGAGTTTCAGGCCAGCGCCAGCCTTGAAGCGCAGCGTCTGTGCGCCATAGCGACGCGCGAAAATATCCATGTCCGGCACATCGACATTGGCCAGCACCCGCGTGCCCAGTTGCGGCATGCTGCGCAGGGTCAGGTCGAGCCAGCCCAATACTTCGTGAACCTGGCCATTCTGTAACTGCCTGATCGGCTTGCCGGCATAAGCGAGCACGCCTTCGACCGTGGACAGCCCCGGCATTTTTGCCGAGGAAGAAATGCCATGCTCGATCGAGTCGATTCGCGCAAAGCGTGAGCGCTGCTGATCGATGATCGCCGAAGACAAGGTCGGCACCGAACTGCAACCGCTGAGCACGGCCACACCAGCCTCCCTGGCGCGGGCGTCGAGCACATCAATGCCGTTGACGAAGGTGCGGCAGTCAGCCAGATCGCAGTAATTGACCCCGGCGCTGATGCAGCTTTCAGCAACTGCGTAGGATTGCCCCTGAAACGGCCCGCCAGTGTGCACCACTAACTGGATATTCAGCTCGCGCAGCGCCGCTTGAAAATCCGCGCCTGTCGCATCACCGCACCACCCTTCGCAAGCTCGGCCCGACTGCGTTTGCAGCTCGTCAACCTTGCGCTGCAACTTGTGCGCATCGCGGCCCGACAGCAGCAGTTCAATCTCTGGCATCTGCGCCAGATGCCGACAAACGATACTGCCGAAATTGCCGTAACCACCGACGACCATCACCCTGAATGCCATTGCCCTGTCCCTGTTCCAGCCCAAACGTGTGGCGCAGAGGATATAGGGCGCAGCGGCGACCAGACATCTATTTTGCAACCGGGTATCACTGCGTCCGCTTGTCCCGGGCAAAAAGAATGAACCCAACGCCCCTCTCGTCGCCTAACGCACAGACCATCAGGAGTTAAGCCTATGCAAATCGAAACCGTGTGGATCGTATTGGCGGTCATTCTCGTGCTGATCGAGCTTTGGGCCATCAATCGGGTGCGTAAAAGCGAGGGGAAATCGAGCAATAAAGGCGTGTGGATCGTGCTGATCGTGTTCGTGCCGCTGTTCGGCCTGATCGCCTGGGCGTTGGCGGGGCCCAAGCATATCGGTCGCGGCTCACCTTCCCAGGCCAGCCGTTAAGCAACGACGCAGGCCCCTCTCAAGCATCACCCTCAGCCCGGCTTTTGCCGGGCTTGTTATATGCAATGCCCGTTGCGCGGATTTCTTGCAGGCTGCACGAAAGCATTGTGCCTGCTTCGATGCCAGCCCTTGATTTAGAAGGGTTGCGCTCGATCAGCGAGTTGGCATGAGTCCTGCGATAGCCTCTTCCTGAATACACAGCAGCGCGAAAAAAAGAACGCTGTGTTCAATCCGTGAAAAGCAGAGGCCTCAAAAATGAATGCCATCGACCTTCTCAAAGCCGACCATGAAAAAGTCAAAGCCATCCTCAGCCAACTGAGTGAGTCCACCGACCGCGCACTGAAAAAACGCGTCGAGTTGCTGGGCAAACTGGAAATGGAAATCACCCTCCATACCCGCCTCGAAGAAGAGATTCTCTATCCCGCGTTCAAGGAAGCCGGCAGCAAGGAAGAAGACATCATGTACTACGAAGCCAAGGAAGAGCACCGCACCGTGGACTCACTGGTACTGCCTGATCTGAAAGAAACCGATCCAGGCACCCCGGAATTTGCCGGTCGGGTCAAAGTGGTCAAGGAGCTGCTGGAGCACCACATCGAAGAGGAAGAACAGGAAATGTTTCCGAAAGCGCAGAAGCTTCTGGGCAAGGCAAAACTCGAGGAACTGGGTGCGCAAATGGAAGCCATGAAGGCAAGCCACAAAAAGGAGATGGCGGCCAACAAGATCGCCGCGTAAAGCGTTGAAGACACCAAAGCCCGGCAGCAATGCCGGGCTTTTTTGTGCGCTCAAACTTGCCCTCGCTCCCACATTGGATATACGTATGTTCGGCAATTCCTGAGCAAGCCACGAAACCTGTGGGAGCGAGCCTGCTCGCGAAGGCGTCAGGTCAGCCAGACCCTCTATGACTGACACTGCGCTTTCGCGAGCAGGGTCAGAGTCAGAGTCAGTCTTGATGCAGACTGGACTCAGAGGGCCCAAGGTGGCCCGGTCTCGAATTTCGCTTCGATCCACTCCTTGAACGCCACCACCGCCGCCGCCGGAAACCGCGAAGACGGTCTGATCAGATAGACGCCGCCCGCCGAATCCAGCTGCCAGTCGGGCAGCACGTGAATCAATCTCCCCGCCGCCAGGTCGCGGCTCATCAGCCAGTCGCCGGCACCGAGTATGCCGGCGTCGGCGCGGGCGGCGGCGAGCAGGGATTCGCTGTCGCTGGCGGTCAGGTTGCCGTGTGGCGTAATGGTCTGCACTTCGTTGCCGCGATGCAGGCGCCACAGCGGGAACGACGCCAGCCCGCTGAAGCGCAGGCAATTGTGCTGCAGCAGGTCCTGCGGGGTTTGCGGCATGCCGTGCGCCTCTATGTAGGCCGGCGATGCACAGAGAATCCGTCGATGGTCACTGAGCTTTTTTGCAATCAGCCGATTGTCCTCAAGCTCGCCGATGCGAATGGCCGCGTCGAAGCCCTGCTCGATGATGTCGACCAGGCCTTCGCTGTAATCGGCCACCAGCGAGACGTGCGGATGGGCCTTGAGAAATTCCGGCAACAGCGGCCCCAGCCACAAACGCCCCATCGCCGCCGGCAACGCCAGGCGCAAGGTGCCGCGCACTTCGCTGGCGCCCTGCACCGCTTGCTGCTGCGCTTCGTTCATCAACTCGACGGCCGCGCGCAGGCGCTGTTCGAGTTGCAGACCGGCCTCGGTGATACGCACGTGTCGCGTCGAGCGTTCCACCAACCGCACGCCCAGTCGCTTCTCCATCGCCGCAAGGCGCTTGGAAACGATGGTCGGATGGCGCTGCAACAAACGCCCCGCCGCGACGAACGAGCCTTGCGCAGCGACGGCCAGGAAAGCAGCGATTTCATCGCTGTGCGGGTTGCTCAGAACATCCAGATTCATGGTTTTAAAATGATCGCCCCTGATGATCGGCCCGATTCAAGATCGGCGTGCGCTTGTGCCGCGTCAGCCAATGAATAACGCGCGCGGATTTGCGGCGTGATGATACCGGCGGCAACAGCGGCCAGCACATCTTGCGCGCGCTCCTGGTATTCGGCTGTCGTGGCGGTGTGCGCGGCCAGCGATGGACGGGTCAGAAACAGCGAGCCCTTGGCGTTCAGCGTGGCCATTTCCACCGCCGCCGGCGCGCCGGCCTGCGCGCCGAACGAGACCATCAATCCGCGTGGGCGCAAGCTGTCCAGCGAGGCCTGAAAAGACACCCGACCAATCGGGTCATACACCACATCGACCTTGCGCCCCTCAGTGATACGCACCACATCGGCGGCAAGAGTCTCGGCATCGAACACCAGCACTTCGTCACAACCGGACGCGCGAGCCTTGTCGACACTGGCCTGCTTCGACACCACACCGATGACTGTTGCGCCAAGGTGTTTGGCCCACGGCACCATGATTTCCCCCAGACCACCCGCGACACCGTAAAGCAGCATCGTCGTGCCCGGCCCGACCGGGTAGGTCGCCTTCAGAAGATACTGCGCGGTGATGCCTTTGAACAACACCGCCGCCGCGTCTTCGAACGACAACTCTTCGGGAATCTTCACCAGACGCTCTGCCGGAAACAGCCGCGCCGAGGCGTAACCGCCCAAGGGACCTGTGGCATAAGCGACTCGATCACCGACGCGGACATTGCTCACACCGGCACCGACCGCCGCCACCCGACCCGCGCCTTCCAGACCCAGCCCCGATGGCAACGCCACGGGCACTGCACCTTTGCGCTGGCTGACATCGAGGTAATTGACGCCCACCGCCGCCTGCTCCAGCCAGACCTCGCCGGGCCCAGGGATTTGCTCGCTGACAGCGTGCAATTGCAGAACCTGCGGAGCGCCCGTTTCGATGAAGCGGATTGCGTTGGCCATGATCATCTCCATTCATTCGATAAGCGTTGAGCTCAGTTTGAAAGCACATCACTCAACGAACAACCCAGCCTGAATGCAGTTCATTGATGCACCTGATGCAGTTATGCACGCATAAAAAAGGGGCGGCACGTGCTGCCGCTCCTCTTTCAACAATCAATCGAACGCGCCGTTGAGCACCTCGTAGATCAACCCGGTGGCCAGCGCAACAAGGATCAGGTCGGTGCCCACCTGTTGCCATTCGTAGCCGTCATAGTGAGGCAAATGCCCAAGCATGCGCCCGTCCAGCTTCTTGGCGATGCCCGGTGGCAGCGGTTTGCCCCGCGCCAGATTCTTTTGAATACCCGGCGGCAGCGGCGGCCCCGGATTCCAGTATTGCCCGCGATAACCATCGATGATGCCGAGAATATTGCCGCGATCAACGCTCGGACCACCGCCGCGATTGCCAGAGGATTGCTGGCCTTTGTTGCCATTGCCCTGACCGCCACCACCCTGATTACCGTGATCCTGCATGTTCTGCGGTTTGCCCTTGCCGTTGCCCTGGCCGCCCTGGCCACCCTGCCCCTTGCCATTGCCGGGGTCGGCCAGTGCGGTCGTGCTGCCGATTACCAGCGCGAGGCAAGACAACGCGGTAATCAATCTGCGAGCTTTTCTCATGTGCGATTCCTTCGGTTGGGGGATGCTCTTGAGTATGGGCGAATGTGCTCAGCTTAGTGGATTTCTTCTTGCTGACCACTCGGCCTTGCGTCAGGATTCCCACCCTCTCCACCCCTGATCGAAAAATCATGAATCGCCAAAAGAAGCTGCAGCAGTTGTTCAAGGAAAAAGCCAAGAAGGCCAACGCCAAACTGGCGCCGAAAAAGCCCAAATACATCTGCAAGGCCGACCGCCTGAAGCTGGAAGCCGAAGCGGCGCAGGCGGCGGCCGAAAACACCGAAAGCTGATTCAGGCCGTCTGCCGCGACGTCAGCCATGTCATCAGCGCCGCTAGCACAAGCAATGCCGCGCTGGCGAAAAACGTCAGCCGATAGCCGCTGCCGTCGAACAGCAGACCACCGACGGTAGACCCCGAGGCAATCGACAACTGCACCACCGCCACCATCAGCCCACCGCCCGCCTCGGCATCGTCGGGCAGCGTGCGCGCCAGCCACGACCACCAGCCTACCGGCGCGGCAGTGGCGATCAATCCCCACAAGCCCAGCAATACGAACGTCGCCACCACTGAACCGCCCATCCCTATGAGCGCCACGGAGATCATCGCCATCAACAGCGGGATGGCGATCACTACGCGATACAGCCCCTTCTTCAAAACCGAACCGATGACCACGGTGCCGATAAACCCGGCCACACCAATGACCAGCAGGATGATCGACAGCATCGAAACGTCGACCCGGGTCACGGTTTCCAGAAACGGTCGCAGGTAGGTGAACAGAACAAACTGGCCCATGAAGAACAGACCTGCGCCGAGCATGCCCAACGCCACCCGGCGGCTTTTGAACAACGCAAACACATTGGCTGCGCTGGCTTTGCGTGGCGCGGCCGGCAGCGCGGGCAAGCTGATCCATTGCCAGAGCAGTGCAATCAGCGCTACCGGTATCAGGCAGAAAAACGCCCCGCGCCAGCCAATCACGCTGCCCAGATAACTGCCCAACGGCGCCGCCACAACGGTCGCCAGGGCATTGCCGCCGTTAAAAATCGCCAGCGCCTTGGGCACGCTGGCGGAGGGTACCAGACGCATGGCCAACGCCGCCGACATCGACCAGAAGCCGCCGATCACCACGCCGATCAATGCGCGACCGATCATGTACACCGTGTAATTGGGCGCCAGGCCCACCACCAGCCCGGACGCGCACATCAGCGCAGTCAACAGCAGCAACAGGCGCTTGCGATCCATCGAGCCGGCGAGCCTGCTGATCGTCAGGCTGGTCAGCACCGCGAACGCGCCAGAGATGGCAATGCCGTAGCCGGCCAGGCCTTCACTGATGTGCAAGTCCGTAGCCATTGGCGTGAGCAGACTGACCGGCATGAACTCGGAAGCGATCAGGGCGAAGACGCACAGGGTCATCGCGAACACACCGCTCCAGTACGCCGGTTGTTCGCCGTCAGTGAACGCTTCCATGGGCTGGGCTGGCTGGGTATCGATTACTTGAGCCGTCATGCGAAAACCTGTCTTGAAGAAGAAATCATCGAGGCCTTCTGCCCCGCTACTCAGGCTGCAAAGCTTGACTGATCGGGCTTAACTTGATTAGTAGCAGTAATCTTCATGTGCTTTTGAGAAAAATTCAGCAATGAGCAACGCCAAAGTCAACGACCTGCAGGCCTTTCTGGCGGTGGCGCAGGAGCAAAGCTTCACCAAGGCTGCCGCCCGCCTCGGCGTCACGCCGTCTGCGCTGAGTCATACGGTCCGCGCGCTGGAGCAGCGTCTGGGTATCCGCTTGCTCGCTCGTACGACGCGCAATGTCTCGCCGACCGAGGCTGGCGAACGCTTGATGCATTCGATTGCGCCGCTGTTCGAGCAGATCAGCGCCGAGCTCGAAGCCCTCGGCGAATTGCGCGACAAGCCCAGCGGCACGATTCGCGTTTCCTGCACGGACGATCAGATCGAGTTGTGCATTCGGCCGATGCTTGCGCAGTTTTTGCAGGACTACCCGGACATCACCCTGGAGTTTTACGTCGATTACGGATTTACCAATGTGGTCAAGGAACGCTTCGACGCCGGCATTCGTCTCGGTGAATCGATCAGCAAAGACATGATCGCCGTGCGCATCGGCCCGGACTGGCGCCTGGCCGTGGTCGCCTCGCCCGAGTACTTCGCTCGTCACCCGGCACCCGCCACGCCGCATCAATTGACGGAGCACACCTGCATCAACATCCGCCATCAACCGGCCGGCGCGATTTACGCCTGGGAGTTTGCGCACAAGGGTCAGGATTTCAGCGTCAAGGTCGACGGGCAACTGGTGTTCAACAGCATCATGCATGTGCTCAACGCCGCCGTGGACGGCATCGGCGTGGCCTACGTGCCCGAGCAATTGGTCGCGCCGTATCTGGCGGACGGTCGACTGGTGGAAGTGCTGAGCGAGTGGTGCCCGACGTTTCAGGGCTATCACCTCTATTACCCCAACAGGCGCCAGAGCTCGGCAGCGTTTGCAGCGTTTGTCGAAGCGCTGAAATACAACCGCTGACACCACAAATCATCTGAGCAAAACGCCGATCCCTGTGGGAGCGAGCCTGCTCGCGAAGGCGCCAGATCAGATACATCCACGTTGAATGACACACCGCTTTCGCGAGCAGGCTCACTCCCACAGTGATCCGGGGCAGATCCACGATCTTTGTCGCCCCCCAAATCCCTGTGGGAGCGGGCTTGCCCGCGAAGGCG